>DASRGZ010000064.1:0-84564 GCA_035650735.1 Chthonomonadaceae bacterium
GACCCGACGAAGGTGGTGCGCACGGCGCTACAGAACGCGGCCTCCATCGCCGGCATGATCCTGACGACCGAGTGCCTGGTCTCGGAGAAGAAGGAAGAGCCGAAGCCCGCGCCTGCCGGACCTCCCGGCGGCGGCATGTACTGATAAGCCCACGCTCTCAGAGCGAAAGGGAGAACAGAAGGCCGGAGCGAAAACTCCGGCCTTCTCTGTTTGGTTGGGCTGAATTGGGATATACTAAAGATGCGCCTGCATGCATAGCAAAGCGACCTGCCACCAGGAGGATCAACCGCGATGAGTGAACAGACAGCTTTCCTGAACGCGACCGCCTCGCCAACGCCTTCGGACATCGGGCAGAAGTTTACGGAACTCGCTGCTGTCTGGCGTAGGGAAACCGGGCCGCTTTCTTCCCTAACGGCAAAGGCGATGCATCCGGCCTATCAGCAGATCATCGGAATGGGGCAAGCGGTGATTCCGCTGCAACTGCGAGAACTGGAGCAGAGGCCGGATCATTGGTTCTGGGCGCTACAGTCCATCACCGGAGAAAACCCCGTGCCGCCTACTCAACGCGGTCGGGCCAAGGAGATGACGCAAGCCTGGTTACAGTGGGGAAAGGAACATGGCTACACGTGGTAACGAGGCCATTGAATCCACTTTTCCCAGCCTGGCGACCAGTGGGTACGACATCACCAGCCCGGCAGCAGAGGACTATAACTGCATTGCCTGGGCCGCAGGAGAGACAGATCGCTGGTGGTGGCCCGATCCGTTCTCTATTGGCTACTGGCCTGAGGGCGTGCCGCGTGCGGAAACCCTGGAAGCGTTTATAAGGCGTATCAGACATTAGGCTATCAGCCCGGCGCAGAGGAAGGATTAGAACCGGGCTTTGAAAAGATCGCTCTCTACGCGGATGCAGCAGGAACACCGACGCACGCAGCAAAACAGCTTCCTTCGGGCCAATGGACAAGCAAGCTAGGATCAGGGGAGGATATCACCCATGCTACACTGGAGGACCTGGCAGGCCCACTCTACGGCAAGACTGTCCAGATCATGAAGCGCCCGATTCGTAAAGAAGTGCCTAGAGCGTGGGATGCACTTGGGGCCTCTTGAGGAGATAGGCCAGCCGCTCATTAGAGGCTTGGTGCTCGCTTTTTAGCGAGCACCAAGCGGTCATCAGCCTCCAAGTCCTCTCTCGAAGCAGGCAAAAAAGGGCATAACACCCTCTAGCGGAGTAACGGAGCCAGTATTCCGGGTCGCGGAGGAGTATCCTATATATCAGGATGCCGCCAGCGGCTCGGTGGCGTAGGTATCGAAGGTGAGGCTGTCGGGGGGACGGTGCTGGAGGCGAAAATAGCCTGCGGCAGCGATCATGGCGGCGTTGTCGGTACAGAGGACCGGGGGCGGGATGACCAGGCGCAGCCCTTCCTCATCGGCCATAGCCTGCATGGCGGCTTTCAGGCCGCGATTGGCCGCGACTCCGCCGGCCACGCAGATCGTGCGAATGCCCGTCGCGCGCGCGGCCCGGCGCATCTTCTCCGTCAGCACCTCCACGATGGCGGCCTGGAAGCTGGCGGCCACGTCGGGCAGGGGCGTCTGCCCGGCGTCTCTGGCGGCGAAGTTGCGCACGGCGGTCTTGAGGCCGCTGAAGCTGAAATCCAGGCTGTCGCCGAGCCAGGCGCGGGGGAAGGGAACGCGCGTGGGGTCGCCCTGCACGGCGAGTCTATCCACGTTCGGCCCGCCGGGATAGGGCAATCCGAGCAGGCGCGCGCCCTTGTCGAAGGCTTCGCCCGCCGCGTCGTCGCGCGTGCGGCCCAGCAGCGTGTAGCGGCCATGCCCGTCCATCCGCACGATCTCGGTGTGCCCGCCGGAGACGATGAGAATAAGCAGCGGAAAGGCGTGGACGAAGTCGGGCGCGGCCAGGAAGTTGGAGTAGACGTGGCCCTCCAGGTGATGCACGCCCACAAGCGGGATATGGCGTGCGTAGGCCAGGGCCTTGGCCGCCGAGACGCCCACCAGCAGCGCGCCCAGCAGGCCGGGACGATTGGTGACGGCAATGGCCTCCAGGTCGCCGTAGGTCAGGCCCGCCGTATCCAGTGCCTCCTGCACCACCGGCAGCAGCCGCTCGACGTGCTTGCGCGAGGCGACCTCCGGCACGACGCCGCCGTAGCGGGCATGGAGGTCGGCCTGGCTGGCGATCACATTGGCCTTTATCTCCCGCCCATCCACGACAATCGCCGCCGAGGTCTCATCGCAACTGGTTTCAATGCCAAGAACGTTCATCGTTGGTATTATATCACGTCCTGGCGGCTCGAAGGAACTCTGTCTCTGCCCTTCTCCCGGCAGGCTGAACCCTGCCGCTGTGGGGCCTACGGCCCGCGGCCTGCCTACGCGGGCAGAGAGAAAGCTTCTGTTCTCCCTTCTCCCTTGGAGGGAGAAGGGCCGGGGATGAGGGTAGATAAAGCAAAACGGAAGAACCTGGGAGTAAGGCCCTCTCCCCTCTCCTTGAGAAGGAGAGGGGTTGGGGGTGAGGTAGGCGTCCGCAAGGACGCTTGGCCGTAGGCCACACAGACGGGTCACTTATGGCCCGGCACAGCGATTGCCTGGCTTGTCTATCAGGCGACCTGGCGGACCTTTTTGCGTGGGCGGGAAGCGCGGGCGGGCCGGGCGCTTTCGGTATCCGACTGCGCCAGGGCGTGCTCGGCCTCCAGGGACGTCAGCGTCGCGTTGAACGCATGCTCCAGGGCATGGCAGCCCGGATAGCCGGCCAGCACCTCGCGAAAGCGCCTATAGTCCAGCGCCGCTCCTCGGAACACGCCCAGCGCCTCTTCGCGCTCGCCCAGGAGGGCTTTCGTGCGCGCCGCCGCCAGCCGCTCGGCAATATCCTCATAGATGTCACCCAGTGTGAACTCCTCTTCCATTGTTGCGACTCCCTTTAACTTTAGGCAGGTTTTTCTGCCCTTTCTCTCGTAACTACACAGCAGGTTCTAAAACAGGAAAATGCCGGCAAGGGAATTTCCGGCAAATTTCTCACAAATCTCTCTCAGCAGCTTTCCGGTTTGCGCCGAGGGCGCAGAGTCGGGATAGCAAAAGTCAAGTATCCGTCAAGCCGCTTTCTCGCCGGAGATGAGGATGCAGGAACGTAGTGCGCCCACAACGCCAGATCGACCTCTTAGCCCGCTGCGGCCTCTCCAGACCGAGGGACGGTATCGGGAACCGCAGGTCGAAGCGCAGATCCAGTTCTTGCTGGCCTGCCCGCCCCAGGAATTCTGGCGGCGTGCGCGCCTCCAGGATCGTTCGGCGGCGGAGTGGGTACAGGACGAGGCCCTGGTCAGCATCCTGCGCCACCGGAACCGGCGTGGCGAGAGCGAGGCAGCCTGGCAGATCGCCGAATTGCTGATCGAGCGGAGCGCCCGCTTCATCTACCAGCATATCCGGTGCTGGAGGCAGCTCACGGCCCAGCAGGTGGAGGAGTGCATCCGGGATGTGCAGGTGCAGATGCTCCAGGACCTGTTCAGCGAGGAGCGCCGCTGCGAATTCTGGGAGGTACGCTTCTGGCTTTGCCTGAAACGCCGCCTCATTAACCTCGTCCAGAAGTACCGCGCGGCGGCGGAGGCGGAGATGGAGCCCAGCCCTATCGAGGATGACGAGGGCCGCGCCACCGATTTTTTCGACCGCGTCTCCGCTCCCGACACGCTCTCGGCCCAGCAGCGCGCCGAGATCGCCGAGGCGCTGGCCCTGCTGACCGACCAGGAGCGCACGGTCTTCGTCCTCTACCACTACGAGGACTGGCCGCAGCAGCAGATCGCTGCCCATCTAAACGTGACGGATCGCACGGTACGCAATTTGCTGTCTCGCGCCCAGAAACGGCTGGAACACTGGCGCACGGACAACCTACAGTGATTGGCAGGAACCTAAGATGACACACGCTGAAGAAAACGAGAGAGATGCGCTGTTTGCCGCATGGAGCGAGGACCGGCAGGGACGCGCCCCCAGGTCGCTGCAGGAGTGGATCGAGCTTCATCCCGCCTATGCCGCCGATCTGATCCGCTGGGCAGCAGAGGCGCCCCTTCTGGATTGCGCCCTCGACCTGCCGCCCGACGCCGCCGGCGAGGCGCGCGTCCTCGCCATCGGGCGCCAGGTACTCGCGGAGATGCGCGCGCGCTATCAGACCGCCGCCGTGACTCCCCTGCAGGGATTGCTGGAAGCTGCTCGCTCGCGGGGACTGACGCCCAAAGCGCTGGCGGGGCGGCTAAATGTCGGTCTTTCGACGGTCGCCAAGCTGCAGCAGCGCCACTTCCGGCTCGCGTCCATTCCGTCAGAGCTTATCGCCTGCCTGGCGGACGCCCTGCAGGTGAGCGCCGATCAGGTCCGCGACTATCTGCGTCGTCCCCCGACCTTGGCGCCCGCCGCCAGCTACAAGTCGGAGGAGGTGCCCCGCGCCGCCGCGCAGGAAGACTTCGCGCAGGCTATCCGCGCCTGCCGCGATATGACCGCAGAACAGAAGCGCTACTGGCTCGCCGCCGCTTCCGAAAACGAGCCGCGTTAAGGCTCTAAAGCCGGGCACTGAAAGTACCCGGCTTCAGGGCCTACGGCCAACCGTCCATACGGACGGAACCTCTGGCTAGAGTCAGCGTCCGGAGGACGCCTGGCGGCGTAGCCGCCCTACAGCCGGGTACTTTCAGTGCCCGGCTGGATGTGGGTCAGACGGATCATGGATAGCCCAGATAAGTCCTGGCACGTAACCTGAGTTAAGGATTTGCGCCCATGCCGGATTGGACGGCGCTGCGCCGCCGCGCCCGCGCCTATCATCAGCAAGTACGCTCCCAACTGCCGGCCCAGACGCCTCCGCTCGTGCCCGCCGAGGCGCTGCTGGCGGCTGCCGAGGCCGAGACGGGCCTGACGCGGCTGCCCCTGCCGCCAGGCGACTCGCTGCTGGCGGGCGCGCAGGCCGTCCTGGACCGAGACATGGGCTGCATCTGGTATGCCCAGGACGACGGACTTCCCGAAGCGCGCCAGCGGTTTGCGCAGGCCCATGAGTTCGCCCACCACTGGCTGCATCCCGGCCCGTGCCGCTGCCACGTCGAAGACGGCGAGGATGCCTTCCTTGCCGAGCCGCTCTCGCCCGGCGCTCAGGTCGCCTATGGTTACAGCCCCGCAGAACGCCGCGAAACGGAAGCCAACCTTTTTGCCGCCGAATTTCTCCTCCCGGCCCCGGCCCTGCGCCATGCCTTCCTCGTCCACGGCTGGAACGCCGCCCGCATCGCAGAGCACGTCGGGCTCTCCGAGTCCTGTGTTCTGGCGCAGTTGGCCGAGGCGCTGCTGCTGCCCCAGCAGGAAGAAAGAGAAACAGGAAGCCAGAAAAGGGCGAAGGGAAGCGGAGGCGCTTCTCCACGGCGGGGCCTCAATGCCAGCCAGCGTGCCGCCGCCGAGGTCGAGGCCGGGCCGGTGCTGGTGGATGCCGGGCCGGGCACGGGCAAGACGCACACGCTGGTGGCGCGCGCGCTCTATCTGCTGCAGGAGCGCGGAGTGGCGCCGGAAAATATCCTGGCGCTCACCTTCTCCAATAAGGCGGCGGAGGAGATGCGGACGCGCCTGGCCGCCGTCGTGCCTGACGCTGCCGACCGCCTCTGGATCGGAACGTTTCATGCGTTCGGGTTGGAGATGCTGCGCAAGGAGGGCAGCCGCATCGGGCTGCCGCTCCGACCGGGCCTGCTGGAGCTGGCCGATGCCATCGTCCTGCTCGAACGCCACCTCGACCGCCTGCCTTTGAGCGAGTTCGCCTACCTGCACGACCCGACCCTGCCCTTCGCCTCCATCCTCAACTGCATCTCCCGCGCCAAGGATGAGCTTAAGACGCCGGCGGACTATATGGCGGCGGCGTTGGCCCAGCATGACGCGGCGAAGGATGGCGAGACGAGACGCGCCGCGCTCAAATCCCTCGAGATCGCCCACATCTACCGGATCTATCAGGATCTCCTGGCTGAATACGGCCTGCTCGACTTCGGCGACCTGCTCATGCGTCCCGTGGAGCTGCTGGATCGGTGTCCCAACGTGCAGGAGCGTTGGCAAGCTCAGTATCCGCACATCCTGGCCGACGAGTATCAGGACATCAACCGGGCCAGTGCCCAGCTTGTGCGCCGCCTGGCCGGAGACGGGCGCGGCCTGTGGGCCGTGGGCGATCTGCGGCAGGCGATCTATCGTTTCCGTGGCGCCTCGCCCGCCAACGTGCGCCAGTTCGAGCAGGATTTTCCCGGCGGGCGCCGCCTGCAGCTCGACGTCAACTATCGCTCCCGCCCGTCGCTCGTCTCCCTGTTTAGCGCAGTAGCCGCGCAGATGCCCGCCGAGCCGTCCAATGCCGGGCGCACGCGGGCGCACCGGGCCTGGCAGGCCCACCGCGACGAGACGGGCTCGCCCGCCATCACGCTGGCCGTTGCCGCAGATGAGGAGGCGCACGCGGACGGTCTGGCGGCCCAGATTCGCGCCTGGGAAGCGGCCGGCGTGCCGCTGCGCGACCAAGCCATCCTCTGCCGCACCAACGCGCAGGCGACCGACCTCTCGGAGCGCCTGGAGGCGCGCGGCGTCCCGACCCTGCACCTGGGCGACCTGTTTGACCGCCCGGAGGTCAAGGACCTGCTCTCCCTGCTCGCGCTGGCGTGCGGCCCGACCGGGAGGGAACTGGCGCGCGTGGCGCAATTTGCCGACTACTCCATTCCCGCCGAGGACGTCTCCTGTCTGCTGCGGGCCGTGCAGGAGGCCGGCGTCGCCTTCCCCGGCGCGCTGGCGCTGGCCGCCGATCTTCCGAGCCTCTCGGAAGCGGGGCGGCGGGGCCTGCTGCGGTTGTGGGCGCATTTGCAGCCGCTTGTCTATCGCGGCGACGCCTGGCTGCTGCTGGCCCGCTACCTGTTCGATATCAGCGACTATCTGCGTCCCCTGCTGGCCGGGGAGACTATCGCGAGCCGTCAGAAGCTGCTGGCCCTCTATCAATTGCTCAGCTTCGCGCAGGACTACGGACGGAAACTGGCGCAAACGGGCGCTGAGTCGCCGCAGCGCGCCTTTCTAGAGCATATCCGCCGGCTGCGGGCCTGCAAGGAGGACAAGGTACGTCTGCCTGCCGCCGCCGAGGAGCTGGATGGCGTGCGCCTGATGACCATACACGCCTCCAAGGGCCTGGAGTTTCCCGTCGTCTACCTACCGCACCTGACGAAGGGCCAGTTTCCGCCGCGCGCGCAATCGTCCCTGGCCGAGCCGCCGCCGTCCCTGCTTTTGGAAGCCGAGCCTGAGTCCGCAGCCGATAGGGAAACGGCAGAGGAGGCCGAGGGCGAGTCCTGCCTGTTCTTTGTGGCGCTCTCGCGCGCCCGCGATCATCTGGCGCTGTGTCGCGCGGAGTCCGTGCGAGGGAAGTCTATCGCGCCCTCTCCCCTTCTGGCGGGCATCGAGGCGGCGCTAGAGCGTTCAGGAGCGCGTCTCGTGCGCTGGGAGCGCGCCGCGCCGGAGACAGAGGAGACGGAAGAGGCGGCAGAGTCCAACGTGGAGGGCGAGAGCCTTCCAGGCGACAGGCCGGAGCTTCCCATAAGTGCGCTGGAGCAGTACCAGCGGTGCCCGCGCCAGTTCTACTACCAGCGGATCGCCTGCCTGCCCGCTCAGGAAGCCGACCCGATCTACCTGGCTTTCTATCACTGTATGCAGGCGGTGGCGCGCTGGACGCAGGAGCAGCAGGCTGCGGGCCGAACGCCCACGCTGGCAGAGCGGAAGGCGCGGTGGGAAGCGCTCTGGGCGGAGCGCGTGCCTGACCCGGAGAGCGGGCAGGCGAAACTGCTGCACGCTCACGCGCAATCCCTTCTGGAAAACGTGCCGGACTATTCGCCGCCTTCCGACGCCGCCGAGCCGACGGGCCTGGAGTTAGTGGCGGACCTGCCCAACGGGCGTGTCCGACTCTCCTGCGACCACGCCGAGCAATTGCCGGACGGCACGCTCCGCCTGGGCCGTTACGTCCGAGGCCGGGCGAAGAAGGACGACCACACGGCCCCGCGCCTGGCCCTGATGCGCCATGCCGCCCGGCAGCAGGACCCCGCGCGCCCGGTCGAGATCGCCCTCTACTACCTCGCCGACGGCCAGCAGCGGGAAGTTCCCGAAAAGCCCCGCTACGAGCCTGCCCGCGTCGCAAAGTATGATGAGGCGCTGCGCGGCATCCGTGCCGGGCACTTCCCGCCCGAATCCGACGACCGCAAGTGCGCGCAGTGTCCCTACTTCTTCCTCTGTCCCGCTTAAAATCTACCTCAACACTCTCCAGAGCGCCTGCAAGTGCTGCTAAAACGAGCGGAACCGCAGTTGCTGCTACCGTTCCGTGGAGGCAGCAGTGAACGGTGGCGAGGTCACCACAAGCCGCACCGCGCCGCCCGTACCGGAAAAGGTTTGCTCTACTCTGGGGCGCAGACCCAGCAGCACGGAGGGACCCGCAGAATGCAGCAGGGAACGCAGTCGGGGTAACAGAAAGAGAGCTTGCTGCTGCTGGCCTGGCGTCAGGGAAGCAAAGGGCAAACGGCCTTCCGTCAACGCGGCGCGCGCAGAGGCATCCAACCCGGCATAAAAGCCAATCGTGCGATACTCCTGCAAAATACGGTCGGCATCCGCGCTAAAAGGATATATTTTTCCAGGGATATAGCCTTCCGGCCATTCGGGGGAGAACTGAACCGTCTGCTTTGCTGCCTGCTTCTGCCAGAGGGCCTCCATCAGAGAAGGCTCCGGGGAAAACCATCGCATACCGACGGTGATTTGCCAGCGTGTCAGCGTGGAGACCACCTCCGCCTCCCAATCCATCTGTTTGCGAATCTGCTCTGCCAGCATCTGCGGCGTTTTGGCTGGCGCGGGCTGCTTCTCCTGGCCTCCACGCCAGGCCAGGCGCGCGAGGAGCCATCGCCGCAGCAATGCGGAGGGAACTTCCAGGTAGTCATCTCGGTACCAGCGATTATTCCGGAAGAGGTAGATGTTATCCGGGCGCTTTTTCCAGCTTATGTCATGGAGGACCGCCTGGAAATCCAGTTCCTCTTTGAGGGAACCTTTGAGAGGCTGCTTTTGCTCCTGAAAGTTCATCGGCCTGCCTCCGCGCGCGTAGTAATCCGACACAAACTCCAGGCCCGCTTTATCGCTCAGCCATTGCAGAATAGCAGAGCGATTTATCGGGAGGAAATCGCGCCGGCTAGGGTCAGGCGGATCATTTTGCCAGAAGCGGCTCTGCTGGTAGGCGGCTAACTGTTTCCAGGTCTGCGGTGCGGCCTTGCCTAAACGCTGGACCATCATAGCCAGCATTCTCTGATCGGCAACCAGTGGCAGAGCCTCCGGGGCCGTGCCGATATGGAGACTAAACGCCGTGCCAGTCCACCTGCCATCCGGCAGGGCAATGCTTGCCATCAGTTCAAACCCGCCATTGGTGATGTTGACGAAGGTATCCTCCAGGAGGAAAGGCGATTCTCCGGGCCGCAGCAGCACCGAAGCGCGCTGGCGCACCCGCTCCTGGATTTGCGGGGGCAGATCGCTTAAAGCCGCGACGACCGGACCTTCCTCATCGTCGGTTCCAAAACTCAAGGAACCGATACTGTAGTAGGGAGAGTCGTTGATCTGCCCGGCAATCTTCTCCTGCAAGGCAGCGGGCAGCAGGCGAAAGAAGTCGTGCTCTGCTGCCACCCGCGCTTCAATGGCCGGGTCGCTATTTTCGGGGTTGGGATCGCCCGGCTTTCTGCGATAGGGTTGAGAGCGCATCGTCTGGAGAATATGGTCGCGCTGCGCCGCTAAAGCCCGTTCGCGTTCACCTAAGAATAGCTCCCACCACCGCTTGCGCCGGGAAATGGCGTTGATCTCCATCTCCAGACGGTAGCCCCTGTTATCGGGAAGCGGCTCCCAGGCTCCGGGCGTCAGCTCTGCCAGGGCCGCCATGAGCGCAGACAGAGGCCGCTGCTTGAGGTGTATCTGCAACTTGAGTTCCTGGCAATCTCGCGCGCACGTCAGCACCAGGCCGTCGTTGCTCAGCTTCCGCAGCAGTTCGTAGAGAGGAGTACCTATCTCGTCGAGACTGATAGTGCGCTTGAGCCTGACATCCTCCATCGGGTTTGCGGCAGGAGTTGGCGCAGGCGTCGGCGGCGAAGCCAGCGAAGCAGAGACGGGAACGAGCAGCAAGACAAGACAGGCAATAGAGGGCCAAACCTGAAAGAGAAATTTCGTCCAAGCCGAAGGAGTACGCATCGGGTTGCCTCCTGATTGGGTAAACTACCTGTTAAATCCCCGCTTGAACCAAGCTGCTTCCAAGCGGGGATTTATCTGAAGCGGACTTTATCCTGCTGATTGCTAGCAGAATGCTATGGAATCGTAACCCATTTTTCACCTGTAGAGGCATACCAGGTCGTCCAGGGCAGAGTAGATGTATCGGACCCACTGGCAATAGCATACAAATCGTAAGTCCCGGAAGGGAGATTATCCCATTGCACTGCCGGATCGTTTAGACCAGGATAACCAAAGGTTCCTGGTCCATAAAAGGGACCTAAATCGCGGCTGATCGTTCGAGTTTCAGTGCCGGGACCGTTGCAATGGAAATCTACATGCTTCCAAAAGGAGCTTGCTGAGGTTAGTGTGACGGAAATGGCCTCTCCGATGGAATGTCCGATGACGAAATCGCTGAGTGAGGCTGTAGCAGCTTGCGCTGGACGGCTCATTGCTGCCATCGAGAGGACAGCTAACAACGATAACAAACCAGGACGTACTACTTGCTTCATTGCAATTTCCTCCTTCTATGGAGTGGGATGTTCGCTCCCTTGAGCGCCTGGCTAATTAGCGTTGGGTGCATTATAATATAGCTACCCCCCCCCCATGTCAAGAGGAAATTCAAATTTTTCTGAAAAAATTGGAAGCTTAAATTGAAGATAAATAGAGCCAGCGCAATGAAAATGTTCGGCTTCCCTGCGCCCGGTGTTCGCTACCAGGATCGCCCTGTCGCCTATGCGGTGATAACAACCCCGGCAGGCACGGTCGCCGTCGTCAAGGGCAAACACGGCTATTTCCTGCCCGGTGGCGGCTCTCTTCCCAGCGAAACGCCCGAAGAGACCGTCTTGCGCGAAGTGCGCGAGGAGTTGGGCTGCGGCGTGCGGCTTATGGGCCAATTGGGAGAGGCGATCCAATACTTTACAGCAGAGGGACAGCACTACAAAATGCGGGCGATCTTTTTTACGGCGGAGTTTACGAAGGAACCTACAAGACAGGGGAAAGCGGAACTCTTTTGGTTGCCCATAACGGAAGCGGAGGCCGCTTGCTTTCACCAGTGCCATGCCTGGGCCGCGCGCCTGGCCTGAGCGGCAAGTCGGCCTTCTTCCGTTGCCATGAGAGAAGATGCCTTACGTGCCATCGCCCGGAGGCAGGGCAGGGAGAGAAGAGGCGGCGCATGAGACTCAAACGATGCTTTCTGGCGGGGCTTGCGGCGCTCGCCATCTCCGGCTATGCGGGCATCGCCATGCCGCAGGAACGCATGGAGCATTTTGATAAGGAACCGGCTTGGGAGGAACGCAACAATCGCGCGTCCGATTGTCAGCCGCGCACGATCCGGCAGGATTTCGGCTACAGCCGTACCCATCATGCGGGCGGGGCCGTCGGGGAGATAGGCGGCTTCATCACCGCCGCCGCCGAACCCGCCTACTATGCGCGCAAGATTCCCACGCGCACCCTTCAGGATACCCTGACCGCTTCCGGCTCGCTAGCGGTTACGGGCCGGGCCTTTCACGTCCTGCTCGGCTTCTTCCATACCAGCTCGCTCAAGGAGTGGCGCACACCCAACACGCTGGCGCTGCGTCTTCTGGGGCGCGGCGATGTCTTTTACGCCTATGTCGAGTATGCGACGAGCCAATGGCGGGCCGGTGGAGATAGCCCGCGCCCCTTCCCGATGGTGCGCGATCCGGAGATGGGCCGGGACCAACCGCGCGGCTTTGCCGCGAACGGGACCGTACATCACTGGTCGCTGCGCTACGATCCGCAAGGCAACCACGGCGGCGGCAGCCTCATTGCAACCCTGGACGGTCAGGTCGCGATCTGTAATCTGGAGCCTGGACATAAGGCCGATGGCGCCCGGTTCAACCGCTTCGGACTGCTCACGGTGATGAAGAGCGCCGACGATGGCGGCGAGGTCTGGCTGGATGACGTTACGGTAAACGGCGTGAAGGAGGATTTTACGCGCGACCCCGGTTGGGAAGGCTTTCATAACCGCCGCGTCTATGCCACGCGGGACATCCGCCCCTGTTTTGATTTCGGGTACAGTCCCACCCGCTATGCCGGAGGAAAGGGAAAAGGCGAGCTCGGCGGCCTTGTCTTTCGCGGCGATTGCCGTGACCCGCGCAAAATGGCCTCCTATGCCGATAGGCTCTCTGTTCTAACTTTGGAGAGACCCTTGAAGGCGTCAGGGAAGGTGAGCCTACGGCGGGGAGTAAGCGATAGCACGACGCTGATCGGTTTCTTTCACTCTCGCGACAGCATGACCGTGAACGACTCGCAATCTTTCCTGATCCCGCGCAGTTTCCTGGGGATCGCCCTCGAAGGGCCGAGCCGCGAAGGCTTTTTCTTTGCTCCAGCCTATCACACCCGCGAAGACGCACAAGGATACGCCAGTGACAGCGATAATCCGCCCCGCATCTTACCCGACGGTTCCTCCCATACCTGGAGCCTGGAGTATGTGCCGGGCAGTGCGGAGGGAGAGGGATATCTTCTGGTGGCGCTGGACAGGCACCCGGTCAAAATACGCGTGAACGTGGATTTCAGGAAAACCGGCACGCAGTTCGACCGCTTCGGAATAATTACGACATGGATTGACGGCAACGGCCAGCGTGTCTATTTCGATGACCTGCAGTACACGAGCGCGCAGGAGAGACAGGCCCGCTAAAACCCACGCACAGCCGCTTCGTAGATTTCCAATATCGGAGGGCTACGAAGCGGCTGTGAGGATCTGTTTAGATTCGTCGCTTCCCTTGCAAGGCTCGCCGTTTTACGGGGCTTCCGGCTTGGTCCACTGGCGCGATTCGACGGATTGATCCACCGCCGCCAGCACCGCCTGGTTGCGGTAGCCGTCCAGGAAGTCGGGCGTGAAATGCTCGCCTTTGGCCAGGGCATCGAAGAACGCCTTGACCATGTTGATGAACGTATGCTCATAGCCGATAATGTGGGCCACCGGCCAGTAGGCGCTCATATAGGGCATCCAGCTTTCGGTCGCCTGGACGATATGGAAGCCCGGCATGGCCTCCGGATCGTCCACAAAGTAGACCTCCAGCTCGTTCATGCGCTCCAGGTTGAAGGCGATGGAGCCCTTTTCGCCGTTGATCTCCCAGCGATTGTAATTCTTGCGGCCCGGCGCCAGGCGCGTCGCCTCAAAGGTGCCGGTCGCACCGTTCTCAAAGCGCGCCAGGAACGCCGTCACGTCGTCCACCGTGACCCGCCCCTTCTCCTCCGAGGCGGTAAAGCCGGCTAGCCCGCCCTCGGTGTCGGCCAGCAGAGGCCGCTCCTTGATGAACGTCTCGGCCAGACCGGTCACTTCCGCAAACTCCGTGCCCATGACGAAGCGGGCCGTGTCAATGAGGTGGGCGTTCAGGTCACCGTGCGAGCCGCTGCCCGCGATGGACTTATCCAGACGCCAGACCAGCGGCACGTTCGGGTCCACAATCCAGTCCTGCAAATAGGTGCCCCGGAAGTGGCGGATCTGGCCCAACCGCCCCTCCTGCACGATCTGCTTGGCCAGGGCGACGGCGGGAGCAAAACGGTAGTTATGGCAGATACCGTTGGTTAAATTTGTAGATTTGGCCGTCTGATAGGACTTCCGGGCATCTTCGAGGGTAATCGCAAGCGGCTTCTCGCAGAGCACGTGCTTGCCGGCCTTGAGCGCGGCGATGGAGATCAAAGAGTGCGTATTGTTGGGCGTGCTAACGTCCACCATGTCAATATCGTTGCGGGCGATGACATCTTCCCAGTTCGTGGCGTACTCCTGCCAGCCGAACTGCTCCGCCGCCGCCTTCACCTTGTGTTCCGTGCGTCCGCAAAGCACCTTCATCACCGGCTCGACGTCTAGATCGAAGAACCGCCCCACCTGCCGGTACGCATTGCTGTGCGCCTTCCCCATAAACTGGTAGCCAATCATCGCTATGTTGATTTGCCTCTTTGCCATGGGTAACCTCCTGCTGGAAATTGTCGCGTACGGAATCGCCGTCTGTCTTTCCTCCATCGGCCCGCGCGTGCCGGCTTACAAATTCTACACTCTCTCGGCAACTCCTTCCTTCACAGGGCGCAAATCCCGATTCCTGACATCTCCAAGAATGCCGCCTTTTTCAAGTCGGCAGTGATTCACAGCGCCGCCTTGCCGCAGCCATGACAATCGCCTCGCGGGTGAGCACCCGGCCCTCATACGCCGCCAGCGCTTCCAGCAATTCGTACTCCCGATGGCTCAGTCCAATCTGCCTGCCGGCGCGGGCCACACGGCGCTGAGCGGTATCAATCTCCAGGTCGCCCACGCGAATAATGCGCGTGCGATGGATCTTGTCGCGCCGTAACAAGGCCCGGATACGCACCAGAAGTTCCCGGAAGTCGAAGGGCTTAGGGAGATAGTCGTCGGCCCCCGTGTCCAGCCCGCGCACGCGGTCGTCCACCGTATCTCGGGCCGTCAGCATCAGCACGGGAATGCGGCTGCGCTGCGAGCGCAGTTCTTCACAGAAGCGCCAGCCGTCCATTTTCGGCAGCATCACGTCTAAAACGATCAGGCCGTAGCTATTCTCCAGCGCCATCTTCAGGCCGGTCGCTCCATCGGCGGCCAGGTCTATCCGGTAGTTCGCTTCCTCCAGGCCCTGCCGAACCATGTTGGCGATACCGACGTCATCCTCGATCACCAGTACTTTCATCCTGTTGCACTCCACGCCCTCGGATAGCCGGTCGGCGATTGACATGAAAATCGCCCTCACCCCCAACCCCTCTCCTTGCGAAGGAGAGGGGAGAGACGTTTTCATGCGAGAGGATACGCCCCGCGCAGGGGGGCTGTCCTGAATTGGGCGGCGTGACAAAAGCCCGTTCCCATGTAGGGAGGCGGGCTTTTGTCAGGTCAATCTTCGCTAGGTCTTCCTCTCTCAGGAAGCCAACAGCAGTGCCTTACTGGGTTGTTGCGCCGCCTCCCGGCGCTCCCGGACCACCTGGCCCCCCAGGTCCGCCGGGCATCGGCAAGGCTTTCTGATTGGCCACCGACAGGTCGCTGGCTTTAAGCTGCCAGAGCATGTTGCCCCGCAGGACATACACATAGTCGCCACTGGCCGCGACAGACGCAGGCCCTCCACCACGCATAAACGGCGGTGGCCCCGGCGGGGGGACATTGTCCTGGGCGTGGGCAGGCGCGGTATGCGTCCAGCCCATAAAGCCAATACCGAGCAGCCCGGCGAGAGCGAGCCCATACAGGAGGCCCTTCTCTTTTCGCATTGGATTCTCTCCTTCTGTGAGGATGTCTCCTCGGTCGTGCCTTCCGCAGGAAGCGAGAGGCGGTCTAGGTTGCAAGCTGGCGTCTCCTCCCATTCCAATTCCGGGGACGCCTTTATCGGTCGTTGCAGATTGGCTGTTGTGGATCGCGCCCGCCTTACGGGGTATAGCAGCACTCCGGGCGATTAAGTTCTACGTCTGGATGCCGGGTTGGTTCCTGCCGTCACCCATTTGCTTTCTATTATGGGGAAATTATGAAAATGAAATGAAGAACGGAAAGAGCAGAAAATATTTCTGCCAGGCGAGCGCATTAACGAGCCGCCTCCTTTTTCCATTCTCGCGCTTCCGTCCCATAATCAGCCATTTCGTGGATGCTTTGCTCCCGCGCGCCTTCTATAATAGAGACGGCCCTTGATGCCGGGTAGACACTCCCAGCCGTGTGGATCAATCTCACGCAGCCTGCTGCTGAGGAGATACGTCCACACCGTTGGGAGGGATTACCAAGAGTTATATGGCGCAAACCATATTCCAGTTCCAGACTCGATATGAACACAGGGAATAAGCGAAGGTATGTCGAAATGCTAGCCAGATTTTCGTTGTGTGGAGAGTTATCCCATCGCCCCCCCTAGCGCAGGAGAATATGCCCTTGAAACTGGCCGCTTTCCCTAAATGCTTCATGGACGAGCTATGCGTCCACCGCACCATGAGCGTCTTTGACTGGATCGCCCTGGCGGAAAAGGAGTTGAAGCCGCTCGGAGTGACCGGCCTGGAGATGTATACCGGCTTCCTGACCAGTTACGAGCCGGACTACCTGGCCCAAGTCAAGGCCGCGCTGGAGGCTGCGGGGTTTGCCATGCCCATGTTCTGCGCTTCGCCGGATTTCACCTCGCCCGATCCGGCGCATCGGCGGGCAGAGGTGGAGAAAGAACGGCAGATGATGGCAGTCTCGGCAGCGCTGGGCGGAGCGACCTGCCGGGTTCTGAGCGGGCAGCGCCGCCCCGAAGTGAGCCGGGAACAGGGCGTGCGGTGGGTGGTGGAGTGCATCTCCGAGTTGCTGCCTTACGCTGCCCAGCGCGGCGTTATCCTGACGATGGAAAACCACTTTAAGGACAACTACTGGCAATACCCGGAGTTTGCCCAGCGCATGGATATCTTTGTCGAGATAGTCAATAAGATCGACAGCCCCTGGTTCGGGGTCAACTTTGACCCCTCTAATACCCTGTTGGCAAACGAGAACCCGCTCGAATTGCTCGAGCGGGTGAAACATCGCGTCGTCACCATGCACGCCTCTGACCGCCGCCCCCGTCCCGGCGTGGAGATCGGGCCGGAAGGCATCACCGACTATACCCAACTCATTCACGGTGAGGTCGGCACTGGCATGAACGACTACGACGCGATTTTCCGTATCCTGCGCTCGGTCGGCTTCGATGGCTGGGTTTCCATCGAGGATGGAGTCAACGGCATCGAGGAGCTGAAGCGTTCCGCGCAATTCCTGGCCGCCAAGATGGGACTGTGAGGCAGAAAACTCCGACCGAAGCAGCCCCCGACGAAACCCGGTTTAAGCAGGAAGGCAGCCACGCTTGAGGGCAGGGCTACTCCGAATGGCTCCGGCAGCTAGAGCAGCGCCGTCAGCGCCGCGCAAAACCGCTGGATCTCCTCCTCGCTGTTATAGTAGTGGACGGAGGCGCGCACGACGCTTTGCAGCCCTCGCGCCTCCATATCCAGGCGCGTAGAGCTGAGCGGCGAAACCCAGACGTGGATGCGGCGCGCGGCGAGCCTGCGGCGCACCTCTTCCAACTCCCGCCCCTCCACCGTAAACGTCACGATCCCGCACCGCGCTGCGCCCTTATCCCGCACGACGACGCCCGGCAGCGCGCTCAGTTCCGTCCGCAGGCGCTCCGCCAGTGCCGTCACGCGGGCCTGTATCGCCTCCAGCCCCCACTGCAGGGCATAGTCGGCGGCGACGCCCAGCCCGATCTTGCCCGCCACGTTCGCCTCCCAGGACTCAAAGCGGCGCGCGTCCAGGCGCATCCTGTAGCGGTCGCGCTCCACCCACTCCGCCGCGCGCATATCCAGAAAGGGCGGCTCCAGCCGCTTCAGAACCGCCCGCCGCACGTAGAGAAAGCCCGTGCCGCGCGGCCCGCGCAGGTACTTGCGGCCCGTCGCCGAGAGCAGATCGCAGTCGATCTCGCCAACGTCAACGGGCATCTGTCCCACGCTCTGGCAGGCATCCAGCAGATAGAGCGCGCCGGCCTCCCGCGCCAGTCTGCCCACCTCAGAGGCTGGATTGACCAGGCCGCCGTTGGTGGGCACGTGCGTCAGGGCGATCAGCTTCACGCGCTCATCCAGGGCGGCGCGCAGGGCCGTAAGCGAGATCTGGCCGTGCTCGTCGTCCGGGATCACTTCGATGCGCGCGCCGACGCGCTGCGCCACCTGAAGCAGGGCAATGTAGTTGCTGGCGTACTCGGCCATCCCGGTCAAAATACGGTCGCCGCGCCGCAGCGGAAGGGCGTAGAAGGCCATATCCCAGGCGCGCGTCGCGTTCTCCACAACGGCGACCTCGTCACGCCCACAGCCAAGCAGCGCGGCCAGGGCGTCGTACGTATGCTCTACGGCCTCCTGCGCTCCCTCAGCCGCCTCATAGCCGCCCATCTGCGCCTCCAGCCGCAGGTGCGCCAGTTGCGCCTCCAGCACCGGCGCGGGCATCAGGGCCGCGCCCGCGTTGTTAAAGTGCAGCACGCGCGCACAGCCGGGCGTCTCCCGCCGCGCCCGCTCCAGATCGATCAACATGCCTTCTGCTCACTCCTTTCGCGCCGGGCCGCGTTCCGCCCAAACCGGAAACCGGCGGAGCCTGGCCGGAATAGAAGGTCTCTAAGTGAAACGGAATCGCTTGCCTGCGCGTATGACTAGTAATCAACGCTATACGGCGTCCGTTTACCGGCACGCCGCGCTTTGTGCCAGGCCGCACGACATTCTTTCGCGATGAGGAACCGTCTTGACAGCGCCCATTGAAACCCGGCTTCAATTCCTGGAGGTGCCGGCCAGCCATCCCTCGGCTTCGTTTTCTCAGGCTGTCGCCGAAGGGCTATCCGGCCCGCACAAATGGCTTCCCTGCCGTTTTTTCTACGATTCGATCGGCTCGCGCCTGTTCGAGCGCATCTGCCAGCTTCCCGAATACTATCTGACGCGCACCGAGCAGGCCATCCTGGAGCAGTACGCGCCGGAAATGCTGGAGGCGGCGGGCCAGGATCTGACTCTGGTGGAGTTGGGCAGCGGCAGTTCCTGCAAGACGCGGCTGCTCCTCAACGCCGGGCTGGCCCGGCAGCGCAGCCTGCGCTACATCCCCATTGACATCTCTTCCGAATTTCTCCGTCTCTCCGCCCTGACCCTGCTCGGCGAGTATGACCGCCTTTCCATAACGGCCATCGCCGCCGAATACAACGACGGACTCGCGGCGCTGCCCGCTCCCGATGGCCCGCGCCTGTTGCTCTTTCTGGGCAGCAACATCGGCAATTTTACCCATGAGGAGGCGGTCGGCTTCCTGGCTCGCATCCGGGAACGGATGGAACTCCCGGACCGGCTGCTCGTCGGCGTGGACCTTCTCAAATCGCGCCGCCTCCTGGAAGCCGCCTATAACGACGCGGAGGGCGTTACCGCCCAGTTTAACAAGAACCTGCTGGCGCGCATCAACCAGGAGTTGGGCGCCAGCTTTGACCTGGATGCCTTCGACCATGCCGCCCCCTTTATCGAGGCCCGGGCACGCATTGAGATGCGGCTGGTGAGCCGCCGCCCGCAAACCGTGCCCATCGCCGCCCTGCAGCGAAGCTATCTCTTCGAGGAGGGAGAGGCGATCCATACGGAGAATAGTCATAAATACTCCCTCCATAGCTTCGCGGCCCTGTGCCATCTGGCGGGCCTGGAGGTGCAGACACGCTGGCTGGATGAGCGGGAGTGGTTCGCCGTCCTCCTGCTGAAGTCACGCGCCTTATGAAGCAGATCGCCCCCGGCTAACATCCCATGACATTCCTAGCCGTCGTATTTGGCCTGCTGCTGCTTCTTATCATTCTATGGGACACGTTTGAGACCATCGTGCTGCCGCGTACCGTCACGCGCAGGATTCGGTTCGCGCGTCTGTATTATCGGGCGGTCTGGCGCGGATGGGCGAGCGTGGCGCGGCAGTTGCCGGACAACGAGTGGCGCTCCGGCTTCCTGGGCGCCTTCGGCCCGCTCTCGCTGTTGGTGCTGATGGGACTATGGGCGGCCTGCCTGGTTGTCAGCTTCGGGCTAATACAGTGGGGATTAGGCACCCGCCTGATAGCGGCTGAGCCGCATCCCGGCCTGGCTAGCGATATCTATATGAGTGGGGTCACCCTGTTTACGCTGGGCTACGGCGATGTCGTGCCCCGCACGCCGCTGGGCCGCACGCTTACTGTGATCGAGGCGGGAGTGGGCATCGGGTTCCTAGCCCTGGTGATCGGCTACCTGCCCGTGATCTATCAGGCGTTTTCCCGCCGGGAAATCGGCATTTCGCTGCTGGACGCGCGCGCCGGCTCCCCACCGACCGCCGTGGAGCTGCTGCGGCGGCACGCGCTGGCCCGGACCATGTCCGCGCTGCAGCCGTTCCTGCAGGAATGGGAGCACTGGTGCGCCGATGTATTGGAGAGCCACCTCTCCTATCCGGTGCTGGCCTATTACCGCTCGCAGCATGATCGGCAGTCCTGGCTGGCCTCGCTGACGACCTTGCTGGATACCTGCGCGCTGCTCAGCCTGCGCTTCCGGGAGGAGGCGGAGTGGCAGCAGGCGCTGCGCTGGCAGGCGCAGCTTACCTATGCGATGGGCCGCCATATGATTGTGGACCTGGCGCTGATCTTTGATGCGCCGCCCATCTCGCCCGCAGCCGACCGACTGCCCCCGGAAGAGTGGGCGCGGCTGCGGGCCGCGCTGGAGTCGGCGGGCCTTCCGCTGCTCGATTCGGAGCAGATGCAACAGAGATTGGCCGCCGTGCGCCGCCAGTACGAGCCTTACGTGTATGCCCTTGCCGAGCGGCTGCTGCTGACGTTGCCTCCCTTCGTCCTGGAGATACAGACGGCGGACGACTGGCAGCGCAGCGCCTGGGAGAGCCTGCGCCATTTTTAGAGCCCGGCCCTAAAGGGATGGGCTGCCAACCGACCTCACCCCGGCCCCACTCCTTGAGAAGGAGAGGGGGAGGAGAAGTATGATCAACCAATCCGCGCGCAAAGCCCAGCTTCATACCGCCTTGCGGCGCGTCCGGGCAAAGACGCTGTGGCTGATGGATCACGTGCCGGAGGCGCACCTCAAGGCGCGCGTCCATGACTTCTACAGCCCGGTCGGCTGGCATTTCGGGCACATCGGCATGACCGAGGAGTACTGGGTCTGGTCGCGGGCGCTGGGCAGGCCATGCCTGGATTCCCACCTTAGCTTCCTGTTTGCCAATATTGACGACAACCCCAAAGATAATCGCGTCCATCTGCCCTCCCGGGAGGAGATCAAGGGCTACCTGGAGGCCACGCGCCGGAGGACGCTGCAAGCGCTGGAAGCGGCGAACCTGGAGGCCGACGACCCACTGCTTGCCGACGGCTACGCCTGGGAATTCGCCCTACAGCATGAGTGCCAGCATCAAGAATCCATTACTGAGCTCCTCCAGTTGATCCAGAAGGAGCGCGCACCCGAACCGCCCTCCGGGGCCGAAGCGGAGATCGTCCTCGCCCCGGCGTCCGTCACGGAGATGATCGCAATTCCGGGCGGCGCGTTTCGCATGGGCTCCAACGACCGGCACGGCTACGACAACGAAAAGGTCGAACACCAGGTAGAGGTTGCGCCCTTCCAGTTGGAGAGAACGCCAGTCAGCGCGGCGCAGTGGGTAGAATTTATCCAGGAGGGCGGCTATCGGCGCAAGGAGCTATGGACGGAAGAGGGCTGGGCCTGGCGGCAGCATGAAGGCGCAGAGCACCCGGAATACTGGCGGCCCCATGGGAAAGGCTACCTCTATTACAGCGCCGTCGGCCTGCGCAGCCTCTCCCCTGGAGAGCCTGTCAGCAGCATTAGCTGGTACGAGGCCGACGCCTACGCGCGCTGGCAGGGCAAGCGCCTGCCAACGGAAGCCGAATGGGAATATGCCGCCGCCTGGGACCCGGCTACGGGCCGAACGCGCCGCTACCCCTGGGGCGACGATCCGGAGCCGGGAGACCGCGCGGATTACGGCCTTCAGCGCTGGGCTCCCCTGCCGGTCGGAGGGAAGACAACGGCCAATGCGCTCGGTCTGTGCAACATGGCGGGCGGCGTGTGGGAGTGGACCGCCAAGCCCTTCCTGCCCTATCCCGGTTTCCGCGCGTTTCCCTATGACGGCTACTCCAAAGACCACATGGACGGCAAGCATTACGTCTGTCGGGGCGGGTCGTGGGCGACGGCGGCGCCGATCCTGCGCTGCAGCTTCCGCAACTGGTATGTGCCCACCTACCGGCAGGGCTTCCTGGGAGTAAGGTGCGCCCGATGATCACCTTTCACGGCGTCAGCAAGCAATACGGCCCGCTCACCGCGCTCTATCCGACCGACCTGTGCATCGAGGGCGGGCGAACCACCGCGCTCATCGGGCCGAGCGGGTGCGGCAAATCCACCATCCTGCGCCTCATCATCGGCCTGATCACGCCGACTACGGGCGTCATCGAGGTCGAAGGCCATGCCATCCAACCGGCCAGGGTGCGCGAATTGCGCCTGCGCATGGGCTACGTCATTCAGGACGGCGGCCTGTTTCCGCACCTGACGGCAGCGCAGAACGTGACATTGATGGCCCGGCACCTGCGCCGCCCGGAGGCCAGGATTGAGCAGCGGCTGCGGGAGTTGGCCGAGTTGACGCGCTTCCCGGCGGATGGGCTGAGCCGCTACCCGGTGGAACTCTCCGGCGGCCAGCGGCAGCGCGTGAGCCTGATGCGCGCCCTGATGCTCGATCCGGACGTGCTGCTGCTGGACGAGCCGCTTGGCGCGCTCGACCCCCTGGTGCGCGCCGAACTCCAGACCGAGTTGAAAGAGATCTTCCGCCGTCTGGAGAAGACGGTCGTGCTGGTAACGCACGACATGGCCGAGGCGGGCTTTCTTGCCGACCGCATCGTGCTGCTCGCCGACGGGCGCATTGTCCAGCAGGGGACGCTGGCCGACCTGCGCGACCATCCCGCCAGCGCCTTCGTAACCGAATTTATGAACGCGCAGCGGAGCCTGGTGCAGCTATGAGACGCCTCCTCCTTTCGCTCTTGATCCTGCTGGCCCTGTGCGGCGCGCTCACCGCCTGCCGCCGCTCCCGCCAGGTCATCATCATCGGCTCCAAGAAGTTTACCGAATCCTACGTCCTGGGCGAGATCGCCAAAAAGCTGATGCAGGACGCGGGGTTCACCGTGGAGCACCGGCAGGGCATGGGAGCGACCGGGATCGTCTGGGGCGCGCTAAAGGCCGGCGGCATCACCATGTACCCGGAATATACGGGCACCATCAGCGAGGAGATACTCAAGCTCAAGGGCCGCCCCACGGAGGAGGCGCTGCGCGCCGCTCTGAGCAAGGAGGGAATCGGCATGACGGGCGAGCTAGGCTTTAACAACACCTACGCGCTCGTCATGCGGCGGGATAAGGCGGAGCAGCTTGGCATCCGCAAGATCAGCGACCTGCGGGACCATCCCGACCTGATCGTCCGCCCTTCGCCCGAGTTCCTCAAGCGCAAGGACGGCTGGGAGCCGCTGAGCGCCCGCTATGGCCTGGCCATGCGCGACGTCGGCGGCATGGAGCATGAACTGGGCTACGCCGCCCTTGCCGGCGGCAAGATTGATGTCATGGACGCCTACTCCACCGACGCCAAGATCGCCGAGTTCAATCTGGTGGTACTGGAGGACGATCTGGGCTTCTTCCCGCAGTACAAGGCCGTCTTTCTCTACCGGCTGGACGCGCCGCCGAAGGCCGTCGCGGCCCTCGGCAAGCTGGTGGGAACCATCTCCGGCGAGAGGATGACTCGCCTGAACGCCGAGGCGGAGCGCACCAAGAACTACGCCCAGGCGGCGGCGCTCTATTTTACGGGCGCGGCACGGCGACAGGTGGCGGAGGGCGAGTCGTTTCCGGCCAGGCTGGCCCGCTGGACGGGGCGGCACCTGGAACTGGTCGGCATTTCCCTCTTCGGCGCCATCCTGCTCGGCATCCCATTGGGCATCCTGGCCAGCCGTCCCGGCCTCGTCAGCCAGCTTATCCTGGGCGTCACCGGCGTCATCCAGACCATTCCCTCTATCGCCCTGCTGACCATGCTCATCGCCGTGCCGTTCCTGGGCATCGGCGTCGCCACGGCCATCGTCGCGCTGTTTCTCTACAGCCTGCTGCCCATCGTGCGCAACACGGCGGCAGGGCTGCAAGATATTCCCCCGCCCGTGCGCGAATCTGCCGCCGCGCTGGGCCTGGAGCCCCCCGCGCAGCTGCGCAAGGTCTATCTGCCGATGGCCTCGCGCACCATCCTGGCCGGCATCAAGACCAGCGCGATCATCAACGTGGGTACGGCGACGCTGGCGGCTTTCATCGGCGCGGGCGGGCTGGGAGAGCCTATCGTCAGCGGCCTGGCCCTCAACGATACCAATACCGTGCTCCAGGGCGCCATTCCCGCCGCTATCCTGGCGCTGATCGTCCAGTTTGCCTTTGACCTGCTGGATCGCCTGCTCATCCCGAAGGGCCTGCGCCTGCCCGCCGTGCGGAGTTAAGCCATGCCCTCCCGCGCGCCCTCGCCCGCAGAGCCTGTCAGCGCGCTGCGCTATGTGCCCATCGTGGAATGTAGCGAGGAGCTGGTAAACTTCCTGGCCCTGTGCCCGGACCTGCTGCTGGACAGGCCGCGCTTCCGCTACCGCCGTGAAACCCTCCTGCGCCGGACGGTGGCCGAGCGGCTCTGTGAAGCCAACCGCCGCCTGCCAGGTGGCTACCGGCTGGCGGTCATCGAAGGCTGGCGACCGCCGCATATCCAGCGGCGCATGTATCAGGCGATTTGGAACCGGTTCCAATCCGAGCACCCGGATTGGTCGGCGACCAAGTTAAAACGGGTCGTCAACCGGTTCAGCGCGCCCCTGGATCCGCGCGTTCCGCCCCCGTACACGACCGGCGGCGCGGTAGACGTCATGCTGGCCGATGCCTCGGGACGGCTGCTGGATCACGGCTCGCCCTACGAGCCCTACGACTCGCGCAGCTTTCCCTTCGATGCGCCCGGCCTCTCCGAGACGGCCCGCCGCACCCGCGCCCTCCTTGCCGCAGCCCTCCTGTCCACCGGCCTGACCAACTATCCCAGCGAATACTGGCACTGGAGCTACGGCGATCAGGGCTGGGCCTACCGGAGCGGCTACGACCACGCCCTCTACGGCGCCATCGCGCCTCCGGGCTGGCAGCCCGCCCCTGAAGACCTCGCCGATGCGCCTCTGGAGTGGATTGGCTAACTTAGGGTGTAGGGTTTAGGGTGTAGGGGATAGGGTCGCCCTCATCCCCTGCCCCCTCTCCCGGCGCTGCGGGAGAGGGGAAACGGGGAAGCCGGGTCCCCCCCTTCCCTGCCGCGTTAGCGGCGGATTAGGGAAGGGGGACGGGGAGTTAGGTCAAACCGAAATCAGCTCGCGCTAATTGGCGGTGGCCTTCTGCTTAGGCTCCCGCTCGGGCGGCGGAAGGCGCAGCAGACTGTCGGCCAACTGCTGGGCGACCTGTTGGGTTGCCTCCTGCCAGTCTACCAGCAGCGTTCGGGTGGTACGCTGACGAGTGCGCGGATGTTCGGCCATCTGCTCATCCGTCCAGGCGATGACGCCGTCGCGCGTGATGAGAAACGCCTGCACGCGCGGCGAGACGACGTGCGCGTGGATGCGCTCCAGCCCCCAGTTGAGCGGGTTGGGGTCCCAGGCTTCGTGGTGGAATTGCATTCCCTCGCCGATGCTGGCGGGCTCGCGCATGGTGCCGACAAAGACGGCATCCACCTTCAGGCGCTTCGCTAGCAGGACGATCCGCTTGAGGTCAGGCGCGGGCCACTGCCGCCCCTGCGCTATCCCCTTGTTGGCGAAGAGGTCGCAGGGGGTCCACCGCAGCGCTTTCAGGGCGCGATCGGTCAGATCGAGCGGCGCTACCCGGAAGCGTCCCTGCTCAGAGAGCAACACCGGCAGCGTCGTCCGCATCACCTGCGTGAGACTTTGCAGAGTTGATTGGTACGGGTGATCCTTTCCATCTGCCAGCTTCGGGGGCGGCGTCTCCGTGCAGAAGAACGGCGGCACCACAGCGATCCGCCGCACCTTCTGCAGCGCCTCCCACCGGTAGACGGTATCCGCTGCGCGTGCCATCCCGGAAAGGGCTAACACGCCGCCCGCCACAATTACGACCATCCCTCGCTTCCGGGCCGAAATGGGCCGCATTATTCCTTCCCTCCTTTTGCCAGCAGGGCCGCCCCGTAAGCCGCATCGCTTTTGGGGACCGCGATAGGAAAGCGCGCATCCAGCCAGGTCTCTGCCGGCTCAACCGGACTCTCGGGGCTGCGCCAGCGCGGCAAGGCGAACTCCTCGCGCAGGAAGGCGCCGATCTGCCAGAGCCCGCCCAGCGGATAGATCGGCGTATCCAGCGGCAGCCGTAACTTGTGCCGCACCGCCCACACGGAATGGCGCAACTGCCGGGCCATCTCCGCCACATGCGCCCGCGCCGCCGCATCCCCCGCCTCCGCCAGCGCCCCGACCACAGGAGCCAGCCCGGCTACGCGCGCCGGACTGAAATCCCGGTAGAGCCAGCGGAGGATCTCGTTGCGGGACCGAGCGCCGGTGAACTCCTGCACCGCCTGCGTCAGCGCGTCCGTCCGGCCCTGCTCGATCTGCTCCAGCGTATAGCCCAGCACGCGCAGGCCCAGGTGGAACCCGCTGCCCCGATCGCCCAGCAGATAGCCCAGGCCGTCCTCCCGGTGCGTTTGGCCCTCCGCATTGCGCCCATAGGCCACCGCGCCCGTCCCGGCAATAACCACGATGCCCGGCTCGCCGTGCGTGGCTCCCCAGTAGGCGATCACGTAATCCGGCTCGACCCGATACCGCGCGGTAGGATTCTCTGCTTCCACAGGGACATTGGCCCGCAGGAGGAACTCGAAGGCGGCTCGGCGGTCTTCCACCGAGTAGCCCGCCACACCCGCGCACACGCCGGCAAAGCGCGTCGCGTCCGCCGACAGACCGGCCTCCGCGCAGGCTTCCCGCACCGCCGTCCGCAGCGATTGGGCCAGCGTCGCATCGTCGCTCTGCGCCACGTTGCCCGGCCCGCCGCGTCCGCGCCCGCGCTCCGCTCCCGCCGCGTCCATGATTAGCGCGGCGGTCTTGGTTCCCCCGCAATCCAATCCCAGATAGAGGCTCATTCTCGCGCCTTCGCCTGCCCGCCACCGGGTCGCAAAGATAAAGAAACGTCTGCGGAACAATTCCGTGACCGGAACGCATTATCCTGCCCGGCTAGTCTCTCCGGCAGGCGATAGAGCGTTTGAGCAGGGTATAATAACCCCGATAGCGCTACGCCGATAATAGGCTGAACTGTTTTCGGCAGATGTTCCCCTGTGCGCTCGCTATCCAGCCCTTGTCCGGGAGTCTTCCAGCCCATGAACTCGCCCGATGCCCTCCGTCCTCACGACCGTCAGCGCGAACAGGAACGTCTCTACGCCATTGCTGCCGCTGCCAACGCCGCGCGCGACCTGGATGAGATCCTGCTTCTGATCCGCAACGCCATTATTGAAGTTAGCGGCTTTGACAGGGTAGGCATCTGGCTAATGGAGAACGAAGTTTTGATCGGGGCCTGGGGCACCGATGAGACCGGCAAATTGCGGGATGAGCACAACATTCAGATTCAGCGCAGCGACTTCGTGCCGCCGCTGGAACGGGTATTGACAGGCAACTCACCCTACGCGATCAGCCCGGCGCAGATGGCGAACGTGCCGGCGTTGGGCCCGACCCTGAGCGCCTTCCAGCCCGGTTTCGGCGTTATCGGCCTGCGCGCCCACGGACAGTTGATGGGGGTTATCTTCCTGGACAACCTGCTTTCGGGCCGTCCGCTCACCGCCGCCGATCTGGAAGCGCTGCTGCCCTTTTGCGAGCAGGTCGCCGTCGCCATTGCCAACGCGCGGCTGTTGGCCGAGCAGCAGCGCCTGGTAGCGCGTCAGCGCCGCCTCTCCCGCCTGGCCGCCGCCATCTCCTCCCGCACCGCGCTCCATGAGATATTGCGCATGGTGCATGATGCCATTATCGAGGCGGGCGGCTTCGACCGGACGGCGGTCTTCCTCTACGACCGCGAACACAACCTCCTGCGGGGCACCTGGGGCACCGACCGCAGTGGCGAGCCTGTGGATATTTCCGAAGTAGAGTTGCCCATTCTGCCCGGAGATACGCGCGCGATGGCGCGGCTGGCGCGTGGTGAGATGGACTACTACCTCTCCGCGAACTATACCGCCGAAGTCTCTATACCGCCCGATCACCCGATGTATGGAGTTCATGCGCATGCGATTGTGCCGCTGCGCGTCGGCACCCAGATCGTCGGGATGGTCGCCGTGGACAATCTGCTGCGTGACGCGCCCATCACCGCAGAAGACATGGATGGCCTACTTCCCTTTGCCGACCAGGCGGCGGTCGCCATCCAGAACGCGCAGCTATTCCAGGCGCTCCAGCAGGCGCAGACGGCGCTGCTGCGCTCGGAGAAGCTGCGGGCGGTGGGCGAGCTGGCAAGCGGCGTCGCCCATAACGTCAACAACGTCCTGGCGGCGGTGCTGGGCTATGCCGAGCTGATCCAGATGACAGAGGGCGCCCCAGCCGAGATCAAGCACTACGCCCGCACCATCGAGCGTGCCGCCCTGGACGGCGCCGCGATTGTCCAGCGGCTGCAGCAGTTTGCGCGCAAGGAGACCGAGGCCAACGAAGAGCGTTTCGATCTCTCGGTACTGGCCCGCGAAGCCATAGAACTGACGCGCCCCGCCTGGCACAACCAGGCCGCCGGACGCGGCGCCCGGATCGAGGTCCAGGCGGAGCTACAGCCGGAGTTGTGGGTCGCCGGCGTTGCTTCGGAGCTAAGGGAGGTCTTCATCAACCTGATCTGCAACGCTGCCGACGCCATGCCGGAGGGCGGCACGCTGACCGTGCGCAGCTTTGTCGAGCACGGGCTGGCGGTCGTGGCGGTCCAGGATACCGGCGTCGGCATGGATGAGTCCACGCTGCGGCGCGTGTTCGAACCGTTCTTTACCACCAAGCCTCCCGGAAGGGGAACCGGATTGGGCCTGTCCGTGGCCTGGGGCATCGTGGACCGGCATCGGGGACGGATCGAGGTCGAGAGCCAATCAGGGCAGGGAGCGGTCTTTCGCGTCTATCTGCCGCTGACACGGCAGGCCGCTCCCGACTCTGCCGCCGCAGACGACTCGGCTACTCTCTTAAAAGTCCGTATCCTGCTGGTAGAGGATGAAGAGTTGGTCCTGGACGGGCTGGCCCGCGCACTGGCGGCGCAGGGCGCTACCCTCGGGCTGGCCTCCGACGCCAGTGAAGCCCTAGAGTGGTTGAAGGCCAATGGCGATACCTGTGACCTGATCCTGAGCGATCACGGCATGGCGGGTCTCACCGGCATGGAGCTGCTAGTCCGGGTCCGGGAGCGCTGGCCGCATATCCGCCGCGTGCTGCTTTCCGGCTGGGGCGCCCATCTGCCCGGCAAGATGGACACCTCCGCTGCCGAGCTGATACTCACCAAGCCCATCCGTCAGAAGGAGATGACGGCAGCGCTGGCGCAGCTGCTCGCCTCATCCCCTGACGCCTGACCTAACCCCCCGCCCCCCTTCCCTGCTTCGCCGCTA
This sequence comes from Chthonomonadaceae bacterium, assembly GCA_035650735.1. Taxonomy (GTDB): domain Bacteria; phylum Armatimonadota; class Chthonomonadetes; order Chthonomonadales; family Chthonomonadaceae; genus DASRGL01. The sequence goes on from DASRGZ010000064.1 coordinate 29,309, forward strand.
ACGCGGCAGGGAAGGGGGGGACCCGGCTTCCCCGTTTCCCCTCTCCTTGAGAAGGAGAGGGGCCGGGGGTGAGGTCTCTCCCCTCCCCTGTCCTTGGGGATAGCCAGGCGGAGGCGCGAACCGTTGAGCGCCGGCCCTAGCAGTGGGTTAGGGGTGGGGGCTATAGGGCCGGGGGTGAGGTCAGGCGCTCACCAGTGAATCCGGCGGCTCTGAACGGGATAGGGCCAGACAGCGAGCGGCGCGACGCTCTGCCGCCATGCCTGACGGCGGTAGGTGGGATAGTCCTCCCCTTCCGGGGATAGGTCAATGACGGCGTTGCCCTTCCAGGTAACCGTGTAGGGAACGTCTGCGACCGTCTCTTTACGGGTAACGATGGGCGTCGGGAAGGTCATCTCCACCTCCGCGCCCGCCTGCAATCCCTCCAGTACGAAATAAGACCCTTCGGCCTGTGCGGGAACGGCCTGTCCGTCCACCTTCAAGCCAACCTCGGCGGCGTCCATCCCTTCCGGGCATCGCAGCTTGAGACGCCCCGCCCTTTTGAGCCGCACCTGCACACGGCCCGCGTAGGGCAGAGCGCTCCAGACCAGCGCCTCCTCCGTATCTACCCCAAACAGCATCCGTACCGCGATGGCGCCGTCCGGCTCCAGCCCGACACAGTTGTTGAGCACATGGAAGATGGCCCGCACGCCGCCGCCTGTGCAGCAGCCCTCCAGATCCGGGCCACTCAGCAGATCGTTGGGTCGCGCCCAGCTTGCAAACGATCCCTTCACGATTCGCTCCAGCCCCGGCTCCGGGCTGCGCCCGCGCAGTGCCAGGTCCGGGTCACGGAACTGGTTCTCCAGAAGCTGGTTGCGGGCAATGCGCTCCACCTCATACCAGAAATCGCCCTGCCCCAGGCGGCTGAGGCGAACGGCCAGATGGATCACGTCGCCGATGGCACAGGTCTCGCAGGTCGGCCAGCCAATGCCGTCGGGCACCCAGCCGAACGCGCTGCAATGAGCCAGGGTGAAGCGCAAAAAACGCTCGCACCGCGCCAGCCGCTCTTTATCTCCGGTCGCCTCAGCGAGCATAGCGGCTCCCACCATTGTCGGCACGATGCCCTGGCTGTGGAGGTGGCCGGAGAAGCGGCCCTCCGCATCTACCACGCGCGCAGCGTCCAGGAAGTAGCGCAGGTACCGGCGCACAAAGGGCAGGACGGCCTCATCCCCGGTCAGTCGGAAGTACTGCATCAGGCCCTCCAACTGCGTGCCGCCGTAGCCCGGCTTGACTGTCCACAGGTCTTTGGGCGCATAGAACAGCCCGCCTTCGAGCCACTGCCCCTCCCGGTACAGGTTACGCGGATAGAGCACGTAATCTTCCCGCCGCTCGGCGATGCGCATCAGGCCGTGCACTAGATGGCGCAGCGCCTCCTCAACCTGTGCGTCCCCCGTCTCCATCAGCCAGGAGCACAGGCCGATGAGCACCCGACTCTGGCAGAACATATCCGCCACATACTCCGAATTTTCGCCGGCCTGGTTATAGAACAGCCCATCTGCCGGGTTTTGCAGACGCAGCAGGAAGCGCCGCAGCCCGGCCTCTTCCTCCTCGGCGGAAAGCCCGGTCAACTGGCGGATGAGGAGGAAGGCATCCACATACCGCCCGGACATATCGCAATAGTCCCACGAATCGTGGATGGCCCGCGCCGGCGGCCCCAGATCCACCTTGAAATAGGGCTGATAGTCCCGTTCCCGGTCCAGCCGGGCCACGATGCTGTGTAATGCCAGGACGCACGCCTCCTGAAGCGAGGCCGTCTGTGGTGCCAACTCCGTCACGCTTCTCTCCTGAGAATGGGATACGCCATCATAGCATGCCGAGCGTCCTCCTGTCCAGCAAGCCCTCACTCCCTGCGGCGGCAGTCCATGAGGCAGGATAGCCGTAGCGCGATAGCGAAATAAGAATGAGTTACCCATCTGGTTTTCGCGCGCACTTTGCGTCAAGGAGATAACACAATGAGCGTGACCACGCTGGATACGCTGCCAAAGACAATGCGTGCGGTGCGCTGCCACGCGCCGGAAGACTATCGGCTCGAAGAGATTCCTACTCCCACGCCCGGCCCCGGTGAGGTCGTCATTAAGCTGGACGCCTGCGGCGTCTGCGCCTCCGATGTCAAGTGCTTCATAGGCGCGCCGCTCTTCTGGGGAGACGAGCACCGCAAGGGCTATGTCCAGGCCCCCGTCACCGCCGGACATGAGCTGATCGGCACCGTCGTGGCCCTGGGCGAAGGCGCGCGGGAGAAATACGGCCTGGAGTTGGGCAACCGCGCCATCTCCGAGCAGATCGTCCCCTGCGGCGCCTGCCGCTACTGCGCCACCGGCAAATACTGGCTCTGCGCCGTCCATGACATCTACGGGTTCCATACCTATACGCAGGGCGGCATGGCCGACTACATGCTATTTCCTGCGCGCGCCCTCAACTACAAAGTCCCCGCCGACCTGCCCATCGAGAAGGCGGCGCTCATTGAGCCGCTCGCCTGCTCCATGCACGCTGTCGAGCGCGCGCAGATCGAATTCGGCGATGTGGCTGTGATCGCTGGCTGCGGCACGCTCGGCCTGGGCATGGTCGCCTGTGCCCGCCTGAAAAACCCCGGCGTGCTCGTGGCTGTGGACATGAACGACAGGCGCCTGGAATTGGCCCGTCGGCTCGGCGCGGACGCGACCCTCAATCCCGGCAAAAGTGACGTGGTGCAGGCCATCCGCGACATGACCGAAGGCTATGGCTGCGACGTCTATATCGAAGCGACAGGCCATCCTGCCGCCGTCAACCAGGGCCTCCATGCCATCCGCAAGGGCGGCAACTTCGTGGAGTTCTCGGTCATGAAGGAGCCGACCACCAGCGACTGGACGATTATCGGCGATACGAAGGAGTTGAACATCTACGGCGCGCACCTCGGCCCCGGCTGCTACCCGAAGGTGATTGATTACCTGCATCGTGGCCTGCTCAACGTGGATGGCATCGTTACTCACCAGCTCCCGCTGGAGCGGTACCTGGATGGCATCAAGATGGTCTACTCCGGCCTCGATTCCATCAAGGTGCTGCTGCGCCCCTGAATCCCCTAATCCCCGGTCCCAATAGAAGAGAGAAAAGGAGAATAGCGTAGATGCGTGTTTGTGGCAAACTCTGTGAAACGGGCGAGGTGGTGACGCTTACCCTCGCCGAGGGCCGGATCGCCGGCATGCGCGCGGGAGCGGAGGGCGCGGACCTCGGCGGGCCGGATGTGTGGCTCTCGCCCGGCTTTTTGGACCTCCAGGTCAATGGCTACGGCGGCTACGATTTCAATATCGGCGCCTGGACCGATCCTTCGGTGATCACCGATAACCTGACGCCGATGTTTGAGAAGATCGCCCGCTCTGGGACGGCGCTTGTGTGCCCGACCATCTGCACCGATAGCCGGGAATCTATCCTCGCCGGGCTTTCCGGGCTGGCGCGCGCCCTCGATAGGGAGCGGCGGCTGGCCCGGAGGGTGCCTGCCATCCATCTGGAAGGCCCCTATATCTCCTCCGAAGAGGGGCCGGTCGGAGCGCACCCGCCGCAGCACGTTCGCCCGCCGGATTGGGACGAGTTCCAGCGGTTTCAAGAGGCTGCCGGGGGACTTATTAAAATCTGTACGCTCGCCCCGGAGTTGCCGGGCGCGCTGGAGTTCATCGAGAAGCTGGCTGCCTCCGGCGTGGTTGCCGCCCTTGGGCATACCGGTGCGTCCCCGGAAACCATTCGCGAGGCTGTACTGGCAGGAGCGCGGCTGTCCACCCACCTGGGCAACGGCGCGCACGCTCAGATCCGCCGCCACCCCAACTACATCTGGGAGCAACTGGCCCATGATGACCTCTATGCCAGTATCATCGCCGACGGACATCACCTGCCGGCCTCGGTGGTCAAATCCTTCGCGCGCGTCAAGGGGCCGGAGAAACTAGCCCTGGTGAGTGATGCTGTCTCCCTGGGCGGATTGGCGCCGGGTCTCTATAGCAACGATCGCTTTGAGGTCCTGCCCTCCGGTAAGGTGGTGCTGGCCGGCACCCCCTACCTGGCCGGGGCCGGTCACCTGCTGGATACCTGCATCGCGAACGCCCTGCGGTTCACCGATCTTTCCCTGGCGCAGGTCACGCGCAGCGCCAGCGCGATCCCGGCGCGCATTCTGGGGCTGGAAGCGCGCAAGGGCCATCTCCAGGTCGGCTATGATGCGGACATCACGCTCTTCCGCGTGCCGGAGGCGGGGCCGCTGGAGATCGGGGCGACCCTGTGCGCAGGGGAGACGATCTTCGCGGCCTAGGACGCTCTCTCAAAGGAAACAGGAGGCGCGCATGAGTGAGGAGCTACGCGTTGGATTGCTGGGCTGCGGCCTGATCGGGCAGACGCACCTGAAGGTCTGGGCGCAGACCCCCGGAGCCCGCGTCGTCTCGGTCTACGATAGAAACCCGGCACGAGCCTGCCAGGTGGCAGAGCAGACGGGCGCACATGGCTATGCCAGCCTGGAGGCCCTGCTCGACGCCGGGGGCCTGGACGCCGTGGACATCTGCACGCCCTCCGGTCTGCACGCCGATCAGGGCCTGGCAGCGGCGCGGCGCGGCCTGCACGTCCTCTGCGAGAAGCCGCTGGATCTCAATCTGGAGAAGGCGGACCAGCTCATCGCCGAGTGCGAGGCGCGCGGCCTGACGCTAGCCTGTATCTTCCAGCAGCGGGTCTATCGGGGCGCGCAGCAGGTAGCCCGCCTGATCGCGGAAGAGCGCATGGGCCGCCTCCTCTCGGCCAGCGCCTATGTCAAATGGTGGCGGTCGCAGGACTACTACAGTAAAAGCGGCTGGCATGGCACCTGGGCGCTGGATGGCGGCGTGCTGGCGAACCAGGCCATCCACTCTATTGACTTCCTCTGCTGGCTGGCCGGGCCGGTCGAAGAGGTCGAATACGCCCACCTGGAAACTGCGGCCCACATGATGGAGGCTGAGGACTACGCCCTTGCCGTCCTCCGCTTTGCCAACGGCGCGCGCGGCGTGATCGAGGCGACGACCTGCTGCTCGCCCGACCTGTGCTCCCGCGTCGAGATTTTCGGAACGCGCGGCTCGGTCGCCTTTGACGATGCCAGCGTCGTTCAGTTCGGGCTGGACGGGCAGGACCGGCAGGCCTCCATCGAGCAAGATGGCGAGGACCTGGGAGGCCGCTCCGACCCAAAAGCGATCAGCCTGTACGGCCATGAGGTGCTGCTGGCCGATTTCGTCGAGGCTGTGCGCACGGGCCGCAAACCGCTGGTGAGCGGGCAGGAGGCGCGCGTCTCGGTCGAGGCCATCCACAAAATCTACCACAAAGCGTTTCCCAACCGGAGGTTGGGCGTCTGAAGGAGCCAGGGCCATCACAGACAGCGCTTTTCCTTCCCTTGAATCAAGCGATCCTACCTGCGAGGGGAGGAAGAAGCGAGGGCCCTGCGGAAGGAGCGTAACGATGCGGCTTGCCATAATTACCGACGAGATCAGCCAGGAATTCGAGCACGCGCTGGATGTGATGGACGAATATGGCGTGAAGGGAGCCGAACTGCGCGGGTTATGGGGCACCAACATCGCCGACCTATCCGACGAGCAGGCGGCGCGCGCCCAGCAAGCCCTGAGCGACCGCCAGATGCAGGTCGTTGGCCTGGCCACGCCCTTCTATAAGTGCCCACTGGAGGCCGGTGCGGTCAACCCGGGAGAAGCCGCAGGAGACATGCATCTAGCCAAGCCGCGCGGGCTGGAAGAACAGATGGAGATACTCAGGCGCTGCATCGCGCTGGCCCATCGGCTCGATACGAAGCTGCTGCGCGTCTTTGCGTTCTGGCGGCAGGGAGAGCTAACCCCGGAGATAGCCGCACGCATCGCCGCAGCCTTTGCCGAGCCGGTTGCGCTTGCGGCCAGGGAGGGCGTGACGCTGGTGCTGGAAAACGAGCCCTCCTGCTGCGTCGGCACGGGCCGGGAGGCCGCCGAGATCGCCCAACGGATCGATTCCCCGCATTTCAGAATCTGCTGGGACCCCGGCAATGCCTTCTATGCCGGCGAGCGGCCCTATCCCGAAGGGTATGCCGCCGTCGCTCCCTGGCTGGGCCATGTCCATCTCAAGGATGTGCAGCGGGTAGATACGCCCTCTAAAGGGCTGGAACCGCAGTGCTGCCTCTTCGGCACCGGAGAAATTGACTATCACGGCCAGTTGGCGGCCCTGAAACGAGACGGCTATGCGGGCTTTCTCTCCCTTGAGCCGCAATACGTTCCTGAAACCGACGGCGGCACGCCAGAGGAGGGTTCCCGGCAGTGCCTTGCCGCCGTTCAAAGGTTTCTTGCCGATTAGCCATCTCACGATAGAAAGAGAACGCCCGGAGATGCCTCCGAGAGGTATAATTAGGTATCCGGACACCGAACATGCCCGGCATAGCTGGTAAATGCTCCACCGTAATTTACTGCAAACGCCCTTACCGGGCAGAGCGGCCAGGGTGGATTGGAGGAGTTTGGGTGGCCAAACGACGCTACGATTGGGCGATTCACCTCGTTCTTATAACACTTTCGGCGGTGTTCGTGTTTCCGCTGCTATGGATGATCTCCACGTCGCTCAAGCCGATCTCGGAGACGATGCGCCTGCCGCCGGTCTGGATTCCCTCTCATATCCAGTGGCACAACTACAAAGACGCTTTCATGTATGAAAGCAAGCAGTTGGGCTATATTCCGTTTCTGGTCTACGGGCGCAACACGCTGATCCTGTGCATTCTGACGGTGGCGGGGGCGGTCTTCTCGAACGCGCTGGTGGCCTATGCGTTTGCGCGCCTGCGCTGGCCGGGGCGCGACCTGGTATTTGCCATCACGCTGGCGACCATGATGGTGCCCTTCCCGGTGATCATGGTGCCGATCTACGCCTTATTCCGCAGCCTGGGCTGGATCGGCACGTTCCGGCCTCTCTGGATTCCGGCGTGGTTTGGCAGCGCGTTCTTCATCTTTCTGCTGCGCCAGTTCTTCCGCACCATTCCCTTTGAGCTCTCGGATGCGGCCCGCGTGGACGGCTGCTCGGAGTGGGGCATCTTCCGGCAGGTCATCTTGCCGCTCTCCAAGCCGGCGCTGGCGGTGGTGGCGCTGTTCACCTTCATGGGCACCTGGAACGACTTCCTCGGCCCGTTGATCTACCTGATGGATCAGCGCACGTTCACGCTGTCGCTGGGCTTGCAGTTCTACCAGAGCCAGCACGGCGGCACGCAGTGGAACTTGCTCATGGCCGCCTCGACCATTGTGGTGGCCCCGGTGCTGATCCTCTTCTTCTTCACGCAGAAGCAGTTCATCCAGGGCATCGCGGTCTCCGGCTTGAAGGGGTAGCGCGTTCGCGTCAAGAGAGTCTGCTATAGGATATTTATCCCGGATCGGTGGCGGCCTTGACGGGCAGTTCCATCCGTTCGCGCTTGATCCGGGCCAAAATTTGGGAGTAGAGTAACCCCGATCTATCGCTCGGAAAGGCAGGTTATGACCGAACAACTCTGGGCGCCCTGGCGGCTCAAATATATCGAATCGGCGCACAAGGCAGAGGGCTGCATCTTCTGCGACTATCCGGCGCAGGGCGAGGAGCAGGACGCGGAAAGCCTTCTGGTCTACCGCGGGCCGCACGCCTTTATCATGCTCAATGCCTATCCCTACAGCAACGGCCACCTGATGGTCGTGCCCTACCGGCATACCTCCCGTTTCACTGACTACACAGATGCGGAGATGCTGGACGTGATGCACCAGATCCGCCTGGGCATCGCCCTGCTGACGACGGCGTTCCATCCGGATGGGTTTAACCTGGGCGTCAACATGGGGCGCGTGGCCGGGGCCGGCATCGCGGATCACCTGCACTGGCATATCGTCCCGCGTTGGAATGGGGACACGAACTTCATGCCGGTGCTGGCCGATGTGCGCGTTATCCCCGAGAGCCTGAAGAGTACCTTCGAGCGGCTGCGCGCGGTGCTGCCCGCCGCGCTGGAACAGACCTGTCCCGAGAACGGCAGCCACTCATCGGCAGGGGGGCTGGAACAAACCGGAGCCGCAAACAGTAAAAGAGGCTGAGTCGGCAGGAATGCGAATGCATGGGCGCACGCAGGCCATTTCCCGGGTGTTGCGCCTTCATTCTATTCGGGCCCCCACGCGCTGGAGGAAGGGGAAGACTCTGTCGAAACCGCCAAGTTGCGCCTTCATTCTATTCGGGCCCCCACCCCGGCCTGCGGCCACCCACTGCAAGGGTCGGCGCTCAATGGACTGCAAGGGTCGGGCCTGCAATGGTTCGGCCCTCCGCCTTGCGACACCCCTCCGCCTCGCGATCCCCAACAACAGGAGAGGGGAGAGCAGAAGCCGGGTCACCCCCTTCCCTCGTAGGGTCGCTAGGCGGAGGAACGAGCGTGCGCAGTTCCGATCCTAGCAGTGGGGGACGGGGGGTTAGGTTTAAGAAGGGTCAGCAGGAACGCAATCGAAGGAGAGCGAGGGTGGCCAGGAAGAAAGATGCAGAGAAAGCGGCGGACGGCGCGACCATGACGCCCGACAAGGAAGAGGCCGAAAAGGAGAAGCGCGAGACGCACGCGCCCGAGGTGCAGGACCAAGCCGAGGCGGAGACGCGCGCCGAGTGGGCGGCGGAGGGCCTCTCCAAGTCCGAGCGGATCGCGGCGCTGGCGGAACGGGCTTCCCTCTGCGTGGCCTGCGGCCTGGCCAAGACCCGCACCCACGTCGTCTTTGGCGAGGGCAACCCGGAGGCGCCCCTGATGCTTATCGGCGAGGGACCGGGCCAGAACGAAGACGCCACCGGACGGCCCTTCGTCGGGCGATCCGGCGTGCTGCTGGATCAGTGTTTACGCGAGAACGGCATTACCCGCAAGCATATCTACCTCACCAACGTCGTGCGCTGCCGGGCCTGCGTTTTGGAGGCGGGACGGCTGCAAAACCGCCCGCCGACGCCCGATGAGGCCCGCGCCTGTTCGCCCTGGCTGGAGCAGACCATTGAGATCATCGAGCCGCTCGTCATTCTCTGTCTGGGCGGGCCGTCGGCCAGCGCCATCATTCACAAGAACTTTAAGATCACCTCGGAGCGCGGCCAGTGGTTTGAGTCCAAGTACGCCCGCTATGCCATGGCGACGCTGCACCCGGCCTATATCCTGCGGCTGCAGGGCGAAGCCTATGAGGCGGCCCGTCGCGCCCTGGTCGCCGACATCGCCGCCGCCCGCCAGAAGGTCATCGAGGCCAAGCGCGAACCCAAGCTCACCCTGTTCTAAACCTCTGCTCTCCCCCCCGACCCTGCTTAGCCTAATCCCCGTTACCCAAACAAAAACACCCCTCTCCCGCAGCGCGGGAGAGGGGAGAGGAGAAGCCTTGTTCTCCCCTCCTCCCCGGTCCTTCTCCCTGCTAGGGAGAAGGGGGAAGAGAAGCCGGATTCTCTCCTTCCCCATTGTCCTCCTCAATTCTAAAAGAGGGGAAAGCCGGGTCACCCCCTTCCCTTGTAGGGAAGGGGGACGGGGGGCTAGGTCAAGAAAGGCCGGGGTGAGGGCTTACTGACCGTTGCCCTGCTTTTGGTTTATGGCTGCCTCCACCCGTTTGAGCAGCGCCTCCGCCTGCTCCTTATCCTCATTGGAGACGCCCGGCAGGTCAATCGTGGCCTTGAGTTCCGGGACGGCCTCTTCGAGTTTGTTCTGCGATAGGTAGCAGACGGCAATGCTCATATGCGCATAGGCGATATCGCTGGGCTTTTTGCCCGTCGTGGCGGCCTTGCGGAAGAGCGGGATAGCCTTATCGAAATCCCGATTCTCCTGATAGTAGTCGCCGAGCGCGTTGTAGGCTTTAGTCAGGTAGTCGTTGCTGTTGTCCGAGTCGGTCTTTTCGGCCTGGGCGATGAGCTCAGAGGCCCGTTCGGCCTTGCCGCGCCCCGCATAGATCGCCGCCAGCTTTCCGGCAGCCTCCGCGTCCTGCGGGTTCTTCTTCAGGCGCTCTTCCAGCAGCGGAGCCTCTTTGTGCCCCTGCGCGATGGATTTAAGCTGTTCGGAGAAGCCGGCGGGCGGCATATAGCCCCCGATCTTGCCTTCCACTTCGCCCGCGTCGTTGATGAACAGGATAGTCGGGAAGCCATCAACCTTGTACTTTTTGGCGACGGCTACGCCCTCTTTTTCGGCGTTGATTTTGACCGGAACAAACTGTTCCGTCAACTGGATCACCTGCGCGTTCGTGTAGGTGTCTTTATCCAGTTTCTTGCACCAGCCTCACCAATCGGTGTAGAAGTCGGCCATAACCAGCTTGTGGCTCAGTTTGGCCTGCGCCATTGCCGTGGAAAAAGACTTCGCCCAGGCGATTTTACTGCCTGCCGCCTGAGCTGCGCTTACGCTCCACAGCAGGCAAAAGCCTACGGCAACGGCACGCCATGCATTGGCTCGCATCGGCTTGCTCTCCTTTCTGCGGGAAGGAAATCAGCGGCCCCCATGCTTGCGCAGCTTGAGCTGCTGCTGCACCTGAAGCAATGTCTGCCGGGCCTGCTGCTTGAACTCCTCGGAGACGCCCGGAATTTTGAGGGTCGCCTGCAAGTCAGGCACCGCCGCGGCAAGCCGGTTCTGCATCAGGTTGCAGATCGCGGCGCTCAGACGGGCCTGGGCGACCTCATTGGGTTGTTTGCCGTTTACGGCGGCCCTTCGGAAGAAGGGAACCGCCCGGATCAGTTGATGCTGCTGGGCCAGGGTAGCGCCGGCCTGCATATAGGCGATATGCAATTGCTCCCGCTTGCTCTTCGGGGCATACTTTTCCGCCTGGGCCAGCGTTGTCGCCGCGCTGGCGGCATTGCCCCGCTGGGAATAGATGGATGCCAGGCGCATTGCCAGGGAAATATCGCTGGGATGGGCCTTATAGCGGGCCTGTAGGCGCGGGAAATCGCGATGTGCCTGCATGATCTCTGTCAACCGCTGCGAGAACGCCTCCGGCGGCAGGTATCCCCCGATACGCCCCTCCACTTCTCCCGAAGTGTTGAGAAATAGGATCGCCGGCAGGCCACCAATCTGATATTTCCGAGCAGCAGCCATGCCCTCACGCTCGGCATTGAGTTTCACCGGGACAAACTGCCCCGCCAACTGGATGACGCGCGGGTTCGTATAGGTTTCGCGCTCCAGCCGCTTGCAGAAGCCTCACCAATCGGCGTAAAAGTCGAGCATAATCAGCTTGTGGGACTGTTTCGCCTGGGTCATGGCCGCCGACAATGAGTTCGTCCAGGGTATCCCAGCGGCCTGGGCCGCGCCGGCTGCCCAGAGCAGGCCCAGGCCGGCCACGACGCCGCGCAGAGCGTTGACTCGCATCCGTCAATTTCCTTTCTCGGTTCTCTCCAGGCGGCAAGCCGTTGTGCCTGGACTTGCCGCGCCCTGTCTCTTTCAACAGGCGATAAAAAGAGCTAATTGCACTATAGCACATTCAAGCCGAACATGCAATGGCGAGTTTCCCTCTGGACCTCTCAATGCGTTCCCTCCGGCGCTTTCGACGGCCCGCACACCAGAAAAATCCGGCCCTTGTCGCCATTATGAGCGTCGAATCCCCTTGACGCCTCCGGGCCGCTATGGTAATATCTCTCCTGGTAAATGTAACAGACGTTACATCCTTTGCTGGATTGCCGGGTTACTGCTCATGGCCGATCTGCCCAACGACTGGACGCTGCTCGTCTACAAAATTCCAGCGCATCCCACGCGCCTGCGCCTGCAAATCTGGCGCAAACTCCAGCGCATGGGCGCGCTCTACCTTCAGAACGCGGTCTGTCTGCTGCCCGCGCGGCCTGATCTCGTCGAGAACATGCACTATATGGCGGCGGCTATCGAGGAGATGGGCGGGACCTGCCATCTCTTTGCGGCGTCGGCGCTGCTGCCGGGAGAGGCCCAACGGCTGGCGCAGGAGTTCCGCGCCCTGGCCGACAGCAATCTGGAAGAGATTATCGGGCGATTGGAGAAGATAGGGGCCGAGTTGGAGGCGGCGGCAAGCCCGGCGGCGCTGGAGCGTGCGGAAGAGGAACTGAAGCGGGAACGCATTGCCTATCTGCGGGCGCGGCGGCTGGCCTATTTCGGCAGCACGCGGGAAGCTGAGGTGGATGCGCGGCTGGAAGCCCTCAAGCGCGCCCTGGACGAACACTATCGCACCGAGAAATAGATTTCCATTCGCGGGATCTCTTCTCGTTCTCGCGCTGCCATGAGCTAGCCGGAGGATAACAGTTTCACCGGACTTGACATAAATATGCGCTACTGCACGCGAAAGAACGTACACGTGGACCGCTGCGCGTCGGCGTGGCTCATCAAGCGGTTCATAGACCCGCAAGCCGAGTTCGTTTTTGTTGAGGGGCAGACGCCCGCGCCGGACGCCATTCCTTTCGATATGCACGGCGTAGTCTGGGGCCACCATGAGGGCCAGTGTACCTTTGAGGTCATCGCCGCGCTCCATCAGATTACAGACCCGGCCATCCAGCAGATCGGACGTATCATTCACGGCGCCGACATCACTGCCGACGCCGACGAGACGCTGGAAAGTCCGGGCATGGACCTGCTGTTTCGCGGCCTGCGCCTGATCTCGGAGAGCGACGCGCAAACCCTGGAACGCGGCTATGTTGTGATGGACGCGCTCTACGCTGCGCTCAAGGACGCAGGGACACTGTCAAAATGAGCGCGCCGGGGCGGGCGTTGGTCACAGCCTGCGTCTGCTTGATCCTAAACGGCTCTACTGCTTTGCGTGTGGTGGCATCTAAAGGTGGACATTGCATCGGGAGGTTAGAAGCGTTGCCATGAAACGACGCCTTGCTTTCTCTCTGGCCGTGCTTGCCGTGTGTCTTCTCTCCACGGCAGCCTGGTGCGCCCCGCCGCCGCTCCGCCTGGTGCAGCGGATACCGCTGCCCGGCGTGGAGGGACGGATCGATCACATGGCGGCAGATGCGGCCCGGCAGCGGCTTTTTGTCGCCGCCCTGGGAAACGATACGCTGGAGGTGATTGACCTGCGCGCGGGCAGACGCCTCCGTACTCTCGCCGGGCTGAAGGAGCCGCAGGGCATCGCCTTCGTCCCGGAGACCAATCGGCTTTTTGTCGCCAATGGCAGGGACGGCACGTGCGCGATTTTTCATGGCGACACCTTCGACTTGCTGCATACGGCAAAGTTCTCCAGCGACGCCGACAACGTCCGCTATGATGCCGCTGCCAGGCGCATCTATGTCGGCTATGGGGAAGGCGCGCTCGGCATCCTGGATGCCGTGAACGGCAGGCATCTCGGCGATATTCGGCTGGGGGGCCATCCGGAGTCGTTTCGATTGGAAACCTCCGGGCCGCGCATTTTCGTCAATGTCCCCACGACGGGCCGGGTCGCCGTGGTGAATCGAGCCACCGGCGCTGCGGTCGCCTTCTGGAGCCTGGCGGGCGCGCGCTCTAACTTCCCGATGGCCCTGGATGAGGCCAATCACCGCCTGTTTGTCGGCTGCCGGAACCCCGCGAAAGTGCTTGTCTACAATACACAGACGGGGCAGGTGGTCGCCACGCTGGACATCGGCGGCGACACCGATGACCTCTTTTATGACGCCGTCCGCAAACGCCTCTATGTCTCTTGCGGCGCAGGCTTTCTGGATGTGTTCGCGCAGCGCAGCGCCAACCAGTATGAATCGCTGGCCATCATTCGCACGGCGATAGGCGCGCGCACCTCGCTGTTTGTGCCGGAGCTGGGGCGGCTCTATCTGGCCGTGCCGCATCGGGGCCGATTGCAGCAGGCGGAGATACGTGTCTATGCCGCGCAGCCGTGAAGCGCACGGCTTATGATATTGCGGATAGGAGAGGAAGGGATATGGAACGCAGAAGTCTGGTTGTCTCTGTAGCGGTGTGGGTCACACTGATACTGACAGGTCTGGTTGCGCCCGTGCAGGCGCAGGAGAACATGCCGGGTGAGTACCAGGCAGTGCTCAGCTATCTGGATAAGAAGGGCGATTACAGAGCCAACGTTCTCAAGGTCAACATTCCCCGCAACGATTTGAAGGTCACGGTAGATGGCGTGGAGACGCCGACCCCGTTCGGCTTTGGCGGCTGGGTGGCGATGACGCACGGCAGCGGCGGCAACGATGTCATGATGGGGGATCTGGTGCTGCTGCAAGACGAGGTCAACCCGGTGATGTCGGCGCTGCTGGACAACGGCCTGGAAGTCACGGCGCTGCATAACCACTTCTTCTGGGAGGAGCCGCGCCTCTTCTATATGCACGTTCATGGCATGGGCAGGCCGGAAGACCTGGCGCGCAAAGTCAAGCCCGCGCTCGATCTGATCGGCCATGTGCCGTCGCGTTCGGCGATGTGGAGTGACAGGAACCGGACAATCGCGGTAACGGCTCCTGGAGGCGTCCGTGCGGCTCAAGGCCAACTTAATACCGCCCTGCTGGCCCAGATCATCGGGCATGAGGGCGAGCAGACCGGCTCCGTCTACAAGATCACCATTGGCCGGGACGACCTCAAGCTTCGGGAGATGGGCGCGACGATCAACGCGCGCATGGGGCTCAATACCTGGGCGGCCTTCGTCGGCACGAATGAGAACGCCGCCATCGCGGGCGACATAGCGATGCTGGGCCATGAGGTGCAGCCGGTCTTGCGGGCTTTGCGCGCCAACGGCCTGGAAGTGGTCGCCATCCATCAGCACATGATAGATACCCGGCCCACGATCTACTTCCTGCACTACTGGGGCAAGGGTCCGGCGGAGAGGCTGGCGACCGGCTTCAAAACGGCCCTCGACCAGTTGGGCAAAGGCGGCAAGATGAGCCTGCACAGGGGGCATTGAGGCTGTTTGTCTCCTGCGAGGTGCTGCCCCGCGCTGGAGGCATATTAGCGCGTTCCGACGCGCTGCCAGCCGCGACCGGGATACGGCAGCGGAACGGCCTCGTAGCGGGCGCGGCGTCGGGCGAACTCCTCGTAGGTGTGGACCGACTCCGGATGCGCTCTGCTGCGCACGATGAAATCGCCCTCCGGCGGGTAGCAGGCGATCTCCGTCTCCGGGGCTTCCGGGTTGAATTCCTCCGGCTCCTGGAAGGCGTTGGTCGGCACGTCCCGGCCCTGATACCTGAGGTCAATGCTCCAGCGGATCACGTCGGTTGTGTTGGGCGTGGAGCAATGCGGGGTCAGGTTGGTCATCAGCAGCGCACCGCCCAGGGGAACCGGCACGGTCACGGCTTTGTCGGGCGGCAAGGGCAGGTCGTCGTCCTCGATGACCAGGTAGCCGGCGTGCCCGCCCGTGTGGTGCCGATAGACGCCCTCACGATGGACGCGCGGCAGCACTTGCAGGCAGCCATTCTCCGGCGTGGCCTCCACCAGCGGCAGCCAGACGGTGACGATCAGGTTCCGGTCGCAGTGCGCCGCGAAGTAGCCCGAATCCTGATGCCAGGGGACAATGCCGCGCGTATATCCGGGGACTTTGGGGCGGATACGGTAGACGCTGGAGCCGACGATCTCCGGCCCGATCAGGCTCTCCATGGCGTCGAGCAGGCGGGGATGGGTGATGGCGCGGAACATCTCAATGCCCGCGTGCCCGCCGCCCGCCCGGCCCTCGATGGCGCGGATGTACTCGTCGGTCAATTCCGGGTGGTCGTCCATCAGGCGAGTCAGGCGCGTCTCGAACCCTTCCTCCGCATGGAGATCCGTAATTTTGCCCTCCGCCGCCAGCCGCCGCGCGGTCGCGTCTATGATGCCGGCGATCTCCTGCCGCAGCGGCTCCAGCTCGCCTGGCGCGAACAGGCCCGACACCATCACATACCCTTCTTCAAAGAACTGCCCCACCTGGGCTTGCGTCAATCCCGTTTCCATCGGCCTGTCAATCCTCTCCCCTTCCGTTCTGGAATTTGCTGTGCGGCGCGCTCCTAAGCGGGCGGACGGTTAGGCGGAATAGGCTGCAAAATCCTTCTCCGCTCCGGCGTCAACCGTTCCAGCAGCGCCTGCGAATACTCGTAGCCATAGCGCGTCGCGGCCCAGCTCACCCCGTAACGGTAGATGGTGATGCGCCGCTCGCCGGGATTCGTGCGGCTGCTCCCGCCGTGCATCAGCCCATCCACAAACAAGAGCGCGTCGCCTTTCTTCATGTAGACCGGAACCGCGCCGATCAGATCGTCCATGCGGTCGCCGCGCGCGTAGTCGCCCGCCAGCGGGTGCGGGAAGTTGGATTTATGGCTGCCCGGAATGACCATTGTTGGGCCGTCCCCAGGGCCAATATCTGTGAGCGCGAGAATGATATTGCACTGCCCGCAGCGAAACACGCCATGCTTGTAGTTGTAAGCGCCGCGCAGCGCTCCCTGGAAGCCGCCAGAATGGACCGGATGGTGGCCGCCCGATTCCCGGATGGAGGCGATGCACTCGTCAATGAACAGCCCCTCCACATAGGATCGCTCTTCACCGCAGTAGTGGCGGACGTAGTTGATCCAGCCGGGGTGGTCAATCAGCCGCTCGAACGGCTCGCCGGCCTCCACGCAGTTGTGCAGCTCGAACCCCGTGTCGCTGGTGTAGTCGCGCCGCTGCGCGTTGCCCCACCACTCGCCCGGCTTCAGCGGCGGGAAGTTATCGAAAGCCTGATTGAGGTCGTCCAACAGTTCCGGCTCGACGGCGTTCTCCAGAATCAAGTAGCCGCGTAGGTCAAAGAGAAAGTCGTCCAGCGGCGTCGGTTTTCTCGGCTCCATCGCTTCTCCTCAAAAATCCAGATTACTCGCTTCTGTCTGCACCCGTGCATCAGCCTTAAGACTTCTGCCCTTCGGTGTTTTTGCCCCCTCACCGGGGCCAATCTTCGACTTCGACGGCGACTTTGCCGTTTCCTGCTCCGGCGCCGGCAGAGGGCGATGCAGACGAAATCTGCGTGACCACTTCACCGGTGCGAGAGGTATCATACCCACCGAGCACTTCCAACTGGCAACGCACCCAGCGGTGATGCAGCGTGCCGAAAAGTTGCCGGATGGGTTCGTGCCGCAGGGAGGCTTCCAGCAACGCCAAATCGTAGCGCACCCGACGTAGCGGCACGAAGGATAGTCCGTAAACAGCCGCAAGGGCAGCCGTGCTCACGCCGACGTCGGCCCAGCCTGCGCTCACCGCACAGGCGATCTCCTGGTGGCTGCCGACCACACGATCATAGCCCTGGACTGCGGTGACGGGAACTCCCTCCTCGCTTAGCAGGGTGTCCAATAGCAGACGAGACCCCGCGCCCTCCTCCCGATTTACCAGAACCACATCCGCCCGTGTGAGATCGGCCCCATGCCGGATTCCCTTCGGGTTGCCGGGCGCGACGACGAAGCCCTCCTCCCAGACACCCAGATTGACCAGGATGACCGTGCGGCCTGGAAGCGCCTGTCGCACGAAGGGCGTATTGTACTCCCCGGTCGCCGGGTCATAAAGATGACAACCTGCCGCATGGACTTCGCCCCGCGCCAGACTGTCGAGCGCCGCCATACTGTTGGCGTGAGTCCAATGGACGCGCAGCCCTGGATACCAGCGTTCGGCGGAGCGCGCCCACAGGGAGAGGGCAGGCGTGCATCCAGCGATGACGACCGTCCGCAGCAAGTTCTCCGGGTCGTCCAGCAGTTTGACCGCAACCTGCTCCCCACCTGGTTTCGGGTCACCGAGACCATCGGCGGGAACCATCTCCGTCCGAAACGCGCTTAAGCCAATGAGGGGATGCGCCACCCACTGCCCATTCACCTGCGCCAACGTCACGCGCGTGCGTGTCCCCGCTGGAATCGTTCCCGCAGACCGGGCTTCGATGGTCGGCAAATCCTCCTCCAACCAGAACAGGTCTTCCACGCGACACCCCAACGCTTTTGCCAGCCGAAGCGCGACCGCCGCCGAAGGCGCATACTGTCCGGCTTCAATCCCGCCGATGGTTTGCCGGGTGATGCCCGCCGCGTCCGCCAGTTGTTGCTGGCTCAACCCAAGTCGGTTGCGCGTAGATTTCAGGTTATTCGAGAGGCCGCTTTCCATTCTCGTATTTATCCTCTGGCCCAAGATGAGATAAGCCCCTGGTCGGCAAGTATTTTATACCACTTGACAAAAATACTTGCCAGAGAGTATTCTTTTCAGACACCCAATCTGAAGAGGAAACGCCACCATGCGAAAGCGCGCCTTCACTCTGATTGAATTGCTCGTGGTCATTGCCATTATCGCGATTCTGGCTGCCATCCTGTTTCCTGTCTTCGCTCAGGCCCGCGAGAAAGCACGGACAACCACCTGCATCAGCAATCAGCACCAGATCGGGTTGGCGCTGGCGATGTACCGCAATGACTACGACGAAGTCAACTGCCGGTATCGTTTCTGCGATCCCTCTTACGCCAACGATCCGCTGTGTCTGAACCTTGCCAAACCCACCACCTACACCGGGCCATTAGAAACCTGGTGGGCGCCCTATGACGGCAGCCTTCCCGGCGGGCCGGAGCCGACCGTACCCCTACCCACGAATTATACCGGCCTCAAGGCAGGATTCTTACAACCCTACGTCAAGAACCAGCAGATCTTCCGCTGTCCCTCCTACGCTAAAGGGCAAGTCGGCTATGCCATGAGTTATATCGTCAATGGGCCGATGGGCCAGCCGGACGCCTTCGTGGTCAACCCGACCGTCTACTTTGTCTGGGATCATGCCAGAACGCCCGGCTGCGCCAACACAGGAAGAACAGAGGGAACGCCCGACGACCCCGATCACTACTCGCCCGCTATCCCCGGCAATCGCGGCCCCTTTCCGCTCGACCAGGAGACGGCAGAGCACACCCACTATCCCGCGCGGCATGTGGATGGTTTTGTGGGCCTGCGTTATGATGGCAGTTCCAAGTTCCGCCAATACAGCAGCCTGAAAACGGTTCTCCACAGCCCCGACTTTGCCGCCGACTGGAAGCCGTAACTTATCCCCAACCTTAAAGGATGGGGCTTTGATAATTACACAGCCAGAGGCTAAATGCCGTGAAAGATAGCAGCATGAAACAGGTATATCTTCGCGCCTGTCTGGTGGCCGTCCTGACCATCCTACCCGTATATAGCCGGGCGGATGAAATTCTCGTCTCGGCAGCAGCCTCTCTGACCGATGCCTTTAACGAGATCGGCATGGCCTACACAAAGGCGAACCCTAAGACGACCGTACGGTTCAACTTCGGCGCGTCCGGCGCGCTCCAACAGCAGATTATGCAGGGCGCCCCTGTAGATGTATTTGCCTCGGCTTCGCCCAAAGAAATGGACGCCCTGCAACAGGCGCGACGTATAGAGGCTGCCACACGCGCCGACTTCGCGGGCAATCGCCTGGTTCTCATTGCGCCGGTGCGGAGCGGAATCAAGCGCTGGGAAGACCTGCGCTTGCCTGCCGTGCGCCGCGTGGCTCTTTCCAACCCCGATTCGGTTCCTTCCGGCAGATACGCACAGGAGACGCTGACCAAACGCGGCTTGTGGAGCGTCGTGCAGCCGAAGGCCATCCTGGGTGAGAACGTGCGCCAGACGCTCACTTACGTCGCCAGCGGCGACGTGGACGCCGGGATCGTGTTCGCCACGGACGCACAAATCGAAAAGCAGCGGGTGCGCGTGGTACAGGACGCCATTCCAGGCCGAGATCACCAACCCATTGTTTACCCGGCTGCCGTGATTGTCGGCGCGCCCAACGGCCCCGCCGCACGTCGGTTTGTGGCGTTTCTACACAGCCGCACGGCACAAGCTATCCTCGCCCGATACGGCTTCACGCCGGCACACCCGATGCCCACCCGCAAACGAAAGAAAGCGCCAATGACCAGAATCCGTAGAAACCGTCTTGATGTGAAACATCCGTGATGGACACACCCCCGCTTGATTGGTCTCCGCTGTGGCTTTCCCTGCAAGTCGCAGGCGTCGCCACCCTGTTGGTGCTGCCTATCGGAATTCTGGCGGCCTGGTGGCTGGCGCATGGTCGGCGCTTCCCCGGTAAGGGGCTGATCGAGACGTTTTTGACACTGCCTCTGGTGTTGCCGCCCACGGTGGTCGGCTACTATCTGCTGCTCGTCTTCGGGCGCGGCACGTCGGTTGGGCAGTGGGTGAACGATGTCGTTGGATTGCGGCTGCTATTTACCTGGGAAGGAGCCGCAGTCGCGGCCTCCGTGATGGCATTACCCCTGTTTGTGCGCACGGCCTCCGCCGCCTTCGCTTCCGTGGAGCGGGAACTGCTGGACGCGGGGCGGACGCTGGGCGCGACGGAACGCGCCCTGTTGTTCTGGGTGATTATCCCCATGTCCTATCGCGGGCTGTTAGCGGGCCTGGCGTTGGCGTTCGCACGGGCGCTCGGCGAGTTCGGCGCGACACTGATGGTAGCCGGCTCGATTCCGGGGCGCACGCAGACGCTTCCGCTGGCCCTCTACGCGGCAGTGCAGGCGGGCAAAGGCCGGGAGGCGTTAGGGTATACGGTGCTACTCTCCGTGGTAGCTTTCGTGGTGCTGGCGAGCGTAGGCGCATACCAAAAATCGGGTTGCCGTTCTCCGTGGGGAGCGCTAGTGGAAAAACGGAAGTCTGCCGAATCAGGCCACCGCGCAGGTTACAGTGACAACGGAACGGCCCTGCCCTATCCACTCCAAAGGCTATAGATTGGGATGTTGAAGATCAGGCCCAACAGCGTCCAGATGCCGCCGATGAGAAAATCGCCCAGGATCACCCCGAAGAAGAACGGCAGTCCGGCCCGATAGCCGCGCAGGCCGCTATAGCGGAGGATGAACGTCTTGAGTACCCAGGCCACGAACAGGCTCAGCCACGCCCACCACATAGACCAGCCGCCGGAGATGGCAAAGCCCAGAGCATGGAACGGCCAGCCGTAGACGTTCATCTTGATGAGAATGAGCGCCGAGGCGATCAGGAAGCCGATGACCATCGCCATGCTCGCCGGAGTATCCGGGTTGGTGGGCGAGGAGAGCCAGCTTGAGAGCCGGTTGTACGCCTCCGTGCCGAAGCCCAGCGACGACCAGCCGTGAATGCGCGCCGCCGCGCCAAGGCGATAGGAGACGTGCAGCGTCGTCCAGAAGGTCGCTACAATCCCCACAAACGCCGCCAGCAGCATCGCGGCCAGCCAGCCCCGCAGAGAGGTTCGGCTGATCTGCGCCATTTTGAAGCCCTCCAATTCGTGAGGCATCGGATGGCAGCGGTAGGCCCGATTGAACCAGTAGTAGATGGTGAAGACGGCCAGTGCCGACGGCCCCAGGTTCTTGGAGCCGAACAGCGTGTAGAGCGATTGATAGGGGCCGATGAAGTGCAGATCGTGGGTCGGTGGGCCAAGCTCGGCGCGCATCCGCGTGACGGAGATGGCGATGGCAAAGTAGATCAGGAAGAAGAGTACGCCCAGCCAGATCGGCAGACCCGCGTAGTACGAGAACGCCAATAGAAAGACGATGCCCGCCAGCGCGCCGAAGACGGCGGTACGGAAGCGCATCGGCTCGCCTTCATCCGAGACGGGCGCGGCCTTGCCGATGGCCCGCAGCCAGACGTTCCGCAGGTGAGGCCGCGCCGTCCAGAGCGCGAAGACGCAGATCGCCATGTACCCGCCGAACATCTGCTCGTCCACGTAGGGGAAAGTCGGGTGCTCGGCCATGTAGCCCATCGCGCTGGCCGCGACTTTCTCCAGCTTCCAGAAGAGGAAGAAGAACCAGCAGCTAAACAGCAAGTCTATGGGCAGCAGGTAGCCCAGGCCGACGATGAAGGGGAAGATCGCCAGCGGCGTCCAGCCAATCGCGTTCCAGGGCCGCGAGGGAAACCATTGCAGCGCGTCATAGCCGTTGAAGGTCAGCGCGGGAATGCTGGGGAAGAGAAAGTGCATCCCATTGATGAAGTTCAGCCCGCCCGCAAACGCAAAGCCCATCCAGAAGAGGCGGTTGCGAAAGAGGCTGCCGTTCTCGGCGGTCATCGCCACCGGAAGCTGCACGATGGGATAGGTCAGGCGCTCCTTCTCCGTCCACTGCGCCCGCAGCATCGTATTGAAGCAGGCCATCACCCACAGCAGCGCCATGATGAACAGCGTCCACCAGCCTATCGGCGGCAGCCAGGCGCGCAGGGCCTCCCAGCGGTACAGGCTGGAGTTGCCCAGATAGTAGCCTTTGAGCGCCTCCTTATCGCTGACCAGCAGCCAGCTCGGTAGATACTGCCAGAAGCTCTGCCAGTTGTTCTCCGGGGTGGCGAACCAGTAGCCGTGGGGCATCATGCTGATGAGCGGCGAGAGGAAGTCTACGGCAGGCATCACCGTGGCAATGGAGATCATGCTGAAGACGACCAGCAGTTCCCCCTGCCGCAACGCATAGCGCGGCGCGAGGCGGTATACCAGCCGATTCGCTGCCGTTACCAGCAGGAGAAAAAAGACGGCGGTGAAGAATAGGGAGATGGTGCTGCTGAAGGCGCGGCCATCCACTCTCTCCATCAGCACCACCCAGATAATATCGGGCGGGATCAGCGCCAGGCCGATCAGGACGGAACGCAGAGAGAGGGCACGCGGCGCGGCCCGCTGCGCGGCGGCGGCGACCGCCTGCTGCCTATCCGACGGGGCAATGTGCGGGGAAACCGTCATCCACATACTCCGGGCCATCCGGCCAATCGCGAGAAGCTGCTGCCTGCTGCAAACGATTTGGGGTTAATTCGTTGGGCCGGCTGCGTTCTCCTGCACAAACCCTGCCTCCAAAAGCAGCAAACCGCTTCCCCAGGGCAAGCAATACGGCACGCAAAAAATCAAGTTGACAGCCAAAGCGACCGTTGTTATAATGCTCCCATCGTACCAAAATTCGTCTCTCGCGCCAATCTTGTTCTAATTGCATCCATTCCAACGAAGGAAGGGGGTGAAGTGGTGAAGAAAGAGATCAATCCCCGTGTGATGATCGGCGTTCTCGTGTGCGTCGTGGTGATTGCCGTTTTTTTCCTCTACCGAGCGGCCACGGAGAAGCCGATGTATCCCGGCTATAACGTTTGGCCGGGAGGCAAGCCCATGACGGCGGAGAGCGTCCGTAAGATGGGAGCGAGCGGGGCTGGGCCCGGTCAGGCCAATCCCTATGCTCAGTCCAATACCGGTACGAACACGAACGCAGGGCGTTAATCTCCGCGCCGTTACGACGCGGAAACGATGAGAACAAGGAGAGCTATCATGCGTAAGCGTGGGTTTACTCTGATTGAACTGCTCGTCGTCATCGCCATTATCGCGATATTGGCAGCCATTCTCTTCCCCGTCTTTGCCCAGGCGCGCGAACAGGCGCGCAAGACAAGCTGCCTTTCCAACCTCAAACAGCAGGGGCTGGGACTGCTGATGTATGCTCAGGACTATGATGAGCAATCGGTGCCCTGGGCCGACCCGAACTACAACAAAGACTCGGATGGCTTTGTGTTGGCCTTCGACCGGCTGATTCAGCCCTACCTGAAAAACAACATGATTACCGGCTGCCCCAGTGATCTTTCGCCGGGAACGGGCCAGTTCCCCAAGGGCGGCCCGGTGGTCATTCGCTCCTATTCCATGCCCGGAAGCATGGGCGGAGGCTGGTGTCCCACCACGCCCGCGCGCCGCATGGCTGCCGTTCCCAAGCCTGCGCAGACTATCTACCTGACCGAGCGCGATAACTGCGCCGCCAGCCCGGCCACCTGGGGCGACGACCCCCGGCCCGCCTGGAACTGGTGCGGCGTCAACGACCTGGAAAGCGAGATGGCCTGGCGGCATAATCGCACCGCGAACTTCCTTTACGTGGACGGGCACGCCAAAGCCGCTCCTTACGTCCAGGGGAAGAACCATCCGGCCAACACAGGAGAGGTCGGCTGGGCCCAAAAGTACTCCGGCCTCTATAAGTTCCCCGGCTACGACTGGAGTAAGACGGACGGCTCCCTGTGGGGCGCTTACCTTCCCATCCCTGGCGGCGGACCGGCTCTTCAGTCCTTTGACGACCATGTCTGCCCCAACAAGGTGCCCGTAGACGAAGAGGTTCCCGATTAAATCCGCCTCAAGCACGCTCTCTGCCGCCACCGACAGAGAACCCGATTGATGACCGCGCCCCCCTCTCTGATAGAGATAGAGAAGGGGGCGCCAATTCTGTGCAGGAAGGGGACGCCGCTTCTCTAGAAGGAGGCTATCATGGCTGCCGGTTCCACACTTGCCAGGAAGCGCGTCTGGCTTATTCTCGTCTTCGCTTTTATCGCTTCGATAGGCATTTATGGAGCGCTGGTCTGCCTTCTACAGCAGCAGCGACCGGCGCCTCCCTCTCCGGCGGTACTTTCCACGCTGCGTCCCGTTCTCTATCTGCTGGCTATCGCGTGTCTGCTGGCGTCCGTAGGCTGGATGCATGGGAACACGCGGAACCTGCCCGGCGGCGCTTTCTCCCCGGCTGCACCTCCACCATTGCCTGCACCGGAGCGCTTCCAGACTATCACCGTGATCGCGCTGGCGCTGGCAGAGGCTTGCGCGATTATGGGCCTTGTGCTGTTCTTCCTGGGCGCGTCCGCCGTGGAATTTGCCCGCTTCGCCCTGGGCACGGTGATTGTGGATGCGCTCTCTATTCTGCCCAGGGGCATCCGCTATTGGGCCGCCTGGGAACGGCAATCCTCCTTGACATCGTAACATAACAATCGCCCCAGCCTTCTTCTCCCTGGCAAGGAAGGAACGGAACCGGGCTACCGCCGGTATTCTATAGAAGCCAAGCTAGCTTCACGTCCAGGGAAGGGAGGATGCCCTTGAATGCCTTGCTCTCGCAACTGGTCTGGTTCTTCTTTCTGTTTATGGCGCTGGCCCCGGTCGTCCGTCAACGCTTCCTGATTGCGGCGCGCAGGCGGATGATCCAGGAAATCGAGCGGGTGCGCGGTAGCCGCGTTATCGTGCTCATTCATCGGCAGGAGTCGCTCTCGTTCTTGGGAATTCCGCTGTTCCGCTATATTACAATGGAGGACGCGGAGGATATACTGCGGGCCATTCGCCTGACGCCCGACACGATGCCGATAGACCTGGTGCTGCACACGCCGGGCGGCCTGGTGCTCGCCAGCCAGCAGATCGCCAATGCCCTCTGCGACCATGCGGCCAAAGTGACCGCCTTTGTTCCCCACTATGCCATGTCGGGCGGGACGCTCCTGGCCCTGGCTGCCGATGAGATCGTCATGGACCCACACGCGGTGCTGGGGTCCGTTGACCCTCAGATCGGCCAGTACCCGGCAGCTTCCATACTCAAAGTGGTGGAGGCGAAGGAGCCCAAAGATATTGACGACCAGACGATCATCCTGGCGGATGTCTCCCGCAAGGCGCTCCGGCAGGTCTACGATCTGGTTCGCTCGGTGCTGGTTTCTAACGGCATGGAGGAAGGGAAGGCGGAGGAGTTATCCGGCCAGCTCACGCAGGGCGTCTGGACGCACGACTATCCCATTGGGGCCAAGCAGGCGCGCGAGCTTGGCCTGCCGATCAGCACGGAACTGCCGGTGGCGATACACGAACTCATGAGCCTGTACCCGCAGCCGAGCCAGAGAACCTCCAGCGTGGACTATGTGCCGGTTCCGTATGCGCCCGTGCCAGCGCCACCGACCCCGACGGCACCGCCTGCGGAGCGCCGCACGGAAAAATAGGGGTCGGGACTCCGCTGGACAGAGTTAAGCGGCGCGGGCGCCAATGGCCTGGCGAACGAACGCCTCAATGGCTGCCGCAGGGCGCGCGCCTGCGGTGCGGGTCACCTCTCTGCCGCCAACAAATACGGCCATGGTCGGGATGGAGCGGATCTGAAAACGTTGGGCTAGCGCGGGTAGAGCCTCCGTATTGACCTTTGCAACAACAAATCGGCCCGCGTTGGCGGAAGCGACTTTAGCCAGTTCCGGCGCCACCATACGGCACGGCCCGCACCAGGGCGCCCAGAAATCCACCACCACCGGCAGGGAAGAGGCGCCGATGAGCCTGTCAAAATAGGCGGCCTGATCCACTTCCATCGGCTCGGCGGGCGGGGGGATGGGCGCCTTGCAGCGGCCGCAACTTCCGGTCTCTCCCAGGCGCTCAAACGGCGTGCGATTCTTCTGCCCGCAGGCAGAACAGGGGATGATCACCCCTTTCTCATCCAGCGTGATCGTGCTCATGGGCGTGCCTCCTCAGGATAGGACCTTTGCCCCTCTCATCGGGTCCTTTCGGGGCCAGGAAGCTATCCCGACAGAGAAGCAAAGGGCTTTTAATGAGGAACTGACGGCCACGATGCGCTATCGGTTCCCGGTCACGCCTTCACGCCGAATTCTGCCGCTCTGCCAGGCGCGGGAAGAGGCGATGGGCATTGCCGGTTGTGATGGCTGCAACCTCTTCCAGGGGCCTGCCGCGCACTTCGGCCAATTTTGCGGCGACAAGACGGACATAGGCAGGTTCATTGCGCTTGCCGCGATGGGGCACGGGGGCCAGGTAAGGCGCATCTGTCTCTACCAGCAGTGCCTCCAGAGGGACGGACGCCGCGACGGCGCGCACCTCCTCCGCGTTCTTGAAGGTCAGCGTGCCGCCAAACCCCAGCGCCATCCCCAGGCCAACAGCCCGTTCCGCGTCCGGCAGCGTTCCGGCCCAGCAATGCATCACGCCGCCCACCTCCCCGATGCCCTCTTCCGCCAGCACGTCCAGCGTCTCCGGGTAGGCTTCCCGGCAGTGGATAATGACCGGCAGGCCGACCTCGCGCGCCAGGCGCATCTGGGCGCGAAACGCCTCGTATTGGGCCGGGCGCGGCGCAAAATCGTAATGGAAATCCAGCCCGATCTCGCCGATAGCGACGACGCGCGGGTTTTGGGCCAGCGCGCGCAGGCGCGCCGCTGCCTCCTGGCTCCAGGTCCTGGCATCGTGGGGGTGGACGGCGACGGCGGCGAACAGCACGCCGGGATACGCCTCCGCCAGTGCGACCGCCTGCTCACTGCTCGCCAGGTCGTAGCCGACCACGATCATCTGCCGCACGTCCGCCTGCTGCGCCCGTTCCAGGCACGCCGGCACGTCTCCGGCAAAGCGTTCGTGGTTCAAATGGCAGTGGGTATCTATGAGCATCCTGGTTGGGAGGGATTACGGGATGTCGTGGTGCATCCAGTAGATCTTTGCGGCAGGCTAAACCCTGCCGCTGTGGGGCTTACAGCCCGCCGCCCACCTACGTGGGCGGGAAAAGGCACCTCTACGAAAGGGCAGTCAAGGAGCCGAAGGCGCCATTTAGGGCCCTCGTTTTTAATCTGTGGTAATCTGCCTAATCTGTGGATTCTCTCACTCGCGGCCTACGAGTTGGCGGCGGACTTCGCGTTCCCGGTCGCGCTCAGCGATGCTTTCGCGCTTGTCATAGAGCTTCTTGCCGCGCGCCAGGCCGATCTCTAGCTTGGCAAAACCGCGCTGGAAGAACAACACCAGCGGCACGATGGTCAGCCCTTTTTGCTCGATCTGGGCGCGCAAGCGCTCGATCTCCCAGCGGTGCAGCAGCAGCTTGCGCTTGCGCAGCGGCTCCACGTTCCAGCGGTTGCCCTGCTCATAGGGCGCAATGTACATGTTATAGATCCAAGCTTCGCCGTTTTCGATCCGAACGAAGGCATCCTGGAAGTTGAGCTTGCCGGCGCGCAGCGATTTGACCTCCGTGCCCACCAGCGCCAGGCCCGCCTCGTAGGTCTCCAGGATCTCATACTCGTGGCGCGCGCGCCGGTTGATAGAGACGATCTTCTTGGCGTTCGGGTCCCGCTCGGCGCCCGCAGGCGCCTTGCCAGCCGCTTTATCCCTTCTCATCGCCGTTTGCGCTCCTGCGCCTGCGGATAGAGGGCTTCCTGCGTGGCGGCGGGCCGTTCCTCCGCCGGAGCGGGATCGCCTTCCGGCGGCGCGACCTTCTTCCGCAGCACCATCGCCACAGCGTTTAGCAGGTCCGTCTGGTTAATCGGCTTGGCAAGCACGGCATCCGGCAGCACCTCGGCGACATGAGTTTGCAGCAGGTTCTCGCCCCAGCCGGTCAGCAGCACGACCGGCAGCTCCGACCAGCGGTGCTTGATCTCCTCGACTAACTGCAGCCCGGTCATGCCCGGCATCCCATGATCGGTGAGCACCATATGGTACTCCCCGGCTTTCTCCTCCAGCACCGCCAGGGCCTCCTCCGCGCTATGGACGACGGTAACGCGATGGCCGTGCCGACTCAGGATGCTGGTAAGCACGCTGGCGACAAAGGGCTCATCGTCCACAACCAGCAGCCGGGCCTCCATCGGCAGGGGCAGCATCGCGGGCACCTGGGAGGCAACGGGTCCCCGACCTTCCTCTGCGGTGACAGGCAGGCGGATGAAAAAGTGGGTTCCCTGGCCCGGCGCGCTCTGCACGTCAATCGTGCCGCCGTGCCGCTGGATGATCGTCCAGGAAACGGCCAGCCCCAGCCCGGTGCCCTCCACACCGCGCGTGGTAAAGAACGGATCGAAGATGCGCGCCACCACCTCCGGGGCCATGCCGACCCCTGTGTCGCCGATCTCGATTTCGACCTGGTTATCGCCGTAGGGTCGGGTGCGCAGGCTGAGCGTGCCGCCGTTGGGCATGGCGTGCAGCGCATTGTGAATCATATTGACCAGCACTTCGCGCAGGCCGCTCGGCTCCGCGAGGATGAGAGGAACGGGCTGCAAGTCTACGTCAATGCGATAGGTGCGGCCCTCCTTCTGGGCGGTATCCTTCCACCGGGGCCGCGTCATCTCCACCACGTCTTGGACGATGATGTTGACGTCGGTGGGCTCGCCGTTCGTGGTCACGCGCTGGCGGGCGAAGCGCTGCAAGCGCTGGACGGTGCTGGAGGCATCCTCTGCGGCTTTGCGAATAATGGCCAGGTGCGTGGCGAGCGCCTGCGAGTCATCCAGGCTGCCCTCGGCCAGCTCTGTATAGCCCAGGATCGCCATGAGCGCGTTGTTGAAGTCGTGGGCCACGCCGCTAGCCAGTTCACCGATGGCGCGCATCTTCTCCATCTGCACCATCTGCGCGTGGGCAGCCCGCGCCTGGTTCAAGGCCGCCTCGGCGGCGTTGCGCGCCGCATCGGCTTCCTGGCGTGCCTTGACCAATTCCGTGACCTCAAAGCCCAGCAGCATCACGCCGGCCACCTGCCCATTCTCGTTGGGCACCGGCAGCAGCGAGATATCGCAGACGATCTCCTCGCGGTCGGGCCGATCCGAGTGCAGGATGGAGTGGCTGGCGTGGAACGGCGTGCCGGCGCGCACTTTTTCGAGCAGCCCCGGCGGCATGTCCCGCAGGAAATCGGCGTAGGACTTGCCGGCAGCTCCCTCCAACGGTAGGCCGAAGATGCTGGAAGCGGCGGCGTTGATGGCGGCCACGCGCAGGTCACTATTAAAGTAGATGATTCCGACGGGTGCGTTATCAAAAATAGACTGAAGCTGGCGGCGCTGCTCGGCTATCTGCTCGTGCAGGTCGGCTTTGTGCAGAGCCACCGCCGTCTGGTCGGCAAAGGCGGTCAGGAGGCTGCGCGCGTCGTCGGGCAGATCGCGCGGCTGGGCAAAGTAGACCTCCACAACGCCATAGGTGCGCTCATCGTGACAGATGGGGCTGGAGAGGATCGTCATCGGCGGAGCGCCGCCTTCCAGGAGCGGGACCTGGATATTATGCGCGCCGACATTGGCAAGATGGAGGGTCTTGCGCTGCGCCACCGCGCGCCCGGCCAGCGTCCGAGCGCGGTCGAGAAGGAGAGCGCCCTTCTTCCCGTCCCGCTGCAATCCGATGCTGTATCCGACCTCAAAGCGCTGACCGTCCGGCGTAAGCAGGAGGACGGCCGCGTGGGGCGTATCCAGAAACGCCGCCGCTTCGTGCGTCACGGCGCGCAGCATCTCCGGGGTGGTCTCCGAGGCGTTGACCATCTGGGCCAGTCGGCTGAGCGCCTCGGCGCGCTTGCGCGCGCGCTCGGCTTTGCGCGCCTCGCTTGCCAGCAGTCGCTCGTTCATGACGATTTCGCTGACGTTGTGAACGCTCAGCATGAGGTAGTGCGGAGGCAGGAGCGCATCGGCAGGCTGCACCGACCATTCCCAGTGGGTAATGTTGCGGGTGCCCTGGTGGACGAAGCGCACACGCTGCGGCGGGGAAGCCTTGCCGCAATGCGGGCCGCACAAGACGCCGGCGACCGTGTCGCGCCAGAGTCCTTTATCCAGGCCGGGCAGGTACTCGGTCGGCAAGAGTCCATCCACCTTACCCAGGCCAGATGCCGCCTCCAGCAGCGACTCCAGCGCCGCGTTGGTCCAGAGCGTGGTTTGCGTGGCCGCATCGAGAACGGCGATACCCAGAGGCAGCCGCTCGAACATCTGGCGCCAAAGGGGGTTGGTTTCTGAGCTGGAGGTCCTCATTCTCTCAGAAGCCAGGGACGACTGCGCGTCCATCGTATGGGTTGCGGGCCGCATATGTGTATCCGGTTGATCAGGCATCGTGGCTTTCTTGTCAGAACAGGTCTGGGCTCAGTTCGTCCGCTCCGTGAGGCGACGCCATCAGGGGATAGCCCAGGTATTTACCAGACCGTTCTATTGTCACATGAAATTAGAAAACGACCATCGGTATTCCTACGTGATTTGCGTTTTATTTCGCTCTGCGATTTTTTTTTTCGGCAAGCCGGAAGGGGACCAGGAACGTCGGTCACTCCGAATCAGCTAACGAAAAACGGCGTACAATTGACCCGCCGCCATAATTCTGTTATACTTTGCGCGGAGGTACCGCGTTATGGTCAAAGTCCAACGCTCTCGCGGCTCGGTGCCTGAGGCCGCCAGCCGCCCCACGCAGGACATCTGCGGCCTGCTGCTCTTCTTCTGCGGCGCCGCCGGCCTGCTCTGCTTGACCTGGCCTCAACCCGGCCTGCTGCCGGCCCTGGCGGATCATTGCCTGCGCCTGCTGGCCGGGACGGGAGCCTACGTCATCCCCGTACTATTCATGATTATCGGCACGTATTTCCTGATTGGATACGACCGATTTTCTTTTTCTCATTCTTCGTTTGGGCTACTATTACTTTTTCTCGTATTTGTTACCTGGAGGCACCTGGCATTAGTTCCCGATCCCTCTCACTGGCAGAGCGCGCAGGTCCTGCTGGCGGGAGGCTGGATCGGCGCGCTCTTCGGCTCCGCGCTGCATACGCTGTTTGGTATAACCATCAGCTACCTATTCTTACTGACGCTGACGACGGTGGCGGTTGTTCTGATGCGGGATCAGCCGTTCATTGAGCTGGCGCGGCAGGTCTGGATGCAGAGCCGAAGGGGAGCGCAGGCGGCAGGGCGCGGCCTGGAGCGGGGTGTGCAGGCGGGAGCCGCACTGCTTCCGGCGCGCAAAGAGAGCAAGCCCGTGCCGGAAAAGAGGCCGGCGCCGGCCCTGCCCGGCGGCGAGGGCCGAAGGGAGCGTGCCGCCCGTGTGGTGGAGCGCGCCCTGGTTCCGGCGCGTGCTGCCCAAAGCGCAGAGGAAGATCCGGAGCCGCCGGAGGGAAAGGGTTTCAATCTCTTCAGCCTGACGCGCGCCTGGCGCGGCAAAGAGGACGATGCTGACCTGCCTGTCGAGGCGACCCCGCCTGCGCCTCCCGTGAAGGCGGAGCGCAACGGCGGCAGGGAGAGCGCTGCGAAGAGCGAAGCCGCCGCTCCGAAAGCGAAAAACACTCCGCCCGACGCGACAGCCCCCGCACCTGCCGCTTCTCCCGTCACCCCCATCGTCTTCGTGCTGCCGCCGCTGACGCTGCTCAAGGAGTCGCCGCCCGCCCCGGTCCGGCGCTCACAGGCCGAGCTAACCGACAAAGTTCACATCATCGAGCAAACGCTGGAGCAGTTCAACATCGGCGCGAACGTCGTCGAGGTAGCCAGCGGCCCCAGCGTCACCCGCTATGAGATCCAGCTTGCGCCGGGCATCAAGGTCAGCAAGATCGTCAGCCTCGCCGACAACCTCGCCATGAGCCTGGCGGCTATTGACGTGCGGGTGGAGGCTCCCATTCCCGGCAAGTCAGCTATCGGCGTGGAGGTGCCCAACACGACGCCGATAGTGGTGAGCCTGCGCGAATGCCTGGATACGGACGAGTTCCGCGACGCGCCCTCCAAGCTCACCTTCGCGCTCGGCAAGGACGTGGCAGGCCAGTACAAGTACGCCGACCTGGCCAAGATGCCCCACCTGCTCATCGGCGGCTCGACAAACTCCGGCAAGTCGGTCTGCCTGAATTCCATCATCGCCAGCCTGGTCTACCGGGCCACCCCGCGCGAGGTCCAGTTGTTGATGCTCGACCCCAAGCGAGTGGAGTTGAGCCTGTGGGACGGCATCCCGAACCTGATGCACCCGGTCGTCAAGGACGTGCGGCAGGCGGCGGGCATCTTCCGCGCCGCGCTCAAGGAGATGGATCGCCGCTACGACCTCTTCTCGGCGCTGGGGACGCGCAACATTGACGGGTACAACCAGCGCGTGCCCGAATCCGAGCGCCTGCCCTATATTGTGCTGATCGTGGACGAACTGGCCGACCTGATGATGCAGCAGGGACCGGAGATCGAGACGAGCATCTGCCGGCTGGCCCAGTTGGCCCGCGCTACCGGCATCCACTTGGTCATCGCCACGCAGCGGCCCTCCGTGGACGTCATCACCGGAACCATCAAGGCTAATATCTCCTCCCGTATCGCGTTTGCGGTCGCTTCCCAGGTCGACTCGCGCACCATCCTGGATATGAACGGCGCGGAGCGGCTGATCGGGCGCGGCGATATGCTCTTCATGCCAATTGACGCCGCCAAACCCGTCCGCATCCAGGGCTGCTACCTGAGCGAGAGCGAGACGAACGCGCTGGTGGAGTACCTTAAAGAGCAGGAGCAGCCGAACTACACCTTCTCGGTGGCGGAGGTCGGAGGCGGGGACAGCAAGGGCGGAGCGGCTCCCGAAGATGAGGTGGACGACGCCTTCTTCGAGCAGGCGGTGCGGCTGGTGGTCAACAACGGTCAGGCATCCACGTCCATGCTGCAGCGGCGATTCCGCATCGGCTACACGCGGGCGGCGCGCATCGTGGAGCTAATGGAGGAGAAGGGCATCGTCGGGCCGCTCAACGGAGCCAAGCCGCGCGAGATCCTGGTCAGTAAGGACGAGGTCGAGCGCATGTTCAATCCCGCCCACATCCCCGGCGTAGACGATTACCAGGACGAGGGCTAGCCGCCTGGAGCGTGCCGGAAGCGAGGAGCGCAGAACCGTAAAAATACGGGCAAAATCCTCCCAATCGGGCGAAAATAATCGTTGACAAATGGTATGGGATTGGTTTATACTGGCATAAAATCGGTCTATTGCGTCTGCTACCCATGGGCAACCATCTCTCCAAAAAGAATAGCCGCCTGCCGGCTTATCTGCGCATCGCGCAACTGCTGCGCGACCGCATTACGCACGGCATCTATCGGCCAGAGGAGTTTCTGCCCCCGGAGCGCGATCTGGCCGAAGAACTGGGCGCCAGCCGACAGACCATTCGCCTGGCCATTGATACCTTGCGCCAGCAGGGGCTGGTCGTGCCGGAGCAGGGGCGCGGTACCCGCATCCTGCGTCTCCATCCATCCCCTCTCGCGCAGGAGCCGTCAGATCGCTTCCATCTGGCCGCGCTGGTCATCTACGGCATGTCGCGCGAAGGCTCTGCCGCTATCTTCCAGGGCTGCCAGGCGGCCATGCGCCAGGAGGACTTCCATCTGATCGTCTGCGAGACGGCCCGCGATACCCGCGCCCGCGCTGCCGACGAGGCTGCCCATCTGCGTGCGCTGCTGGACAAGGGCATCCAGGGCATTATTATCTATGCCGAGCCGACCGACCAGAACCGTGCTTTGCTGCAAACGGCCCTGGAACGGGGCGTGCAGGTCGTGCAGATCGACCGGTACCTGCCCGGCCTGGAGTGCGATTATGTGGGCGTGGATAACGTGACGGCAGCGCGGGAGATGGTCGAGCACCTGTGGCAGGCGGGACACCGGCGCATCGCGTTTCTCTCCATTGAGCCGGAACCTTCCAGCTGCCAGGAGCGCCTGCAAGGCTACAAAGCCGGCCTGCGCGCGCATGGCATAGAGGCCGAACCGAACTGGATCGCCCACTGGGACGGGCAGCAGAGCGGCCCGAATGATCTGGCGCACATCCTCGCCCGCTGGATGGCGCTGCCAGAACGGACTACCGCCGTTTTTGCCGTCAACGACTCCCTGGCCCTGATGATCATGCAGGCGCTTCGGAAGCAGGGAGTGCATATTCCGGAGGATATGGCCGTCGTCGGCTTCGACAACCAACATCTGGCCGCGTTTGTGTCGCCGCCACTGACGACGGTGCAGCAGCCGTTCGTGGAACTCGGCGAGACGGCGGCGCGGCTGCTTCTCGATCGCATGGCCGGTCGCTATAGCGGGGTTGCCCGGCGCGTGCTGCTCTCCACGCGCCTGATCCTCCGGCAGTCCTGCGGGGCCGGCCAGTCAGCAGAATTCGTTGCCCGGGTGCCTGCCTGATCGACCCATGGGATAGCACTCTTGGTGACAACCGGGCCAGGGCAACGGTTGTCCTCACTACCAACTCAGGACAGGCAACAAGGGTGCAGCCCTGCGCCGCACCGAAGGAGGTGAAACAGGTGAAAAAAGAACTCAATCCCGTCGTTGTCTGGGTGATTCTGGGAGTAGCCGCGCTTGTCGTGATCGTCATCGGGTATCGCGTTCTGGCCCCCAAGCCGTTTGTTCCGGATCGAACCGGGAGCGAGCAAGCCATGCAAAAAGTTAAGACCACTGGCAAGTTTTATTCGCCGCCCGCTGGCGCTCCATTTGCGGGAGGAGGAGGAGCCACAACCCCAGGAGGCGCAACACCCACAACAGGGAGCAAGTGATCTGCATTCAATACGAGGGAGGAGAACATGAATCGGCCAAGATCCGCTTTTACCCTGATTGAACTGCTCGTCGTCATCGCCATTATCGCGATTCTTGCAGCCATCCTGTTCCCGGTCTTCGCCCAGGCCCGGGAAAAAGCCCGTGAGGCAAGCTGCAGCAGCAACCTCAAACAGATCTCGCTAGCGCTGCGGATGTATTCGCAGGACTACGACGAGACCTATATGGCTACGGGCGATCTGCCGCGCAAAAACTCCGATGGAACGGTATGTGACGGCAATCCACGGAAGCCTGATGGACAGGATATTGTCCGCATGATGGGCGGAGGAACCGCGTATCTGCTCAATCCCTACATCAAAAACCGGCAGATCTTCCGGTGCCCGAGCGATACCGGGGAGAACTATTGGGGCCGCAGCAGCACCGGCTGGCCCTGGTCGAACTGCGAGTGGTTTAACACACCCTCTTCCTATCACTTCCGCCATGTCTTTGAGTGTGGCGGCAATCCCGGCTGGACGACTGCCCATAACACAGGTGAGGTCTGGCCGGGAACGCACGAGGCGGCGCTTGGTCAGCCGGCTTCCCAGATCGTCTTTTACGAGACAGCGGCCTTCCACCATGAGAAGCTACCCCTCTTCGGCGGCGTGCATCCATGTGGACCGACTGCCGAGGATTGCCCCGGTCAGGTGCCGCCGCGAATCCGCACTTTTCAGGCAGCCTTCGCGGATGGCCATGTCACGCTCTATCATTTGAACTACAAGGATCCCGCCTGGGACCCCAACTTCGACATGAACTGGCTCCTGCATGGCGTCTGTGACCCCAACCAGGGAGATGGCTCCTGTGGCGGCGATTTAGGCCAAGGTGTAGACTACAAGCAGTAGTCTAGCCAGTTTCACCGACACAAAACCCCTCTTACCAGTTTCAGGTAGGAGGGGTTATTTTTTAGCTGGACGACTATAATAACGGCATTTTCATAAAAAATTACCAAAAAGGTTTCAAGTAATTATATAATTGGTACAATTCTTGCAGAGCAATAGACTGTGTGCCTGGATGCATACCAACTTCATTAAGGGAGGAAGCAATGATGCAACGACGTGTACCGATCCATCTGTGTAGTGTCCTGTTGCTCTTTCTTGGCGCAATCTGCCAGGCCCTTGCACAGACGGCAGGCGGTCCATGGCCGCCTACACCCATTAATGGAGATCCCAACGATCCCCAGGTCTTTTACTCGAATGGCGTAGGTTACCGGATTACTTACGTGTGGACAAGCAATAC
This sequence comes from Chthonomonadaceae bacterium, assembly GCA_035650735.1. Classification (GTDB taxonomy): domain Bacteria; phylum Armatimonadota; class Chthonomonadetes; order Chthonomonadales; family Chthonomonadaceae; genus DASRGL01. The sequence continues at coordinate 65,319 of DASRGZ010000064.1, forward strand.
CGCAGGCCAAAATAATCCGGTGTACGTAAATGTTGGCGGCACATTAAACAGTGGCTTCATGTCTGCTTCCGTCAATGGACGACAATTGAATTTCAATTTTGGAAGCAATACATTCCTGGTGGCTTTAGATCACCCTGAGGTTCCCGGCTACGTATCTACCAATGAAGGCGTAGGTGGTCTGGACCGTGGCATGATCTTAAGCGGTGGCGGAACTTCAGCTACTTTAACATTCAAATGAGTTCCAGCCCCGGCCCCTGGATACGGTATAAGGTTCAAGTCATTTCCGGTACGCCCCCTTCCAGCGTTCAGGAAAGAATAGAACATGGCAGCTATGCGCGAGTAACTGCAACCTACATGACGGCTGAATGTGACGCTACTGCGTGGGGCGGGCCATTGGGGGCATATAGTCTCATACTCACTGCACCTGGGCCGCCACAAACTCTGGGGCGATCTAGTCATGCGCGATGATGGTACCAGCGACACCTACCAGTGTAATCTGACGAACGGCGTAGGTTACATTGATGTGCCCCTTCCAACGGCTTATGTAAACGCCTTGACAAAACTAGGGACGAACAACTCGGCATCCGGGCATAGCAGAAAAGACATCGTTCCGATACAGGTTGTCGGTCCTTAACGCGCAGTTTTACCCTCACCCCCTTCCCCTCTCCCACGCTGCGGGAGAGGGGAGCGGAGAAGCCGGGTCACCCCCTTCCCTAGCGAGGGACGAGCGAGTAGGGTCGCAAGGCGGAGGCGCGAACCATTGCAGCGCCGACCCTTGCAGTGGGGGCCGGGGGGGTTAGGTTGGTGGTGAGGGCCTCAGCGTGTGGGGAAGTGCGAAGCAGCAGAGACCGTGCTTCTGGTTTGAGGCGGCTCGTCAACGCGGAGGATGCGGTTGATGGGCGGCCCTTTGATTATTGTCTCCTGGCCGCTGGGCCAGCGGATCTTGACCTGGTCTACCTGCGTGCGCTGCCCCAACCCGAACAGCGGCCTGGGATCGCTGGAAGAGGCATAACTGTAGTTCATTTTCACGTCGCGCCGCTGTGTCACGCCGCCTGCCGTCAGCCAGACTTTGGTCCCAATCGCCTGTGGATTGCCCCAGGAGGCGTGCAGGTCTAGCTCCAGCCAATTGGCGTTGGGAGCGCACTCGTTGCGTAGCACCAGCGGGTGGCTCCGCAGCACGTTGACCACGATATCCGTGCAGCCCCGGTTGAATAGGTCGCCGAAGGCCGCGCCACGCGAGACGCGCTTGCCGTCCGCGATTCCGGTAACCTGCGAGACCTCTTCAAACGTTTTATCGCCCCGGTTGCGGAAGAGCTGGTTGGACTGCGCCCAGGTGACCGAATCGGAATACTTATCAATGTCGTCGAGCACGTGCCCGTTGGCAAAGAACATATCCAGCAGGCCGTCGCGGTCATAGTCCAGGAACGCGGTGCCGAACCCCAGGTATCGGAGGGTCGCCGGTCCCATGCCGCTTGGGAAGGAGATGTCCCGGAACCGCCCGCCCTCGTTATGGTAGAGCGCGTTGCTCTCCTCGCTGAAGTTGGTCACCAGAATATCCAGGCGGCCATCGTTATCAACGTCGGCGGCATCCACGCCCATGCCCGCCTGCGTATTCCCCTGCTCGCCATAGGCTACGCCCAATTCCTCCGCCATCTCGGTAAAGGTGCCGTTGCCGTTGTTGCGCCAGAGGAAATTCGGGGATTGGTCGTTGGCGACGAAGATATCCGGCTTGCCGTCGTCGTTATAATCTAGCCAGACCACGCCCAAGCCGTTGCCCGCCTTCTTATGAATCCCCGCCTTCTCGGAAACGTCCGTGAAGGTGCCATCGCCGTTGTTATGGTAGAGGGTGTGAAGCTCTGGCTCGTAGAGGTTGGGGCCGCAGTAGCTCTTGTGTCCCTGGAACTTGCTGCAGAAGAGGTCTTGATCCAGGCGGTATTTGACGTAGTTGCAGACGTAGAGGTCGAGGTAGCCGTCGCCGTCAAAATCGCCCCAAGCAGCGCTGCTGCTCAGCCGCTTGCCGCCCCCGACGCCCGCCCTGGCGGTGACATCGGTAAACGTGCCGTCATGGTTGTTATGATAGAGCACGTTGCCGCCGAAGCAGCAGATATACATATCCAGGTAGCCGTCGTTGTCATAATCGGCGACGGCCACGCCGATAGCATAGCGCCCGCAGCCGACGCCCGCCTTCTCGGTGACGTCGGTGAACGTGCCGTCATGGTTATTGTGGTAAAGGCGGTTGCTCGGCTTCGGCCCTTTGTAGCCCGGCAGCGGCGCGCCCGAGCAGAAGTAGAGATCGGGCCAGCCGTCGTTATCATAGTCGAAGATCGCCACGCCGCTGCCCATCTGCTCCACGAAGAACTTACGCCCGCTGCTGCCGTCGGTGTGTTGGAAGGTGATACCGCTCTGCGCCGCAATATCCACAAACCGCCCGCTTGCCGCGGATGCCACCTCCGCCTTTGCCGGTCGGACGGTGTGCTTCTCCGGCGAGCCGCTGCAGCCAGCCAGCAAGAGCGCGAGGGCCATGAGGAGCCAGGGGACAAGGCGTTCTGCCTGGGTTCCCCGCTTCCCGGCCCGACTCATGGCGTGCCCTCTTTGAGATTAGGACTCTGGCCCAGGCGCTTCTGCGCCTCCAGCATTCCCTGCCGCGCCTCCGCGAGCATTCGGTTGCGCTCCAGCGCCAACTGAAACTCGCGCGCCGCCAGCGCGTAGTTCTGCTTCGCCATCGCCGCGCGGCCCAGTTTGAGATGCGTCTCCGCCGTATCGCGGTAGGCAGCCGCCTGGGACAGCGCGCGGATCTGGTTGCGGCCCTTCTTGTTGAGCGCCGCAAAGCGGGCCTGGTGGGGCCTGGCCTCCTGGGGCCGGCCCAGCCGCAGATAGACCTGAGCGATCTGGTAGTGGGCGTTGATGTCGTCCGGGTTGAGCTTGAGCAGGCGATTGAAGAGTGGGACCGCTTCCCGCAAGTCCTCAGGACGACCCCGGCGCGAGAGCGCCATGCCGTAGGAGTAGAGCGCCTTGTCGTTGTTGGGGTTGAGGCGGAGCGCCTGGCGATAGAGCCGGACCGCCTGGTCGAAACCGTTCGGCTCGGTTTTATCCAGCAGGTAGGAGTCGCCCAGCGCCCAGTAGTAGTAGGACTCCATTGGCTCCAGGGAGATAGCCCGCTGCAGCGGCTCGCGCGCCTCCTTGTAGTGGGTGAGATTGACCAGGTAGAGGCCGAGCCGCCCCCACGCCTCCGACAGGTTGGGGTCGAGCCGCACCGCCTCGCGCATCTCCCGGATGGCTGCCTCCAGGTGCAGGTTGCGCCCGTACGCCTCGCCCAGCAGGGCATGGCGGTCCGCCACCGTCGGATCTCTGCGCACCGCCGGCTCCAGCACGGCGATGGCTTTGGCCGGCTTGTTGATCACCAGGTAGAGGTTGCCCAGCGCCGCGCGCAGGTTCGCGTTGCCCGGATAGCGCTTTAGCCCAGCTGCCAGTACCCGCTCCGCATCCTTAAACTTCTGCTGCGCCACATAGAGTTGTCCCTGGCCGCGCATGATCAGGGCGTTGTTGGGGTCCATTTTGCGCGCCCGATCATAGGCTTGCTGCGCCAGAGCAAAGCGGCCCGCAAGCGTGGCCGCATCGCCGAGGCCAATCCAGGGTATCACGCGCGTCGTCAGATGGGTTGCGGCCTGCAGGTGCGGAATGGCGGCGGCATGGTCCCCGGCGTTCATGTAGAACGCGGCGGCCATCATGCGCAGCGAGTAGTTTTTCGGCTGCGCCCGTAGAGTCGTCTCGACCTGCGCTTTGGCCTCCGGATAACTCATCTCAGGTGAGCCGGGCTGGCTTGGCGACAGGGCGGATTGCCCAGCGACGAGCGAGGGAATCTGGGGCGCGCCGGAAGGAGCGCCCAGGGCGAATTCCCGATCAATTCCCACGCCCCCTTTGTGTTTGGGCGCGGGCGGCGGCGCGGAAGAGAAGGGAAGCGGCGCTTCCTTTGCTTCCTTTCCAGGCGGCAGGGCGCGCGTCTCCGCCGTGCCGCTCCCCGCCGATGCGTTGCTACCCGGTGAGTCGCGGTCAGGCAGGGATGCGACCTCCGCCGCGCGCTCCGGGGCTTTCGGCAGGTCAGCGGCGGAAAGCCCGGACGAGGTGGGCGTGGATGCGGAATGATTGCGCAGCGCCAGGACGCCGACCGCCGCTAGAATCAGAAGGGCTCCGATAAGAAGAAGGCGTTTCATCTTGGTTCCTGTATCGTCACGTACTTATCCAGCGCGCTCGGCTTGAGCGTTTGCGCGGTCCCGCTGGGCCAGCGAATGCGCAGGGCAAGCTGCCCGGCGTCGGATACATCGGGCACGTTGAACAGCACGCGCAGATCGGACTGGCCGATGTAGCTGCCGCCGCTGCGTACCTCGCGCACCTGAAGGCCGCCCGGCCCCTGCAATTCCACGCGCGCGCCGATGGCGCTGCGGTTGCTTTTCGTGCCAACGAGCTTCAGGCCGACCCAATGGCCGCGCATGGGGGTCTGGTTTTCCAGCAGGCGCACGGGCCGTCCCAGGCTGTTGATCAGAATATCCGCCTTGCCGTCGTTGTTGAAATCGCCGACGGCCACGGCGCGCGTGACGGAGCGGATATTGGGGAAGGCGCCTGTTGCGGGCAGGACCTCCTTGAACCGCCCCCCGCCAAGATTGAGATAGATCTGATCGACCTGCTCGAAGGTATCTATGTCGTTGAACTTTTCGACGTTATCGTGGACGTGGCCGTTGCCCTGGTAGAGATCGGGCTTGCCGTCGCCGTTCAAGTCCACAAAGGCGACGCCGAACTTGAGACGGGACAGCGAGGGCGTCCCGACGCCGGAAGGATAGGAAACCTCGGTAAAGCTGAGCTTGCCCTGGTTGCGAAAGATCGAGGTCGGCTCGTTCGAGAAGTTGGTGATCACCAGGTCGAACCGCCCATCGCCGTTTATATCGGCGGCGTCGGTGCCCATGCCGGCGCGCATGATACCGTCTTCGCCGTAGGCGACGCCCGCCGCCTGCGCGATATTGCGGAAGCGGCCATGCTCGTTATGCAACAGAGTGTTGGGCGTGCCGTCGTTGGCGATAAAGATATCCGGCCAGCCGTCGTTATCAAAGTCGCAGGTCAGCACGCCGAGGCTGGCGCCGGAGGGGTCGTCGGCGCCCAGCGCGACTGCCTTTTCGACAAACTTGCCGTGGCCCTGGTTGATGTAGAGCTCGTTGGGCTGGGTGGAATATTGATTAGGAGTGCAGCCGTGCTGAACATCCCCCGTGCGGCAGTAGGGGATCTTGGGGTCGTACCGGATATAGTTGCCGACGTAGAGGTCGAGAAGGCCGTCGCGATTGACATCTATGAAGGCGCAGCCGATGCCCCATGCGCCGGGCCGCCGCTGAATGCCGGCCCGCTGGGTGACGTCCTCGAACGTGCCGTTGCCCTTGTTGTGGAACAGCCAGTTACGCCCGAAGCCGGTGACAAACAGGTCGTCGTGGCCATCGTTATCGTAATCGCCGATGCAGCAGCCGCAGGCGTAGCCGTCTATGACGATACCGGATTTATCGGTAACATCCTCGAACGTGCCATCACCCCGGTTATGGAATAGCTTGCTGCCGGGCGTCTGATGGGGTTTCTGGAAGTCCTGCCCGGAGTTGACCAGGAAGATATCCGGCCAGCCGTCGCCGTCGTAGTCGAAGAAGGCGCAGCCACCGCCCATCGTCTCCACAATCGTGACCGGGGAGCGGGAGCCGTAGGTATGGCGGAAGTTGAGCCCACGCGCGGCGGCGACCTCCACCAACTTAAACGGCGGATCGCCGGCCTGGCCTGCCTTCGCTCCGGCCGGCTCCGAGGCCGCGGCCAGAGCGGCGGACTCATGCGAGACGGCAGCGGCCCTGGGGCCGCAGCCGAACGTCACATACAGCGCCAGAGACACGAGCGCCAGGCAGAAGGAGCCTCGTGCTAGGAGGCGGGGAAGGGATATGGCCATGCTCAGCGCCCTCCCCTCTGCAGGAGTGCCGCCGGAACCGGCGGCGCGGCGGGCGGGTTGATCTCCTGCAGCAGCTTGGGCAGCATGGGATGATCTGGAGCGCCCTCTTTAAGCTGGCGGCAGATCAGCATGGCCAGGCCCCGCTTGCCCGATTGCAGATAGAGCGCGGCGAGGCGTGCTTTGGCATCCCAATCCTGCGGAGAGCGGGAAGTGACCTCTTCCAGGTGGGTCTCCTCGCGCTCCCGCAGGGACGCCTCCCGGAAGATCTTGCCCGCGCGGTCAGCCTCCTGCGTGCGTCCCACCGCCCGAAGCGCCCGATCCAACTGGTTCCAGGCCGCCAGGTACTGCGGCGATAACTTCAGGGCGCGCGTGAGCATCTCCACCGCTTCGGGGGCATGTCCTCTCTGCAGAGCGATCCGCCCCTGCTCATACCAGGCGCTCGCATCCTCCGGGGCGATCTGGCAGACGCGCGCAAAGATCTGTTGCGCCGCCTGCAGGTCGGCGTCGGAAAGGGCCTGCGCCTTGCGTAAACGCCCCAGGGCCAGCAGCGCCGAGGTGTCCTCGGGCGCCAGCTTCAGCGCCGCGTTAAGCTCCTTATCCGCCTCTTCATACCGGGCCATGCTGAAGTGCGTCCGGCCCAGGCCTACGAGGGCGGGCACAGAGCGGGGGTCGAGACGCAGGGCGCGGCGGTAGGCGTTCTCCGCGGACTTATAGTTGAGCGTCCGCTGATACGCCTCGCCCAGATCGCACAACGTCTCGGGACGGCTCGGATCGAGCTCCACGGCTTTAGCCAGCTCGCGCGCAGCGGTAAAGGGCATCTTGGTCGCCAGGTGCAGCCGCCCGAGGTTGGCGTAGGCCGTGGCATAGTTGGGCCGGGCCGTCAGCGCCCCCTGCAGGGCCACCAGCGATTCATAATAGCGGTCCTGCAGTAGGTAGACGACGCCGAGATCGTTGAGCACGTCGGGCCGGACGGGCTGTCTGTCCAGCACTGCCAGGAACTCGCGCGCCGCCTCCGGCAGCCGGTTGGCCCGGGCATAGGCCAGCCCGAGCTGATACCGGGCCTCCACGTTGCCGGGCTGGCTTTTGACCAGGGCCTGCAGCTGCGGCAGCGGCATGTGGCGCAGTTTCCAGTCCTGATAGGCCGCAAAGCCGCGCGGTAGATAGAGGGCCAGGGCCAGCGCCGCCAGCCCAGCCAGGATCAGGCTTAATTGGCGGAGCCTAGTGCGGGGGGCGGAGGGGGCCGCCGCGCTGCTTTGCGTTGGGGCCGCTGGGTTTAGCCTGTTGGGCGGGGTGACCACCGCGGATCTCTGTGATTTTCCAGCCATTGTCACTCATTTCCAGCCGATACACGAGCGGCTTATTCCTGCTGTCGGGCATCGTCACCTCAGCGGCGCCTTTGCCCATGGTGATGAACTCGGTGTTAATGGGCTTGGGCTCTCCCGGAGGAACCAGATCGGCCATTGGAAGATCCATTCTTCCAGCTTGGGTAATAATGTAGTAGCCCGCCCACTTGCCGTTTTGCATCAGCGGCTTGTACGAAGTCTCCCGGATGAGGCAGCTATCCGCCTGCTTCTGGTCGCCGTTCTTGCCGGCTTGCAAGAACTCGGCCACGGTGCGCGCCGGCGCGCCCCTATCCCACATATGCAGGCCAAAGAAGGCGCTGAGCTGCTCCTGGTACAACGCGGCGACAACGACAATGCCAATGAGGATGAGAACGACAAGGTACTCGATGATACGTGACCGTCTTTTCTTCTGGACGGTTGGAACAGAATCAGCCATGACACACTCTCCCAACGACGCAAAGGGTGAAATAGGTGCGCGGGATTCCCGTGGCCTCTCAAGCCGCAGGCAGATTGGACTCCCACGTGCGGCGCTGTTTCACTGCCACAACGGGTTAATTCACCAGAGCGGCGCAGATGTCCTGCTTCCTGCCGAATCTGGCAAATCGGGTACACTACTTACCGGAGGCGCCCCTTCTGGATGCTAAGGTTCATCGCTCAGGGCATTCAACCTCCAAAGGAGCGGAAAATTTAGCAGTCCACCTTGGGGTCAATTAAGAAGAGACAAGGAGTAGGAATGAACAAACCGCCGACCGAGTTCACCCGGATTGATCCTGATGCGCTGCGCGATTTTGTACGAACCGTGTTTGAGCGTGTGGGCGTTCCGACCGAGCAGGCGGCCTTCCTGGCCGGTCTGCTCGTGACCAACGACCTGCGGGGCGTCTTCAGCCACGGCACGCAGCAGGTCGCCCATTATGTCGAGCACTTCCAGGAGGGCCGGCTGAACCCCGCGCCCGCGCCCCGGCTTGTCCAGGAGACGCCGACGACTCTGATCGTAGATGGCGACGGCGGCCTGGGCTATTTCCCCGCCTACCAAGCCGCGACGCTGCTGGGGCTTAAGGCGCAGGAGATGGGCCTTGCCGCCGCCGCCACACGCAATCACGGCCACATCGGCGCCGCCGGCATCTATGCCCGCATTCCCCTGGAGCGTGACCTGTTCTGCTACGTCACCTCCGGCCACCAGCTGCACCTCCAGCCCGGGCACAACGTCCTCTACGCCGCCGGCGGCTCCCCGATGGCCTTTGCCCTGCCCGCCGGCCAGGAGCCGCCGCTGGTACTGGACTTTGGTGCCATGCACGACCTCTATCCGAACTCTCCCAATGTCAATCAGGTTCTCGCCCTGGCGCCCGGCACCGTGTTTCGCAGCTTCGGGCTGGGCTGCGTCTGCCAGGCCCTCGGAGGGTTTCTGTGCGGGGTGCCGGCGAACCCGGAAAGGGCGCAGCGGCGGTGGCCGGGCGCCAATCAGGGCAGCTTTATGATCGCAGTGGATCTGAGTCGATTCTGCCCGCTAGATCAGTTTAAGCAGGAGATGGACGAATACGCACGGCAGGTGCGGCAGATGCAGCCGGCGCCCGGCTCTGAGAAGGCGGTATTGCCAGGCGGGCTAGAGTGGGAGCGCGAGCAGCAATACAGGGCGGAGGGCATTCCGGTCGGTCCCCGACACCGGCAGCGGCTGCAAAAGCTGGCTCAGGAGTTCGACCTTCCGCTTCCTTTACCAAAAGAGAACCGCTAAGCCTCCGGCAGCAGGCCCCACCAGCGAGCGTAGACGGCGGCAATCTTTTCCAGTTCCGCGATCTCGACCCACTCCTCCGCGCCGTGCGCCTGTGAGATGGAACCCGGTCCGATGACCACATATTCCTGCGCTATGCCCCGATACGAGGGAGCGTTGGTGCAGAAGGGTACGATGGCAGGCTCCCGGCCCGACCACGCCGCAAGCTGCCGCATCCAGGGCGTATTCGGCGACTGGAAGAAAGGGTCCTTATATCGGACCGAGCCTATGGTGAAGGGCAGCGGGCAATGATGCCTAGCTAGTTCTAACAGGCCCGCCTGAATCTCGTCTGCCTTTTCGCCCGGCACCACGCGCCGGTCAAAGGCCAGAGTGCAGGAGTCGGGCACGACGTTGAGGCCGCGCCCGCCCTGGATCCGCGCGACGGTCAGGGTCGGATTGCCGAGCGGCGACTGCGGAGAGAGCGATTGGAGATGCTCGCCCTCCGCCTCCAATGCCAGAGCCAGACGGGCCGCCGCTGTGATGGCGTTCTTGCCAAGGTGCGGTTGGGAAGAGTGGGTAGACAGACCCTCGATGCGGAATTCCAGGCGAAAGATGCCCTTATGGCCGTAAACCGGGCTGCAGAGCGTCGGTTCGGCGATGACGAGCTGGTCAATGGGAAGCTGGCGCTGGCGTATCCAGGCGGCGGAGGCGGGCGCGCCGCGCGCATTCACCTCTTCATCCACGGTGGCGGCGATCAGGAGGTTGGCGGCGGGAGTGCGCCCGGTTTGGCGCAAGCTCTCCAACAAAGCCAGCACAACGGCCAGCGTCGGCTTGGTATCCACCGCGCCGCGCCCGTAGACCCGTCCCGCCCGGATCTCTCCGGAGAAGGGGTCGCCCTCCATCTGCTCGACACCCACCGTATCCAGGTGGACATCCACCGCCATCCACCGATCCGAGCGCCCGCGCCAGATGCCGTAGACGTTGGGCCGTCCGGGGTAGACCTCTTCGCCGTCCACCTCGCCGCCAAACTCCTGAAACCACTCCCGGACCGCTGCCGCTAACGCCGCTTCGCCAGGGACGCCGGCCTTCGGCCCCGCCTGCGCAGGATTGACGCTGGGTATCCGCACCAGCCGACTCAGCCATTCCGCCAACCGCTCGCCCGTGATCACAGCTTACCTCCCGCAGAGGAACAACGGGAAAGAGATACGGAATTCGTTTCTCGCTTCCTCATTTCTCGCTGGTTCCTTCCTATTCTGCTTCCCCAGTATTGCCGTGGCTTGCGCGCAGCAGATCCTGCGCATCGGCTTCTGATACGACAGCCTGGGCGGGCCGCAACAGTGTATCGGGGGGCGCCTCCGGCTGCGAGGCGGCGCGCAGCAGCATGTTCCCTGCCCGCCCCTCCAGCGTGCGATCCACCAGATAGGGCAGGCAGGCCTGCGCCGCCTCTTTGATCTGTTTCTCCTGGTGTGTCCGGGCTTCCTGCTCGGCCAGCTTGCTGACCAGGGGCAGCGCGCGCTGATCCCCGATTTGCTCCAACGCCTTGAGGATCGCCAGGGAAAGCTCCAGCGCGCGCTGCCCCAGAGCACGATAGAGACAATCCCGCTGTTCTGGGGCCAGATAGGCGGCGTCGCTGGCGCGCATCTGCGGCAGCCGTTGAATCAGCGCCTTCTCCGCCGTGGCTGCGATAGAGGGGTCGCCTAACTCCAGCGCCTGGGCCAGCGGCCCCACGACGCGCATATCCTCAATACGTGCCAGCGTCTCGCTCGCCAGCCGATGCAGCCGGGTCGGCTTGCGCAGCGGATAGATCAGCATCAATCCGAACAGCATATAGATGTTGAGCCCAAAACTGATAGACTGCAATTCCGGCACTACAAACTGCGCGCCTGCCAGGCCGATTGCGGAAAGCGCGCAGCCTCCCACCGCCATCAGTCGTTTCTCCTGCTTATTCACTTCCCGCCTTACCAGTTGCAGCAAAGGCGCCACGGCCTTGGGCCCCATGCGCTGGAGGGCGCGGTTTGCCACCATGCGCTCATGCGCCTTCCGGCTCGCGGTCTGCTCAATGATCCGGACAAAGTCGGGGCCGGGGTCTTCCCAGAACTCCCCCTCCGCCGGCCTGGGCGTTCTGGCAGGCGCGTTGCGCTGCGCCTCCTGCTCCAGGGCTGCGGTATAGGCGCGCAGGGCGGCCAAATAGGCCGTCTCCTGCTGGTCTACTTCTATCTGGGCCGCTTCTACTACCTTCTGCTTTTCGGAGAGCCGGACTTTCGCCGCCTCGTAGTCGGTCTGAGCGCTGCGCGCCGCCTGACGAAGCTCCTCCAGTCGTTCCACAGCCAGCCCCTTTCTTTCCGTGGTTGCACTCCCTGATCTACTCCACACATTTAGACGTGACGCCCTTGTTTTAAGGATGAAGCCGGAAGGATGAAAATAATCCGGCTTGTCTTCCTTCCTCGTCTTATCCCTTCCCAACAAAGAGGAAGGCGGCAGGAGGGAAGGAACAAGGTTTTCTTCATCCTCCATCCTTCATCCTTTCGCTTTTCAGGGTGCGGATAGCTCCCGATAGAGCAGGCTGTTACGCCCTGATGGGAGGAGATACTGCGGCGCGTCGGTCAGCGTAAGGCGCAGGCCGCTGGCATCGGCGGTCGCGTCCGACGGCTCACCCAGATAGTTATAGATACGGAATTTGCCGGCGCCGGTCGGAAGAACGACCTCGTGCGGATTGGGGGCGGTGGTCCAGACGGCCAGGCGCAGCGCCCTGCCTTTCGAAAAGATCAGGCAGTAGTCGTCGGGCGAGCTCAGTTCCAGCCGCCTTTGAAAGCGGAAGCCATCCAGCGTCCGGGTCAGGGTTTGCGCGGCCTTATAGGTCGGTTTAGGGCGGTAATCGTTGTAGACCGTGCCGAAGTGGTGCTCTGTCTCCTTCGGGTCTGTGCCGTCGTCGTGCCAGTCGTACCAGATGGATACGATCAGGCCGCTGGCAAGGTTGGAGAGAAACTCGCGGGCGATGTACTTGCTCTGCCTTTCCAGGTTCAGGCCCGGATAGAGCTCAGAGTAGCCCCACTCGCTGCTTAAGATCGGCACGGATTTGCCCTGCGGGGCATACCGGGCGATGATCTCCCGCAGTCGCCGGAAATCGGACGCGGCGGTCTCCGGAGGTGTGTTGCGGTAGGGATGGAAGGAGACGGCGTCCCAGTATTGCAGCAGCCCGGCCTGGAAGCACTTCTCCATGAAGGCAAAATCCATGCCCGATACGCCCGGCCCGATATACCACTCCTCCGGCGCGACCGCGCGGATCGTCCTGCCGACCTCCAGGGCCAGCGCGATATACTCCTCCACGTTGGGCTTCGGCTGCCAGAATCCGATATTCGGCTCGTTCCACATCTCCCAGAGGATGCCCTGGTTCTTGAAGTGGGTCACGGCAGCGGCGGCGAAGCGGGCGAAGGCGGCGCGGGCCTCCGGCGTGCGCGGCGAACCTTGCTGGTACAGGTCATTGCCGTAGTCCAGGATGAAGAGGGGGCGTATCTTGTGGGGCCGGAGCGCGGCCACCAGGCGGTCATAAGCGGAAAAGTCGTAACGCCCTTTCTCCCGCTCGATGCCGGCCCAGGCGAAATCCATCCGTATCCAGCGGAAGCCTGCTGCGGCCAACTGCTCTATCTCGCCGGGCTTTGGATCGGTGAAGTGGATATTGACGCCCAGCGAGTCGGGAACGGAAGGGACCGGCAGGGGATGGCGGCGGCGATTCTGCGCCGAACCTGGCGCAGGCGCAAGCAGGGCCAGCGCCATCAGCAACGGGACCAACCGTGCGCTCATAGATCGCTTTCTCCTTTACTTTTGTTCCTCCCTGCCCCTCCTCGGCACGGAAAGGGGCCTTCCGTTGTGGCCCTCACCCCAACCCCTCTCCCACGCTGCGGGAGAGGGGAGACTTGGCTTCTGCTCGTCCCTTCTCCCTCCAAGGGAGAAGGGACGAGGATGAGGGTAGAACCTGGCTTCTCCTCTCCCCTCTCCTAAAATTGGGAGAGGGGGACAGGGATGAGGGCCTGTGCGGGTGGGGCTTAGCTTTCGGCGCGGTGGTAGTCGCCGCTCTTGCCGCCGGATTTGTGCTCCAGGCGAATATCCGTGATGACCGCGCCCTTGTCTACCGCTTTGACCATGTCGTAGAGTGTCAGAGCCGCAATGGAGACGGCGGTAAGCGCCTCCATCTCCACGCCGGTCTTGCCGGTGACGGCAACCTCAGCCTCAATCTCCACGCCCGCATCCGTGATCGTCAGGTCTATCCCGACGTGGGTAATGGACAGGGGATGACACAGGGGGATCAGGTCGCTCGTGCGCTTGGCCGCCAGGATGCCCGCCACGCGCGCCACGGCCAGCGCGTCGCCTTTGGGAACGGCGTTCTCGCGCAGCAGGCGCACCGTCTCCGCCGACAGACAGATGCGCCCGCGCGCTACGGCACGCCGCGCCGTCTCGGCCTTACCGGAAACATCTACCATCCGCGCTTTGCCCTGCGCGTCCAGGTGAGTTAGTTGATCCATGACGTTATTCGATCCGAGGGCGCAGCGCGGCCTGTCTCCGAAACTCGGCCAGCTCCTGAGGCGTGTTCACGTTGGCAAAGCAGAGCAGATCGGGGTCTATCCGGCGCAGGACACCTTCGCCGACACGCTTGACACGCAGACTGTCCAGGGCTTCGCGCGCCGAACGTCCGCCGCTTTCCAGGAAACGCAGCAGCCGAGGCGCCGCCGCATGCCGGTAGACCGCGCAGAGCGGCTCCATCTGCCCGCCCACTTCCGGCACGACCGCGTCCCAATCGGGAGTGCAGGCTCTGAGCAGCAGCCGCAGGACGCCCGCCTCCAGCCCCGGCATATCACAGGCGACCACGATATGATTGCCTTCGCCCAGCGCCGTCAGCCCCGTCACGATGCCGCCAACCGGCCCGACTCCCGGATAGGTATCGCCCAGCACGCGCCCGCAGGACAGGCGATACTTATCCGGCACGTCCGTAACCACCACGACCTCTTTCACGACCGGTTGCAGTGAGGCGGCAACATGCTCCAGCAGCGTCGTGCCGTTATAGGGCAGCAGCGCTTTGTCCTGCCCCATGCGCGAACTTTTGCCCCCCGCCAGTATGATCGCCCCCTGTGCGTCCATCGCCATCTTCCGGTATCCGTCCCCCTGCTCTCTTGCTCCGAGTCATAGTGATTATGGCTGTCTACCGCCAAAATTGCAATGCCTCGCACGCCGCTAGAAACAGCAAAGGATGAAGGCGGAAGGATGAAAAGAGCCAGGTCTTTTCTTCCTTCCTCATCCCTTCCCGGTAAGGAGGAAGGCCAGAGGAGGAAAGGAGCGAAGGCTTTTCTTCATCCTTCATCCCTCATCCTTCCGCCTTATCGGAGGCAGAGGCGAAAGGCAGACGGTCGGCCTCAGGCGCGGACAGGTTTGCCGGGCGGGGTGCGGCGGGGCTTGGGCTTGACGCCGCCCTCGTGCCGATGCTCCTGGTACATCTTGCTGATCTCGGCCCCGATGAGCAGCACAATGCCGGAGTAGTAGGCCCACATCACCAGCGCCACGAGGCCCCCGAACGTGCCGTAGAGCTTATTGTAGTTGCCGAAGTGGGTCAGGTAGACGGCAAACCCTTTCTTGAAGATCTCAAAAAGGACGCCGGTAATCGTCCCGCCGCACAGCGCCGCGCCCCAGCTGACCGGCGCATTGGGCAGGAATTTATAGATCAAGGTGAACATGGCGACGTCAATGGCGACGGCCACCAGTTCAAACAGGGCATCGATCCAGAAGGGGATATGCTTGGGCAGGCCCAGCCAGGGGATGTGCAGGTTGCGTACAAAGTTCGGGCCGGCAGATGGCAGCAGAGAGAGCAGGAAGAGAATCACGGTACCGAGGAAGACGCCCAGGCAGACCAGCCGCAGCTTGATAAAACTGCGCGTCTCCTTCACGTCCCAGGCTGCGTTCATTGGGGCGGCGGCGGTGACGAAGAACGAAATGGAAGTCCAGAGCAGCGAGAGCACGCCGAACACGACCGCTAGGATGCGTCCCTGCATCAGCCCCTGGGCCGATTGGGCGATATGGGTTTCCTGGATGACCTGATTGGCCGTATTCGCGGCCTGCGTTCCGGGCAGCCACTGCGCGACCACATTGCGCATATACTCCGCCGCCTGCTGGGGACTCACGAGAAAGCCCAGCACCGCCAGCGCCAGCAGCAGGATCGGCACCAATGAAAGGATGCCCCAGAAGGCCAGGGCCGCCGCTCGGGTAGAGTTATCGTCATCGCTGTAGCGCTTCGCAAGCTCCTTGACCAGTTCAACGAACCCCTGGAGCCTCCCGTGTTTGGCAGCCGGCTGCGCGGCCTCGGCGGGAGCCTCCGGCGCCTTTGCCGCGCTCTCCGGGGCAGGCCGTTCGGCCACGGCAGCGCCCGCGCCATCGGAGTCGGCGCTCTCGGCGGGCCGCTTCTGCGCTTCGATAGCCGGGCGCGTCTCGGTCCGTGGCCGCTTTTCGGCCTCTGCCGGCGCGCTCGCCGCCTTAAAGCTGCGCGCGAGGATGGCCGCTCCTGCCGCCGCTGCCAGCGTCCAGGAGATCGCTTCCCGCAGAAAGCCCTTGTGATGATCACGGATCGTCACCGCCTGGCGTATCTCATCTATCGAATCGCGGATCGTTTCCCTGGTCTCTTTCCAGTCGGGCCGCTCCACAGGCCCCGGCGCCACCGCCTGTCGGTTCATCTCTGTCTGCACCTCCGTCCGCCGCCCATCGCAGCAGGCGAACTGACCGAAACCTTTTGCAGAGTAGACGCCATTCTGCCCGCCGTGTTCCCAAAACCTGGCACGGCGGGCAGCATCAACGGCCATGAGCGCATTCACCTGGAGAGGCTCTCTCTGCGCCCTCTCATCTCCGTGCGGTTCATGGACACCGTATCCATCACAATCCGTCCGTCTTTGAGCAAGCGCAGGTAAATGGTCTGTTTCTGGGTGAACACGGAGGCTTCCTCGCCCCGGAAGCTGACTACCGGCGTATCGGGCGGGGCGTCGGGTTTGGGCGGGCGGTATTCCAGGTGCATAGGCACGCTGCCGGCTGTCCCCCCTGGCGCTGCCGCCCCGCAGGTCAGCGCAGACTTATCGGGCAGATACTTGGGCACGAGATCGGCAAGGGCCGGAGGATACTTGCCTTTATGGTCCGTCGTGTACTTATTCAGGGCCATGCGAATAGCTTCCAGATTATCCGCACAGCTTGCCGCCTCCGTGTAAGCGGCCTGGAACCGCTTTGCCGTGGGGCTCCTCCAAAACCGATAGACCGCGATGGCGAAGGCGATTCCGATGATGAGCACGAGCACGCCACAGCCGGCCAATCCCCAGGTCAGGCAACTCGAACCGGACCTGCGCACAGGCGTGGGATAGCCTCCTCCTGGTACTCCCCCTGCCATGCCAACCTCTCCTTTCCGCCGCGCGGAATACCTCCTAATAAGCGGGTCGTTATTCGCCGCCGGTCGCCAAGTATAAGCGCTTGCTGGCAACTCCAGACTTGCAGGACATGGTATACTTCTAGAGAGGAACTAGTTCAGCTCCGTCTCTTTTTCGTCCTTAGGGATTAATTCAACCGAGCACTGCTTGGGAACGACGTTGAACCGGTTTGTCTATCGAACTTGGGCCATACTTCGTAGATCAGGAAGCTGGATCCGCCCGCCTTCGCCCCTCCCCGTCTGCGTGAACTTGGGCCATACTTCGTAGATCAGGAAGCCCTGTATAATGGCGCTTTGCACCTACTGCGGCAAACACTTCACGCCTCGTCAGAAGAACCCGGGCTTCTGTTCCGCTGCCTGCAACACTGCTTACCGCCTGTCAGCCGAATTGATTGAGAACCGGATGGCGGCTTTTGTGCGCGATAACTGGACTTGTAGCGACTGTGGACGAAGCCACTGTTACCTTGAAGTCCAGCATATCATCGGCTGTGCCGAAGGCGGTTCACATGAACTGGAGAACCTCGAAACGCTCTGTGTCACCTGCCATGACCGACGCCACCATCGCAAGCCGCGCCAGGTAGATACAAACGGCAGGCCGATCACAAAACGCAAACAGAAAGAGGCACCGACATGACTTCCGAATTTAATGCTAGCTCAGAGGTCGTTGCCACGCTGACCATGATAGAGCCGGGTATTTTGCTCGTACAAATTGGCAGCTATGGGATGACCCATCCTCCGGCTGCTCATCCCTTTGAGTATACGCGTGCCATCTTAAAGTCGCTGCGGTGGGAGGACGCAGAGATCGAGAGGTATATCTCTGCCGCGCAGGAAGTCGGGGCAACGGATGATAGGACCCTTGTTCTCAAAGTGCTTCAGCCACTCAGTCAGGCGTTGCGGGAGGCGACACGCAACACCCTAAATGAGATCGCGGCCCGCAAATAAGCTGTAGACCGGTCTTAGTTGATTTTCCTCTACTATATGCTACGCGCTGAATTCTGGCTGCTTCCTCCTCTTGCGTGAGAGGTCGCTGTCAGTCGGTCAGGAATGCATACCTATTCCCCTCCGGTCGCTAGATGCATGATTTTTTCCTGCGTGGCTTCGGCGCGGGAGAGTTCGCCCGCGATGCTGCCCTCGTGCATGACCAGGATGCGGTCGCTCATGCCCAGCACTTCCGGCAGTTCCGACGAGATCATGATGATGGCGACCCCCTGCGCGGCTAACTCGTTCATGAGCTTGTAGATCTCGCTCTTGGCGCCCACGTCAATGCCGCGCGTCGGCTCGTCAAAGATGAGCACCTTCGAGCCGGTAAAGAGCCACTTGGCCAGCACCACCTTCTGCTGGTTGCCGCCGGAAAGGTTCTGGACGGTCTGCTCGATGGAGGGGGTCTTGATGGCGAGGCTGGCGCGGTACTTCTCCGCCACCTGCCGTTCCTCGCGGCTGCGGATGAAGCCGAGCGTGGAGAGCGCGTCCAGGTTGGCGAGCGTGTTGTTCTCGCGCACCGCCATGCCCAGCACCAATCCCTGCTGCTTGCGATCCTCGGTCACCAGGCCGATGCCGTGCCGGATGGCGTCCTGGGGCGAGCGTATCTTGACGGGCCTGCCGAAAAGCTCAATCGTGCCGCCGTCAATAGGGTCGGCGCCGAAGATGGCGCGGGCCAACTCCGTGCGCCCGGCCCCGACCAGCCCCGCGATGCCCAGGATCTCGCCCTGCCGCACCGCAAACGAGATGTCGTGCAGCACGCCCTTGCGGTTGAGATGCTTGACGGCCAGCGCGGGCGGCCCCGGCTCCGCCGCAACCTTCGGGATGGCCTCCTTGAGCTCGCGCCCCACCATCAACTGGATAATCCTCTCCCGCGTCAGGTTAGCGACGTCCTCCGTTGCGATCCAGTGCCCGTCCCGCAGGATGGTCGCCCGGTCGCAGATCTCAAAGACCTCCTCCAGCCGGTGGGAGATGTAGACGATGCTGACGCCCTCCGCCTTCAACTGGCGTATCAGGGAGAACAGAGATTGCAGCTCATGCTCGGTGAGCGTGGCGCTCGGCTCGTCCATGACGATGATCTTAGCTTCCTTGCTAGTCGCCTTGGCGATCTCGACCATCTGCTGCTGCGCCACGCTCAACTGGTTGACCGGCGTGCGGGCATCCAGCCGCACGCCCAGGCGGTCCAGCACCTGCTGCGCCTCGCGGTAGAGCCGCTTAAAGTCCACAAAGCCGGGGAGGACAGCGTGCGGCTCCCGCCCCAGGAAGATATTCTCGCCTGCGCTCAGGTAAGGCACCAGGTTGAACTCCTGGTAGATGATGGAGACACCCAGATCCATCGCCTTTTGCGGGCTATCAATATGGACCGGACGGCCGCTGATCAGGATCTCACCGCTATCTTTGGGCTGTGCCCCGGCCAGAATTTTCATCAGCGTGGATTTTCCTGCGCCGTTCTCCCCCAGCAGCGCGTGGACTTCGCCCGCATAGACGGTCAGCGAGACGTCGTCGAGGGCGCGCACGCCGGGATACTGCTTGCTGATATGGCGCATCTCCAGCACGGGCGTCGCGATAGCTGTCGTCAGATGAGTGGTCACGCGGTTTCCTTCTCTCATATATACATTTGCATGCAGCGGATACTCCAAACCTCACCCCCGGCCCCTCTCCTTCGTAAGGAGAGGGGAGCAGCCTTACTCCCAGGTTCTTCGGTTCTGCCTTCTCTCCCCTCCTCCCCGGCCCTTCTCCCTGCAAGGCAGAAGGGAGAGCAGAAGCCGGATCATCCGCTTCCCCCTCTCCCGCAGCGTGGGAGAGGG
>DASRGZ010000065.1:0-15547 GCA_035650735.1 Chthonomonadaceae bacterium
TGACTGCCAGGGTCGGGCCTGCAATAATTCGGCCCTCCGCCTTGCGACACCGACGCGGGCAGAATACCCGTTGACAACGCCAGGGGCGTCACCATCGTTCTCTAGGGGCAGCCCTGCTGCCTACGCAGGCAGAGAGTTTCGGACATCTATTCCTCCGCCTCCGGGCGCTCTTTACTGCTGCCTACGCAGGCAGAGAGTTTCGCCCACGTAGGTGGGCGACGGGCGCAAAGCGCCCCACAGCGGCAGGGTTTAGCCTGCCGCTTAGAGCCGAGGGTTAGGTTAAAATCGGTTCCGGGCGCAGAGTGGCGCAGACCTCCCGGACAATGCGCGCGTTCTCCGCGATCTGGTTACGGTACTTGGGGAACATGCCAACCACGACGGCATCGGTGGGCTTGATGCGCTCGAAGGTGTACTGGAAGGTGGCGCGCGTCTGCTCCGGCGTTCGACAGTTGCGCCCGGCGCCCAGGATCTTGATGACCAGGCAGGGCTTGGAAACTGACTGGATCACCCGGAACATCTTCTCCCGGTCGGCGTCGTCGAAAATCTCTTCTGTGCGTTTGCCGGAGACGATCTGGCTCTCCCGGTGCTGCCGGCTCAGGTTATAGACGGAGCAGAGGTAGAAGTCTATATCCCAGCCGCGCTCCTCCACGTACTCGATAACCTCCGGGATATGCGAGCCCATTCCCACCGCCAGCCCGCAGTCCCGCATCACCTTAAGAAGCTCCTGGGCCTCGTCAATGCGGCCTGCGTGCCAGAGGTTGTCCGAGCGCGTGCCGTGATGGTAGGCCGCGATAGCGCCCGCCGCCGCGATCTGCCGGATGTTGCTCTTCAGGTCCGAAAGCTCGGAGGCGATCTGGGCGATCCAGTGCAGCTTGCCGCCCTCGTTGCGGTACTCTCGCAACATCCGCATAATGTGGCGGTCGGCGCGCGACTGCATGGCGGTCAGCCCCTGCCGCTCGCACTCGAACAGGGTCGCTTTGATGCGCTCGGTCGTGAAGTAGTCCAGCATATCGTTATCCCACTCCGGCGAACAGTGGGAGTTGCCGCTGAACGGGTTGCCGCCGATAATGAGGCGGGTTATGTCTGCGCCTCCCAGGCGAACCGTAGGCAGTATAGTCATGGCAACCTCCTTTGTCGTAGCCTCGATAACGAGCGCGGCTCAGTACCCGGCCTGCTTGTTCACGACGTTGAGTAGAGGGTAGCCGCTCACGTAACGCCGCACGTTCTCAACGAACACATCCAGAATGCGCGTGCCGCTGTACTGCGATTGCCCGGCGATGTGGGGCGTGATGAGGACGTTGGGCATGTCCCAGAGTTCATGGTTGGGCGGGAGGGGCTCCGGGTCGGTGACATCCAGGCCGGCCCCGGCGATCTGCTGGGCTTTGAGCGCCTTGACGAGCGCGGGCGTCTGGACCAGCTTGCCGCGCGAGACGTTGATGAAGTAGGCGGTCGGCTTCATCAGGCCGAACTCGCGCTCGCCGAACATCCCCTCGCTGCGTCGGGTGTGCGGCGCGGCGCTGACGACCACATCGGCCTGTTGGAGCAGTTCGGGCAGCCCGTCATCCACCAGAGAAATGACGTCGGCAATGGAATAGCGTTCCCGGTACATCGGCTCGGCGTCCACCGCCGCCACGCGCATATCCATCGCCTTCGCCCGCCGGGCTGTCTCCCGCCCGATGCCTCCGAAGCCCACAATGCCCATCGTCATCCCGCGCAGTTCGATGGGCTTGACCTTTTGCTCCCAGCGGCGGTTGCGCATCTGCTGGGCCTGCGCGCCGATGCCCCGTGTCAGCCCGAACAGCAGCCCGAAGACGTGCTCGGCGATCTCCGGGGCATAGCAGCCCTTCGCGTTGGTCAGGGTGATGGGGCTGTTGACCAGTTCCGGAAAGAGAATGTGCTCTACGCCCGCCGCAGACCACTGAATCCAGCGCAATTTGCGCGCCGCGCGCAGGTCTTCCTGGCTAAAGCCGCCAAAAATAACAGCGGCCTCCGGCAACTCTCGCTGCCACTGCGCATCGTCACCGGCGGCCACAAGCTGGATCTGGGGGGAAATGGCGGCGAGGCGCTGCGCATGCTCCGGCGGCAGGCCGCCGCGCGTCAGAATCTTCAGGGGCAGGCGCGGAGGCTCCGGCTCGGCGGCGTGAGCGGCGGGTGCGACGGCCAGCGCTGCCAGCCCCACGCCAGCCGTCGCAACACCCGCGCTGCCCAGAAAATCGCGGCGGGAGATCGTCTTCGCGCTCATGGGGCGCCTCCTTGCTTCTCTCCACTCCGTGGGGTGTCCAAACGGTTGTCGGTGTTTTTGCCGCATGGAGTGGCACACGCGATCCTAACCTATAAGGTGTGAGACACTCTCACTCTAGCGGGAGAGCTCCATTTGAGGATGCTTAGCTGCGTTCATTTATGCAAAGCCGGTCTGCGTCCAAAACTCGTAGTTTACCGAGGTGGAATCTCTACGAAGTTGGGCTGCCGGGTTACTTAGCGTAGCGCGGGCGCGCTCTCCTCGGTCTCCGATGCCGAATAGATTTCATTCATGTCGTGGGCGATGCGGGCAAAGTCGGCGCGCAGCTCCGGTGGGCTGAGCACTTCGGCCATGCTGCCAAAGGAGAGTATCCACCAGGAGATCTCCCGGGTGCTGTTGAGGATGGCAGTACAGATGAGGGTGCCATCCGGCTGTAGCTCCATAGAGGCGAACTGCCGGCCCCGGCTTTCGGCCACGAGTTGGGCGACCTGCGGGGCAAAGCGCACCCGCACCGTGATCTCTTCGTCCGTGCCGCCGAACATCTCCCAAGCGCGTGTAAAATAGGCGTCGGCGGAGAAGTGACGCGGAAAGCGGAAGCGTTCGGGAAGGATCTCGACGTTGCGTATCCGGCTGATCTTGAAGATGCGCACGCTCCCTTGCTCTTCGGAGTTGGCCAGCAGATACCAGCCGTGGCGCATGTAACGCAGGTCATAGGGCGCGACCGTCAGGGAGCGCTCGCTATCGGTATCGGAAGACCAATAGTGAATGCGGACCTTGCGGTTGGTGCGCATAGCCCGCCGGATGCGCTCCATGTTGGGCCGCTGGAGGCTCTCCGAGTTCATGGAGAGCGAACCGACGGTGACGCGATGCCCCAGCGCGCTCCCTGCTTTCGAGGCTTCCGGCAGGAGCGCCGAGGTGATCTTGCCCAGGCCGGAGCGCAGGTCGGTGGCGAAGAAGTTATCCTTGGCCAGGGCCGGATTGGAAGCGGCGGTATAGAGTGCGAGCGCTTCGGAGGGCGTCAGGCTCAGCGGCGGCAGCGTCAGCTCGTTCTCAAAGACGTACCGTCCTTCGCGCCGGCTATAGCGCTTCTTGAGGGTCTGCTTGTTCTCCAGGAAACGCAGGTCACGATAGATTGTCCGCTCGGAGACATGCAGCTCTTCGGCCAGCTTAGCGGGAGTGATGTCCTGGCGAGCGCGCATCCGGTTGACGATATAGTTCAACCGGTCGGCTTTGTTGAGGCGATCTGGGTTTTTGAGGTTCATGGTTTTAGAGGTGTTCATCGGCTTTCGGAAAATCGCACAGGGATTTATGGTATCATTCGCCATAAACTCCCTGTCTCCTTCTTGGCATACCGATAATTTTACAGGTTTTTTGTATTTCGGGGCCAGATTTTTGCATTTGTTGCTTCCATCAGGCGTTTGTCGCAGAAAACTCGCAAATTACCGCTTTTTTGCAAGGATTTTCGTCTCAAAACCGCAAGAGGGCAGGGAATGTCGGGGTGTCAGTTTCGGAGACTTGCGGGCGCGACGCCCGCAGATCGGCCCGTCTGTGGAGACATCCTAATGGAGGAACACCATGGCTCAGGAGAATGAAGCCCAGCAGAACGGCAGCGCGGCGGCTCCGGCAGTCCGCGTGCTGGTCTGTCCCAACGCCTTTAAAGGCAGCCTGACCGCCGCGCAGGCGGCGCGCGCCATCGCGGAGGGCCTGCTGCGCGTCGGGAAGTCGGCAGAACCCGCCTCCGCCCAGGCCGATCCGCGAGATAGATTCATCGGTATAGGGCGTTTTGAGCCGCTCTGCCTGCCGCTGGCCGATGGCGGCGACGGCACGCTGGAAACGCTGGTCGAAGCGACCGGGGGAGCCATCCAGCGCACGAGCGTGCGCGGCCCGCTCGGAGCGCCGGTGGAGGCGGCCTGGGGCAGGCTGGGGGGCGCGCAGGGCGATACGGCGGTGATTGAGATGGCCGAGGCGTCCGGCCTGCGCCTGCTGCGTCCGGAGGACTACGACCCGCTCCATGCCAGCACCTACGGCACAGGAGAGTTGATGCGTGCGGCGTTGGAGGCGGGCTGTCGCACGCTGATCGTGGGCATCGGGGGAAGCGCGACCAACGATGGCGGGGCGGGCATGGCCCAGGCGCTGGGCGCGCGTCTGCTGGACGCAGAGGGCAACGACCTGCCGCCCGGCGGAGCCGCACTACGCCAGTTGGCCCGCATCGATCTGAGCGGCTTCCGGCTGCCGCCCGAGGCGCAGGTTATCGTGGCCTGCGATGTGGATAATCCGCTCGTCGGCCCGGAGGGCGCCTCAGCTATTTACGGCCCGCAGAAGGGGGCGACGCCGGAGATGGTGCAGGAGCTGGATGCAGCCCTGGCCCATTATGCGGAGGTACTGCGCGCCCAGCTCGGCGTGAAGGTCGCCGATATTCCGGGCGCGGGCGCGGCGGGCGGGCTGGGCGCGGGGCTGCTCGCCTTCTGCCAGGCTACGCTGCGGCCCGGCACCGAGATGGTGCTGGACGTGCTACAGTTTGATGCGCGGCTGCGGGAGTGCCGGCTGGCGATCACGGGCGAGGGAAAGCTGGATGCGCAGACGGCGCGCGGCAAGGTGGTCGCGGGGGTGGCGCGGCGTGCCAGGGCGGCGGGGGTGCCTGTGGTGGCGCTGGCCGGATCGGTGGGGGAAGGCGCGGAAGAACGGCTGCGGCAGGAGGGCCTAACCGTGGCGCTGTCTATTGTGGACGGCCCTCTTCCGCTGGAGGAGGCCCTGCAGAGGGCTTATGTGCTGATGGCAGATGCGGCGGAGCGGCTGGCGCGCTTATTGGCTCTGGGCGTGCGATTGGAGCGATAGCTGCTGCGCCGGCTGCGGGAGACGGAATGGCTCGTTGCGTGCTTGTCCGCCGACTTCGCGGCCGCGTTCTTGCCGCCGGTGGGCAGGGGGGTGAAGATGAGAGTCAGGCCCCAACTGCCAACCAGCAGCATGGCGATGGCACGCTGGGCGGCAGCCAGGGTGGCGCGCTTGCCGCGCTCGAACTCGGCGATGACGACCGGGCGGCGCAGCCACAGGCCGGTCGTCGCCGCCAGAAGCAGGATCGTCAGCACGGTAGAGGGGTCGTTGTCATAGAGCCGCAGCGCGATCTGGACGTAGTTGCTGAGGGTACGTTCCGCTGTGGAGAGCTCGGCGCTGCCGACAGCGGCGATATAGCCAATGGCGGCCACAAACAGGCCCAGCGCGGTGCCGCTCAGGCCCAGCAGGGCCAGGCGACCCCAGCGCTTGCGCTCCAGCGTGGCCCAGACGATGACCAGCGGGACCAAAGCGGCAAAGCACGGACGCGCATCATGCGTGACGAGGAGCGAATGAAAAAGGACATAGGCCGACGAGAGTCCCCAGCAGCAGGCCAGGAGCGTCGTCAGAAAGCGCGCAGATGCCGGCGTCCCGTGCGTCGCGAGGTTTTGCGGTGGTGGCATCGGGTCAGCCCTCCTACAATGGTACTGCGTGCAAAACTGCTCTATAAGTTGGGCAGAGAGAAGTACGGCAGTATTGCGGCAAGGCGATATAACTGGAGGCGCGGTGCGCCTCAGGATGAAACCGTTCAGAGCCGCCAGGAGGGCCTGAGGACGGGGGAGCGCACCGGGTCTGCAACCGGACGGCTCCCGACATCAACGAGCGATGCCGGTGGAGACGCTTTCTGCCAAGCCGCCATCGCCCAATAGTATTATCGGCATGAACCGGCGCCAACTGGTGGAAAGAGAAGAGCCGCAGGGAGCAACGTGGCGATGTGTGACGCCTCCAGGCTGACGACGAACCAGCGCATCCAGGCGTAGGCTTCAATCTGGCAGGGAAAGCGGTTGGCGCCTACCAGCCGTTCGCGATGCAATTGGGGGCGCAGAGGGAAAGGAAGAACAGGAGGTTGACCCCTCTGCGCTTTCCGGTTCCTGCGTTGAGGGCGCAAGGCATCGGCGTCCCACCAGGCCGAAAAGCCTCCGAGCCTTATAAGCGCGCGTGCCGTCCGTTACGTCGGGGTTTCGGACGCCTGCAGGGCAGGAAAGCCGTGTTCGTCGGGGAATGCGCCATCGGGGTGCAAGGGAAGCGGCGCGACAAACACAGTTCTGATTATACGCATTTGCAAGCGAAACGTCAAGAGTTTTCGCCGCTCCCTTTCTAAGAATATTGCACAAAAGCGGTGATGAGGAAAGAGGCCGAGGCGTGTCTGGAAAGGCGCGGCCGCTTTCTTGCCTGGGAACCCGCAGAAAATCGCTCCACCGCCTGGAGAAAAATCAGGAACAAAACCGGGTCTACTCTGCGTCCATTCCTTCCAAAATCCTCTTCGACCCGGAGCCTCTCAGCCGTTTCACCGATTCTGAAAAATCGTCCCTGCTGCCGCACGAAGGCGCGCTTGCTTCCGTCGTATTGGCGTGCGTGATGGCGCCCCACAGGGGCATAGGGCTGGCGCCCTATGATGCCAGCCGTGCCGCTGGCACGTCTGGCGCCCCACAGGGGCATAGGGCTGGCAAGCCAAAATTGCGCGCCGAAGCGGTCTTTCCGTCGTCAATAGGATCAGGAGCCTGTTTCCGCTCGATTGCGTGGTTCGTGGTGCGTGATTCGAGCTACGCACTGCGGCATTATCCGACAGGTGCCAGAGCCTAAAAGGCTGTCAAGCAAAATCTTACAGAGAGGAGGAGCGCAGGGAGAAACACAACCGGATAGCCATTCCTCCCCTGGCTTTAGATGGGGGTCTCCTTGCTAGGTTTTTATGAGAACAACGCGGAAGAGTGCGTGCTCTCACCAGAGAAGGAACGGACGCGCCGAGGAACGGACGCGCCTGCTCGGAGGGCTGCTGGCCTGCCTGGCCCTCCTGATAGGAAGACCATGCGCGGCGGGCAGCATCCGCTTTGCGCGCACGACGGCGGCTGGCGTGCCGCTGATGGTGCTGACGGTAGACTTAAACAATCCCAACGTCAAGGTGACGGGCATGGTCGTGCCGCCCTGGCATGCTGAGCCGTTTGAGAGCATGATCCGGCGCGCTCATCCAACCGCCGCCCTGACCGGAACCTACTTCTGCGAGCGCACTCTGGTACCCATCGGCGATATTGTCGTGGATGGGCGCCTGGCGCACCGGGGCGGCATGGGCACCGGCCTGTGCATCACCGACGACAACCAGTGCGAGATTATCAAGACGCCCCGATATCGTCGGGTGGATTGGAGCGCGTTCGATTTCGTCTGTTGCGCCGGGCCGCGCCTGGTCTGCGCGGGCAAAGTGGCGCTCAATCCCTGGGCCGAAGGCTTCCGCGACTCAAGGCTCTATAGCCGCGCCGCACGCCTGGCCGTCGGCGTGACGGAAGGAAATCATCTGATCTTCGCGGCCACGCGCCGCCCAATCACCCTGCGCCGCCTGGCCATGGCGATGCAAGCGCTCGGCTGTATGGATGCTATCAATCTGGATGCCGGCTCCTCGCTCGGCCTCTACTACAACGCCAAAGTTAAGGCCCATCCCCACCGCAAGCTGACTAATCTGATCCTGATCTACGACGACCGGCAGCGCTACGAGCGGTTCAAGCACCGCCTGACGCCCCTGCGCCCACAGACCGCTTCGCGCTGACGCCCTTGCACCATACCCAAGCTCTTCTCCTTTTGACCTAACCCCCCGGCCCCCTTCCCTGCTTCGCCGCGAACGCGGCAGGGAAGGGGGGACCTGGCTTCTGCTCTTCCGGCAGGCTGAACCCTGCCGCTGTGGGGCGCAAACCGCCCGTCACCCGCCTACGTGGGCGAAACTCTCTGCCTGCGCAGGCAGAGGCAACCCTGGCTTCTCTCTTCCCCCTCTCCCGCAGCGTGGGAGAGGGGGACCGGGGGGGTGAGGGCGTCCCTACCCCCTATCCCCTATCCCCTATCCCCTACACCCTATCCCCTACACCCTACACATGGAGCCGGGGTGAGGTCATCTTGCCTGGAACCTTTACGGGGGAGGGGGAGCAGCAAGGGTGGACATAATGCGCGCAAATTGAACTGGAATCTGGTAGAATCTTAGGGTAACGCGCAATTCTGAGAGCGTTTGCGCTGTCATTTATGGTTGCCTGGAGCCGGGCCTGTTCGGCCCGATACGATTGTGGATACGACTGGAGGATGCAGGTTTTGAATCACTGGAAACGTACCGTCAACTGTGGCATGCTGACCGTGGCCGACGAGGGCAAAGAAGTCGTGCTCAACGGATGGGTTAACCGCCAGCGCGACTTCGGCGACCTGGTGTTTCTGGACCTGCGCGACCGTACCGGCATGGTGCAGGTGGTGGTGGATGCCTCCATCGTTCCCGACCTGATCCCGCTGGCGCACAACCTCCGCAGCGAGTTTGTGCTGGCGGTGCGCGGGGTGGTGCGTCCTCGCCGTCCGGGCACCGAGAACCCGGCGCTGGCCACCGGCGAGATCGAAGTCGTGGCGCAGGAGATTGAAGTGCTCAACCCCTCTCGGCCTCTGCCGTTCCCGATCTCCGAAGAGGACAAGATGCCGCTGGTGGACGAGCTGCTGCGCCTGAAGTACCGCTATCTCGACCTGCGCCGCCCGCGCATGTACCGGATGCTGGAGCTGCGCCATCGCGCCGTGCAGCTGATCCGGGACTATTTCAACCGCAACGGCTTCCTGGAGATCGAGACGCCCATCATCACCAAAAGCACGCCGGAAGGGGCGCGCGACTACCTGGTGCCCTACCGCCTGGAGCCGGGCCTGTTCTATGCGCTGCCGCAGTCGCCTCAGCAATACAAGCAGTTGCTGATGGTGGCGGGCGCGGAGCGCTACTACCAGATCGCCCGCTGCTTCCGCGACGAGGCCCAGCGGGCCGACCGGCAGCCGGAGTTTACCCAGCTGGACGTGGAGATGTCCTTCGTAGATCAGGAGGACGTGCTGGCCGTGCTGGAAGGGTACACGACCTACGTGGTGGAGCAGTTAAGCAACAAGGAGATGATCAAGCCCTTCCCGCGCTTCACCTACGACGAGGCCATGCGCCGCTACGGCACGGACAAGCCCGACATCCGTTTCGGGCTGGAACTGGCGGACCTGGGGCCGGCCCTGCGCCACACGCAGTTCAGCATCTTCCAGAGCGCGCTGGACGCGGGCGGGCAGGTCAAGGCCGTGCGCTATCCGGGCGGGGCGTCGCTGTCGCGCCGGGAGGTGGACGAGCTGGGCGCGTTCTGCAAGCAGTTTGGCGCAAAGGGGCTGGCAACCATCGCCGTCACCGAGCTCAGCCCGACGGGCGTCAAGTCGGCCATCGCCAAGTATCTCTCCGAGGAGGAGATGCAGGCTATCCTGGAGGTGGCGGAGGCCCGTGCGGACGATCTGATCTGCATCATTGCCGATCCGAAGCCGGAGGTCGTCGCCAATGTGCTCTCGCGCCTGCGTCTGGAGATCGGGCAGCGCTGCGGCCTGCGCGACCCGGACAAGCTCTACTTCTGCCTGATCACGGACTTTCCGCTGGTGCAGTGGAGCGAGGAAGAGAATCGCTGGGACGCCGAGCACCATCCGTTCACCATGCCCTACCCGGAGCACCTGACCTACTTCGACACCGACCCCAGCAAAATCCGGGCGCAGTGCTACGACCTGGTCTGCAACGGGCAGGAGTCGGGCTCCGGCAGCATCCGAATCCACCAGGCCGATATTCAGGCGAAGGTCTTTGATCTGTTGGGCATCTCGCGGGAGATGCAGCAGGCGCGGTTCGGGCATATCCTGGAAGCCTTCTCCTACGGTGCGCCGCCGCACGGCGGGTTCGCGACGGGCATTGACCGTCTGGTGATGAACCTGATGGACGAGCCCAACATTCGCGAAGTCATCGCCTTCCCGAAACTGGGCATGGGCTACGACCCGCTGATGGAAGCACCCTCGCCCGTGGACCAGGCCCAATTGAACGAGCTGGGCCTGCGCGTCGTGCCGCATAAGAACAAGAAATAGACCTCACCCCGGCTCCATGTGTAGGGTGTAGGGTGTAGGGGATAGGGGGTAGGGGATAGGGGGTAGGGACGCCCTCACCCCCCCGGCCCCCCTCTCCCACGCTGCGGGAGAGGGGGAAGAGAGAAGCCAGGGTTGCCTCTGCCAGCGCAGGCAGAGAGTTTCGCCCACAGGGGTGTCGCCAGGTGTCGCTAGGCGGAGGGCTGTGGCAAGGCGGAGGCAGGGGCCGTAACCCTGCCGACCCTGGCAGTCGGCGGGCGCTTTGCGCCCCACAGCGGCAGGGTTTAGCCTGCTGGAATGGGGATTAGGTAACACAGGAGGGCTGTATGCGCGATTGGCCGGTTCTTTCCCGTTACGACGCGGCGCACCTGCGCGAGATCGCCCTGCCCCTCGGCGGCATCGGCACCGGGTTCTTCGCGCTGGGCGGACGCGGGCAACTGACTGACTGGCAACTGATGAGCCGTCCGCACCGGGGATGGCGCCCGCTGTACTCGCATCTGCTGGTGCGTACCCGGCAGACTTCCGGGCGCAAGGAGGAGGTCAAGCTGCGCGTCCTGGAGGGCGATCTGAAGGAGGGACTGGCCGCCGACTCCGGCGCTCCCTTCGTGCTGGCCGGCTTTCCCCGCTTCAAAGACGCGGCTTTTGAGGCGGCGTACCCCTTTGGCCGTGTGCGGCTCTCCGACCGGAACACACCGGTCTCCATCGCCATCGAAGCCTTCAACCCGCTTATTCCCCGCGATACTGACGCCTCCAGCCTGCCGATGGCGCTGCTGACCGTCACGCTCGCCAACCGAACCGCCGCGCCCCTGGAAGCCTCACTCACGCTGCTGCTGACCAACTTCATCGGCACGGACGGCCTCGCCCGCGACCTCAAGGACAACATCACCGAGCGCGCGGAGATAGAGGGCTGGAAAGGGATGCGCTTCGCCAAGACCCGCGAGGCCCGCACCGCGCAGAACGGCACGATGGCGATCCTGTGCGATGCCGCCGACATACGCGTGGCGCGGCGCTGGCGGTTCCGCGACCGCCCCTGGAGCGGCGAGGCGCTGGGCATTATGGACGAACTGCTCGGCGCCGGCTATATTCAGGACGACGCGCCGGAGGCGCCCTGCCCACCCAGCCCGGACGATACCTGGGATAGTTCCCTCTCCGCCATGCTCACCCTTCCGCCGCGCGAGGCGCAGTCCGTGCGGCTGCTCCTGACCTGGCACTTCCCTTACCGGAACATGGCCGAGGATGGCTGGTGGTCGGGCGGGCCGGAAACCGATCCGCTCCTGGGCAACTACTACGCCACCAAGTTCACCGATGCCCTGGACGTGGCTCGGCAGGTGATTCCGCGCCTGCCGGAACTGCGCGAGCGCACGATGGATTTTGTTCAGAGCGTGGCGGATCGGGACGCGCCACACGCCTTAAAAGAGGCTGCGCTGTTCAACCTGGCCTCCCTGCGCAGCCATACCTGTTTCCGCCTGGCCGACGGCACGTTTGCCGCCTTCGAGGGCTGCAACGCCACGACCGGCTGTTGCATTGGGTCATGCACTCATGTGTGGAACTACGAAGAGGCGACGCGAAACCTGTTCCCCGACCTGCACCGGAGCATGCTGGAAAGCCACCTGCGGTATGCGTTGGCGCCGAGCGGGGCCGAGCGCTTCCGCCTCTCCCTGCCGGTGATCAATCAAACCTGGGGCGCCGCGGCGGCGGATGGGCAGATGGGCCTGATCGTCCGCTGCTACGCGCAATACCTTGCCGATAAGGACAAAGACGGCCTGGAATGGCTGCAAAAGTGGTACCCGGCCATCCGGCGCATGGTAGAGTTTGCCTGGCTTCCGGGCGGCTGGGATGCGGACAAGGACGGCGTGATGGAGGGCGCGCAGCACAACACCTACGATGTCGAGTTCTTCGGCCCCAATCCGCTGTGTACGGTTTGGTACCTGGCGGCGTTGGCAGCCGTCGCAAAAATGGCCCGCCTGGTCGGGGACGAGGTGTTTGCCCGTACCTGCGACGACCTGCGCGCCAGAGGCCGCGAGTGGGTAGACCGCAACCTATACAACGGGCGCTACTACTTCCAGCAGGAGATGCCGCCCCCGGCCCAGCCCGCCCCCATGACCGCCCTGACCGGCGAAGCCGCCAACCCGCGCCCGCGCTTCCAGGTCGGCAAAGGCTGCCTGATTGATCAACTCTGCGGGCAGTACAAGGCCAACCGCGTTGGGCTGGGCGACCTGCTGGATCGCTTCCATATCCAGACGGCCCTGGCCTCTATCTTCCAGTATAACTATCGCGCCAACTTCCGAGACCATTACAACAACATGCGCACCTTCGCTACGGCGGATGAGAGCGGAACCCTGATCTGCGCCTACCCGGAGGGGGAGCGCCCGGAGGAGCCGTTCCCCTATTGGGCCGAGTGCATGACCGGCTTTGAGTACCAGTTAGCCGTGCTGCTGCTGGACTATGGGCTAAAGAAGGAAGCCGTGCAGGTGGTGGAGGCCGTGCGAGGCCGCCACAACGGCGCGAACCGCAACCCGTTCAACGAGCCGGAGTGCGGCAGCTACTATGCGCGAGCGATGGCTTCCTGGGCGCTGCTGGATGCCTGGCGAAGCTGAGCTACGTCCCTGCTTCCCTGCTTCAAGAAGGCGTCCCAAAGGAACTTTTCTCTCGGTCTGCCTATCCCTTCGCCCCGCTGCAGATCGCTTGTGATGTATGCTGCCTGGCTGAAACCTTGACGCAGGACTCTTTTTCCGCTACAATCCGCACAAAGGAGGACTGCGATGTCAAACAGACAAATAACGGGCTCCATCGCGTTCGCTGGTCTTGTCCTGCTGCTTGGGTGTGGCGGGAGCGGAGGGCAGGCGCGCGCCCAGACGCCGCCCAAAGCCGACTCTGGCGTGTTCCTACTCAACATTCGAGGCCAGATTACGGGCACGGATACGTTTACCATCACGGCGGACGGCGGATCACGGGCAACGCTCGTGCTCTCCATCAACGGGCGGAAAGTCTCGGCGACCAACACCATCAAGGCCGTTCGCGGCCGTATGACTGAGGTGGTGACGGAGGCGCAGCCGGGCGGGAAGTTCACGCTGACGTTGCAGGGCGGCAAGGGGAAATTTCAGGTGGCAGGCAATCCCGCGCTCAATCGAGAAATATCGGTTCCTCTGCGCCTGTTCCCGACCGGCAACTTTATGCCGCATCTGCTGGCCTATGCGCTCGCCAACTACGATGCCCGCAAAGGCGGCGCGCAGACGTTCGATTTCTTGCTGGTAGACAATGGTGGGCAGACGCACGGCGCGCTGACGCGAGGCCGCTCACAGCCGCTGACCATCAAGGGCAAACCGGTCACCATCACTCACTACGCCCTGAATATCCAGGGCTCGCAGGGCCCTGTGTCAGCAGACTTGATTACCGACAGCCAGCGCCGCCTGCTCTACTTCCATGTGCCGAGCCAGGACTATAGATCGGCGCGTGACGGCTACCAGGAACTCGCGGCAGCGTCGAAATAGCTCGGTGCGGCGATCCGCGAAATCTCACGCGGCCCGCGCACCTCTCCGCTAAATCGTGCCTCCTGCAAGTTCCCTGCCCTTTCATGGCGGCACCTATTCCCGCCCACGTAGGTGGGCGGCTGGCTGTAAGCCCCCCAGCAGCAGGGTTTAGCCTGCCGCCAAAAGCACGCAGACTTACCGGAGACACCATTAAACATAGGTAGACACTCCCAGCCGTGTGGATCAATCTCACGCAGCCTGCTGCTGAGGAGATACGTCCACACCGTTGGGAGCGATTACCTAAACATAGCTGCGAGGTTGAAATGAGGAATACATCGGCTCTATGGTGAATATGAAGGCAGCCTGAATGGAGAGATAATGAGGAGAGAGGAAAATGCTCACTGACGCGCAGATAGCAGAATTCAAAGAGCGTGGATTCTTAGTGGCGGGCCGGGCGATGTCCGATGAACAGGCCGATGCCATGCGCTCGCGGTTGATGGAGGTAATGGAAGGCCACGGGAAGGCCGAGCCGGAACGGATCAGCAGTTGGGGCGGCGAGCGCAAGGTCATTCAGATCGTCAACATCTGGGAGGCCGATGACCTGTTCTATGAGCACCTGTTCAATCCGACGATTCTAGAGATGGTCGCACAGATTATCGGCACGGATACCCTGCGGGTCTGGCACGACCAGGTGCAGTACAAGCCGCCCCGAACCGGCGGGGCAACCGACTGGCATCAAGACCATCCTTACTGGCCCATCATCCAGCCAGCGGACCTCGTGAGCGCATGGGTCGCGCTCGATGACGCCGATGTGGAGAACGGCTGCATGTGGATGGTTCCCGGCAGCCACAAGTGGGGGCCGCACAAGGGCGGCACCATCGGAACGAACCCGGACGGTTTCTCGCCCATGCCCGACCTGAGCCAGCTGCCGGAAGGGATTGACATTACCCCGGTGCCCATGCCGGTGAAGAAGGGCCATGTCGCAATCCACCACTGCTTGACCTGGCACGGTTCCCCCCCAAATAACAGTGATCGTGGCCGGCCCGCTATCGCCGTACACTATATGCCCGGTTACACGCGCTACGAGAAAGACCCTGGCAAGACCCATTTAGTCGAACACAACGTCGAAGTGAAGCCGGGGGAGATTCTCAAGGGCAAACATTTCCCCACCGTCTGGGAGAACGGGCGCGTCGCTGACCACCCGCCGTTCTCAGAAAGATAAGACGGTTCTTCATTGCTCACTTCGACCGCGCTTGAGCCGGGTACGTTCTGTGCCCGGCTCAATGACTTTCGACTGTCTCGGATAGGGCCTGCGATGACACCAGTAGCAAAACGATATGCAAATATTCGATAAGATAATTGGAAAACAAGGACACAGCTATTGACAAAGATTAAAGGCTCCCTTATAATAGTTGCGTTTCCTTCTTATCGTCCTCTATTGCGAAAATGCGTAACGTGCGCCTGAGGTTGACACACGAATGGATGGTAGCTCCCGAAGGGCGCACGCACTGGTTTTCTATCGCCATCATCGCCAGACAGGAGGTGAGTTCCGCGCTTTTCATAGGTTTTCATTGCGGCCGTTGTGGTTGGTATGCCCCAGAGGCATAGAGGAGATCCGAGATCATGAGACGAAACGCATTCACCTTAATCGAATTGCTCGTCGTCATCGCTATCATCGCCATCCTTGCAGCGATTTTGTTCCCCGTATTTGCACTTTAGTTTCCGGTAAAAAGTGGTAGACGCCCGTCTGATTAGGACATCGGGCGTGTTCTCAGGTAGAGTGAAGTTTCCACACCAAACTCTCTTGAGGACGCACCCGATGTCAGAAATAGTCTACCGCATGGCCGCGCTCTTGCGGCGTCTGTTGCTCTGGGTTCCGATAGGAACCAACCTGGGACTTCTATACCTACTCTTGGCCTTGGTG
>DASRGZ010000066.1:0-30830 GCA_035650735.1 Chthonomonadaceae bacterium
TGGACGTAAGCGGCGGCCAGGTTATAGATTATCTTCCCCCGCTCAGCCGAGTTCGTATTGACGGCCAGGGCCTTTGAGAACAGATCGGCTGCCGTTGCATAGTCCTGCGCGTTATAGGCGGTCACGCCCTGGTTGACCAGAGCGACGACGCTCTGCGCGCTCACGGTGCGCCGATACTGGTCGTAACTGTGGAGAAAGGCGATGACGCCCGCCGAGATGCCGCCTCCCAGCACCGCCGAGAGCAGGATCGTCACCAGGAACGCACGCGCTCCCGGCGAGAGCGTAAAAGCTGGCGCAGCAGGGCGGCTCGGATAGGCCGGCGTGCCGAACGGATAGGTCCCGCCGGCTCCGGCAACGGGCGCCGATGGGGCCGGCTGCGGCAGCGACGGCGCGGCATTGGCGCTGCCGGGAGCGCCGGCGTTGTTCCAGTTCCAGGGCAGCGGATCGCCGACAGGGGCCGCAGCGGGCATCGCGGAGGGTGCCGGCGCAGCAATATATCCGCCCGGCGGCACGTTCCCGTAATTGGCGCTCTGCCCGCTCCTGCCGCCGCTATAGCCGCCCGGCACCCAGGAGGGCGGCGGAACAGGCAGCTGAGCGCCTGTGCTATGGTAGCCGTAGCCCATGCCGGTACGGCTCATCGTCTGCATACCGGGAGGCAACGCTGGCATCTGCTCGGCCTGCTGAAGCTCGCGCTTCATCTGCTCGGCGGAGACGTGGCGCTCCCGGGGGTCTTTGGCGAGCGCGCGCAGGATCACCTGTTCGATGGCGGGCGGAACGCCCATCATCGGCGCGGGCGGAGCGTGCATGATGGCGTAAGTGATGCTGACGACGCTGTCGCCTCCGAAGGGCTTGCGCCCGGTCAACATCTCGTAGAGGACAACGGCCAGCGAGAACAGATCGGAGCGGTAGTCAATGTCGCGCCCGATGATCTGCTCCGGCGACATATAGCTGGGCGTGCCGAAAACCTGCCCGTCGCCGGTGAGCGCGGGCTCTTCGGTCAGGCGGGCGATGCCGAAATCGGTCAGCTTAATCTGTCCGCCCGGCAGGATGTGGATGTTGTCGGGCTTGATGTCGCGGTGAATGACGCGGTTGGCGTGGGCATAGGCGAGGGCGTCGAGGACCTGATAGGCGATGGTGAGCGCGTCTTTGAGCGGCAGCGCGCCCTGCACTTGCATCCTGTCCCGGAGGGTCTGGCCCTCCAGATACTCCATTGCGATAAAGTGCCGACCGTTCTCCTCGCCAAAATCGAAGACGGCCACGATGTTGGGGTGGCTGAGACGCCCGGCGGCGCGGGCCTCGCGGACAAAGCGCTCGATGCGCTCGCGGCGTGCCTGGCCGGTCAAGCTGGGTGGAATATTCAGTTCCTTCAGCGCGATGCGACGGCCCAGCGTACTGTCCACCGCCTCATAGACGATATCGTTGCTGCGCGCGATCTCCCGCACGATCCGATATTTGCCTTTGATTAAATCCACCAAGCGTTTCTCTCCGCCAGGCGCCGGGCCAGTTGCGCCGCATTGCCGCCCTGGAACGCACACACAGTTATATTATACGTCTAATTAGGTTGCGAATACAGCGTATCCTGCTCCAGGTCTACAGGATGACTTCCTCCCTGCTTTCCTGCCGTGCTTCGAGCCATGCTGCCATGCCTGCCGCGCCCTGTCCAGCACCGGGGGCCTGGACAGGTCACCAATCAGCAGACCAATATACATGTTTTTTGGAACTTTTTCCCATTTTTCCCGTCTTCGTTACGGAACGGGCAGGGGCTAATACGTCTCAGCAGGGACGCAAGCGAGACGACAGTAATAAAAGGTATATGCTTGGTGGTTAGTAAGGTTATTATCGCAAGCTACCATCAAGGCGACGACGCCCTTTCTCCTGTCCCCTCACTATACAAAGGGCGCCACCTTTATTGAACCAGGTGCGACCACCGTATACCTAAGTTGAATATCAGATTAGAGCACAATGGTTTGCCGGTCGTATTATGTAAGCTTGGCGATCTCTGAGCAGACGTGGCAGCTCTCTTGCACGCTTATATCGAGACCAAGGTAAGAAAGGAAGGAAGGTAAGAAACATGGATCGTTCGTTCTTCTCAGGCCCCGCTCCCAGAGGGGCCTATCGCTTTGCGAGATTACAGGCTGCCGCGCTGCTGCTCATGCTGACCCTGTTACTGGCATGGGGAGCACCGAACGCGCAGGCTGCCCCCAAGCCAACGAGCATCAACGTCGTCCCGACGATCACCAGTATTCAGATCGTTAACGGCCAGCTCGTAGCGAGCGGCACCGCGACCGCCGTCATCCACGGGAAGACCTACACAGCAGCGTTCCAAAATGTCCCTGTTAATATCAGCCTGGCAGCGGACCAGTCCGCTGCGGCCGCGGCCGGCTGTCCCATCCTGGACCTGAGGCTCGGGCCTATCTTCCTGGATCTGCTCGGATTGGAGGTGCAGACCAGCCCCATCTGTCTTACGATCACCGCCTACCACAATGGCGGATTGTTGGGGGACCTGCTCTGTGATGTCGCCAACCTGCTGAATGGGGGCCTCACGCTGAGCCAGGTCCTGGCGGGCCAGGGCACGGCCACCCTGCCTGGGCTGACCTCTTCCCAGATTAGCTCGTTGCTGTCCGGTTTAACCGATCTCTTCAACGCAGCCCTTCCGCAGCTCTTGCAGGCGGTACTGCAATCAATTCAGATAGTGGATCAGGGCCACACCTGCTCTATTTTGCACCTGGCGCTTGGGCCTATTGATCTCACGCTGCTAGGTCTAAACGTTCACCTGGATAACTGTTCGAATGGACCCGTCACCGTGGACATCACCGCCGTTACCGGACAGGGCAACTTGTTAGGGAACCTGCTTTGCCAGTTGGTTGACGGCAATCAATTGAGCCTGGGCTCGACCTTGCAGCAAATTCTCAACCAACTGGTGGCGTTGCTCACCGGCTAAACCCGGTTCACTGCTGACTCTGGCAGTCTGACCATTCTAGGTAAGAACAACGTGGGCCGCCTGCCCTTTCAGCAGGCGGCCCATTTTGATGCGATCCGCGGCGTCCTAGAGCGTGCACGGTATCTGCTGGCAGCCCACACCACCAGAGGGTGTATGCCCTTTTTTGCCTGCTTCGAGAGAGGACTTGGAGGCTGATGACCGCTTGGTGCTCGCTAAAAAGCGAGCACCAAGCCTCTAATGAGCGGCTGGCCTATCTCCTCAAGAGGACCCAAGTGCATCCCACGCTCTAAAGAGCCGGACGCAGCCAGAGGCCGTACCCCTTCTTAGTGCATCGCCGGAGGATTGGGCACGATCTCGGCGATAGGAGCGGGCGCCGGCGCACGGCGCGGCTTTTTGGCAGCCGCCGCCTTCTCCCGCTTTTGCTCCTCACTGACCGCAGCCGCCTGCGCTTTCGGCTCCAGCGCCAGTTCCAGCACGCGATCAATGTCGTCTACGAACTCGAAACGCATCTCCTTGCGGACCTCCTCCGGCAGATCCTCGAGCACGTCCTTGCGGTTGCGCTCCGGCAGGATCACCATCTGGATGCCGGCGCGGCGCGCCCCCAGCACCTTCTCCTTGATGCCGCCCACCGGCAATACCTTGCCGGAAAGCGTCACCTCGCCGGTCATCGCCAGCAGCGGCCGGACCTTGCGCCCGCTGAAGAGCGAGGCCAGCGCGGTCGTCATCGTTACGCCCGCCGACGGCCCATCCTTGGGAATGGCCCCCGCCGGGACGTGGATATGGATGTCGTGCTTCTCGTAGAAGTCTGCCGGAGCGCCAAACTCCCCGGCGTGCGCCCGCACATAGGAGAGCGCCGCCTGCGCCGACTCGCGCATCACCTCGCCCAACTGGCCGGTCAGCGTCAGCGCGGAAGGCCGGTTGCCCGGCGTGGGCATGGCCGTCGCTTCAACGAAGACGATATCGCCGCCCATCGGCGTCCAGACCAGGCCGGTCGCCACGCCGGGCCGCTCTACCCGGTTCATTGCCTCCTCGCTCTCAAAGCGCGGCGCTCCCAGATACTCGGTCACGACCTCCGGCGTCACCTCCAGCGTGGTCAGCTTCCCCTCGGCGAAGGCGCGCGTCGCCTTGCGGCAGACCGCCGCGATCTCGCGCTCCAGATTGCGAACGCCTGCCTCCCGTGTATAGCCCCGCACCAGATGGCGCACCGAATCCGGCGTAAAGGTGATTCGGCCGGTGATGCCGTGCTCTTCGGCCTGCTTCGGGATCAGATGCCGCTCGGCGATGGCAACCTTCTCCTCCTCCGTGTAGCCCGCGATCTCGATGATCTCCATGCGGTCGCGCAGCGGCGGCAGGATGGTATCGAGCACGTTGGCCGTCGTGATAAACAGCACCTTGCTCAGGTCGAACGGCACATCCAGGTAGTGGTCGCGGAACGACGTGTTCTGCTCCGGGTCAAGCACTTCCAGCAGCGCGCTGGAGGGGTCGCCCCGAAAGTCGGCCTGCACCTTATCAATCTCGTCCATCATGAAGACGGGGTTGTTGGTCTCGACACGACGGATGCCCTGGATGATCTGGCCCGGCAGGGCGCCGATATAGGTGCGGCGGTGGCCGCGTATTTCGGCCTCGTCGCGCACGCCGCCCAGCGAGATGCGCACGAACTTGCGCCCCATCGCCTTGGCGATAGACCGGCCCAGCGAGGTTTTGCCCACACCCGGAGGACCGACGAAGCAGAGGATCGGCTGGCGGGTCGTGCCGTCCTGCTTAAATTTGCGGACGGACAGGTACTCCAGGATGCGGTCTTTGACCTTCTCCAGGCCGTAGTGGTCCGCGTCCAGCACCTCTTTGACCGCGGGAATATCCAGATTATCCTCGGTATGGACCTGCCAGGGCATGCTGACCATCCAGTCGAGGTAGGTGCGCGCCACGTTGTACTCCGGCGCCGCCGGATTCATGCGGGTAAGGCGATCGAGCTCGCGCTCGGCCTCGCGCCGCGCCTCTTCCGGCATGCCTGCGCTGGCGATCTTTTCGCGCAGCTCTTCGAGCTCCTGGGTGCGCTCATCGCCCTCGCCCAGCTCCTTCTGGATCTGGCGCATCTGCTCGCGCAGGTAGTACTCGCGCTGCGTCTTGCCAAGCTCCTGGGCCACCTCGGACTGAAGGCGGCTGCCCAACTCCAGCACCTGCACCTCGCGCCCCAGCAGCTCCATCAGCCGCATCATGCGCGGCTTGAGATCGATTGTCTCCAGGATCTCCTGCCGCTCCTGGAAGCTCAGGCGCGGCATCTGCTGGGCGATGAGATCCGTCAGGATGTGCGGGTCCTGGACATTGTTGGGCAGGGCCGCCATCTCGTCAGGCAGATCGGGCGAAAGCTGGACGATCTTGACAAACATGGAGCCGATGTTGCGCTGGAGCGCCTCGATCTCCATCTTCTGGTCTTCGGGGATCGGCTTTTCTTCGATGGGCCGGACGCGCACGCGCAGATAAGGCGTGGTCTGAACCGCCTCCACGATCTCCATGCGCTGGAGGCCCTGCACAATCAGTCGGATCCCATCGGGCACCTGGGCCATCGTGCGGATCGCCACCACGGTACCGATCCGGTATACGTCATCGAGCGTGGGGTTCTCGATGCTCGGGTCTTTCATGCAGGTCACAGCGATCAGCCGGTCGCCGCTGACGACGGTATCGTTGACTAGCTTGATCGAGTTCTCACGCCCCACTCCCAGCGGCGTGACGAGCACCGGGAAAATCACCACCTCTCGCAGCGGCAGCAGATTCAACACCTCCGGGATGCTCAGCTTGTTTTCCCCCGGGCTTTCCGGCTGCACGCCGTTGCCCTTGAGGCCATCCGCTTGCTCTAATATGTCAGAAAGGTTCTTTTTTCCCATGATAAATACTCTCGATTCGTTTTGGTTACTGACGGTGCCGGGGGCAACAAGGGCGCAGAATCTGCCTCTCGGCAAACTACGACTTTAAGCGCAGGCCGGCTTAAGATCCATTTAGCCGCTCGACACCTGAATGGACCGAATTTCCGGCGTCGTTTTCTCCTGTTTGGGCAGAGAAATGACGAGAAAACCATCCCGATAGTTCGCCGTAATCCGATCCCGGTCAAAATAAAACTCGCCGGGCAAGGAGATATGCCGCTCGAAAGGCCCGAAGTAGATCTCTAACTGGTAGCACCGAACGCGTTCGCGCCGCTCGTCCTGGGCCTCGGCGCGCTCGCCGGAAATGGTGAGGGTACGGTTATCGGCGGAGAGGATCACGTTGATCTTCTCCGGCTGCACTCCGGCCAGCTCGATCTTGACGACGAGCGCGCCCGCCGTCTCATACATATCCACCGGCGGATGGAATAGGGCAGCGCGCAGCGCGTCCTCAGTGAACCGCTGTATCTCCTGCTCCAGCTGGCGAAAAAGCTCAAAGTGGCTAAAATCTCGTTTTGCCATGCGTCCTTGTTCCTTCGCGTGATTGATCACCTGGCGCCGTCACTCTGGCTCTGCGCGGCAGTCCGGGCCGGTCGGGGCAGGCGCACGCTAGGCGATGGCCTGTCCGCAAGCGGCGTGCCCGATTTGCTTTTGACGACGGCCTGCTCTCGGCGTGCCCGCACGAGCCCCCGAACGCCCATTCCATCGCCGGGATAGCGCGCCAGAAACTCGTTCCAGGCTGCCTCTGCCTCCTTCCACTGGCGCGCACGCTCGCAGAGCATAGCCAGCTCCTGCCGGCCCCATCGGTTATCGGGAGCCGCCTGCAGGCTTTGCCGCATCCAGGCGATGGCCTGCGCATAGTCCTTCTCGATGGCGTAGAGATCGGAAAGGGCAGAGCAATAGCGGGCGCGGTCTGCCGGCATAAGCTGCATTCCCTCTTTGAGCACGGTAATCGCCTCGGGGAGTCGCTGCATATTCTGATACAGGTAAGAAAGCCCCTCGCGCGCTTCAAAAAAGCCCGGCTCCGCCTCGATAGCCTGCCGGAACTCCTCCCCGGCGCCAGGCCAATCCCCCTCGCGCGTCAGGCGGTTGGCCTCGTCAAAATGCGCCGCTGCACGCACCTGCGGCTCCGCGACGGAAAGCTGGCGGGTCAGATAGGCCGCGCCGACCAGGGCCGTACAGACGCAAACAAAGGTGGTTGTTCGTCGCTTCATGCAAGGTCCTCCGGGCCGCGCCGGCTCCGGCAGCCAGCCATAGCGCAGCCGGGAACAAACACGGGCACTGCTCCAGCGCCCGCGTGCCGACAAGGGAAGCGTGGGAACACAACCACCTGTGCATATTATGCTCAATCTATGTTATAATACCCCTATCAACCGCGCACAGTTCCCGCTTCCGAGTTGCTCTCTATGAGAACTTTTCCTCACCATATGACCGCAATAGCGGCGGCTCTGTTCTCTTTATTTTACTGCTAATAAGGAATTGCAGGGCAGAGCGCCGAACCTCAATAGCAACCCAAGATCCTCGCGCTCGGCCTTCGCAGGAGGGCCGCCATTAACTCCATTCAGTAGATGATGATCAGGCCTGAAAACGAGCACACGGAGAACAAGCGCATGCTGAACGAGTGGAAGGGGCCGTGATCTCCCTGGCCGCCTTCGCCACGGCCCGCGGGGGCGGCAGGAGGTCTGGAACCCGGCCTCCCTGCCGTACGATATGCCGGTCGAGGTCCTGTGCGCGAGGCACCCATCTCGCCCGCGCAACCGTAAGCTGGCGGATGCCCTCTTCCGGGCCGGGCTCATCGAGCAGTGGGGCACGGGCACGATGCGGATACGGGCGGCTTGTGAAGCGCGAGGATTGCCCGAGCCAAAGTTCGAACTAAGGATGGGCTGTATGAGGGTCACGCTGTACTCGGACCCGGAGTCGTGCCATAGAGGGAGGGAACTGCCGGACTAGGGCTCGAACCTAGAACCTGCTGATCCAGAGTCAGCCGCTCTGCCAATTGAGCTATCCGGCAACGTACAAGTATAATACACGGACACGCGGCAAATGTCAATACCTACAATCTCCCTCTTCGCCGTAGATGGGTGTATAATGTGGACAGATCGAACGATGCGGGAGATGCCTAATGGGAAGCATTGCCGACCAGTTGCCCCCGGAGATCGCTCAGCAGATCCACCCCGACCGGCGCAAGAACGAAGCGGCGTACTGGGCCGTCCGGGACCAACTGCTCGATCAATATGGAGGTCAATGGATCGGATTCGCCGATGGCAAGGTGGTTGCGTCGGGCAGCAGTCCCGTGACTATGTTTCACGCCGCCGAGGAGACGGGTCTGCACCCTTTCTTCATCTGCGTTGGAAAAGAGGAACAACCGTGCCGCATCCGTCGTGCTACATTCCCCTATGACGCTAGTTATCCCGGTGAAGCCTTGCCAGTTGATTACAGTTGAATTCCGACACGCCCGCGGATCGCCGGACGTTGTCCTGGATCGAGTAATTCCCGATTCGGGGGCGGATGCGAGCGTCTTGCCCTGGGCGGCCTGTCAACTCCTTCAGTTGACTCCAGCCCCGGGCGTGCAAAGCTTGATAAGTGGTGTTGCTGGCAGTTCGGTGGCAACGCTCGCCTTTCAGGTCTGGGCCTGGCTCGAGGGCCAGGATTACCCGTGCCGGTTGCAGGCAGACTTCGTGGGGAGCGAGCGGATCCTGGGCCGAGACGTTCTGAATCGCTTGGAGATTCTGTTCCGCGGACCGGTCGGTGAGGTTGTCGTCAATCCGTGATGAGGACTGCACGCGCACACTCTTCTATCCGCCTGGTCGCGAAGTCTTCTCGATCTTGGCCCAGGTGTCGCGGAGGGTGACGGTCCGATTGAAAACCGGCTTGTCGGGCGCGGAGTCCGTGTCTACACAGAAATACCCCAATCGCTCGAACTGGTAGCGCGTTCCGGGCGCGGCGGTCGCGATGCTCGGCTCAACGAAGCCGGATACTACGCGCAGCGAGTCTGGATTGAGGTTATCAAGGTAGGTCTGTCCGGGCTCCACGTCGTCCGGGTCGGGCTTCAGGAACAGATGCTCGTAGACTCGGATTTCGGCCCGGACCGCCGTCGGCGCCGCGACCCAATGCAGGGTGGCTTTCACTTTCCGACCGTCCGGCGCATCACCGCCCCGCGTCTGGGGGTCGTAGGTGCAGCGTAGCTCGGTCACAGCGCCGCTTGCGTCCTTCACTACCTCCACGCATTTGATGAAGTAGGCGTTTCGCAGCCGCACCTCACGGCCGGGCGCCAACCGGTAGAACTTGGGCGGCGGGTCCTCCCGGAAGTCGTCGCGCTCGATGTAGAGCTCCCGGGCGAAGGGGACTTTGCGCGTCCCGGCATCCGGGTCTTCCGGGTTATTGATGACGTCCAATTCCTCCGTCTCACCCTCCGGATAGTTGACCAGCACCACCTTCAGCGGGTCCAGCACGGCCATGGCGCGGGGGGAGTGCCGGTTCAAGTCCTCCCGTATACAGTCCTCCAGGATCGCGATATCCACAAAGCTGTCGGTCTTGGCGATCCCGATCCGGCGGCAGAACTCCCGAATAGCCTCAGGCGTGACGCCGCGCCGCCGCAGCCCCGAAAGCGTCGGAAGCCTCGGATCGTCGTAGCCCTGCACATAGCC
The DNA here is from genome assembly GCA_035650735.1 of Chthonomonadaceae bacterium. Taxonomy (GTDB): domain Bacteria; phylum Armatimonadota; class Chthonomonadetes; order Chthonomonadales; family Chthonomonadaceae; genus DASRGL01. Next base: position 9,504 of record DASRGZ010000066.1, read on the forward strand.
CCCGTTCACCAGCTCAATGAACCGGCGCTTGCTCAGCACCGTGTAGTACAGGTTCAGCCGGGCGAACTCAATCTGGCGTGGATGATAGATGCCCAGCTCTTCTAGGAACCAGTTGTAGAGCGGGCGGTGGATTTCGTACTCCTGCGAGCAGAGGGAATGGGTGATGCCCTCGATGGAGTCTCCCTGACCGTGCGCCCAGTCATAGGTGGGATAGATGCACCACTTGTTGCCCTGGCGGTGATGCTCGGCGTGGATGATTCGGTACATGATCGGGTCGCGCATGATAATGTTGGGCGAGGCCATGTCGATCTTGGCGCGCAGCGTCCTGGCGCCATCGGGGAACTCGCCGGCACGCATGCGGGCGAAGAGGTCCAGGTTCTCCTCCACGCTCCGGTTCCGGTAGGGACTTTCCGTGCCGGGCGTGGTGAGCGTCCCACGAGTGGCGCTTACCTCCTCCGCCGACAGGTCGCACACGTAGGCTTTGCCCTTGCGGATCAACTCGACCGCCCACGCGTATAACTGCTCGAAGTAGTCCGAGGCGAAATAGAGCCGATCCCCCCAGTCGGCGCCGAGCCAGCGAACGTCCTCGATAATGGCGTCTACGAACTCCTTCTCCTCGCGCAGAGGGTTCGTGTCGTCGAAGCGCAGGTTGAACAGGCCGCCGAAGTCAACGGCGATGCCGTAGTCTATCCACACGGCCTTCGCATGTCCAATGTGGAGGTAAGCGTTTGGCTCCGGAGGGAACCGCGTGTGGACGTGGTCGAACTTCCCGGTACGCAGATCCTCCTTGATCGCTTCGCGGATGTAGTCGGTCTGCATTTCACGCGTTTCCGTCTTTGGTTCCGGCTGCGTCGCGCTTGCTACTGTCTCTTGTGCTTGGCCCATAATCCTCTCGCTTGCTCCCGCCCTCGCTGGCGGCGTTGGCGTCTTCGCGCCGCCGGTGATCCCTGGTACGCCCCGGGTCTGTGGCCCGGTCGTAGGGTGTCAACAGAGATATGCCGCCCATAGATCCGCGTGAGCCCCGGTATTGGTGTTGTTTTCTGCTCCTTCTTATACGTAAAAGCCGCGTTTTCCTGCGCATCTATCGCGTAGTCCCGGGTCCTTCCGTGTTCCGGCATAGACGGGATAGAAGCCGCTGCAATGATGCGTGCGCAGTTGTCACGGCCACTTCTCCCAGAGAGCGCTGGGGATTTCATCCAATTGAAAGATGCTGCAATGGTGCGTGCGCAGTTGTCACGGCTACTTCTGAAAGACTTCCTTCGCGACCATGATGGCGGACATCGCCTTCGGCCACCCGGAATAGAAGGCCAGGTGGGTGATGACCTCGACGAGCTCGGTCTCCGAGAGGCCGTTCTCCCTGGCCTTGTTGAGGTGGAACGGGAGCTGCTCGGTGTTTCCGCCGGCAATGAGCGCGGCGACGGTGATGAGGCTGCGGTCGCGCGGGGCGAGTTCCTCACGCGCCCATACGTCCCCGAATAGGACGCCATCCGTCAGTTGGACAAGTTTGGGCGCGAAAGCGCCGATCATTTTCTGCGCGCTCGATTGTTCCTTTGGTTCGGACATTCCGTATCTCCTTTGCTCTTAAGTTTGGCGGTCAGGACCAGTCGCCGTTTATTTACTGATGCCCGACGATGGGATGAGGCACATACGGCGCTTCCAGATAGGCGACCTCTTCCTGGGTCAGTTTCACAGACAGAGCGCCGACGGCCTCTTCCAGATGCGTGATCTTCGTCGCCCCGATGATGGGCGCCGTCACCGGCTGCTTCTGTAACAGCCAGGCAAGCGCGATATGCACGCGCGGAACCCCATGCTTTTCGGCGATCTCCGCAACCCGCTCCACGACCCGTCGGTCCGTTTCGGCGGTCGCATCGTATTTGCTTTTGGCAATTTGATCCGTTTGGGCGCGCAGCGTGCTCTCTGGTGACCAGTCACGGGTTAGTCTTCCAGAGGCGAGCGGGCTATAGGGGATCACCCCGATCTTCTCCTCGCGGCACACCGCCAGCATCTCGCGCTCCTCTTCGCGGTAGATCAGGTTTAGATGATCCTGCATGGATACGAAGCGGGTCCACCCATGCTTCTCGGCGACGTAGAGCGCCTTCTGAAACTGCCAGGCCCACATCGCCGAAGCGCCAATGTAGCGGGCCTTGCCCGCCCTCACCACATCATGCAGCGCTTCCATCGTCTCCTCGATAGGGGTCTGGTAATCCCAGCGATGGATCTGGTAGAGGTCTACATAATCTGTCTCAAGGCGCTTTAAGCTGTGGTCAATCTCGCTCAGGATGGCCTTGCGCGATAGTCCCGCGCCATTCGGCCCCTCGCGCATTTTGCCGAAGACCTTCGTGGCGATCACGACCTCATCCCGATTGGCAGACTCCTTCAGAGCGCGCCCAAGGATTTCCTCACTCTTGCCGAGGGAATAGACATTGGCGGTATCGAAGAAATTGATCCCAAGCTCCAGGGCTTTCTGGATGATGGGCCGACTATCTTCTTCGTTCAGCACCCATTTGTGTATCCAACGCTCCGCATCCCCGAACCCCATGCAACCGAGGCAGATGCGCGACACATCCATTCCCGTGTTTCCCAGCTTCGCGTATTCCATCCGCTCTCTCCTTCTGTCATCTGAGTTAACCCGTCCATTACGCCACTCGCTAGCTTTGCCAACGTTCAGGCGTTGGTCGCGCGCGGCATGATCTTGACGGTTGCGGAGCGGGCGCAGGCGCTCCTCCTTACGGGCGAAGCAATGCCTTAATCGCGCGGCGCTCGTCCATCGCGCGATACGCTTCTGCCACTTGGTCCAGTGGAAGCGTCAGGTCAAAGACCTTGCCGGGGTTGACCTGACGCTTCCACACGAGGTCTATCAGCTCGGGCAGGTAGCGGCGCACCGGTGCAGGGCCGCCCAGCAGGTGAACCTCGGCGAAGAACAACTCCTCACCGGGCAACTGCACGCCGTGGGAGACCCCGACGAAACCGATGTGCCCGCCGGGACGGGTGGAACGGATGGACTGCATCATCGCTTCCTGGGTGCCGACGGCCTCAATCACGGAGTGCGCGCCCAGTCCGTCGGTCATGTCCTTGATGCGCGCTACGCCCTTATCACCGCGCTCCGTCACGATGTCGGTTGCGCCAAACTCAAGAGCGAGTTTCTGCCGCGTCTCGTGATGGCTCATCATAATGATGCGCTCGGCGCCCATCTGCCTGGCCGCGATCACCCCACACAGGCCGACGGCGCCATCTCCCACGACCACGACCGTCTTGCCCGGCTGCACGTCGGCCGCGTCGGCGGCAAACCAGCCGGTGCCGAAGACATCGGAGGTTGCCAGCAGGCTCGGGATCAGGTCATCGGACGGGATGTCTGGGGTAGCGACCAGCGTGCCGTCGGCAAGCGGGACGCGCAGCCAGGGAGCCTGCGCGCCCTCCGCTCCCATGAGCCGGGCGTCTACGCACCGACTCTGATAACCGGCCTGGCAAATGGGGCAGGTGTTATCGGAGGCGAAAAACGAGCCGACGACGAACTGGCCGGGTTTGATGTTCCTGACCGCGCTGCCGACCTCTTCGACGATGCCGCAGTATTCGTGCCCCATCGGGGTCGGGTAGGCGGGCGCGTCAATGCCGCGATAAGGCCACAGGTCGGACCCGCACACGCAAGTGGCCGAAAGCTTGAGGATAGCATCTGTTGGCTCGATGATTTTAGGGTCCGGGCGCTCCTCGAAACGCACGTCGCGCGGGCCGTAGAGAATAGCTCCTCGCATGGTTGTATCTCCTTGTCTTTCCTGGAACCTTCCAGTTTCTGTGCCCTCGTTCTCTTTCCCTCGAAAACGGACGCTCACTTGAACGGAAGTCTAAGAGACTTATTTGCAGTTAACGTTATCCTTCTCTATTTTCAGGGTATTCTACGTTGTGAGCAGCGCAAGGTGGTATAACGATAGTCGAGGATTATTGAACTATCCTGCAAATCTGAGGGAGGGCAGAAGCAGCATGAACGAGGAAGCCCGTAGGGAAGCAGTAACAGAGCGGGAGGCGCAGAGGACGCAAGCTAACCGGGAGGAACTGGTCGAGCGTATCGCGCAGGCTGTCCCGGAAGATGGGGTGGTTGAGCCGATGAAGGGGCTTTTTCTGCGCCGCTCCTCTGCGCCTACAAAGCCGGTTCACGGGGTAGCAGCCCCGGCCTTTTGCGTCATCGCGCAGGGGAATAAGGAGATCGTTGTCGGGGAGACCCGCTACCGCTACGACCCCGCCCACTACCTCCTTAACACGGTCGAGTTGCCCGTGGTGAGCCAGGTGGTCGAGGCGTCCAGGGAGCAGCCGTACCTGAGTCTGCGCTTCAACCTGGACCCCGTCCTCGTCGGCTCGGTCCTGGTCGAGGCCGGGCAGCCTACCCCGCGCGGTAACGCCGACGTAAGGGCCATCAACGTTAGCGCCTTAGATGCCGGGCTGCTCGACGCCACCGTCCGGCTCGTTCGGCTCCTGGACGTCCCTGAGGAGGCGCGGGTGCTCGCCCCACTGGTCACCCGGGAAATTGTCTTCCGGTTGCTGATGGGCGAGCAGGGCGGGAGGCTGCGCCACCTCGTGGCTCAGGGCGGTTACGCCGACCGCATCGCCAGGGCCGTAGAGCGGATTCGCAACGACTTCGACAAGCCACTGCGGATTGACGACCTCGCGCGGGAACTGGGGATGAGCGCCTCGGGCTTGCACCACCAGTTCAAGGCCGTGACTGCCCTGACCCCCTTGCAGTTCCAGAAGCAGCTTCGGCTTCAGGAGGCCCGCCGTCTCATGCTGGGTGAGGACCTCGACGCCGCGAGCGCTGGCTACCGTGTGGGCTACGACGACGCCGCACACTTCAATCGGGAGTACAAGCGGCTCTTCGGTATGCCGCCCATGCGCGATGTGGGACGGTTGCGGGAGGCCGCCAGAGCGAGCGCGGGTCCGTAGAAATACTACCAATGAGGCACGATGGTCGCGGAGAACGTGGTTTCTAATAACTTACGCAGGTTCCGAAAGGGTGCCCGCTTCATCAGACGTTGAGGGTCCTGAGAAACGCGACGCTCTGCTGCGTGAGCTCCCAGTTCTGCTCGACGAAATAGTTCTTCACGCCGCCTACCTTCGCTGCCTTGAACGTCTTCACCCAATCGATGGAGCCTCGACCGAGCGCAACCTGCGGATACCTTGACCGGCGTCTGCGCGCGGGCGCGCTCTCTGCCGACGGTTCCGCAGCCTGGGCGCTCATGTCCACATCCTGTAGATGCATCGAGAAGAAGCGACCAGGATACTTAAGAAAGTAGTCGGCTGCGACAAACCCGGCGGTGATCGTTGACATCTGAAACTGGAGCTTCACCAGCTTCGGATCGAGCAGGTCGAGCAACAGGTCGTAGGTCCGCTTACCCTCGACCATCGAGGTCTCGAAGCCTTCGTTGTGCAGCCCCTGTTGCATACCGGCCTTCGCGGCAACAGCGGCGATCTGATTATATTCGTCTGCTGCCCTCTTTACCTGGTCGAGCGTCGGGTGGTTTCCTCCGTTCCCATCGCCCAGGCTGGCGGTGATCATCTGCGTGATCCCGACCTCTTTGGCCCATTCGATGCTCTTCTGTTGGCTGTGCCGCAACTCATTCATGGTGAAGTGAGAGCTTTCGGATTTCATGCCGTGATCGGCCAGAACCTTCCTGACTTCGCTCCCATTGGCCAGCGAGGCGAATTCCTCTCCGTAACCGATCGGTGAGCAGAGCTCGAGCCGTGTCACGCCTATCTCGGCCATCCTCTGGACATACGCCGGGAAGTCCTTAAGCATCGAACGGGTGGGCCAGACCTGACAGCCGATCGGCAGACCGAGCGGATTACCTTTCGCCTCCAGGGAACTCGCGACGAAAAGCGCGAGCGCACCGGAACGGACGGTGGCCCTTTCGATAAACTCTCTTCTCGACATCCGACCCATGTGCCTCGCCCTTTCCTATATTTCCCAGCCCGGACGATACTCGCGCGTCAGGAGCTCGTTCGCCTCAGGGACGTTGGTGATCTTCGCGGCGGCAGCATCCCAGAGCAGCCGTCGGCCGCCCAGCCGCAGGGAGATGGCGGCCAGGTTCACGGCATCGCTGATCGGGCCTGCGAGCAGGAAATCGCCATAGCTGCGCGGCCCTCCTTTGAAGGCTGCGATCCAGGCGGCATCGCGCGCTGTTCGTCCGCCTCCCTGCCTGTCGCCGGGGCGGCGGGGAGCCGGTTCGGGCAAGTTGTTCGCCGCGCGATAGGCGCGCATTCTCGCTTCGGGAATCAGCCGTGCATTTTCGCCGCGGAAGCCGGCCAGTATCTTCCCCTTGTCGCCAACGAACAGCATCCCCTCCTCGTCCAGTTCCTTGTTCTCGGCCATGAGCTCCTCGGGGACGGCTGGCTTGATGCCGCCGTCATACCAGAAGATGTCCAGGGCGGCGCGTTCTCCCTTAGAGGCGAATCGCATCCGAACCGTGCAGGCGGCAGGGAAGGAGTAGTCGTTCTCGATACGCAGGCAGACATGATCCGCTACCGTACAGACGTGGCTGGGGGTCGATTCGACACTGATTGGGGAGTCCAGGTCGAGGAGTTGGAAGATCGGCCACAGGCTGTAGTGTCCCATGTCGGCAATGGACCCACCGCCAAACTCGTACCAGCCGCGGAAATTGGTATGCGTGTAGTTGGGGTGATACGGGCGATCCCGCGAGGGGCCGAGCCAGAGGGTCCAGTCGAAACCCGGCGGTATAGGAGGCCGCTCCGTCGGGAGTGTCGGAAATTGAGGCCACATCGGTCGCATAGACCAGTTGTGGATCGCACGAAGCGTCCCGATGGCGCCGTTCTTGACCATCTCCAGCGCCTGCTTCTGACTGATGCCTTCACTGGCCGGCAGGAAGTGCGTCGCGATCTGCTTCGCGCGGGCCGTCTCGATGACGGCCCTGGCCTCCAGCAGACGATTTGCCAGAGGTTTGTGTACGACCACGTTCATGCCTTTCTTAAGGGCCGCAAGGGAGATGGTCGCGTGGGTGTGATCCGGCGTCATCACCTTCACCGCGGTCACATCCTTCTCTTTCTCTAGCAGCTCGCGGAAGTCCGCATACGTGGAACATCCCTTGAAATTCTCCCTGCCGCGCTGCTTGGCGTAGTAGGCTTCCACGACCTCCTTGCCGACGTCGCGACCGCCAGGGACACGGTTATCGCCCTCTCTCCAGGTCGGGTTCTGGAGGAGTCGTCGAATGCTGTCGCGGACCTCGCCTTTGCTCCACTCCAGGTAGTGGGAGCCGTCTTTCTCGACATCGCAGACGGCGACAATCTGGACGTCCGGGCTGGCGAGTATTCCCCCGATCTCCCGGATCGCCTGCGTGCCGAAGCCGATGCAGGCCAGAGAAATCTTCTCGCTAGGCGCGACGTATCCCGGCCCACCTAAGACGTGTCGCGGCACGATGGTGAAGGCCGTCGCGGCCGCACCGCTGGTGAGCATGAATTGGCGCCGTGAGAGGCTGCGCGGAGGAGACACGTTGCTCGTGTCGGCTGGGGTCGCAGGGGTGGGTTTTTTGGTGTTCATTGTAGGCCCTCGCAAAACGCAACGAGATGTCGTGGCGCATTGGCGCTCGATGAAACGATGTGCCACTCATGCGCTTCTCGTTCTAGAGTTAAGGAAATAATTCCTCCGCGCCTGGTATTGATTTCACACGGTACAGAGCGGCGCTAACGCTCGAAGAGGTGTTGATGCGAACGCTTGAAATGGGAAGCCCGCTCGGTCAATGCAACCGAGCGGGCTAATAAAGGCCGATCGCCGGACGTTTGACGAATCATACGCCGCAGACCTTGTACGCGTGCTCTAGCGCCGCGAGGGGATCGCCCGTGGGCATAAACTCCTGACCGACGTAGCCCTCGTAATCGGTGGCGGCAATGGCGCGCATAATGGCCGGGTAGTAGAGCTCCTGGGCTTCGCCCAACTCATTGCGCCCCGGGTTGCCCGCCGTGTGGAAATGGCCGATGTAGGCGATGTTGTCACGGATGGTCCGAATGACGTCGCCTTCCATGATCTGCATGTGGTAAATATCGTAGAGCAGCTTGACGCGCGGGGAGTTGACCGCCTGGCAGACGGCCACGCCCCAGGCCGTGCGATCACACTGGTAATCGGGATGATCCACACGGGAATTAAGCAGCTCCAGGGCCAGAGTCACCCCGGCCTCCTCAGCCGCCCTGGCGACGCGCCGCAGGCCCTCCGCCGTGATCTCGATGCCTTTGAGGTCGTCCAGGCCGTTGCGATTGCCGCTGAAGACGATCAGCACGGGAATATCCCACCGCTGCGCCAGCTCCAGGTTGGCCTGGATCTCCCGCTCGATGCGGTCGTGATTTTCGCGCCGGTTCAGGCCGTCGGTCAGGGAGCGGTGGCCGCCGGTGCTTACGATCCGCAGCCCGGCGTCGCGCACTTTTGGCCAGAGCTCCTGCGGGCACATCTCCACTCCCGCATAGCCGATGCGGGCGGCAGCGGCGATCAGGTCGTCCGGGGTGACTTTGTTGGCAAAGCACCACCACGCCAGCGATTGTTTAATCTTCCCCATGATAGGCTCTCTTCTCCTTAGCTCTCTCTGCGCAGGGCACGCCACCGCACAGGAAAACGCCTCTCCCCTCTCCTTGAGACGAGGATTATCCGATCTGGCCGTGCGCGGCGTGCAGGGTGTTGCGCAGCAGCATGGCGATAGTCATCGGGCCGACGCCGCCGGGAACAGGCGTGATGTAGGAGGCTACCCGCGCTGCCGTTTCGAACTCCACATCCCCCACGTCGCCGGCACGGCCCTCCACCCGGTTGTAACCGGCGTCAATCACCACCGCGCCCGGCTTAATCATGTCGCCCTTGATGAGCTCGGCGCGGCCCACCGCCGCCACCAGAATATCGGCCCGGCGCGTGACCTCGGCCAGATTGGGCGTGCGCGAGTGGCAGATGGTGACGGTGGCGTTGCGGTTAAGCAGCAGCATCGCCACCGGCTTGCCCAGGATGATGCTGCGGCCCACCACGACCGCCGACTTGCCTTCTATAGGCAGGCCATATCGGTCCATCAATTCGATGATGCCGGCAGGAGTGCAGGAGGGAAAGGCTGGCTCGCCGTTGATGAGTCCACCCAGGCTCATTCGGCTGATCCCGTCCACGTCTTTGGCGGGCGAGACGCGGTCCAGGACGGCGGGCTCATGGAGGTGCTTGGGCAGTGGGTGCTGCACCAGGATGCCGCTGATGGCGGGGTCTGCATTCAGCCGCTCGACCAGTTCTTCCGCCTCCACCTGCGTCGCGTCCTGGCCCAGCCGATGGATAGAGGACTCCATGCCAACCCACTTGCACGCCTTCTGCTTCATGGCTACGTAGGTCTCGGAGGCCGGATTGTTGCCGATCAGGACGGCAGCCAGGTGCGGAGTCGGCCCGCCCGCCGCTTTGCGCTGCTTCACCCCCTCCGCGACCTCCGCGCGAATGGCCCGCGCCGTCGCCGTCCCGTCCAGCAAAAGGGCGCCGCCTTCGACGGCATATTTGTTCCCTTGTTCCTCGTTCTGCTGCCTGGTCATAGATATAGATCCAACGCTCCTATCTCGTTTTCAAGCAGGAACCAACCTAACCCCCCGTCCCCCTTCCCTCATAGGGAAGGGGGGACCCGGCTTCGCCTCTCCCGGCAGGCTAAACCCTGCCGCTGTGGGGCCTACGGCCCGCTGCCTGCCTGCGCAGGCAGCGGAAAATCCCGGCTTCTGCTCTCCCCTCCCCTGTTGTTGGGGATAGCCAGGCGGAGGGCTGTCGCAAGGCAGAGCCGTGTCGCAAGGTGTCGCTAGGCGGAGCCGGAGGCCGTAACTCCGGCGACCCTTGCAGTGGGCCGAACCATGGCAGGCCCGACCCTGGCAGTCCATTGTAGCCCCGACCCTGGCAGTGGGGACAGGGGGTGGGGACCTCCCCTCTCCTTCTCAAGGAGAGGGGCCGGGGGTGCGGGCCAGATCCGGGAGGTTCGCGGGTTACGCTTCCTGCGCTTCCAGTACCGGGACTTCCGGCAGATCCACCACTTCGTCGCGCTCGTCGGCTTCGATGTCCCCGTCGGTCGGCGCGGCGGGCGCCAGTTTGTCGCCTACCTGGGCCGCCAGCGCGCCGAGCACCCCGTTGACGAAACGCCCTGACTCGGCGGTGCTGTACTTCTTGGCAAGCTCAATCGCCTCATTGATGGAGGCGCCGGTCGGAATGCCGGGCAGATAAAGCATCTCAAAGGCGGCGATCCGCAGGATATTGCGATCCACGGCGACCTGCCGCTCCAGCCGCCAGCCGGAGGAGAGCGCCGCCAGGCGTCGATCCAGCATGTTCCGATGCTCCAACACGCCGGTAACCAGCTTGTAAGTGAAGGCAGCGGTGCGCAGCCAGTCGCCGGTCTGTTTCTGAACGATGTCGCCCACTTTGTTCCAACGCGCCGTCGAGGCCCGGTTGAACTCCTCGCGCCGCGCCCGCAGATAGTCCTGCACCGCAACCGGCCCGGCAGCCATCGGCATCCCAACAGCGAGCTCCTTGCTAAAGGCGAGCGCGGTCTTGCGCATTTCCGGCTCCAGCAGGCGTGGCAGCTCCTCGCGCGCCCGCTCGGCAAATTGCAGGAACCGCGCGCGCTCCTCCGGCGTCAGCGCCGCGATCTGGACGGACAGTCCATCGGACGGGATAACGGCCTGCGGTATCAGCGCCGAATCCGACAGCGGGGTCAGCAGATACGCCGGCTGGAGCGGCACGCCCGGCGCCCGGTTGCGGAAGGCACGCTCCAGGCGCACCTCCTGCCAGTAGGGAGCCTCGGCAAAGAGCCGTCCGAGAAACTGCGTCACGGCCCGCTCCAGCGGCAGGCGCAGGGTGGGCAGCGTATCGCGCAGCGTGCGCGTGATGAAATCCAGGCTGTTCTCTTCGGCATGGGAGCCGCTGGCTGACCGCGAGCCGCGATGCACAAACTCCATGCGTAGCTGTTCCAGCGCGGTCTCCAGCGCCTCTTGCGGCTCCGGCTTGCCGACATCTATCTGATAGAGAATTTTCAAGGCCCATTCGCGGGCGAGGCGGCGGTAACTGACCATACGGCAACTCCTTGCGCCCTGGCGACAGGCGCGTGCGTCGCGCCTCGGATGCGCAAGCAGGATTAATAACCAGGGAAAACACGCCGATCTCTGCCTATTGTTTCCGCATTCTGCGGCGTGGTTCCTGCTTGAGCGCGCAATCTAATGGCGGGCTTCTCTACAGGTTAGACGAACGGATTCACGCCGGGGGCCACCGGAAGTTCGCAGCGCCAAAAGAAGGAATGTCGCCAGGCTATGGGGAACCGTGGTAGAGACTGGAGACGCTGGACGATGCCTTCTTTCTTGGCCGGCGTTACACGTCAAGGAGTAGAACCGATGGCAACCATCACCTGCGTCCGCTGCGGACAAAGCGCCGAAGCGCTGCAATCCCCACCTATGGGCGGACAGTTGGGCGCGGATATTCAAAGCAAGATCTGCCCCGACTGCTGGAACGAGTGGGTGGGCCAGCAGATGCTCATTATCAATCATTATGGCCTGCAAATGGCCGACCCGGACGACCGCAAGCGGCTGATCCAGGCGATGAAAGAGTTCCTGAACCTGGAATCCTGAACCGCTTTGATAGAGAAATTACGTGCTGCCTCCGGCTCCCTGACTGCCTTTTCGTAGAGGCGAATTTTCCCGCCCACGTAGGTGGGCAGCGGGCCGCAGGCCCCACAGCGGCAGGGTTTAGCCTGCCGCCAGGTTGAATTTCCATTAACGAAAAACGGAGGACATGCATAAATGAGCGCTCCCATTGGAATGGGCGTTGTCGGCGCGGGCAGCATCGGCATTCGCGGCGCGCTGCAGCATCTTTGCCTGCCGGACGTCCAGGACCGCGTCACCCTGGCTGCCGTCTGTGACCCCGTGCCCGGACGCGCGCAGGCCGCCGCCGAGAAGTATGGCGTGGCGCGCGCCTACGAAAGCTACGAGGAGTTGCTGAATGACCCCAACGTTCACGCCGTCACGATTGGCTCCCCCATCGGCCTGCACTATGAGCAGGGCTTGCAGGCTATCCGTGCCGGCAAGCACGTCCACTTTAATAAGACGATGACCACGACTGCCGCCGAGGCGACCCATCTCATCAACGAGGCAGCGGAACGCGGCATCAAGCTGGTCGCCTCGCCGGGCCAGATGCTCCGCCCACAAAACAAGCGCATCCGTAAGCTCATCCAGGAGGGCGCGCTGGGCCGGCTGGCCTGGGCGGCGACGGGCGCGGCCTTCGGCACCTACCACGAGCGCGAGGGCCTGCGCCAGGGCGAGGACGTGCTCAGCAACATCAACCCGGCCTGGTACTGGCGCCGGCCCGGCGGCGGTCCCCTCTACGATATGACCGTCTACGGCCTGCACACGCTGACCGGCGTGCTCGGCCCGGCCAAGCGCGTCACGGCGATGTCCGGCATAGCCATCCAGGAGCGCGAGTATCGAGGACAGAAGTACCCCTCCGACGCCGACGACAACACCCTGCTGCTGCTCGATTTTGGCGACACCCTGTTCGCCTTCGTCTACGGCACCTTTGCCGGAACGCTCACCCAGTTCGGGCAGCCCAGCTTCTACGGGCAGAAGGGCAGCATCGTGGGCTTGAAGCTGAACGGCGAACCGCTGGACTATCCAGGCCGGGCGGAGGTGGAAAGCGCCTCGCAAGGCGGCAACATCCTGCTGCCCCATGTGGTCGGCCCCCATCGCGAGCTAGACGAAGCCCACGTCTTTGAGGACATCATGCAGTTGGTGGATTGGGTGCGGGAGGGCATCCCCTCGATCTGCACGGCAGAGCACGCGCGCCATGTCATCGAAATTATCGAAGCGGGATATCGCGCCGCTCAGACCGGCCAGACCCAGACTCTGACCACCACCTTCGTTCCCCCCGATGGCGCATAGGAGCCGGAAAGGCGGCGACGGGATCAGGGGGCAAGGGTAACGCAAAGCGCGCAGCCATTGCCTCCTTTCCCCCTCTGGAGAAGTAGGCGATGACTCAATCGGTATCCCCCCCGCAAGTTCAAGAGCAGCTTCGCGACCGATTTCGCGGCGTACTGGTGGGCCTGGCGGTCGGCGATGCGCTCGGCGCGCCCCTGGAGTTTCAGCCAGCGCGCAAGCCCGATCACTACGTCACGGAGATGATCGGCGGCGGCTGGCAAAAGCTGCCGCCGGGCCAATGGACCGACGATACGCAGATGGCGCTCTGCGTGGTGGAGAGCCTGCTGGCCCGACGAGTCTTTGATCCGGACGATATCGCACGCCGGTTTGTCGTCTGGATGCAATCCGGCCCTCCTGACATCGGCCTGCACACGCGGCGTGTATTAGACGCCATCAGCCGGGGTGAGCCCTGGGAACAGGCCAGCAAGGAGGTGCAGGCGCTCAACCCCGACAACGCGTCCAACGGCTCGCTCATGCGCTGCGCTCCCCTGTCTCTGTTCCTCTACCGCCGCCCGGATTACCTGGCGACGCTCGCGCCCGTGCTCTCCCGCATCACCCATGCCCATCCGGACTGCGAATGGACCTGCGTCTTCGTCAACGTCGCCATTGCCTGGCTGGTACAGGGCAAGAGCAAGCAGGAGGCCGTTGACCTGGCCTATGAGGCCTGCGATAACGCTTCGCAGGAGCTGAAGGAGCGCATCGGGCGGGCCATGGAGCCGACCAGCGAGGTTGCCCCGACCGGCTACGTGCTGGACACGCTGGAGGTGGCGCTCTGGTCGTTTCTGCATGCCGGCAGTTTTGAGGAGGCGCTGCTGACGGCGGTGAACCGGGGGGCGGACGCGGACACGGTAGGAGCCGTGACGGGCGCGCTGGCCGGGGCGCGCTATGGCCTCTCGCAGATTCCCCTGCGCTGGCTGGAGGTGCTGCGCGAGCGCGACGTTCTGATAGATTACGCCGACCGCCTGCTCGAACTCGCTCTATCTTTCTCCTAGCTCTGCCCAAAAACTCGCGGATTGATTGCGCCGACCGTTTCTTGCTGCCCGAAGCGGCAGGCCTGGGTCCGTTCCGGGATGCGGCCAGGCAGCGAAACGGATGGCTTCAAGGCCCATTATCGTTGTCCGAGGAGGCAAGAGGATGCGCGTTGTCGTTATCGGTGGCAGCGGCCACATCGGCACCTACCTGGTGCCGCGCTTAGTGGAGGCGGGGCATGAGGTGATCTCGATCAGCCGGGGACGCCAGCAGCCGTATCAGCCGCACGGCGCCTGGGAACACGCCCAGCAGGTGTCCCTCGACCGCAGTGCGGAGGAGGCGCAGGGAACCTTCGGGTCGCGCGTGCGCGCGCTCCAGCCGGACGTGGTCATGGATATGATCTGCTTCACGCTGGAGAGCGCCCGCCAACTTGTCGAGGCGCTGCGAGGCCAGGTGCAGCACTTCCTGCACTGCGGCACCATCTGGGTGCATGGCCCTACCGTGCAGGCTCCGGTCACGGAGACGCAGCCGCGCCGTCCCTTTGGCGATTACGGCATCCAGAAGGCGGCCATCGAAGCGTATCTGCTGCAAGAAGCGCGCCTCCACGGCTTTCCCGCCACCGTCCTGCATCCGGGCCATATCGTCGGGCCGGGCTGGCCGCCCCTGAACCCGGCGGGGCATTTCAACCCACAGGTCTTTGTGCGTCTGGCGCGCGGCGAGGAGCTGGCCCTACCGAACCTCGGCATGGAAACCGTCCACCATGTCCATGCCGACGACGTGGCCCAGGCGTTCCAGTTGGGAATGGAGAACTGGAACACGGCGGTGGGCGAGAGCTTCCATGTCGTCTCCCCGGCGGCGCTGACTTTGCGCGGCTACGCCGAGGCGGTGGCAGGATGGTTCGGGCAGCCCGCGCGGCTGCGCTTTCTGCCCTGGCCGGAATGGCGCGCTACCGTCAGCGAGGAGGAAGCATCCGCAACCTGGGATCACATCGCGCACAGCCCCAATTGCAGCATCGCCAAGGCCCAGCGCCTGCTTGGTTACCAGCCGCGCTATAGCTCGCTGCAGGCCGTCCATGAGGCGGTCACCGCACTCATGAAGAGTTTAGAATAAGCCGATTGAACTTCACACCCTAAGGCGATAAGCCCGGAAAACCGACATTAAGCCTGAGCTACACCTCTTTTGATTTGAGGCGCAAACCTGGCGTTGCCCCGGACAGGAGACCCGATGGAAACAGACGCGGCATTGGTAGGCAGGCTGACACGGGAGATCATGGCTTATCTGGAGAGAGAACAGCGGATACAGGAATTATGGCTTCAGGTGGAGGGGCACATGGGGATGTCTTATCTGGCCGAATGTCTTGGGGATCTGGCCCTTGTACCCAAGCACCTGGAAGCCGCGAAGCGCCTGGTGGCGGAGATCAGTGCGCTAGAGTCTGCCGAACCCATCCCTCCGACGCAGATCCCCTCGGTAACCTGGCCTCGTTGCCAGCACACGCCCCGCTGCGTGACAAACTAGCGCTTCTCTATCTACTCAGAAATGGCTTCGTTCCTCAAAACAGCTCCATGCTTTTGAGGCTCAAAAGCATCAGGCCAGAGCGTATATTCGTCGTAGGTCGCCCCGTCCATCAGCGTCCCATTCAAACTCGCCCTCGTGAAGTCTGCCGAAAGGATGTACGCTTGGCTTAAGTCTGCTTTATCCAGACAAGCCTCAACGAAGGAAGCCCCGGAAAGAATGGTGTTCCTTAGTATTGCGCCAGTCAGACAGGCCTTATCTAAAAGGGCGTTCGCTAAACACGCTTTGGTGAAATCCGCCGCTCTAAGATCGGCTTCTTCTAGTTCTGCATTTCGCACATCTGCCTCTTTAAAAGAAGCCCCACGCATCTTTGCGCCTTGCAAGTTGACGCGGTGAAGGTCTTGCTTATCCAGATTGACGTATTCTAGCGTGTCCGCATTTACATGGATCACTTTTCCGGTCACATGGCTTCGGATTTCGATCATGAAAGGCTCCTAAAATTAATAGCTGCCCGGCCACCGAGTCGGATCAACAACCAGTTGTCCCCAGGAAAAGGTTCTTGCGAAGGGTTCCGTACTCGGAATCATAACGGGTTCTATTCCTGCCAACCGAGCGGCGATGTAGCTATAGTGTCCGTCAATAATGACATTGCCATTGTACTTGATTTCCCTGCCAGCCCAGTTCCAAGTACCGTCGTGCAGCCTCTTCACCATCTCATCAATCTTCGGCCCGGATACCTGTGGCTGGCGGGCCAGAAAGGGATCATTCGCCAATTCCGGCACATTGGAAAGCGCGCCACGCCCAACAGGGCAGGTATTATGCACCCAGACGCCGCCATTGGCCTTGCCCACAAAGTAGGTGTGGTCATCCTCTACCTCTAAGTTGTAGACGCTGACACCCTCCGGATGGTTCTGCCGACTCACCGACTTGACCACCAGAGGAGGTCCCGCGCGCGTGACGATCTGGGACCCAATGCCTAGCTGACCCAACGGCACTAGCCCTCGGTCGGCAGAAAAAACCAGATGCTCCGGCGTCCCCGTCAGTCGCTCCACCACGTGACCGCTCTGCACATCGGCCAGTTCTACGGTGGCCGTCGCATAGACCGTGCGCCGGAAGGTGCGCACGACCCGCTTGTACTCGCTCTTACCGGTCTGCGGATTGCGGCTGGCTACCGTGTCTCCTGGCTTAATCTGCTCCACCGGTTGGGTGGTCTCCCTGGCCGCTTGGGCACTGGAGGTGCTTCCCTCGGTCGTCTTGACAGGCACATTCACCAGCGTTCCCGCCACAAAGCACTCACTCGCCAGAACGGACTCGACCTCGGCTTCGGCAGTTTCGGCTCCTAATCCCTCGGTGGCTAAGGTGAGCGCCACCTCACCGGCTACCTGGCCGCCCAAGTACCAGCCCGAGCAGGGATCAACCCCCCCTATCCCCAGCCAGTCCCGCATACTCGCCGTCAAGCCAAAGCTCAACGCATCCCCGAACCCGGCGCTGAAGTTGCCCAAGTCCTGCTCGCTGAACAAGCCCGATGGGTCCAGGAAGTTGGTCGGACTGTTGCCCACATACCGGTAGAGGTTAAGCCCTCCGGCAGAGCCTATCGGGTCGCGGGTCAGGAACCTTCCGGTGCCAGGGTCATAGTAACGCCAGCCAAGCAGCACCAGACCGGTCTCGCTGTCGGTATAATACCCGGCCTGACCTCCGTAGCCGAAGGGACTGCCCAGCTTGCCGACCGTGCTGGTCCAGGACCCATAGGCATCGAAGGCCACACTGGCGTTTGGGGTGCCGGTGGCATCCAGCAACTGAGCCAGGTGGCCCAGGGGGTCAAAGGTATAGAAATGGCTGCTGCCGTCCCGTCGGGCCAGGAGGCCGTTGCCCCCGAAGGTGTTGGTGGCCGCGACGGTGCCGTAGCTGTTAAGCTCACAGACGGGCAGCAAGCCATCGTAGAGGTAGTAGGTGGTTCCTGCCGTAGTCTGCTTCCAGGCTCGAAAGCCTCCTGCCGCGTAGCCTGCCGAGAAGCTGCTGCCAATGCCCGTCAGCCGGTTCTCCGGGTCAAAGCTGAACCCTGCTGTGCCCCGATAGGTCGTCGGGTTACCGTTACCGTCATAGACATAGCCGCTGCCAGAGTTCTGGTTGTCGGCGTTATAGAAGTTGGCTATCCCTTTGAAAGAGGTCGGATTGCCCGCCGCATCGTAGGCAAAGCCGAAGGTGTAGCCCCCATTGCGCACGGAATGCTCCTGGGTGAGCTGGTCCTTGGTGTCATACCAGTAATCTATCTTGCCGCTGTAGGCGCTGGCCTCCGGGAGGTTGGGCGTCTGCGTAAGCAGGTTGCCTACTCCGTCGTAGAACAGGCTGCCAAACTCTGAGCGCAGGGTGTTGTCACCCCTCTTATTGGTCAGGTCGGTCAGCAAGCCCCGGGCGTTGTAGGTGTAGAAGGCGGTGTTGACAAGGGAGCCTGTCGCATTGTTGCTCTGCTGACTGGCTAACCACCCATTGTTAAGGTAGGTCCAGGAGAAGCTCTCGCCATAGGGATTGGTTATCCCACTCAGGCGGTTATCGCCATCGTAGGTATAGGAGAAGGAGCCAGCAGGAGTGCTCAGGGATTTGCGATCTCCGGAGCGCCAGTAGTCATAGCCCAGGGTGAAGCTGTTGCTTCCTGCCGGCAGCCCTGCATAGGTTGTGGTGATGGTCAGGGGCGCATCCCGGTCGTCATAGCTGTAGGTCTGGGTGCCGGTGCCGTCACTGCGGGAGTCAATGCGTCCATAGCTATCGTAGTCCAGATGGACGTTGAGGGACTGATAGGCTGCCGGATACTGGATGTCGGTCAGGCGGCTTTCGACATCGTTGTAGATATAGTTGGTGACGATTCCCCGGCCATCAATACGCTGGGTGGGGTTGCCGTTGTTGTCATAGCTGGGGAACTGAAGGGTGTCGCCACCTGGATAGGTCACGCTGGCTAGATAGCCGGCAGCGTTATAGGCATAACTGGTGTTTTGGTTCTTGCCATCTCTATGCCCTGTAAGCCGATACATCGCGTCATAAGTGAGTATTATAGGTTCCCCGGTATCGCCCGCAACGGAGAGCAGTTCGCCTTCAGGGCCATAGCTGTAAGTCACCCGACGGATCCGAGTTCCACTCTCGTCATAGGCATCGGCCATTGTCCGCGGCCCGCCAGGATAGAGATAGGTATACTGGAGATAGGCACGACCTGAGCCCGTCTGCCCGGTAGCAGGGAAGGTTACCGATACCAGTTGGTCGGTCAGATTGTATGTGAAGTCCGTCTCGTTGCCGTTGGCATCAAGGATGGCTGTACGATTGCCGCGGGCATCGTAGCGGAAATGGGAGACGTTTCCCATTGGATCGGTGATCGTTAGGGGCTGCCCCCACCCTTCCACCTGAGAATAGGTACCATCGGTGACGTAATTGAAAAGGGTCAAGGGATTGGTTGTGGAGCCACTGCTGGGAGGCACAGTGAGCCTGGTGATATTGCCTAGTGTATCGTAAGAAAAGAGCGTATAGAACGTCTGCTGTCCATAGCTAGTCTGGCCGGGCAGAGGGCCGCTCATTTGCTGCAGCCAGCCCTGCGGCTCGGAGTAGGTAAAAGTGTACGGATTTTTCCCTCCCTCTTGAACCATAGTCAAGCGCCCTAACTGGAAGTTGTTATAGTTCCAGCCATAGGTTGTCGCTTGTCCACGCGGCGATATCACCGCCACCGGATTGCCGTATCTATCCCAGGTAAAGGTCGTGACGCCTTTATTCACTCCCCCGGAGGCGATGCCGTTGCCATCCTGGAAGAAGCTCGGGCGGTTGGGAGCATTAGCAGAACCATATGCCCAAAGAGCGATCAGGGTTGTGTTGTTGCCGTTGGCATCGGTAGCGCCGTTGGTTAGGCTCACGCGGCGCATGGCAGCATCATAGGTCGTCGTATAGGAGTAGACCAGGTTGCCCTGCGCATCCTTGATTTTCACCTGCGTCTGGTCGTTGCCAAGGTCGGTGTAGGTACGGCTGTAGCCATTGGCGTCCACGATGCCGGATACGTAGAGGCTCGAATTGTAATTGATAGTGGTCGTGCTGTTGCCGGTCCCTGTTGGCGAGGGAACAGTGATGGTGGACAACATTGATACCTGACTGAGGCTATTGGCATACGGATTGGCAAGGCTCTGGTAGCCATAGGTATAGCGCGCCGGCGGGTTGCTCGTGCCAGCGGCTACAATCTCAGAGACGAAGTTCAATTCGGAAAAGGAGCCGCTATATTGGGGCAGAGGAGCCGAGTAATTATAGTAGACGCTGCGGCCATAGTAATCGGTCACCGAAAGGATATGGCCCGTGCCATCGGCGGCCCGGTTGATGGTCAGTAAGGTTTCGCTGCTGCGCGCATCCGTAATGCTTGCCAGCAGGGGGAAACCGCCTCCTGCATTGAGAGATTGCTGTGAGGAAGGGAAGCCGTAGTTGAAATTGATGGCGTATCCATTGCGGGGAACGATCTGCGCTAACTGGTAGCACAGGGTCATGATAGCGTTAAATCCGATATCCTCGGTAAACTTGACGCACTTCGTGGTTATCAATTGGGTCTGGTCTGGCAAGGTGATGGTGTAGTGGCTGTTGAAGTGGCCGCTGGCATCGGCGGCATCATAATCCCACTCAATCAACAATCCGACCCCGTTATCAGGGGTGCAGGCCACGCTGGGGTGCGTAGCGGAGGGGACGTCGTTGGCAGTGAAGCGAACGCGAGAGCCGTTGGGCAAGATCAGGTATTTGGTACCTGTTTGTGGAGCGAAGTTGGCACTGCTGACGGTAAAGGCGCCGGAATGGGGATTGGGATCTCCGTACAGGTAGCGTATCTCATAACCCGAACTGGGCGCAGCCGTCATGGGGACGGTAATCGTAGCTTTGGCAGCCGATCCCTGGAGAAAGGCGTCCCAGCCGTTTTTCGCTGCAGAGGAAGCGATCTGTGTGCCATTGAGCAGGATTTGCCAAGTCAGCCCACTGGGAGGCGCATTGCTGCCCAGGCAAGGTAGTGCAGGCCCGTTGTAGTCGCCCTGGGGTATCGTAGCCACAGGGAGGATATCAAAGACGCCAGAAAAGCTAACGCTATCAATATCCCGCCACCGCAGTTCGTAGTTATCGGCGATGGCGGCGTTGGCCGGAGGAGTGACCGTAAAGCCGGTGTCCTGTGGCGCAACCGTAACTGACCAGCCACCGTTTGAGGCAGAACTGGCGATAGGGGTGCCATTGAACCAGATTTCCCATACAGCCGTACCAGGAATGCTTGGATCATTTCTGCCGGTAAAGCGTCCGGAATAAGATTGGGTACCGGGCCAAGTATGCATATTGATGCGGCTGTTGGGGTCATAGACTACGACATTATATGGATGCGACCAGCCGACGCCGAAATCATCCGACTCATAATGGACAGCCTGTCCCCGTAGGCTGTTATAGAAACGTTTCCAAATAATGGGCAGACCATGCCGATAGTAGACGATGAGATCAGGAGCCGGAGAGTACTCCTCTTCTCCGGTAGCCAGGTTCACCGGATCGCCAGCGGAGGAACCAAACGGAGACCCGCTACCGTTACAGTCCATCGGGCACTGTGTCTCCGGAAGGCAATGGAGCGCGCTGGGAGGACTGGCGCAGTTAAACCCATCCGCTCCAGATCCTGCCAGGTAGTAAAAGATATGCTCCTTGAGCTGGAAAGGATCAGGCGCAGTAATCCCCAGGTCAGCCAACGTCCAGCGCCGGGGAAACGACCGTTTGCCGGCCTTTTTACGCCCACCTGAATAACGACAAATAGATTTCCGCCCAAACGACAATTAGAACTCCCGCTGGCTTGCAGCGAATAGACTTGTTCCAGTCCATCGCAAGGAGACTGGAATGGTCACAGATCAGCAAGTGAGGAGGCTTCTGTCGTTGAGC
>DASRGZ010000067.1:0-14332 GCA_035650735.1 Chthonomonadaceae bacterium
CATTCCTCTGGCTCTGGAACTGGCCGCTGCCCGCGTGCGCGCCCTGCCGGTGGAACAGATTGAGGCCCGCTTGCAGGATCGGTTCCGGCTGCTGACCGGAGGCAGCCGCACGGCCTTGCCGCGCCAGCAGACTCTGCGGGCATTGATTGATTGGAGTTACGATCTGCTGTCCGAATCGGAAAAGAAGCTACTGCACCGGCTGTCGGTGTTTGTGGGTGGGTGGGCGTTGGAAGCTGCCGAGAAGGTAGGGGCGGGCGGGGAGATCGTGGACTGGGAAGCGCTCGATCTGTTGACGAGCCTGGTGGACAAGTCGCTGGTTTTTTACGAACAGCACAAGGGGCCGGGACGGTATCGCCTCCTGGAGACCGTGCGGCAGTATAGCCAGGAACGGCTGGCAGCCAGCGCGGAAACCGAAACGGTACGTCAGAAACATAGCGCCTTCTTCCTGAACCTGGCAGAGGAAGCTCAGAGGCAATTGCGCGGGCCAGAACAGGCGCGGTGGCTGGAAATGCTGGAGACAGAACACGATAATCTGCGGGCGGCGCTGCGCTGGTATCTGGAAACCCAACAGGAAGAAGCGGGGTTGCGGTTGGCTGTGGCATTAGGCTGGTTCTGGTATGTCGCTGGGAGTTATTGGAGCGAAGGACGCAAGTGGCTCTCGGAAGCCTTAGAGAAAGGCCAGACGGCGCCGCCGTCTCTGCAAGCTAAAGCGCTTCTTGAGGCCGCCCGGTTGGCGCGACACCAGTACGACCTAGCAGGCGCTTCGCGATTGTACGAGCAAAGCCTCTCTCTCTGGAGAGAGATAGGTGACCAAACGGGCATCTCCCACGCGCTGAACGGTCTGGCAGCAGTGGCTATGGAGCAAATGGATTATGCCTCCGCCTCCACGCTTCTGGAACAGAGCCTGGAGTTAGACCGACAGCTAGGAGACCGGCGGGGCATGGCTGTCTGTCTTGCCAATCTGGGTCTGGTAGCCAAAGGCCAGGAAGATTATGCCAGAGCACGGGCGCTCTTTGAAGAGAGCCTGGTTCTCAAGCGGCAACTGGGCGAGGAGACGAGCATCGCCGATACCCTGTACAATCTGGGAGATACCCTCTGTTGTCAGGGCGAGTATACCCTGGCGCGTTCTGTCCTGGAGGAGAGCCTGGCCATCTACCAGCGCCTGGGCAATCGGTGGGGCATTGCGCTGGCCTTCAACAGCCTGGCGACAATCGCTTTGTCTGTGGGAGAGGAGGCCACGGCACAGCAACTCTACACAGAGAGCCTGGCGCTGTTTGAGGCGCTAGAGAACCCGGAAGGCATGGGAGAGGTGCTGTGTAACATAGCGCGGCTGGCCTGTCGTCGCGGCGACTATGAAAAAAGCCGGCGGCGGCTTGCGCGAGCGCTGGACCAATATCGGTTCATAGGCAACAAAGTCGGCCTGATTGGTTGTCTGGAGGCATGGGGCACTGTTGCCGCAGGACAGCAGCAGGCAGATCGGGCGGCAAGGTTGTTGGGGGCTGCCGAGAGACAGCGCGAGGACATAGGAGTGGGCCTCCCTCTCTCTGCTCGCGAGGAGTATGCGCGCAACCAGGCCATCGTAAGAGAGGCTTTGGGTGAGGCAGCGTTTGCGGCGGCCTGGGAAGAGGGGCGGGCCATGACGTTGGAGCAGGCCATCGCGTATGCGCTGGAGGAGGAAAAGCACTAAGCCCCAATTGCGCGCCATCGCAGCCGCACGAAACAAGGCTCCCAACCTGCTTTTGAGATTGGGAGCCTTGTATATCTGTGAAACTGCGGGGGAAGGATTCGAACCCTCGACCTACTGATCCAGAGTCAGCCGTGCTACCGCTGCACTACCCCGCATCAATTTTCAGAGGAGAATCCAGGACAGGCCACCCATGCGGTTTTGTCCTGGTGGAAAGGCTTATCTGACAACCTTCTATCTCATTCGGACAATTTATGATAGCACAAATTTCCAGGATCGTCAAGGCGCTTGACACTCCCTCTTCTCGTCTCCGAGCCGGGCACGTGCTGTGCCCGGTATAGGGCTACTCCTCTTCCTGACCGAGGGCCGCGGGCGGAGTGGCACGTCCCACGACGGTAATCAGGGCGACCAGCGTCATCAGGTAGGGCAGCATGTCCAGCAGAAAGGGACTCGACCAGTCTACCCCAAGCCAGCGGGCCTGGATGCCGCTGATCTGAAGCTGGGTCTGCAAGGCGAAGAAGAAGCCGAAGAAGAGCGCTCCCCCCGCCGCGCCCAACGGGTTCCACTTGCCGAAGATGACGGCGGCCAGGGCGATATAGCCCTTGTTGGCCGACATATCGCGGGAGAAGTTGTGCGCCTCGCCCATCGAAAGATAGGCTCCGCCCAGCGCCGCCAGCACGCCGGAGAGCATCACCGCCAGATAGCGGATCGGGCCGGGTGAAATACCGGCCATGCGCGCGCTCTCTGGGTTCTCGCCTACAGCCCGCAGGCGCAGGCCAAAGCGCGTGCGGTGCAAAATCCAGAGGGTGACCAGAGGCAGAAGAAGGGCCAGGAAGAGAAAGAAGTTGGCGGGCAGGCCCTCGATATGCTCCCCTTTGGGAAACAGGATCTGGTTGAGATAGCGCGTGCCGCCCGCCGCCAGCAGGTTAATGCCTAAGCCGCTGACGACGTGGTTCATGTGCAGTTGCTGAGTCAGAAAGGCGTGCAGCAGGCCCAGCAGCGCGCCCACGCCCAGCGCCGCCAGTAAGCCCAGCACGCCGGAGGACTGCCCGGCCCAGACGCCCACGAACGCGCCCGCCAGCATCAGCCCTTCCAGGGCGATATTGACCACGCCGGAGCGCTCGGAGAACACGCCGCCCATTGCCGCCAGCACCAGGGGCGTGGCGAAATAGAGCGTGGCCCAGAGCAGCGCCACCAGCCAGGAGGTGTCCGCGCCGCTAGATCCGGTCGGCATCCTCCTCCCTCCTCTCGTCGGTATCCAGGACCGCCGCCACCAGCGGCGGCAGGGCGCGCTTGCGCAGGTAGCGCACGCCGATGACCAGGATGACCACCGCCTGCACGATCACCGTGATCGCGTCGGGCACGTCGGTGCTGCGCTGCATGCCGCTGGCCCCACTGGCCAGCAGGCCAAAAAAGAGGCCGCTTGCGACCGTGCCGCTGCCGGTCAGGCCGCCGAGCAGGGCGACCGCGATGCCGTCGAAGCCGTAGGTCGCCGCCACGCCCGGCAC
Organism: Chthonomonadaceae bacterium; assembly: GCA_035650735.1. GTDB lineage: Bacteria > Armatimonadota > Chthonomonadetes > Chthonomonadales > Chthonomonadaceae > DASRGL01. The sequence continues at coordinate 3,193 of DASRGZ010000067.1, forward strand.
ATAGCGGTGATGCACGCCCATCACCTCCACCGCGCCCGCCAGCCCCGCCAGCGCGCCCGCCAGCCCCATCGTCACGACCAGCGTGCGCACCGCGGGAATGCCCGTCGCCTCCGCCGCCGCCTGTCCCAGCCCCACCGCGCGGATCTCATAGCCCAGGGCAGTACGCTGCAGCAAAAACGCCACCAGGGCCGCCGCCGTCACCGCCAGCAGCAGCCCCACCGTCAGGTTGCTGCCCGGCACGGCGGGCGTCAGCCAGGCCGAGGCAGCCATCAGGCCCGTCTGGGGCGCCATGCTGTGGGAGTTGGGGTCCTTCAGGCCGTGCGTGACCAGATAGCTTGCGATGTCGGCGGCGATATAGTTGAGCAGGATGGTGGAGAGAACTTCATGGACGCCGCGCCGAGCCTTCAGCCAGCCGGGGATAGCGCCCCAGACGGCCCCCGCCGCCGCGCCCGTCAGCAGCGTCAGCGGCACGTGCAGCCAGGGCGGCCACCCGCCCGTTACGTCACCCCCCGCCTCTGATCCCTTGCCCAGCATCCCCACGACCGCCGCCGCCAGTGCCCCCACGATCAACTGCCCCTGCGCGCCGATATTGAACAGGCCCCCGCGCAGTGCCAGCGCCACCGAGAGCCCGGCCCAGATGAGCGGCGTGGCGCGGGCCAGGGATTGGGCGAGCACAAACTTATCCAGATGCGCCTTCCAGGCGCCGATCCCTATGGGAATCTGGTTGGGACCGCGCGACGGTCCCGGCGCTATCCCCGTCGCGCCCGACCACAGCGCGCTCAAGGCCGCCCCGACATCATAGCCGGACGCTTTCATCAGGAGGGCGGCCAGCAGCAACCCGGCCAGCACGCTGAACAGCGCGCGCCAGAACCCGCCGCTCTCCAGCATGCGCGCCCTCATGGCAGCGCTCCGGGGCCGGCCCCGGGAGGCATCTCCCCCTGGTTTCCCTTTCCCTTCTCCCCTGTCTGCTGCCATGTCGCTCCGGTCATCAGGGCGCCGATCTGCTCCGGCGTCGCCTGGGCGCGCGGCACCACACCGACCACCTTCCCGTTGAACATCACGGCGATGCGGTCGGCTAGTTGAAATATTTCATCAAGGTCTAAGGAGAACAAGAGCACGCCCAGCCCACGCGCGCGGGCCTGGCGCAGCGTCTCATAGACGAACTGAGAGGCCGCTACGTCTAGGCCGCGTGTCGGCTGGGAGGCCACCAGCAGACGCAGGCTGCTGGCCAGCGCCCGCGCGATGATGATCTTCTGCTGGTTTCCGCCCGAGAGCATACCGGCGGGCGTCTCCACACCGGTGAACCCGATGCGCACATCGTAACGCTCCACCATCTGGACGGCGCGGGCCAGCATTCGCTGCGGGTCCAAAAGCCAGCCGCCGCCCCAGCTTTTCTTTGTCTCGTGGCCCAGCAGATAGTTTTCCGCCACGCTAAAATCCAGCACCAGCCCGTCGCGCTGCCGGTCCTCGGGAATATAGGCCACGCCGAACTCCTGCCGCTGGCGCACGCTCATGCGGGTAAGCTCGATGCCGGCCAGGAAGACCCGGCCCGCCTCCAGGCGGCGCAGCCCAACGATGGCTTCGGCCAGCTCCCGCTGCCCGCTGCCGTCCACGCCCGCCACGCCCACGATCTCGCCCATGCCGACCTCCAGGCTAGCGTTGCGCACGGCGATGGCGCGGCGCGCGTTGCGCACGGTCACGCCCTCCACCTGCAGGAGCGGGCTGCCGGAGGGCGGGCGCGGCACGAACACCGGCGTGGGCGTGGGGCTATCGGTGGGACCGGTGGGTGCCTGCGGCGCCGCGACCACCAGCTCCCCCGTCAGAGTGCGGTCAATATCCAGCGGCACGTGGCCGCGCGTCCCGATCATGCGCCGCAGCAGGTCGCGCTCATTGGTTTCCCGGGTATTAAAATCGCCGACGTTGCGGCCCGCGCGCAGCACGCTTACCCGGTCGCTGTGGGCCATGACCTCGCGCAGCTTATGGGTGACGAAGACGACCGTAGTGCCGCCCGCGACCAGCCGGTGCAGCAGGGCAAAGAGGGACTCGGCCTCCTGAGGGGCCAGCGTGGCGGTCGGCTCATCGAGGAGGAGAATCTGCGCGCCCCGGTAAAGCGCCTTAAGGATCTCGACCTTCTGCCCGGCAGCCACAGAAAGGGTGTCAGCGCGGGCTTTAAGATCCAGGTCGCCGAGTCCCAGCTGCTCACTCAGGGCGGCGATGCGCTCGGCGGCGGGACCCAGGCGCAGCGCGCCTCCAGGAAAGGTCGGCTCGGCGCCAAGAACAATGTTTTCCAGCACCGAGAGCGCCGGGATCAGCGCGTAGTGCTGGCTGACCAGGCCGATGCCGCGCCGGATGGCGTCGGCGGGGCTTTCCAGCGCCTCCGTAATCTCCTCGTCGCGTACAAAGATCCGACCGGCGTCGGGTCGGTAGCGGCCGTAGAGAATGTTGAGCAGGGTGGACTTGCCCGCGCCGTTTTCGCCGATGAGGGCATGGAACGTGCCGGCCATCACGCGCAGGTGGACGCCCCGGTTCGCCACGACTCCGGGGAACCGCTTGGTGATATTCTCCAGGCGGACGATGGCGTTGTCTATGGGTGATGTCAGCTCGGCCAGATCGGACATGGCGGCTCTATAGGCGCGTTGCGACCGCAGCGGAAACTTTTGGCGCGCGTGCGGGAAAGATGATAGTCTGAGGGGGAAGGCGGATTAGCAAACAACACAGCCACAACGCGCCTGCCGCCGACCTCCTATCTCATTGTAGCGGACGAGAGGGCTGATTGTCAACGGGGTCGCGCACGCGTCGGCTTCAGGATAGTCCCGGAAAGGCGTTTGCTCTTTTTTTCGGCACGATGCGGGCCGCTCTGCAGGGGAGCGCCAACGCGCGCCGGGATGTCTGCGGCCAGAAAGCGCGCGGGGCGGGAATTCTGGCCTTATTAAAACGCGTAGAACCTAGTGGGGACTGTCGTCGTCCAATCCATAAGAGCAAGGTGGGGCTGCACAGAAGAAATGGGCGTGGGCAGCCAATAATCAAATAACCATAGCGAAATCGCAACCCCGAGGTGCTAGTGTCTGGTCTCGGATAGGGGGACCGACCATGTCCAATCCAAAATCAATGGGCGCTCCGACACAGCAAGGCCAGGAGGCACAAGCCGCCAACGGCCAGCCGACAGTTATTCTGGAGATCAATGCAGCCTATAACCGCCAGCAATTGTCCCTGCCCAAGCCAAACGGTCCCAACGGTCGGCGCGTGCTCAGCCTGGAGATGTTGATGAACCATCCCTTCTATTGGGAATGGCTCAACGAGCGGGAAACAGAAGAAGTGCTGATGGAGCTCTACATCGCACGGACGCAGCGAATGCAATAAGTTTTCTTATAGCGCCAGGTCTTGAGGCCGGGCGAGGATCGAAACAAACAAAAAGCCTGGGAGGCGCGCAAAGTCTCCGCGGCGGTTTTGCCTGGCGCGGGCGGTTCTCTACCGTCCGCGCCTTGCATTGGTTTCCCCGGCCTCTTCCGTAAAAGAAAGAGGCATCAGCCGTAGGGGAACACCGGCCAATGCCTGCCATCAGAAAGCGCTCACACGGATGGACTTAGATCGCGTATCCGAAGGGCACGGTCTAAAGCTTAGTGGTGTGATTACCGCGCTACCATCCGATACACCCCTATCATACTCTACCGCCGCGCCGCGTGCTGTGAAAAATGTCACACATAAGCTGTGAAATACAGCACGGAAGGGCCAGCAGAGGCGGAAATTGTTTCCCAATCGCTAACCATGCCCTTGATTGAATCTCTGTACCTTTGCTGGCATGATCTGCGTCTCGGAGCTACTTGCCCATCTTGCGCAGATTTTGCAGGCAGCGGTCCACGCACTCCAGAGGCGGATAGGCATAGCTCTCCTGCTCGACGATATACCATTCCGTGCCGCCAATCGTCTCGCACAGGTTGAAAATCTCGTTCCAGTCCACGTCGCCCTCGCCAATCAGCGCGTTCTCGTTGGTGGCGGAGTACTCTTTCACATGGACGGTGGCCGCCCGTCCCGGGTAGCGTTTCAGGAAGGGCGCCGCCTGAGCGCCCCCGTGCAGGGCGTTGCCGACGTCAAACTGCATCACCACCTCCGGGCGGGTGTTGCCGAAGAAAATATCCCAGGGCAGCTCCCCCTCCATCGGCTGGAACTCGATGTGGTGGTTATGGTAGCCCGTGCGCATACCGTGAGGCTCCAGGCGCTCCGCGATCTCATTCATCAAACGGGCCGTCTCCCGCCAGGCCGCCGGCGAGTTGCGCCGATTCTCCGCCAGCCCCGGCACGATGAGGAACCGATTGCCCAGCGTCTGGTTGAATTCCACCGTCGCGGGCAGCGCGTCACCCAGCAGCGTATCCAGGCCGATATGGGTTCCGCAGCACTTCAGGCCGTTGTCGTCCAGCAGCTTGCGCAGTTCCTGCGCGTTGCGCCCATAGTAGCCCGCGAACTCCACGCCGTCATAGCCCATCCGGGCGACCGCTTCCAGTACGCCCGGCAGATCGCGCGCACAGTCCTCACGCACCGAGTAAAGCTGCAAACCGATCGGTAGCTTTGCCATAATTCTTCCCCCTTATTGTCGCCTGTCGCTTCGGCGGAAGCCCTACCTCCATGCCCGCCCGCAGGCGCTCTGCGGTGATCGGCCCCACATCCTTCGGAGGGCCGCCCGCTTCCCAAACTTCTCCGACACGCCCATCAACTCCTACTCGATTTTCGCAAATCTCGGGGGGGCCACAGAAGCGGCAGGTCAGGAAGCCTGGAGGAAGGCTTTGTAGATGGCCTCAAACAGCCGGACGTCATGGAGCGTGTCTTCGCCAGAGGAACGGAACGGCTCGCCGGAGCGCACGCACTCCAGAAAATGCCGGGCCTCCTCCCGATACGACCAGCCGGGCGGGGCAAACTCCTGCATCAGACGCGCGGGCTCACCCTCCCTGGCTGCCCGGTAGACCTCTACGCTCGCCGGGGTCTCCTTCTGCATCAGCGGGGGCGCCTGCGTCCGCAGCCAGCCGCCCTCAAAGTAGAGCTGGGTATGCTCGTCCCAGGCATGGTAGCGGGTGTATCCGCTCTCGATCACCGCGCGCACCCCGCCGATATTGAGCACAATCAGCCCGGTCATTCCGTCGTCATCCAGGTGCGCGGCTACTACCGACGCCTCGCCGGCGGTATCTCCCAGCAGGAAGCGCAGCAGATTGAGATTGTGGGTCCACTGCTGCAGGAAACCAAGATAGGGATCGTGCCATTTCTCGGGAAGCCAGTCGGGGCAGTCGTCAGGAGCGGACGGTGCGGCCTCCTCCGAACGCTCGAAGGCAACGTTGGGGTCCTGCCCATAGAGCCAATTGCCCCCAAAGCCGTGATTGCGCGCCAGCAGAAGGCGCCCACATTCGCCCGACTGCCGCCAGGCGTCCACGTGCTGCTTGAGCCGGAGATTGCCGGGGTCGTAACGTTTCATATAGCCGACCATCAGGCGCGCATTGCCTTCCCGCGCCGCGGCCAGCATTGCCTCGGCGCGCGCTGCCGAGACGGCCATAGGCTTCTCCATGAAGACGTGCTTGCCGGCCCGCAGCAGGTCGGCGGCGATCCGGCCTTGCAGCGCGTAGGGAGCCGAGACGCCGACCGCCTCAATGTCGGGATCGGCGGCCAACTCCTGATGAGAGCGATAAACCCGAGGGATGCCGTAGCGCGCGGCGACCTTTTGACCGAGGTCCTGGCGCACTTCCGCCAGGGCCAGCAGCCGGCACGCGGGCAGGGAGGTGAAATTGGGAATGTGGATATTCTGGGCTACGAAGCCGCAGCCCACATAGCCGAGCCGGACCGGATCCGTCATCATCGGTGCCTCCTTATGCCGCAGGCGTTGGAGCGCCTGTCTCTGGCGCCGCCATTTCCTCTTGAGGCTCAGGGAACGGTAGGCACGCATACACGTCCGCCAGCCTCAATTCGCAGCCGATGGAATCCAGGGAAACAGCGCTCTCCAGTCCCTGCACCGACGAATAGAGCCAGCCGTTCTCCTGGCGGCGGTAGATCTCAATGAGCGGCTGGTTCTGCGATACCAGAACATAGGCGTTCAGCGATTCCAATGTCTGATAACAGAGCCGCTTTTCGCCCCGGTCTTTGGCTTCTGTGGAGTCGGAGAGTGCCTCGATAATCAGCGTGGGATTAAGCAGCGACCGCATACCCACTAACTCCTCATACTTCGGTTCGCCACAGACGACAATGACATCAGGAATTTATTGCACTGCGGCACACGTGCGCGCAGGTCGCTGACGAACAGGCGGCAGTCCTTACCGCGCAACTGTCCCTAGAGTTCCCCGTGGACGTTGCTGGTAAATGGTATAGTGTTCGGGACTGGCTCCTGCCATTGCCACGACGATACCGCCGTGATATTCGCTTTTCCTCTCGGCCTTGTGCTCGCGCTCCAGATACTCCTGCGGCGTCAGGCGGGGCTGTGGTTCGGTCTTCTGCTTCGGGTAGACAACCACCGCTGGATTCCTCCTGTCTTAGCGCCCAAACCAGCGTTGTAGGCCATGAAGCCTCCACTCTCTATTCCTAACTCCTACGGACAGAACGACTATTCCAGTTGATCTTCGCGCTGCGCAAGTCTCTATTCCTAACTCCTACGGACAGAATATTTCCGGAGTATCAAACCAGCTTACTCTTCGTTCAGGTCTTTCAGTCCCGCCAGCGAGGTCCCATAGGCGTCGCCGATTCCGAGCAGCTGCCGCATCACGCGCGTTCTCGCTCTGGCTTTGAGCGCCTCGCTGGGCTCGTATCCTTGCCAGACCTTCGTCTGGCTTCTACGGGGTCTTAGTTGCTGAAAGGCGAGTTCGTTTATTCGTCATCCTTGAGCCCCGTCATGTATGCGGGCCCCATTCCCAACAACTGCTTGCGCACTGCGGTTTGTGCGCTCGCCAATAGGCGCTGCGAAGGCTCGTAACCAGGCCATATTCGCATCCAATGGTGCCCATAATTGTAGATCAGGACGCGGCGGGGCTTGTCGGAGGTGTTGTCGCTGGCCGCGTGAAAACAGCGCCCGTTGAAAAAATAAGCTGTGCCTGCTGGAAACGCCATCTCGACGTGGCCGGGCATATCGGGCGGGTTTTCCACATTCGGTAACGGAAAGTCCATCGGGAAGCGGTGGGAACCGGGCAGGAACAGCGTGCCGCCGCCGCCGGGCGGCACGTCTTCGAGAAGGTAGAAGACCTTTACCATCAGCACAGAGCGGGGATGATAGACGCCCGGCATCCCCACGTCATGATGCCAGCGGGCATGGGTAGAGGTATGGGGCGGCGAGATGTATAGGTCATTGTCTATCATCGAGACATCATTGCCCAGGATTTCACGCACCAGCGGGAAGACCTTCGGATGCTCCATCAGGTCGAGGAAGTAGTCATCGTACTCTATGGGGGCCTGTACCTGCTGCAAGTTCTCGCGGCGCACGCCCAGGCGAGTCGGATCAGCGCGCCAGGCGGCTTCCGCGCGGTCGGCGGCCTCCCGCGCCCGCGCCAGTTCCTCCGGCGACAGGGCATCTGGAATCACCAGGTATCCATTCGTCTCGAAAAACAGACGCTGCTCATCCGTCATGATGGTCTTTCCCATCTTTTCCCTCCTGCTGTGAGTCGTCTGGCTCATCCTTCAACTCGATTCCCCGCTGCTTTGCCATGTCCCGGATGGCCAACTCGATGACTTTCGTCTGCGGCAATCCCGTGTCCTTAGCGAGAGCTTTTAGGATACGCATCGCCTCTGCAGAGAACCGGAACGCCGTGGCTTTCCTTGTAGTCGTCATACCGAATTTCCCCTCGATCTATTGTACCGCCTCCTGCAATACCTCGGCAAGCATGCGCGAAAAAATCTTCGGCCTCCTCTTGATTTTTGTATTACACTTTGCAGTGCAACAGAGCAATTGTACCGCAAGATGCAATACGCTGGATGCGAATATAGGAGGATGTCCAATCAGAATCGGGGAAAATGGCCGGAGTGCGTGGAGCGTTCAAGAGGTGGACGAACAAGCGGTCACGGCCCTGGTGCGGGCTTTGGACGTGTCGCGTGCTGCTGCCGCTGTGTTCGTCGGACGTGGGCTGGACACAGTAGAGCGGATAGATGGTTTCGCTCGGCTCGACATGGGAGCCTTACATGACCCTCACCGGTTGCCAGATATGGGTGTGGCGGTCACCCGCCTGAATCAGGCGATAGATCAGGGCGAGAATATCCGCGTCTACAGCGACTCCGATGTAGACGGCCTCTGCGCCTGCGCCACGCTCGTCTACATCCTGCGGCGGTTGGGGGCGTCGGTTTCCGACCAGATAGCCGGACGCTACTCGCAAGGCTTCGGGGTGAAGCCGGGAGCGGTCAAGGCGGCGAAGGCCGCGGGTGCGTCCCTTATTATCGCGGTGGACAGCGGTATGTCCACAGAGGCTGCCGAGTGTGCGCGGAGCATGGGCATGGATTTCATGGTGATAGATCACCACGAAATGCCCGATGTTAGGCACCTTCCTCCCGCTCACGCCGTTATTAACCCCAAGCGCACCGACAGCGCCTACCCGTTCTCCGGACTAACCAGCGCCGCCCTCGCCATGAAGGTGATGGTCGCTCTGACGGTTCACCGGGGTCATGATGCCGAGCGGGTTATGGCCCACCTCCTTGACCTCACGGCCCTCGGCACGGTCTGCGACCAAGCTTCCATGACGGGCGAAAACCGGGTGCTCGCCCATCTGGGCTGCGCGATGCTCGCAGAGCCTCGGCGTATTGGCATTCGGCAACTCTTCCGACTGGCCGGGATTATCCAGCCTGTGGATACGATCACCATCAGCCATTCGGTCGGCCCACGATTGAATGCAGCGGCCAGGCTGCTTGGGCCCACGGCTGCGTTGGAGTGGCTCCTGACCTCAGATGAAGGCCGGGCCTTACGAATCGCCGAGCGCCTAGAGGAAGTCAATCGCTGGAGGCAGGCGCGACAGCAGGCCATGTTCGAGGAGGCTCTGTCCCTCTTGCCCGAAATCGAAGCTAAGGCTGTTGTTCCGGTCATCCAGGTCAAAAGTTGGCACGTGGGCGTGGCATCGTTGGCCGCCCGGCAGTTAATGGAGCGGCTGGACAAAAAAGCGGTCGTTCTCGCGACTATCCCTGACGGGGACAACATCGTGACCGGAATTTGCCGAGGAAATGGCATATTGGATGTTCTGGCGGCCCTCCAGGGATGTGGCGAGCATTTGACGCGCCTGGGTGGAAACGAGCGCGTGGCGTTTTTCAATCTGGAGGCCAAGAGCTTGCTTTATGTGACCGCACACCTGAACACGCTCGCGAGGACGGCCCCACCCCCCACACTAAGGGCGGATGCGCGCGTGCGACGGGAAGAAATCAGCTTCGACACGATGGATGCCGTGAGCGCTATCCTGCCGCCATACGGGAACGAAAACCCGGAACCGCTCTATCTGGGAGAGGGACTGACTATCCTCGGAACGCGCACTTTCGGGGTTGGGCGTCACCTGGAACTGCATTTAGAGGGATCGTCGCCGAATCAACCTTTCGTCAGGGCGGTCGCCTGGAATCGTAGTCATGAGGCAAACCGCTTCGCCCCTGGAGTAGCTCTGGACATCGTTTTCCGTCTGCGACCGAACCACTATTGCGGGCGGCGCTACCTCCAGTTAGTAGTAGAGGCTCTCAGAGAAGCGAAAACGCGCCCGATGCGCCATCAGTTGGACATCGCGTTAATCCGAGGCAGTTGGAGCCGAAGCGAGCCACCAAAACCTGCGAGCAACGGTCACAACCGTACCTACGAGGAGAAATCGGCTGCCAGCATGACAGGCCGAACGATCCTGATGCTGACCGCACGGCGGCTGCGGCTTACACGAAAGGGGTTCGCCTCCCCTGCTCTGCGCCCACGCTTCCACCGAACCGACCTGCGGAAGCAAACGGTATCCGCAGGAGTGGTGACCACGGCATAGGGCAGCAGACGCCTTAAATAAAAGAGCCGTCCAGTTTTTTGGTAGCCCCGCACACAAGCGGGATCAAATCGGTGCCCTCGCTAACTGGTGAGTTCGCATCGCTTTGGGTGGTCGCCCGCACCTTTTGGGCGGCACAAACGGGGGCGGTGGCACCCGATAGGTCAACAACTCGCCCACCGTCCAGACGGCGTTGGTGATACCGGCCGCCATCGCCGGAGTGCGCTCGCGCCATTTGCGTCCTACGTCGGCCTGCTCTTGCCGCAGGCTCTTGTGGGGCTACAGAAGTTATAGACACACCCGACCAGGTACATTCCCGCCGAGAGGGTAGCCGTCTGGCGCACCAGACACCGACTGCGCCGTACCAGGCAGCACAAGCGCTGCCGAAAGGTGGCGTTCAGGCGCTCAATGTAGGCGGTGTTCAACACCTGCCCCACCGGCAGAAGCGCTTCCAACTGAGCCTGGGTGCCCTGCACCAGGCGATGGGCCACCCCCACGACGTGGCCTTTTGGTACTGCTTGAGCACCTGACCGATCACGATTTCCGGCCAGGCGAACAGGTGCGGACGGCCTTTCTTTCCGGTCCAGACCGGTGTACGAAACGCCTTCTGCCAGGCCGACACATAGCTTGCCAGGCCGTCGGTGACCAGCAACAGCGGGCCGTACAAAGCCCCCGCTTTGACCTTTGCAACCAGGTGGACAAGCAAGGCTTTGTCCCGCTGGACGCTGACGCCCCCGCCCAGCCAGAGGCGAGTATGCACCTGGATGGCCAGGGCCATCCAGACCACCAGGCGTTTCTGCAACTTGATGCGTAGTTCGTCAGCTTGGACGGCCCCCAGATCGCGGGGCTGGTCTTGGACCAGGCGTTCCTGCACGGTCTGGCAATGTTTTCCCGCCTTCTTCTGCCAGCGGGCCACCGTGCGCTCGTCGCAGCCGAAGGCCCGGACGATGGCCTGGGGCGGACAGCCATAGGCCAGCAAGGCCAACACCAACAGCACGGTGGCTTCCTGTGTCTGAAGCCGATACAGGACGGTGCCCTTGCGGGCGGTAAAGGACTGGCCTGAATAACGACAAATAGATTTCCGCCCAAACGACAATTAGAACTCCCGCTGGCTTGCAGCGAATAGACTTGTTCCAGTCCATCGCAAGGAGACTGGAATGGTCACAGATCAGCAAGTGAGGAGGCTTCTGTCGTTGAGC
>DASRGZ010000068.1:0-19468 GCA_035650735.1 Chthonomonadaceae bacterium
CAGCCGCTGTCCCAAAGCCCTATGGCGTGCGGTCTGGCTGTTTGTGTATGCTTACAACACAAGACAGTTAAAGAAGCGGGCGAACCCGCAGTACCAGTATGCATTGGTTGATTGCCTACCTGCAATCAGTTAGACACTCCCAACAAAGGGATACCGTTGGCGAATTCAGAACCGGCTAGAATTGAACCTTACGCTTCCCCTCGGATCGAACAGCCGAATCTCACGTTGAGACGGCAATTACGAATTCGCTAATGGTATCCGAACCTTTCCGGTTGCACTTGCCACTCTTTTACTTTTCCACTTCTCCCCGCCTCTTGTTGTTACAAAAGCCGTTCCCGAATTCTATGTTACCGATATTGACAGAACGCTGACTTTCGGTTACAATCGGGCATTCCAAGCAAGGAGTGAACCATGCTTGTCGGCTATGCGCGCGTATCCACTCAGGACCAGAACCTCGACTTACAAAAGGATGCCTTGAAGCAGGCAGGATGCAAGCAAATCTTTGAAGATAAAACCAGTGGTGTGAAGACAGAACGGGAAGGCTTGATGAAAGCGTTCGCTCAGTTACGCGAAGGAGATACTCTTGTCGTCTGGAAGCTCGACCGGCTAGGCAGGAGTTTGAAGCATCTGGTGACAACCATTCATGCCCTTCAGGAGCAGGGCATTGAGTTCAAGAGCCTTCAGGAAAATCTCGACACGGGGAGTAGCGGGGGTAAACTCATTTTCCATATCTTCGCGGCGCTGGCAGAATTCGAGCGCGACATCATACGGGAGCGAACGCAGGCCGGGCTTTCGGCAGCGCGAGCCAGAGGACGACAGGGTGGCCGACCGAAAGGCAGGGATGTCACCAAGCGCGCGGCGGCGCTCGCCTTGAGCCAGGACAAGAACCGGTCGGTGACAGAAATCTGCAAGATGTTGAGCATCTCCCGCACCAGTTTTTATCGTTATACCAGCAGCCAGTAAGCCAGCCCTGTTCGGAATGTGTCTGCCTTTCTCGACGCTTTAGACGGGGGAAGCAATGAAGTGCGCGATAAGAAGACATTCAACAGCCGAGCTAACAGTCTATCTCAAAAGTTGGCGGTGAGTTTGTCCAAGCGCCGGAACCAGAGCAATCCGCAGGCCAACTTCAGCACGGCCAGATAGTTGCTGGCCTTCTTTTCCCAGCGGATCAGAATGCCCCGACAACGGTTGAGCCAACCGAAGGTGCGCTCCACCACCCAACGCCGCGCCGGGAGCGTTTTCTGCGCGTCCGGGTCGCGTTTCTCCTCGCCAATGCGGCGAATGTGGGGTACCTATCCGGCCTCCCCAGCGGCCTGCTGTCCGGTCGGGTTGTCGCAGCCTTTGTCCAGACAGAGATGCTGGGGCGTCTGCTCGGTCGGTTGCGGACGCTCGACGACTACGGCCTCCAGCGTGGCAGCCAACAGTTGGCTATCGTCGACATTGGCTCCGGCGATGACGACGGCTAACGGCCCTCCGTCGGCTTCGACCAACAGGCTTTTCTGGACGCCTTGCTTACCACGATCCGTGGGGTTGTTGCCGAGGCATTCGTCTTGCGCCCCCTTTTAGGACTGCCCGGCGCTTTGCTCAGGCAGCCATCGGCGGCTTGCCAGTGCCAGTCTACGCCGTCGAGATCGCCACAGCGGGTCTGGATCCTGGCCCAGAACAGATCGAAGACGCCCGCCTGTTCCCAGCGCTGTTGGGTGCGATGCACACTGGCGTCATCGCCGAAGCGTTGGGGCAGTTGGTTCCACTGACAGCCGGTTCGCATCCGGTAGATCATGCCGTTGAGGGCTTTGCGGGCATCAATGCGTTTGCGTCCCATCCTCTTGGGCGGATCGTAGCGATCCAAGACGTAGGCGAAGAGTTCCCAGAGGGCATCGGGAACTTCCCAGATTGTAGGCAAGGGGGCAGCCGACATCGTTTTCTCCGGCAAACAAGGATGTCTCTATGGTCGGCTAACCCCAAACTCTTTTTGAGATAGACTGTAAGCTAGACTTTGTCCATGCGCCTGGGCTCAGGCGGCATAACATAAGGTCTCGGTCATTCTATCCATCAGCAGGTCTACGACTTTTGCGCTGTCGCTGGATTCACCCGACATCCCAAAAGTCGTTTCCCGCCAGAGATGGGAGCGTACCAATGCCAGCGTGTCCGAGAACGTCGCCTGTTGTTTCGGATACCAACGGGCTTGGCGAACCCACAGACCGTTCTGCTCCATCAGAGGCTTGGCAAACAAGGTGATCAGCGAAAACAGGCCCAACAAGACCGGGGGCGTCCGGTCAATCGCCCGCTCGCTCCATTGGCGTTGGGTTTCCCCCCTAGGTGTGTGCGCACTTCCTGGAAACTCACCTCCAACTGCCAGCGCAAAACGAACCAGGACAGGATTTGCGCCGGGTCGGCCGATAGGTCGGTACACAACAGCGCCTGGGGCGTAAACTTGCCGTGCGGGTCGCGCACCAAGACAAAGCGGATAGGCACGACCAGACCGTGATTATACCAGACACAACAGGACGAGACAATCTCGACGTCGCGGTCGCGTTGGCTATACCTGCGCGCCACCCGCACACAGGTCCACGGCGTGTTCGGGTCAGCGGCGACCTGTTCCAGGGTAGGAAGGCGCGCACCTTTGACCCGCGGACGCCCACTTTTGCCCGACCCCTTGGGCGGTTGGGGCGGTGCCGGGGCATCCAAGCCAGCATCCAGACGCAACCGGGTCACAACGGTTATCTGCTGTTGCACCGCGCTCCGCAGCAGTTCCAGGACGCTGTAGCTGCCATCCCCGACAAAGAGGAGCGACCGGTCGGGCAGCCAGCGGCGTACCTGCACAAGCATCTGACCTGTCCAGACCGACAGGGTTTTGTGCCGCTTCTTGTGTTCTTGATGGGAGCGCTCCGAAGGCGCCAGTACAGCAAAGAACGGCAGGCCCCAGACCCGCCCGGCCCAGGGGATGGGAACCAGGAGCATGAATACGATCCAGCGTAAGCCACTGGACTTGACAAAGAAGCTCTTGCTGGAGCGGGCGCTATCCTTATAGATGCCCTTCTTGGCGATCTTGCTGCCGCGACGGCGCTCCAGGGTTTCGTCGCCGCCGATAAGGAGCGGACCGTCGGGCGCGAAAGTTTCGACCAACAAATGCAGTAGCAGGCAGGCGGCCTTTCGAGCGGACCAGTGCGCCCGGTTGAGGACGCGATGATAGTCCTGAGAGACCGGCGTCTGGGATAAGCCCATCACGCGCAGCGCCGAAGCGACGGTGCGTCGGCCCGGTGTCAAGACCGCTCCGACGAGCAAGACTTGCGCGTGGGCAAAGACGGAGCGCGAGAATCATGGCGCAAAAGACACAAGAACCGCTATAATAGGTTCGGGCAGAGTAAGCATGGCAGACCTTTCTTGGCGGGAAGATCAATACCATAGCTTACCTGCTCTTCTGTTTATTTTAGGATTTGGGGTACAGCCCCAAATGGACAAAGTCTAGGTAAGAACTGAGCCGCCAAAAAGCGTTCCACACTATACCTACGTGGTTGGCGGCTCGTTCTCTGCACCGACTGGTTCGAGCGCATTACTGCCTTGCAGTGAGGCTGCATTTTGACAAAGTGTTGCCAACTCCTCTTCGTACATGAGAGCGTCGAACTGATTTCCAGCCGAGTCGGTGAAGGTGACTTCATAAGCAGGCGGCTCAATGTCATATAATGCCCAGATAATCCCTTCTGCCCCGGCTTTCAATCCAGAAACGGAGTGGTCGTATCTTAACGCGACACGTTCTCCTTCACGATACTTGAAGATCATTTCAAGTATCCTATCTTTCTGCCGAACTCCTGTGCCGTCGCAGGAATGCTATCCACTTCACCCCTGAAAAAACGTGCTCGTTCAAGGTTGTACAAGCGGGCCAACTCAGCATTCGTTCCAACAGTTCGTCCTGCAACAGCCTCATATGCACGCGCTGCGACTGCTCTTTGTTCTGCACTCATGAGCGCTAATTTTGAATTATCTCGGATAGCATCAACGGCGAGCGTTTTGTACTCTCCAGGCAGCATTCGGCGGATGATTTCACCCGGCGCGGTCTTTGCTATCTCTTCCGCGCTCAAGATTTCCGGCACGCAGCCGCCGCCATTGTGAACAAGCAGACGGTTCTTGCCGACGAAGAAGTTCTCCGTTCCCTCTACTTTGAGGTTGTAGACCATCTTCCGCTCGGCTTTGACCTCCAGGCTTTGGACGGCAACGATCTTGCCATCCTCCGTTTTAATGAGGGCGCCCGGTTGCAAGCGTCCTGCCTGCACCCAGCCCTTGCCCTCGATGCTGAAGGGATGCTCTGGCGTCGTTTCGATAGTTTCCCCGTCTGTATGCAGGTACAGAATACGATCCGTCATGCGCCGGGTTGTGCCGATGACACGACTGATGACATTGCCATTTTCGTCGGGGATGGACGGCGGAGGCGGGGTGTACCATTTAGTTTGGACCTTCTTCACGAGAGCGATGTAGTCGCCTTTCATGTGAATACGGTCGCCGGGTTTAAGTTCTCTGGCTTGCTTGGCGATTCCACTGGTAAGCGCGGCGATCTTATCCGCCGGAACAATCAGCGTCTCATCAAAAGTATCGCCACCTTGCGACAGGTCGAGTTCCAGCGTGGTTTCTTCGCGAGTATATTGTGCGCGGAGATCGTTCCGGCGGGCAGTTCGGTCGAGTTCCAGCGTGGTTTCTTCGCGAGGCTTGGGAGAAGGCGGCTTGACAGGAACCAGTTCCTCTTTCGTCTCTGTGACAAGGTTGGGCTTGATGCTCTTGACGATCATCCACTTGCCGTTGTGCCAAACCTTGTCGCCTTCGTTGAGTTGGTCGGCCCGTTTCCAACCCCCGCCTTCGCTCACCATCTGGATTTCCTGCTCTTGATGCAGGGGAGAAGGCAAGGGAGCAATCTCAGAAAAAGAGAGGGGAGTGCCAGCGGCGAAAGCCGCAGGTTGTGCAGGAGCCACAGGCGCAGAGTGAGCAGGCACGAACTTCCAAGCCAGCGCGAAGACGGTTAAGAGGAGAAGAGCAACCGAGCCTGCCAGCCACTTTATGGGCAGGCGAGAAGCAGAAGAAGAAGCAGACACGGGCTTTGTGGCAACGGAAAGCGCACGTTGGACGCGACGACGGGCCGAGGACATGACAGCAACTCCTTTCTTCCATGCGGATCGAGACATGTACCGGGCTTTGCTTCCCATTCGACTTTCCGCAATCTGTTTCCTTCTGTCTCGGACAGAAGGATTGCATGGCAATGCCCGTTCTTGGACTCTCAGAACCCAGCTTGCTGAATTCGCCAACGGTATCTGTAGGTAATCGCTCCCAACGGTGTTGACGTATCTCCTCAGTAGCAGGCTGCGTGAGATTGATCCACACGGCTGGGAGTGTCTACCAAAATGTATTGCTGGCTGGTAAATTCGCAGGCAAGTTAGCAGGCCAGGCTGGGTGGAGCGGCAGGCTGGATCCGTAAAAGAGCGCACGGCCCTGTCCGCGTTTTTGCTTGCCTGTGCCGCCGTTTCCTCTTCTAGCAATCCGTGTCTAAGCCAGCGCAACCAGGAGCCTGTTCGCATGTTTCCGCTCCTTTTTGGGGTAGACTAAACAGCATACCATCTACGGCTTTTCTATGCGCACGCGAGCATCACAAGCTTGCGATTGCGCCTGACGGACGAGAAATTATTAGAAAGGACGAACGATGAAGGTTGGCATACTCACTGGCGGCGGAGACTGCCCGGGGCTCAACCCGGCGATCCGCGGCTTTGTGATGCAGGGATTGGACTACGAGTTTGAGATATGGGGCATCCTCGAAGGTTGGAAGGGATTGGTGCAGGGCATCGTGGAAGACAAGCCCCTGACGGTCGAGCGCGTCGAAGAGATCATCTCGCAGGGCGGCACCATCCTGCGCTCTTCCCGCACTAACCCCTATAAGAACCCGGAGCAGTTGCAGGCGGTCAAGGAGAACATCCGGAAGTATAGGTTTGACGTCATCGTCGCGCTGGGCGGCGAGGATACGCTGGGCGTGGCCAGCAAGCTCTGGAGGGACGGCATCCCCACCGTGGGCATCCCCAAGACGATGGATAACGACCTGAGCGAGACGGACTACACGTTCGGGTTCGATTCGTCGGTTCAGGTTGCGACCGACGCGGTGGACCGGCTGCGCGACACGGCCAAATCACACAGCCGCGTGATCGTGCTGGAAGTGATGGGGCGGCACGCCGGCTGGGTGGCGCTCTACACGGGCATCGCGGGCGGGGCGGATTGGATCCTGCTACCCGAAGAGCCGCTGGACATGGAGGCGATGTGCGCCCACCTCAAGGCCGTGCGGGCGCGCGGCAAGAACTACAGCATTGTGGTCGCCTCCGAGGGGGTGGAGCTTCCGCACGTGGATGAGTCGAAGGCGGAGCTGGATGCGTTCGGCCATGTGATCCTGGGCGAGCGCAACGTCGGCGAGTACATCGCTCAAGAGATCGAGAAGCGCACCGAGATCGAGACGCGCTCGGCGGTCATCGGCCATATACAGCGCGGCGGCTCGCCAACCGCCTTTGACCGCGTGCTGGCCTCGCGCCTGGGCATCCGGGCGGCGCAGTGCGTCCACGAGAGGGACTTCGGCAAGATGGTCGCCCTGCACGGCACCGAGGTCGTCCCCGTCCCAATAGAGAAGGCGGTCGGCACGCTACGCACCGTTCCCCACGAACTCTACGCCAGCATCAAAACCCTCTTCAACAAATAAAATCAAACAAACCTTTCAACAGGATGAACAGGATGATTCAGGATTAAACAGGATTTCAAAACCCACCTAACCAACCGAGTGCCTATGCTTGCTTTCCTCATTGGTTTTGGCTTTTGTCTTCATCCTGTAAATCCGGAGTAATCCTGTTCATCCTGTTGGAATCGGTTTTGGGAGGTGGACGATGGCCGAGGTAGTCTGCCTGGGCGAAGCGCTGATTGATTTTGTGGCGATGCAGAGCGGCGTCGAAGTGGGCGCGGCGTCCAGTTTCGTGCGCGCGCCGGGGGGCGCTCCGGCCAATGTCGCCGTCGGCGTCGCCAGGCTGGGGCACACCAGCGCGTTTCTCGGCAAGGTTGGCGACGACCCCTTCGGGCGGTTCCTGGCGGAGACGTTGGCGCAGGCCGGCGTGGATACGGGCGGCATGGTGCTCGACCCAGTGCATCGCACCGGACTGGCCTTCGTGTCGCTCACCGCCGACGGTGAACGGGATTTCTGCTTCTTCCGCCACCCCAGCGCGGATAGCACCTATGCGCCGGAAGAGCTGGACCGCGCCCGCATCGCCTCCGGGCGCATCTTCCATTTTGGCTCCATTACCCTGATAGAAGAACCGGCCCGCTCCACAACGCTGGCCGCCTTGGGAGAGGCACGCGCGGCCAACCTGCTCGTCTCCTACGATCCCAACCTGCGTCCCCCTCTCTGGCCCGACCTCACCGCCGCACGAAAAGGTATCCTGCACGCCGCGCCGTTTGCCGATATAGTAAAGGTAAGCGAGGAAGAGCTGGTCTTCCTGATGGAAGAGGGCGATAAGGTTCCCGATCCGCCCATTGCGGAGGAGCGCGTTGCAGCCAGCGCAGAGCGTTTTCTGGAGCAGCACCCGGAATTGAAGCTGCTTGCGGTGACGCGGGGAGCGCGCGGCTGTTCTTGGTGGACGCCGCATCGGGCCGGTAAGAGCTTGCCGGGCTTGCGCGTGCAGGCAGTGGATGCCACCGGCGCGGGCGATGGGTTTGTCGCCGGGCTGCTGGTGGGCCTGCTGGAGCGCCATCTGGCGGAGGGCAAGAAGCTGGCGACGGCAGAGGAGTCGGCGCTGGAGGCGGTTCTCACCCAGGCCAATGCGGTTGGCGCCCTCACGGTAACCCAGAAGGGGGCCATTCCGGCCCTGCCGACGGCGGCGCAATTAGCGCAGTTCCGGCGTCAAGTCGGGGCCTAGCAACCTCACCCTTAACCAACCTCACCCTGGCCTGCGGCCACCCCTCTCCTTAGCAAGGAGAGGGGCCTGCCTATCCACACTCTCCCCTCTCCTTCGTAAGGAGAGGGGCCGGGGGTGAGGTCGCTCGATTCACTCTAAATAAGGAAGTCTGCATGACGTATTGGATGGCGGGCGCACGCAGGACGGCACGCTCTAGCGGGAAAGCAGCGGCAAAACATTCACCGGCGAGCGCAATCCCTGCCGTGCGGCGAGGCCGGAGGCAGTTCGGGCTGATGGTCATAGGCGCGGTTGGCGTTCTGGTGGGAATGCGGATGGGGCCTGCCCATCGCGGCGCGCAAGCCCCGGCATGGACGGAGCGGACGCTGGCGGGAACGTGGGAACTGCAATCTATCAAAGGGGATCCGGTTGGGCCGAACGCCGATTCGGTAATCTTATCGCAGCGGGTTACGTTTCAAGCCGGAAAGTTGACGGGAGAGACGCATTTGCGCGCGAACACCGACGCGGCAACGACAGCCATGCCCTTCCCCGATCAAAGCGTGCGCAAAGTGATCCCCGGCGCGCTCAGCCAGGATGTCACCGTAACCTGGGATGGAACGTATAAACTACTGGATAGGAATCGGATTGAGCTTCAAATCGGGAAGGCGAATTATCGGGCTGCCGTCACCCTCAACCCGCAGGCGCATACGATGGAGGCGGACCACGATATTATCCTGACCTATCCAGGGCCGGCGCGCTACCGGTCCCTGCCACAAAGATAGCAGTCCGATCTCCATGGCGCTGCCCTGCGGAAGAAGGAAGCGATGCACGCCGTGCCGAAATTATAGCATCTATTCCGTTGGAAGCTTCAGGAGTGCGGGGAACATGGACGAGCGTGAGGAATTTGGCGGCAAATCGAGGCTGGATAAATTTCGGGCGGCGGTTCGGCAGGAGTTTGGTCGTAATCTCGAAAAAGCCACGCCTGCGAACGTGCGCGAGTTCATGGACCGCTACCAGGAAGAGATTTTCGAGGGCAGCATCCGCGAGCGCTTCGAGCTAAACGAGCCGAAGACCACCTACGAAGAGATCCTCAAGGACTTCTTTGCCCGCGTGCTGGATCGCCCCTCCGACGAAGCCCTGATTATGCTCTGGACCATCGCGTTTGAGATGTCGTTTGCTGCCATCGAGCAGCACCTCTCGCTGCGCCTGGAGCCTCTCTTTGGGGACCTGAACGACAGCGAGTAGCCCCGAATCCTCCTCCAATTACACTGCTGTTCCACAAGATGAAGTCGCTCGGTCGCTATGGCCGGGCGGCTTTTCGTTTAGTAGAAGAATGTGAAATAGTTCACATTTGCCCATCCTTAACGAAACCCTATCAGACAAGGGCCGTATTCTTGGCGAATACCTCTTACAAAGGAGCCGCCGTGAAAACCATTCCCCTTTCCGCCCTTGCCTTGCTGCTTACCTGGCCTGCCGTCTCTCATGCCGACAGTGTGAACGATTACGTTCGGGAGCAGATGCGCAAGCAGCATATTCCGGGCCTCTCCCTGGCCGTCCTCAAAGACAGCAGCCTCATCAAAGTCAGGGGCTACGGGTTTGCCAACCTGGAACTGCACTCCCCTGCCAGGCCGGAAACGGCTTACCAGTTAGCTTCGGTTACCAAACAGTTCGTGGCAGCGGCGATCATGCTGCTGGTGCAGGATGGGAAGATCGGCCTTGATGATAAGATCAGCACCTACCTGAGTGATAGTCCTGCGGCCTGGAAGGACATCACCGTGCGTCATCTTCTGACGCACACCTCCGGCATTAAGGACTACCTGAACGAGCTGCATGAGAATACGCGACAGGACACAACCCCGGAAAAGATCATCCAAAGCTCACCCAACTGCCCCTCAACTTCCCGCCCGGCCAACGCTGGTCATATAGCAACACGGGATATGTCCTGCTGGGCATGATTATACAGAAGGTCAGCGGCAAGACCTACGATGCCTTCCTGGCGGAACGGGCCTTCAAGCCGTCAGGGATGACCGCCACACGCCGCAGCAGCCTGGAGGACATCATCCCCGGACGGGCCGCAGGTTATGTCTGGGAACATGGCAAGATACGCAACAGCGAATACCTCAATCCTACCCTCTGGGACAACGGCGATGGCGGAATGCTTTCGACGGCGCTGGATTTAGCCCGATGGAATGCCGCTCTGGACGGCGACAGTCTGTTGAGCGCCTCCAGTAAACAGGCTATGTGGACGCCCGTGAAGCTGGCTAACGGCTCAACCTATGCGTATGGCTTTGGCTGGGGCGTGGAGGAGGTCAACGGGCACAAGCGTATCTCCCATAGCGGGGGACGGCCCGGCGCGGCAACAGTAATCGCCCGCTATCCCGGCGATAAACTGACCGTGATCGTCCTCACCAACGGCGGGGCTGCCAACCCCGACACGCTCGCTCAAGGCATCGCGCGGCGTTACGTTCCCGGCCTGCTGCCGCGCCAGAAAGAGGCCAAAGTCGCTGCTAACACGCTCGCCTCCTACGCGGGTTATTACAACGCTTTCGGCGGGGCGCTCAAAGTCACAGTAGACAAGGGACATCTTCTCTTCTGGATGGGCGACCGTCTGTTGGATGAGTTCTTGCCTGTTTCCGAAACCAGGTTTGTCTCGGAAGAGGCCCACCGCGAGTTTGAGATCAAGAAAGCCGCCTCTGGAGCAGTCACGGGAATGCGTCTTCGTATGGGGACGCAGGAGATGCAGCTTGAGCGTATCGGTCCACTGGTTCAGACGCTCAAGGGACAGATAGCGGGCGGGCCGACAGCAAATCCTCAAGCAGAGACGGTGCTCGCGGCGCTGGCGCAGGGCCAGAAACTTGAAAGCCAATGCGTCACGAAAGGGCTATGCAAAGACATCCCTGGTTCCCTACCTGAGTTGGCAGGCGTACAGTCTTTCGCTTTTCTTGCCGCCCAGGATTGCGCACTCGGTTCTATAGAGCGGCATGGCAGCAAAGTAAATCGCGTTCTCTACTACAAAGCGCTGCGCGGCCAGGAGAGCAAATATGTCCTGGTTTACCTGACCGCCGAAGGACTGGTCACAGACTTTGATTTCATCGAAGAATAGACTCAGCCTTTGATTCCCGTCAGAGTCACGCCCTGAATAAAGGTCCGCTGCGCCAGGAAGAAGACGATGATGATCGGCACGGTCATAACGGTAGAGGCTGCCATCAGCATTCCCCACTCCGCCCCGTGCTGGCTCACAAAGCGCTGCAAGCCCAGGGAGAGCGTATAGGTGCGCTCGTCATTGAGGTAGAGCAGCGGGCCGAGGAAGTCGTTCCAGGTGCCAATAAACGTAAAGAGCGCCACGGTCGCCAGCGCCGGACGCGCCAGCGGCAGGATGACGCGGGCATAGGTGCCGAACTCCGTGCAGCCGTCTATGCGGGCGGCGTCGGAGAGCTCGTTGGGAATGGTCATAAAGAACTGCCGCAGCAGGAAGATGTTGAACGCGCTGCCGAAGAAGGCCGGCACCCAGAGCGGCTTGTAGGAGCCGATCCAGCCCAGCCACTTGAAGATGGCGAAGGTCGGGATCATAGTCACCTGGCCGGGTAGGATCATGGTCGCCAGCAGGGAAGCGAACACCCACTCCCGCCCCCGCCAGCGGATCTTGGCCAGGCTGTAGGCGACCAGCGAGCAGGAGAGCACCGTCCCGACCACATTCAGCGCGCAGAGCAGCAGCGTGTTCAGCGTGTATTGCAGGAACGGAATATAGGTCAGGGCGTGCGGATAGTTGCGCCACTGGATCGGATGGGGCACCCAGACCGGCGGCATCTTAAAGACCTGCGCGTCCGGCTTGAGCGAGGTGCTGACCAGCCAGTAGAACGGCAGCCCGAAGAACAGGCCGATTCCCAGCAGGGCGGCGTGCGCGCCGAGGGCGCGCAGAAAGGCGGTGCGGCGGCGTGCTCTCTGTCTCTCCTGCGCGGCAGAGGCGGCATGGACGGCGTTGGGCTTTTGCATCGTCAGCATCTCAGCGCGCCTCCCCGGCATAGTAGACCCACTTCGCCGACGAGCGGAAGATCAGCAGGGCGCAGGCCAGCGTGAGGAGGAACAGCACCCACGCCATCGCCGAGGCGTAGCCCATGCGGAAATCTGTGAAGGCACGGTTGAACAGGTGCAGCGCGTAGAAGAGGGTCGAATCCTCCGGGCTGCCCGTGCCGCCGGTCATGACGTAGACCTGCGTGAAGTACTGGAAGGCGCCGATCAGCCCCATGATCAGGTTGAACAGGATGACCGGCGAGAGCATCGGCAGGGTGACGTGGCGGAACTGCGCCCACTTTCCCGCCCCGTCCAGCCGTGCCGCTTCGTAGAGGGCTTCGGGCACGTCCTGTAACCCGGCCAGGTAGATGACCATACCGCCGCCCGCGCCCCACAGGCCCATCAGGATCAGCGCAGGCTTGGCCCAGGCCGGGTCTTGCAGCCAGGCCGGGGAGTTGGCAATACCGATCCTGCCCAGCAGAATGTTGACCAGCCCTATCTCCGGATTGAGCAGCCACAGCCACAGAATGGAGGTGGCGACTACCGGCGTGATGGAGGGCAGGTAGTAGAGCGTGCGATAGAAGGAGATGCCGCGCACTTTCTGGTTTAGCAGCAGGGCGATAGCCAGGCTCACCGCCAGCCCGATGGGCAGGCCAACGACGACCATATAGAGCGTGTTCCAGAGCGCCTTCCAGAACAACGGGTCATCGAAGAGCATCTGTCGGTAGTTGTGCAGGCCGACCCAATGCGGGGGCCGGATGGCATCGTAGCTGCAAAAGCTATAGTAGAGCGAGGCGGCGATAGGATAGGCGGTAAAGACCAGCAGACCTATCAGCCAGGGCGCCGCAAACAGCAGCCCATGGATCTGATCTTGCCGCCGCACTTTGCGCGTGGATTTCATCGGCATAGCGTTCCTTGCTGCCCTTACCCCCCGGTCCCCTTCCCTACTCGCTCGTCCCTCGCTAGGGAAGGGGATGACCCGGCTTCTGCTCTCCCTTCTCCCTTGGGGGGAGAAGGGCCGGGGAGGAGGGGAGAACAAGGCTTCTCCCCTCCCGCAGCGCCGGGAGAATGGCCGGGGGTAAGGGCAGCAAAATCATCGTAGATCGGCTAAGATTTCGTGTAGTTCGTCGGTCATGCGGCGCTGCAAGTCGTCCAGGAGAGCTTGCGGGTCGCCGCCGTGCATGGCCGCATCCTCCACACGCCCGATCTCGCGGGTATAGGTAGGCGCAATGGGCACGGGCGGCGGGCCAAATGAGTTTTCTCCGTTGACCAGCGCAATGGCGAAGCGGAACATCGGATCCCTCTGGAAGCGCGGATCCTGGCCGGACGCCTTGAGCGGCGGGCTGTTCTTGATGCCCCAGCAGAACTCGGTGACGGCGTGCGGGCTGGTGATCCAGTTCAGGAACTCCCAGGCTTCCCTTTTGTGCTTGCAGGCCACCGGGATCACGAAGACGCTGCCGCCCGCCGTCGTCGTGTTGGGGCGTCCCTCCGGCGGATAGGGCAGCGGAAACCACCCGTATTCCAGGTTCGGTGCGTAGCGGCGCAGGAACTCCTCCGACCAGTCGCCCGTAGTCCACATCGCCATCTTGCCTACAAAGAAGGGGCCGTTGGCCGTCTCGTTGCTGCCGAAAGTCGAGCGGAAGGCATCCAGGCGGCGGATGTCGTAGAGCTTCGCGTACGAGGCCATCCAGCGCAGCGCGTCCACGTTATGCGGATCGTTGGCGGTGATCCTCCCGGTCGCCGGATCGTACCACCTGCCGCCAAAGACGTAGGCCCATGTCTCCAGCCCTTCCGGTCGAAAGCCGTAGCGGAGGAAATGGCCCTGCGCGTCGTAGCGGGTGCAGGCTTTGGCGGCGCGGTCGAGCTCTTCGATGGTTCTAGGCGGACGATCCGGGTCTAATCCAGATTCCCGGAAGATTTGCTTATTGTAAACGATGAAGTTGGAGCCGGTGGTCGCGGCAAGCGCGTAGACGTGGCCGTTCACGCGCAGCATCCGGGCCACGCCCGGCGTGAACTCTCGATCCACGTCGCGCCCGGAGCGGCGCAGGTAATCGTCGAGCGGGGTCAGCACGCCGCGCATCGCATAGGCGGCCAGCTCGTTCGCCCAGACCGTAGACATCACATCTGGAGTGGAGCCGCCCGCGAAGGCGATCCGCACCTTCTGATAGCTGCCCGTGTTGTTGAACTGGGTCAGAATGCGGACGTGGATGTCCGGGTGCGTCCGGTTGAACTCGGCGATGAGCTTTTCCTGCGTCTCTAGCTCATGCCCGGACCAACCCGTCCAGTAGATGATCTCGGGCGGCCCCTGGCGCTGCCGCCCGCACCCCACCAGCAAGAGAACGCCCACCAGCCCAAGAAAAGCTAAATACCCAACAGGATTAACAGGATTTTTCAGGATGAACAGGATTTTAAAAGCCCTTAGAATCCTGTTGAGCCACCTACCTGACTCCGCCCTTGTATGGTAATCCTGTAAATCCTGAGTAATCCTGTTCATCCTGTTGAAGCGTCCTTGTTTCATGCTTCTACCGGAACCCACACGCCGCCGCCCGCCTGGGATTTTTCCGCCCCTTCTAGAATGGCAACGACCGAGATCGCCTCTTGCGGCGTAATATCCGGTTGGCTGGTAGCGAAGAAATTCAGAACCGCCATCATCTGGTTGGCGTAAAACTGCTCGTACTGCTTGACCGTCGTGATGCGATAGCTGTTGCCGACGCGGATGCCAAGCTGCCAGGAGAAGACCTCATAGCCGTTATCGCAGGCGTGGACCTCGATGAGGGCACGGTGCCCGTCGCCGTAGTCCAGCGTGACAAAGCTATCGCCGGGAACGCCGGTATCTATGACGCGCCGGACGCCGCCGCCCATCACCCGCACGACCGGCGAGACGGAGTGGATGCCGTAGCCTTTCCACTGACCCATGCCGCGCGAGTACATCGCCTGGATGGGCTGGGGCGCGTCGGCCAGCAACTCATTCAGTTCCTCGGCGTAGCGCAGAGCGGAGCAGCAGAGCAGCGGCGTGCGGTTCTTTTCTGCCTGTGCGACAATGGTGCGGGCCTCGGCAACCGTAGGGGCCAGGTACTTATCCACGAAGGTCGGCTTGCCCAGCGGCAGGACCTGATCGCAGAACGCCGGATGGACATCAATGTTATCCGGAGCGAGCACCATGACCGCATCGGCATCGCGTGCAGCGTCCTGGGGCGAGGCGGCGCGACGGACCTTGTTCTTGACGCACCAGTCATCGCCGGTCGGGTTCGACTCCCAGGCGGCGACGATCTCGGCCTCCCTTCCCGCCCTGCCGGCGCGGATCAGGCGCAGGAAGACGTCCGCGTGATAGTTATTGAGGTGATGGTCTACCAGACCGATCCGAATAGCCACAATCCTTCCCTTTCTGCTTTACCATAGGGTCCTTCTGTTTTTCCGGCACTCGAGGCCGGGCCATGAATGATCCGTCTGGTCCGCATCCCCAGCCGGGCATTAAAATACCCGTCTGGGTGGCCTACGGCCAAGCGTCCTCGCGGACGCCCCGTGCAGGCGGGTTCTTCCCGCTCTACAAAGGCAACCACCTATCGCCAGGATGGTGGTTCCGTCCGGAAGGACGGTTGGCGGCGTAGCCGCCCCCCAGCCGGGTACTTTCAGTGCCCGGCACGAGAGGGCTATGGGTGTTCATTTGCGGTTCATTCTATGCCTGTGAGCGGGAATGCGCTTCCAGAGAGCCAGGGCCAGCAGGCCGACGAAAAAAGCACAGCGCCATCCCGCGCGCCAGCAGACTCTGCCAGAACAGAGCCGCCGACGGCAGGAGGGCTATATCCTCCAATCCGCGCGGGCGGAGGCGTACCATTTGGGTATGGCCGTCCTCCAGAGTGAGGACACTGGCAAGGCCCGTCACGGAGACCATGCTGCCGACGGCGGGTGGGGTGAGCGTGAGCGGGGCCGCCTCCACGCCGGGGCCTTTCAATCCGGCCAGCGTGACCTGAATGCGCGTGCCATCGTCCAGGGTCAGGCCGTCCGCGCTCGATTCGACGACCGCGCCCTGCACGCGCACCAGCACGCCGTTATAGCGGCCTTCCCCATTGAGGATCTCCTTGCCGGTGACGGCAACGGGGGCGGGCAGGACGCTCATCGGCTGGATGTCGGTCAGGCGGACGGTGGCGCGATCTATCGTAGGCTCGCCCTCCACCGGAAGCAGCGTGCCCGTCACCGAGACGATATCGCCGGCCTGGAACGGCAGCAGAGACGGGGAAGCCAGCCGCACGCGCATCCCGAAGCCGTGCGCGTCCGCGACATAGAGATTGCCGGGGAAGATGTCCGAGCCGAGGGTCACCAGCAGCTTCTCCAGGCGCACCGGCGTTCCGCTGGGAGCCTGGCTTAAATCGGGCAGCTTGCCTTGCAGGGCCGCGATGGAGGGCGTCAGCGGAATGGCCGCGCCCAGCGTGAACGGCACAGTCGTGACCTTGCCCGCTGAGACGGTCGCTGCGCTCTTCTGCGGCGCATAGCCCGGCGCGGAGACGCGCAGCGTGTAGCGGCCAGGCGGCAGGTCCACGGCGGCGTAGAAGCCGGTGCCGTCCGTCGTGCGGGTGAGGGTCTTGCCGCGCCCACGCAGAGTCACCAACGCGCCATCTACCGGAAGCAGATCGGGCGTGAGCACAAAGCCCTTGAGGATACCCCGCTTCGGATGCGCTTTCCAGTCCATCGGGGGGAGGGGAACATCGGCAGGGAACGGCGGCGCGGCGGCGTAGCGGGAGGGCTGGCCGAGCATGGCATAGAACTCCGGCTGATACTGGAGCTCAGCGCGCTTTCCGGCGGCATCTTTCTCCTCGCTGGCGTTGGTGCCCGCGTAGGAGTAGAGCATCACGCCGTAGGGCCGGCGGCCTCTGGCGCTGGGCTGCCGGGCGATCTGCATAAGCTCCAGCGTCTGCGGGATGGTATTCATCCAGTTGCCGACGGCCACGGCGGCGGCGCGGCGATACTGATGGTTCTTGATAAACTCGCTCCAGTGCCTCTGGTAATCGGCGTAGCGGCCTGCCTGGAAATAGGTCATCGGGCAGGCGAGGTCGATCAGGCCCTCCTGGAGCCAGCCGCGCCAGTCCTGGTAGACCCGGTTCATCGCCGCCGATTTGGTATACCACTCCGCTTCGGTATGCGGGGCGTCGCCCCAGGTGATGACCGCCGCCGAGACGACGATCTTCGGATTGACCTGCACGGCATGGGCGTAGACCTTGCGCACAAGCGCCGTCACCTGGTCGCGCCGCCACTGCTGCCAGGTCGGGTCCGTGGGGGCGGGTAGGTTCGTGCCGGGCAGCCAGCGGATGGGCTTCTTCCCGGCATAGCGCTGTCGGAAGCGGGCCACGCTGACCGGGTTATAGCCCCACTCTCTGCCGCCGTAGCGCACGAAATCGAAGTGGATGCCGTCCACGTTGTAGTGCCGGGCCACGTCCAGATAGATGCGGAACGTCCAGTCGGCGGCGTCGGGGTTGCCGGGGTCTAGCTTGGTGGCTTCGCCGTCAAAGTTGGCGCCCTGCGGGTTGAGAGAAAGCCATTCCGGGTGCAGGCGGACGACGTTGAAGGGATTTCGCGCATCGCCTCCGACCGCGCAGGTATTGATCCAGGCGTGGACGGCAATGGGCGGGTTCAGCGCGTGCGCCTTCTGGATCAGGTAAGCCAGCGCGTCGAAATGGCTCTGGTCATCGGAGGCCCAGGGCTCATAGTGAGACAGATAATAGGCGTCGCCGCGCTTGCGCACCTGAGCGAAGATGGCGTTGCAGTGGGCGTCGTGGAGCCGCTGCAGGAGCTCATCCACCTGTTCCGGCGTCTTGATGCCGGGATTGAAGGCGTCGGCCCAGAAGGCGCGCAGCTCCGGGCGTGCGGTAGCGGCACGGACGGGAGAGAGCCAGAACAGGAGGAAGGCTAGCAGTGCGAGGAACCAGACCATGCGGTATTTCATGGCCTAAATGGTACCCCAAAGCGCGGGATTGTCAACCCGTCGGAAAACCCGACAGGCTGAACCCTGCCGCTGTGGAGCCTTCGGCTCGTTGACTGCTAGGGTCGGCGCTCAACGGTTCGCGCCTCCGCCTAGCGACACCTACGCGGGCAAAACACCTTTCTCGCCCACGTAGGTGGGCGACGGGCGCTTTGCGCCCCACAGCGGCAGGGTTTAGCCTGCCGGGCCTGCACCGGGCTTCCCTATCGCATCAGCTCGCATTGTAGCTCGTGTTGATATATCTGGGCCGCCTTATCCAGCATCACATCCAGCCTGCCGGTCTGTTCACCTACCGAAATTAACTGGGTGACGAGCGTGGGCAGGAAGCCGAACGCCGCTAACGGCTCGGCAAGGCCCTGTCGCGGCTCATCCTGCGTCTGGAAGCGCCCCCGCTGCGCCTCTGGAGGCGGCAGAGGACGTTCCGGCGTGCCCTGGGCCGGGAGGGACTGCGCCATCGCCCGAACGGCCTCCTGCTGTGTGCGGGGAAGCCGGTCCGCCACCGTTTCCAGCAGGATAGAAAGGGGCACGCCCGCGGTGAGCAGCAGGCTCAGCGAACGGCAAAGTAGCATTAAGGTCATCTTGCGTTGGGCTTGGCTCAGGTCGGCCCAATCCTGCGGCAGGGGCTGGTCGGCAGGCAGCAGAAGCCGCGCCGTTCCTTTTTCCGGCCCGGCCAGGCGCGAGAGTTTCTAACCTTCTTCGAGTAAATCCGCCAGGTAGTTCAGACTCTCTTCGAGAATGCCGCCGATCTCGCCCACTCGGATCATTTTTACATAAAAGCCGGAGAAAAGGTCGGGCCTCTCTCCCATGATACGCGACAGGGGATAGCCCTCCTGAAGTTTCTCGCGCAGTTCTGTTGCGTAGGCGGCGAAGGGCGGCGGAGCGTCCTGTTCCAGGATGGTCATGATACGCACCAGCGATAGGCCCGCATCTACCAGCGTGGAGAACTGGCGTGTGAACAGCGCCAGCGCCAGCGCAGAGTCCCTTTCCACCGTACCGTTCGTGCTTTGCGGCTTGTCTTTTCCTGCCATCGTTATCCCTCTTCGTGTGTCTGTTCCTGCCAGCGGCGGCGCGGCTCGCCGAGCAGTGTGGCGGCCTCCGCGCGCAGCAGGCGGCGCAACTGCAATTTCGCCCGGTGTATTCGGCCTTCGATGGTTGTGACCGGCACATTCAAGAACGCAGCGATCTCCTCATACGAGGATTGCCCCCAGATCCGCATGAGCAACGTGAGTCGATTCCCTTCCGGGAGCGCCATGAGCGCCTGCCTCCAGGCCCGATACTCCTCCCTGACAAGGACGACCTCCAGCGGGCGCTGCGCCGGATCGGCCAGGAAGCGCGCTTCCGCTGTAGGCGCGACCCTTGCAGTCCGTTGTAGGCCCGACCCTGGCAGTGGGGGCCGGGGGGTGGGGTCAGCATCCTGGCGGACGCTGCCTCTCGCCAGAGGTTCCGTCCGCCAGTCGCAAGGCAGAGGCGCGAGTGTCGCCAGGCGGAGATCGCCAGGCAGAGCCGCGAACCGTTGAGCGGCGTCCCTGGCAGTCGAGCGTGCGTAGTTCCGACCCTAGCAGTCGTAGCGCCGTCCCTTGCAGTC
>DASRGZ010000069.1:0-24915 GCA_035650735.1 Chthonomonadaceae bacterium
TCACGCGCCCAAGCACCAGCCACTTCCGGAGGCGGTGTGGATCAACCCGCCCGAAACCGGTCGGGCAGTGGCCGAACCAGGATCGGCTTTACTACAGTAAAATCTTACGCTCGGCTGTCTCAAACTATTGACACGTTCCGCAGTGGCTCCGGCAGTTGCCGAATTTTGGCGATGGTCGCCTCGTAGACGGTCATGGGTAATCCCTCCCAACGGTGCTGACGTATCTCCTCAGCAGCAGGCTGCGTGAGATTGATCCACACGGCTGGGAGTGTCTACCCGGTCATGGTTATCCTCCTGATAAGCTCTGCGGAGTATAGAAACGCTTAAGACAGTATACGCTGAACCCATTCGTTGCGTCAATCCAATGCGACCACACCCGCAAAGAGATGAACACCAGGCGTTCTTTTTACACTACCTTGAAACAAAACATCCCTACCCCTCGTGGCCTTACTCACAGACCACCAGAGGTAGGGATGGCTTCCTCCGCCGCCAACGCGGGAACGTCGCGGCTACCTTAGCTTGGCGTAGGCCATGTTGTTGGCAGTGTTGGGGAACCAGTAGGTGACTTCCGGCACGCCCAGCACCAGCTTGTCCACCAGCTCCACGCCCTGCATCAGCGAGTGATCCTGGTTGCTGATCTCGTACTTCCAGCCGCCGAACCGGCCCCGCGAGTAGATGTTGTGCTTTGCCAGCTCGGGATGGATGGCGTTGAGCGCGTCGTCGCGGCCCAGCGCGGGCGTCGGATAGCCGTAGTGCGCCCGGTACGACCAGGTGGACAGCACATCATGGGTCTTGTTGATCAGCTTGGTGGCGAACATCCCCTCGATGGTATCCTCGATGACCCGCTCCGTCTCCACCGGCTTATGGTGCGATTCGGAAATCTCGGCCATTAGCGACCACTGCGTATTGATGTCCGGCACGTTGTTGGGCGAGTAGTTGCTGAAGACCGTCACGCGGTAGAACGGGCAGTTGCTCTCCGGGAAGTACATCCAGCACTTCTTCTTCAACGTCTCCGGCGGCTTGCCCGACAGCCCGACGCCGACGATATTGGTGGAGCTATAGCGCAGTCGGCTGGCCGGCTCTTTCAGGCTCTCAAACTCCGCCAGATGAACCAGGCGATCTATCGGCAGTGTCGAGATCAGCACGTCATACTCATCGTGCGTGCCATCCGTAAAATAGACCTTCCGGGCCGTCGGGTCTATGCCCGCGACCTCCTTCTTCAGGGTGATCTTCTCGCGCCCGATGAGATTGGCGACGCTTTCCCAGACCGCGCCCGTGCCGCCGTAGAGCGGGAACCGGAACGTGTTGTTCGGCCCCCAGGAGAGGTCATCTTTCCCATGGAACACGTTGTAGAGGACCTTCTCCAGGTCGGTCACCGCCACGCGCTCGCCGATCCAGTTGTAGTCCATCTCCTCGCCGGGGTAGGCCCAGACTTTGAAGTTGTACGGGACCATGAAGACCTCGGCCAGTCCCTCGCCAAACGTGGCGTCAATCCACTCGCGGAAGTTCTTCGGCTTGCCCTGGAACGGCTGCTTATAGAGCCGGATCAGCCCTTGCAGGCACTTCCACTGAGTCTCCGGGCGCAGATAGCGGATATTGTTCTGGAACGGATAGGGCACAAAGCGGCCCTCAATCCAGACCCAGGACTCGCGCTCGTGGTTGAGCCACTTATCGCCGAGGGCCTTATCCATCAGGTCGTCAAAATAGCGGTAATGCGAGAATTGAACGTGTCCGCCGACGTCCCAGGTAAAGCCCTGTTCATCTTTATGGGAGGTGGCGAGGCCGCCGACCTGCCCGGCGCGGTCATAGATATGGAAGTGGTCGTGCCCCAGTTCTTGCAAGCGGTAGGCGGCTCCCAACCCCGTCGGCCCCGCGCCCAGAATCACAACGCGCTGATCGGTGGTAAGGGTTCCTCGCATCGTCTATTCACCTCCTAATCCTGTAGTCGCACGCGCTCCGACACCCGCGCTCTGCCCGGTGGTCGGGGCCGAAGTAGCACTCGGCGTGGTCGGAACACGGTGGGCGGCGGCGCGCTGCGCCTTGCCGGTCGGCGTCTTGGCCCACTCCCTGTCCATGAGCGTCTTCATGTTCTCCGCGATGGCGTCCCAGGCTTGCTCGGCCAGAATCTTCTCTTCCCGCCGCCGCTTGCGCTCCCGCTCCTCCGCCGGTTCATTGAGGGCCGCGTCAATCTGGGCGATGAAGGCTTCTGGCGTGTCGGCAAGGAACACGATGTCGCTGTAGAACCGCTCTACGTCCTTGATCGGCGTCGAGACGATGGGCCGGTGGGTCGCCATGTACTCCAGCGTCTTGGTCGGGCTGATGAACCGGGTCGCCTCGTTCATCGCGAAGGGCATCAGGCAGACGTCGGTGCCCTTGAGGATGCGCGGCAGGTCGGCGTACTGCTGCTGACCCGGATAGTGCAGGTTCGGGGCTTTGGGCAGGTCCGCCGGGTCCACTTTGACGATTGGGCCGCACATCAAAAACTGCATGTCGGGCCGCGCCTGCGCCATTGCGCCGATGATGTCGTAGTCCAGCCGCTCGTCAATGACGCCGATGTAGGTGGCGCGCGGCGTCGGAATAGCCTGCATCCAGTCGGGCACGGTAGTGCCCGGGTGGCACGCCAGGGAATAGTGCTTGGCATCCACGCCGCTGGCGAACAGGTGCGTGTTCGGGTTCATGTGCTTCTTAGCATCATACAGGCTGGCCCCGCCCGTAAATACGACCGCCGCCTTGCCTAGCAGACGCCGCTCCTGATCTCGAAGCTGGGGAGGCGCGAATTTGAAATTGGCTAGCTCGTCCATGACATCGTAGACGATCATCTCCGGCTGGACGACCTCGACCATAAACTCCGGCGTGGGGGTGTAGAACCAGAGGGCGCGGTGGCGGAAATCGAGGGCGCGCAGCGCCTCGCGCACCTGCTGTCGGATGCGCTCCTGGCACGGCCACAGCCAGAGCGGGGTATCGCCGCACTCGCTTGCGCGCACCTGCGGCGTCAGCGTCACCACGTTGGGCATCACCTCTTGCAGCACGGCGGGCGGCGAGGCGGCATCTTCCGGCGCATGGATGGGTTCTTCGACAAACAGAACGCGATGGTGGCGGGCCAACCGGGACAGAAGCTGCTGCGGGCGCTGCCAGACAAAGCTCCAGCGCAGGTGCGAGGCGACGATCAGATCAAAAGTGTCCATAACTTCACTATCTCCTTCCAATAAGCGTGCATTTCCCTAGAACCGCGCCATCCTGCGGCGGGATGGCGACGCCATCCCGCCGCAGCGCAGCGGGGTAAAGCCGTCGTGAGCTTTGCCCAATCGCCCCGAGGGAAACGCCTTCGCGATCCTGTGCGGTTTCCGGCAGGCAGGCGCGCAGCCTGCGCCGTCTCCCGGTCGGCAGGGGCACAACGGGCCCTGTGGCGCGCGGTTGGCCCTGCCGCACAGGAACGGTATCCTCAAGGAAAAAGAGAACGTCGCCGGGGCGCTGACCTTCTCTCTACGCGGACTGTAGACAGGCCGCACCTACCGATGCCTGCTGCGTATCGGGAGCGGCCTTATCCAGCCCCGCATGGGTATTCACTTGTCCCAGACAATCACGAGACGAGGCCGTAAGCGGTTACCAGCTACCAACGTGGAACGCCTGAGGGAGGCGAGTGGTAGACCTATCAACGTAGCAGAGCCGCCTGGGAGCAGGCAATTGAGGTTTTACTTGTTTGGCCGTTGGACGGGGACACGCCCGGTAAGGTTCCCGAAATTTCGGCCTTTCTTACGGATTTTCGGCGCCCTTTTCAGGCCGTTCGCCCGCCCAGATCGGCTTGACAACCCTCCTGGGGGGCAGTATACTGATTGTAGAAAACGTAAGAAGGACTATTCCCCGCACACGCTGGGGTGAACTGGAGTAACCTGCCGAGCGGGTTATTCCCTGCACGCGCGGGGGTGAACCGGAGAACGGCGGGAGCGCCGCGTAGTAAGGCGTTGTTAAGCCTGCTCGGCAGGTTACTCCGGTTATGGAGGGAGAATTCACTTGCTCGAAAATATTCGCCGTGAAGCGCGCGACCTGCGCGCCCGGCTGGTCGAGCTGGGAGGTCATCTTTGACGCTGCCAGCCGCGAATCGGAAATAGCCGACCTGGAGCGCCGCGCCGCTCGTCCCGACCTCTGGGACGACCCGACCACCGCGCAGGAGTTGCTGCAGCGGCTCAGCCAGGCCAGAGAAGCCCTCGTGCCCTATAAAGCGCTGGAGGCGCGGCTGGACGATCTGGAAGTGATGGGCGATCTGCTGGCCGAAGCAGCCGCCCCGGAGGAGGACCATGCCGCCGAGCTGCGCGAGCTAGAAAAGGAAGCGCGCAGCATCGCCGAAGCCCTGGATCAGCTAGAACTGGAGACCCTGCTTTCCGGAGAGAACGACGCCGCCGATGCCATCGTCGAGATCAAGGCGGGCGCAGGCGGCACGGACGCCTGCGATTGGGTGACGATGCTCCAGCGGATGTATCTGCGCTGGGCGGAGACGCACGGTTATCGCTGCGATATTCTGGAGGAGAGCGAGGCGGAAGTGGCGGGCCTGAAAAGCACGACCTTCATCGTGCGCGGCAAAAACGCCTATGGTTATCTCTCCGCCGAACGGGGCGTGCACCGCCTGGTGCGCATCTCGCCCTTTGACGCCAACAAGCGCCGACAGACCTCGTTCGCCTCGGTGGACGTGCTGCCGGATCTGGGCGAGGAGATCAAGGTAGACATCAATCCGGACGACCTGCGCATAGATGTCTATCGTGCCAGCAGCGCGGGCGGACAGCATGTCAACAAGACCGAATCGGCGGTGCGCATCACGCACCTGCCGACGGGCATTGTGGTGACCTGCCAGAACGAGCGCTCGCAGCACAAAAACAAAGCGATGGCCATGCAGGTGCTGCAAGCGCGCCTGCTGGAGCGCGAACGGCGCGAGAACGAGGAGAAGATGGCGGCCCTGCGCGGCGAAGTCAAAGCCAACGAGTGGGGCAACCAGGATCGCTCCTACGTTTTCCAGCCCTACACCCTGGTCAAAGATCACCGCACCGGCTATGAGACCGGTGATGTTATCGGCGTGATGAACGGCAACATTGACCCGTTCATTCAAGCCTATCTCCAGTGGAAACAGGGCAAAGCCAACCGGGAAGAGGTCGCCGGCAGGAAGTAACCTCGGCCTCTTCTTTAACCCCTGTTTTCTCACTTTTGCCTAACCCCCGTCTCGCTCCCCAAAGCGGGCGGGGGCGGGAATCCTGGCCCTTCGGGGCAGAAAGTTTGCAAGAGGGAAACCTATGAAATCCCTGGGACGGCGTGCGGTCGCTCTGCTTAGCCTGTTGGGCGCTATGGCGCCCTCGCTTTGCGCCCCCGCCGTTGGCAGCGCCCAGACCTACCGAACGGACGTTGAGTTGACGACCAAAGAGGCGGGCAAGAAGGAAGTGACGCTGGGGAATCTGGTCGCGGATGCTATCCGCGCCGCCGCTAAAAGCGATGTTGCCATTATCGCCGCCTCCTCGTTTAACGAGACCACGCTCCCCAAAGGCAGCTTCACCGCTCAGGATGTCCTGCGGGCGGTGGACGGCAAGGACGATACCATCGTTCTGGTTAAGCTGACCGGCGATCAACTCCTGCGCGCGCTGGAACACGGCCTCTACGTCTATCCGATCTCTAACAGCGGCTTCCTGCAGTTCTCGGGCATGACGGTCACCTTTAATCCTAGCGCCGAGAAGGAGCGGCGTGTCGTCTCCGTCAAAATTGACGGGGAGCTGTTGCAGCCGGGCAAGACCTATAAGGTTGCCATGCCGGCCCCGCTCGCCAACGGCGCGCTCGCCTACTTTAAGATCTGGAAGAAAAGCGACATCGAGAAGGACACCGACAAGACCCTGGAATCGGCGATCATCGCCTATCTCAATGAGCATAAGACGATCACAAAGGCCGATGAGCGCCTTGTCGCCAGGGGCCGGTAAGCACCGGGCGCGGCGGCGCCCTTTCCTTTTTTCTGCGGGTCTCGGCGGCGCCCTGTGCGCCCTGGTATTGGCGGCGACCGGAATGCCTGGCTGCCAGAAACCGGACCGTACGCCCGTTACCACCGCCGTGACCTCGCCCGCAGGCGCCGTCCCCAACGCAGCGGGAACCTCCCCGGCACGCACAACGTCTGTCAAGCAGACGGTGCAACGCCCGACCTTTGATGGGGAGCGGGCTTTGGCGCAACTGAAGAAGCAGTGCGATTTTGGTCCCCGGCCTCTCGGCTCCGAGGCGCATGAGAAACTGCGTGCCTACCTCCTCGCTGAGATGAAGAAGTATGCCGATAAGACCCTCACGCAGGAGTTTACCTACCGGGATATGCCGGTGACCAACATCGTCGGCATCTTCTATCCTGAGGGCTCACAGCAGCCAGCAGCGCAGCCTGTCCTGCTGATGGCTCACTGGGATACACGCCCGATTGCCGATGGCCCGTACTCTTCGGAGGTTGGTAAGAACCCGCCGTTCCGCTACGGCCCGCACGGCTGGAACCGCACTGCACCCATTCTGGGCGCCGACGATGGCGCTTCCGGCGTGGCGGTGCTGCTGGAGCTGGCCCGCCTGTTCAAACAGAAGCGTTCCCCTGTGGGCGTGCTGCTGCTGCTTGACGACGGCGAGGACTACGGCGACTTCCGCGCCAATAACGGAGAGGGCGACGGCGTGATATTGGGAGCGCGGTACTTCGCCAAGCATTTTCAGGAGACGAAAGAGTTCGGGCGGCCCAACTACGGAATCCTTCTGGATATGGTCGGGGCGAAGGGGCTGATCCTGCCGCGTGAGGATTTTTCGCAGCAGTACGCGCCGGGCACCAACGACAAAGTTTTCGGCATGGCGCAGGCCTTAGGGTATGGCAATATCTTCCTTGCCAACGAAACGCAGTCCGTGGAAGATGACCATATTCCTCTCAATCAGGCCGGCATTCCGACGATTGACCTGATCCATCCGTTACCCTTCGGCAACTATGAGACGACCGGATATCGGTTCTGGCATACGCTACAGGACACGCCGGATAAGTGCAGCGCGAAATCGCTCAAGGCGGTGGGGGAGACGGTCGCTGAGGTCCTCTACCGCGAGACGCCCGAATGAGGTCAACCTTCGGGAAATCGACGCCTGTGCTCAAGAGGGTCTGAGAAAACCGTTCTCCCTCTCCCTGCAAGGGAGAGGGCCGGGGTGAGGGGAGAGCATTATTCCCCGCCATGCTGTGTTCGAGGGTCTATTTCGCAGGGAGAACTCGCGTGTAATTTTTAGCAGCAAAGCAGCACAATCTGCCGGAGAGGCCAGCTTGCCCGGCGCGACGATCCGCACGCAGAAGAGGCACGCCAGCAGGCCAGGAGACGGCGGTAGGATAAAGGGGGCGGCGGTCATGGCATCCAGAGAAGCAGGCCAACCAGGACAGGGGCACGCGCTACCGTTCCGCGAGACGGAACTCAAAATCTGTGACCTCTGCGGCTGGCTCAACCACGAGTCCAAC
The DNA here is from genome assembly GCA_035650735.1 of Chthonomonadaceae bacterium. Taxonomy (GTDB): domain Bacteria; phylum Armatimonadota; class Chthonomonadetes; order Chthonomonadales; family Chthonomonadaceae; genus DASRGL01. The sequence goes on from DASRGZ010000069.1 coordinate 7,478, forward strand.
AAGGAATGTTTTGTCTGCGGCTGGCACGGCCACTTTACGCGAGATGTGGGAATCATCCATGCAGCGGTTGAGCTCGCTGTACGCCGTTATGGCCGTCTGGAGTTGCAGCATTTCACCGATCCGCGCACCTACCGGCAGCCGGCGTCGCCCCCCTTACGCCAGCGCTTCCGCGAGTGGCTGCGGCGGATTGGCGCCTGGCTGCGCGGCTGAGCCGACCGCAGTTCTCTCCGCGCTGCCGCCGCGCTTCCCGTCCCTGGCCTTCGTGAAATAGCGCGCAAATCCCTGTCCATTCCCATCTGGCCCTTTCCCCGTTCTGCGTATCCTCATGGAGCCGACGGAGGGAGGGGCCTTTTCTCTGCCGGGCCGCAGGCGGCGCATTGACAGGGCACGCCTCCGGCGGTACAATACGGCCAGGAATGCTATACTACCGCGCGAAAGGAAAGCGCAAAATGTCTGCCACGATCCCCTTGAAACAAGTGAAGGAATGCTCGACCAAATGGGTTGGGCCGCGCCCCATCACGTTTGAGGAATTTCTTGACCTCTTTGGCCCGGTCTTCGACAAAGAGTACGACGTCGAACTGATAGATGGAACGGTGGTGGAGAGAATGTCGGCTCAACTTGAACACGAGAAGCTTTTTAACTGGCTGTATCGGTTGATGGGCGATTATGTGGAGGAGCGCAACCTGGGAATAGTGCTCGGCTCCCGAACGCCAGTAAAGATCAATGACTATCGCGGGCGGCTGCCGGATCTGCTCTTTGTGCGCCAGGAGCGCCTCGACATCGTTGAGCAGAGGGCGATCTACGGTGCGCCTGACCTGGCAGTTGAGATCGTCTCTCCCTCTGACCGGCCCTCCAATATCACTGCTCTTGAGACGGATTACCGCTCCCTGGGCGTTAGTGAGATCTGGCTGATAGACCTGCCCAGGCGGCGCGTGCGCGTCCTGCGCCGACGCGATGGCGATTACACGGAGGAGGAGCGGACTACCGGCCTGCTCTCCTCGGAGGCCATAGAAGGCTTTCGCCTGGAGATAGAGTGGCTCTGGACGGAGCCGCGCCCCGCCGTGCGCGCGACGTTGGCTCAGTTGCTGGAAGAGCCGCGCTAACGCCCCACCCTGACTCCAGGGTCAGCGCATTTTCCTTGCCTTCCATTTATGCCCGGCAGTCGTGAGAAGTACAAAATGCGCTCGCTCTGGTCCCTGAATTTAAAACCAAGCTCCGGGAAAGGAACCGCAAACGATGACACGCTCGCTTTGCAAGCCCTACTGGCTCGTACTCTTTGCGCTGCTCTTCCTGCGTACAACCGCGCTCACCGCGCCCGTAGACGTGGCCCAGCATGGCCGTCGGATGACGCTCGGCTCCGGCGACAACGCGCTGACCGTCCTCTACCTGCGCGGCACGCCCTATGAAATGGGCTACGCGCACGGCAAGCTCTGTGCCAAAGAGGTTCGCTACCTAGCGACGATGGTGGCTCCGTTGATGCTGGCCGGGCTGCATTGCTCCCCGGAGAAGGCCGATGCCACCTGGGCGCTCTATGAGAAGCACCTGCGCCCCGAATACCTGGAAGAGTTGCGCGGGCTGGCGGACGGCTCCGGGGTTAGCCTGAAGGAGATCGAGCGACTGCACGCCATTCCCGATATTTCCGAGTGGCACTGCTCGTTCTTTGCCGCCATCGGCAAGGCGACCGCCTCCGGCGCGCTGATCCAGATCCGCGCCCTGGACTACACCACCATCGCCGGCATCCAGCGCTATCCCGCGCTTCTTGTCTACCAGCCTGTGACGGGCGTGCCCTTCGTCAACGTCGGCTGGCTGGGCCACTGCGGCATGGTGACCGGCATGAACAGCGAGGGCATTGCTATGTCCGAGATCGGCGACGATTGGGATAAGGCCACGGATAGCTTTGATGGCCGTCCTCTCACCTATGTCATGCGGGATTCAGTCCAGTTTGGCCGGAACCTCGAAGAGGCCCTCAACCTGGTTAAGAACGGGCCGCGCACGACCTCGCTACTCTACTGCCTCTCGTCCGCCCGCGAAGGCCAGGTACGCGCCTTGCAGACCAGCCATACCCAATGCCGCATCTACACGCCCGCCACCCTGCCTTTTGCCCGTATGCCCGGCCTGGTCTATATGTCTATGGGCATGGATAGCGCCTGGAACGGCAAATTAGGCAACGCCCTGCAGCAGGATTACGGGCGGATTACTCCGGAAACCGCCCAGCAGATGATGAAACAGCTTGGCACGGGCAGCCTGCACGCGGTAGTGCTCCAGCCGGCGACAGGCGATCTCTGGGTCGCCAACGCCACCCTGACGGAGAAAGCCTATAACCAGCCCTACCACCACTTTAACTTAAAGCAGGCGCTTGCCGATCCGTTCTTCCGGCATTAGCCCTCCCTCTCGGCCCCTTGTGTAGGGGATAGGGGGTAGGGTGTAGGGTGTAGGGCCGCCCTCATCCCCGGCCCTTCTCCCTTGCAGGGAGAGGGGAGAGCAGAAGCCGGATCACTCCCTTCCCTGGGAGGGTCGCTAGGTGTCGCAAGGCGGAGGCAGGGGCCGTAACTCTGCCGACCCTGGCAGTCCATTGCAGGCCCAACCCTGGCAGTGACGCGAACCGTTGAGCGCCGACCCTGGCAGTGGGGGACGGGGGGTTAGGTGTAACCCATAAGCGGGGAGCCGGTATAGGCGCGGACGATACGCGCGACTTCTGGATCCCAATGACGGCGGCGCTGCGGGTCGTCCGCGTCCCAGGTCACCCAGGCTCCCGGCGCGGGCTTTCCCCAATCGAAATCACCCAGAGTCAGGATCGGCACCCAGGTCACAGCTTCTATTCTAGCTCCCTGGCTATTCGCCAACTCCACCTGCTCGTCTATCAGTTGCAGCCATCCGGCGACCGTATAGCAATCGGAAAAGTGGCAGTTGCCGGTCTCCCCCATGACGATGCGCTTGTCCGGAAACTGGCGGCGCGCTTCCAGCAGCAGACGGGACAGCGGCCAGCTGTGCTCTACGCCCCAGTTGTTGTAGAAGTTTAGGCCGATAACCTGTAATAAAGAGTCCTCTCCGCCCCAATCCTCTATACCCGTTTCCTGTGCCGCCGTCGGGTCCGGGTGGCCCAGCAGCGTAAAGAAGGGACGCGCCTGATCCCTGAGACTGACGTGCGGATGCCAGGCCCAGGGTTCCGAGAGCGCAATCTGCGCGGCGGGATCGGCTTCCTTGACGGCGCGCGCCATCCCGACCAGCATCCGCCCGACGACGGCGTACAGCTTCCACCAGCCCGCCCCGCCCTTCTCTCGCGTGGCCGGCCACCAGCGCCCCCAATCTGTCATCATCGCCGTCCAGTAACCGCTCTCAACCACCGGAATATAAGCCGCAAAACAGCCGCGATACCGCTCCGCCACGCGGTAGGCAAACGCGGTCATCAGGTCTATGACGCGCCCGTTCCAGAGGTCCGCCTCCGTGATCCAGGGCAGCCATTCATAGTGGCAGAGCGAGAGTGTCACCTGTCCCTGGCTCATATTCGCCAGACGATCCAGGTAGCTCCAATCGAACTGTTCCGGGGCAGGATAGGAACGTGAAAGCCAGGCCCCATCCCGGAACTGCGTCAGCCCGAACTCCTCACGGAACAGGCGATAGTCGGCTTCCAACTGTGCGGCATGTCCGGTCAACTCAAGCTGATGGAAGTCCAGTTCCTGCTCCCAGCCGGGCGTTCCGCCGCGAATGTGGCCGGCATCGAAAGCCCCGGCCAGCGTCCATGTTCGCATACGCATTCCTTTTCGCATTTTCTTTTCGGGCGGCTCAAGCCCTCACCCCCTTCCCCTCTTCCGGCGCTGCGGGAGCGGGGAGACCTCACTTTCAGGTGCTTCGGTTCTCTCTTATCTCCCCTCCTCCCCGGCCCTTCTCCCTGCCAGGGAGAAGGGAGAAGAGAAGCCGGGCCCCCCCTTCCCTAGCGAGGAACGAGCGGCCAGGGAAGGGGGCCGGGGGGTTAGGTAAAGAATTCATTCGCCCACAACTGGTACCGACGCCGCCTAAGTATCCGGGATTTTGCGCTTGCCGCCGCCGGATTGGCGCTCCCACTCCTGAGCCAGCCTGCGTACCTCGGAGAGCTGCACGCGCCCTGCTCCGCCATGCAGATCGTCTGGCTCTATGTTATGAGGCCGGTCGAGTATCTCTTGCCAGCGCCGTAATTCGTCAATATAGGGCTGGCACGGCGCACGATGGCATGCTTCTGTATCCTGAACTTCAAATAGCCCGATCCTGGCCCATTTTCCAGACTGCCAGTCCGGCATATCCACACAGGGATAGAGACAGATGCCCTGAAGGTCTATGCCGTCGTTGAGGGCGATCAGGGATTCCTGCATCACCATATCCAGCCATTCGGCGCGTTTGTCCTGAGCGCCGCTGGTTTCACCAATGATAATGGGCCGATGGTAGCGGTCCCAGGCATATTTCAGCATCTCGCTCAGCGGCTTACGACGCGGATCGCGCGGCCCCAGCACCGTCCGGCTGCCGTCCGCGTTGATCTGGGCCTGGCAATAGCTATAGACATTCACGCCAACGATGTCCAGGATTTCCGGCGCGCCGCCCAATTCGGGATGTAGTTTTCCAAAGAGCATATCCCAGGCTTCATAGGCCTTCTCATAGGTATCTTCCCAGGCCTCCTCAGAAAGATCGGGATGGTCCGGCGGAGGAACCTCATAGATGATAGGATCTACATGGACCATGCGCGCTTCTGGATCTACCTCGCGGATCGCCTTGACGCCCTCAATCGCCAGGCGGCACAGGGCAAGCTTGAATTCCGCATAGCGGCCCTTCGCAAACGGATACATCCAGCCCATATCCGTTCCCGCGCCCGAAAAGAAGGTGATCTCGTTGACGGGTGTAAAGAAGCGCGTCTTGTGGCGCTGGCGGACAATGAGTTCGGCGGCGGCGCGGCAGTAATCCGTGAAGCGGCGCAGGCAGGTGTCGGAGAACGGATCGCAGCCATCCGGAAAGCCGTAGTGGCATAGATCCCAGATGACCGTAATGTGGCAGGCGTTGGCGGCATCTATTACCGGCTGCACGGTGCTCCAATCGTATTTGCCATGGCCCCTATCCACCAGCGGCCAGCGAACGCCCTCCCGCACAACGCCGATGCCCAGATCCATTACCTGTTCGTAGTCATTTCGTAGGTGGCGGTCATGCCCGGTGAGCGCGACGTAATCCTTGCGCTCGCCATCCTTCCAGAGGAAGGTGGAGCACTCGAACCCCGCCATAAAGAAGGTTGGGAAGATGCCTTCCTCCGGGCGCACATCTTGCGGTTGATTGCCCGACATTGTTTCATCCTTTCCGTGTAGGCGCCTCCTGGCTTTCCAGGCAGATCAGAAAGGATGCGATACCGTTGGCGAATTCAGAACCGGCTAGAATTGGACCTGACGCTTCCCCTCGGATCGAACAGCCGAATCTCACGTTGAGACGGCAATTACGAATTCGCCAACGGTATCGGATGCTATCCTGTCCGCCTGATTGGCTTCCAGGAGTAGATGCCTATCCTACTAAAGTTGCTTGCCATCCTGGTCATCGCGTGCGACGTCAGAGGGAGCTTACAGGTTCCGCGTTTTGCCTTCCGAGCCAGGAGCTAGAAGTCTGCGCTGTCCATGCTTGCCGATGGAGATAAAGGCGTGCGCCGGAGGAAGTTTCTCACCTATCGCGTGCCTGCCCACGAAGAGCAACGTTATATGCTGACTCGCTTTGTTGGTTGACGAAACACCTGCGATATGTCATAATGTCTCACTTTGGAATCCGCGCTCTACAAGGGAATAGCATGTTGATGTGCGATGTCCTGCCGGGCTTCTCCCTGCCGATCCGTTCGCTATTCCAGGAGTAGTTTGATAACAACCGTTGGCGATATTCTTGACGCCACTCCGTAAGCACTAGAGGAGGTTGGCAGAGCGATGATCACACGGGCCTTCATTGAAGACCGTCTGGAAGAGATTCTTCCTACCGTCTCGAAGCCGGGCCGCTATACCGGCGGCGAGCTCAACAGCGTCGTCAAGAACCACGACGAGGTGGAGGTCAAGTACGCCATCGCGTTCCCCGACGCCTATGAGATCGGGATGAGCAATCTGGCGTGCAGCATCATCTACCATTTGCTCAACAGCCGCGCCGACTGCGTGGCCGAGCGGGTCTACGCGCCCTGGCCCGACATGGAAAAGGCCATGCGCGCCACCAACGTGCCGCTTTTTACGCTGGAAACGCGCACGCCCGTTCAGGACTACGACCTCCTGGGCTTCGCGCTCTCCTTCGAGCTCTCGTATACCAACGTCCTGAACATGCTCGACCTGTCCGGCATTCCTATCCGCTCGCTCGACCGGGACGCGGGTCGGGCGGACGGCAAGCACTGGCCAATTATCTTCGCGGGCGGGCACTGCACCTTCAACCCGGAGCCGATGGCCCCCTTCATGGATGTGTTCGTCATTGGCGAGGCGGAGGCGGTGCTGCCGCAGATAACGGAGACGTTCAAGGCGTACCGGGACCTGCCGCGCGAGGAGCTTCTGCTCCAATTCGCCCAGATTCCCGGCTGTTACGTGCCCCGCTTCTACGCGCCGGTGTACGAAACCGAGGCGCAGCGGCAAGAGCGGCTGACAAAGGCGGGCCTGACTGAAGAGGAAGCCGCCGCCCGCCACGATACTATGCCGCGCCTGATCGTCACGCGCCCCCTGCGCGACGATGTGCCGCCGATCATCGTGCGGCAGTGGGTCCAGAACGTAGACGATCTGGAGTATCCCACCAAGCCCATTATTCCCTTCATCGAGGTCGTCCATGACCGCATCTCGCTGGAGGTGATGCGCGGCTGCACGCGCGGCTGCCGCTTCTGCCAGGCCGGCATGATCACCCGCCCGGTGCGCGAGAAGTCGCCGGAGAAGCTGCTGGAGCAGGCCGAAGAGCTGGTCCGGAACACGGGCCACGAGGACATCTCGCTCGTCTCCCTCTCAACCGCCGACTATAGCCGGGTGGAGGAGGTCGTCCATCGCCTGATCGACCGCTATGGCGACAGCAAGGTCGGCGTCTCCCTGCCCAGCCTGCGCGCCGATAAGGACTGCGTTCAGCTTGTCCAGGAGATCAACAAGGTACGCAAAACGGGCCTGACGTTTGCGCCGGAGGCCGGCTCACAGCGCATGCGCGACGTGACCAACAAGGGCGTCACCGAGGAGAACCTGTTTGCCGCCTGCGAGACCGCCTTCCAGAACGGCTGGCAGCGCCTCAAGCTCTACTTTATGATCTCGCTGCCCACTGAGACGGATGAGGACGTCCTCGCCATCGGGGAGCTTGCTGCCAAATGCGCCCAGATCGCGCGCAAGAACGGCGTCCGCAACCCGACCATCACCATCGGCGTCTCGGCCTTCGTGCCCAAGCCCTTCACGCCGTTCCAGTGGCACGGGCAGGACACGGTCGCTGAGATCGACCGCAAGCAGCGGATGCTCAAGAAGTCGCTCCGCGATAAGGCCGTCTCCTATCGGCCCAACGACCCCAACGGCACGCACCTGGAGGCCATTCTTTCTCTCGGCGACCGGCGCGTTGCCGAGGGCATCGAGCTGGCTTGGCGGCGCGGCTCCATCTTCGACGCCTGGGACGAGTACCTGGACTACGACCGCTGGATGCAGGCGTTCGCGGATGCGGGCGTGGATGTCCACTTCTTCGCCAATCGGCACAAAGCCTACGACGAGCCGCTGCCCTGGGACCATATTGACTGCGGTGTGACTAAGGGATACCTGCGCGCCGAGGACAAGAGGGCCCGGCAAGCCCGCCTGACCGCCGATTGCCATACGGAGCCCTGTACCTTCTGCATGGCCTGCGAGCGCGCCTATACGGAAAGCGCGAAGGGCAAGAAGTCGCCCGTGGCCGATCTGGTGGCCAAAGGCGCCGTCTTCGTACCGCTGACGCCGGTGTAGCCCACCCAGGCCAGAAAAACCGGGAACCAAAATTGCCATTGTTTCGTTTCTCTCCTGGACTTGAGGACAGAGGTAACATCAAACTGTGGTTTGAGAGTGAGCCTTCCAGAGAATCACCGTTTCGGGTGCTACCGAGGACACAAGCCTTTCGGTCCATAAGGAGAAGAGCCATGTTCCGAGGTGTCTATACCGCACCGCCAACCGAGAAAGAGGGCATCCAGATGATCTATATGCCCGATAGGCAGCTCATCCGTATGGATGGCTGGTACAACGGGCGTCAGGGCACACTCCAGCCTATTGAGCTTCCCCTGGGCGACTTGCTGCGCGGATTGGGCATTACCCTGGAGGACTGCCGCCAGGCCTTGGCGAGCACGCAGTCCGCAACAGCGCAAACCGCCACAGAAAATCTCCCTCAGCCATCTGTTATGGCGACGCCCGCTGCTAGCCCACAGCCCGTAGTGACTGCGGCGCCTGCTGCCAGTCCACAGCCGCCAGTGACGGCAGCCACTCAAAAGTAAGCCTTTTGAGCCAGCACGGTATAGCGACTTTCGGAGGGAAGGCAAAGGAACGCACCTGACCTTCCCTCCAGGCCTTCCCTCAGTTCGTGTTCATGGGTGCGTTGCAGACACATTCCGGTAGGGTACGGACCGGGGTTGTTACGTCTTCCCAGGAGAAAAACGAATGGCACAAACACTCTATGCATCCTTTGCAGATGCTTCGCTAGCGGAGAAAGCCGCAGGCGCTCTTCTGGACTATGGAGTCCGGGCAGAAGATCTGAGCCTAGTCACCAGAGGTACCACAACCGACGCCGGAGACCGCGTTGTAGAAGGTACGGCTGCCGCCGGAAACCGGGTTGCCGAGGCCGCAGATCGCACCGCTGCCGGGGTTGCCGGCGCTGTCGGCGCCCAGGGCGCTGCCGCTAACTATCAGGCGGCGGCGGATCAGCGCGCGGCGACGGCCACCAGCGAAGCCGCTGCCAGCACCACCACAGGGCATACACGGGGCACGGATGACAGTACGGAGTTGGCCGCCAAGAGCGGCTTGAGCACCACGACCCCCGCCGATGCCGGGGCTGGGGCCGCCAAAGGCGCTGGAATCGGTCTGGTAGTCGGGGCGCTAGGGGCGCTGGCCTCGATGTTCATTCCGGGCATAGGCCTTGTTGTTGGCGGCGGAGCCCTGGCGACGGCGATTGGAGCCGCCGCAGGGGCAACCGCTGCCGGCGCGGTAGCCGGTGGGGCCTATGGTTACCTGAAAGACCAGGGAATGCCGGAGGCCGCGGCGAGAAGTTACTCCCAAAACCTGGAGCAGGGAGGCGCGATCATAGCCGTGCAGGTACCTTCCGGCAACGTTGACCAAGCGACCATTGAGAGCGTCCTGTCCAAGTATGGGGCAACGAATATCAACACGTATGCGGCGGCAGCCTAAGTGGATGGCTACCGCCTGTAGTCGAGGAGCATAAAAGCCCCAGATCCTCTGTTGGGCTTTGTTCCTCTGTTCTTACCGGGTACAGGGCACAGGTTCTCTTGGCCCTGTACCCTCTTTTTGTGTGGCCGCTCTCGTGGCCACAGGCGCGGTTCTCGCACTGCCGAGCCCGGCATAACCCCTGCTTATCCCTCCTCTTCTCTCGCGCTCGAAAAAGGGAGGATTTAGCCTGCACTATCCCGAATTTCCTTGCAGGAAGGCTCTGGCCCCCTCATGCCACGATCAGGGTCCTTCCGTTTCCCGGCACTCGACGCCGGGCATGGAAAATACCCGGCTCTGGGGCCTGCGGCCAAGCGACTGCAAGGGACGCCGCTCAACGGTTCGCGGCTCGGCCTTGCGACTGGCGGACGCCCTGCCAAGCCAGGTGTTCCGTCCGAAGGACGGTCGGCGGCGCAGCCGCCCTCTAGACGGGGGTTTTCAACCCCCGGCTCCAGGGCCTACGGCCAAGCGACTGCAAGGGACGCCGCTCAACGGTTCGCGGCTCGGCCTTGCGACTGGCGGACGCCTCCGTAGCGGCAGGTTCTTCCCGTTCTACGCAGGCAGAAACCTGCCAGTAGGCCCGTTTTCCGTCCGGGAGGACGGTCGGCGGCGTAGCCGCCCCGGCACGCCGGGGGTTGAAAACCCCCGTCTGGGGGGCCTTCGGCCAAGCGTCCTGGCGGACGCCCAGCAAAGCCAGGTGTTCCGTCCGAAGGACGGTCGGCGGCGCAGCCGCCCTCTAGACGGGTATTTTCAATGCCCGGCACGGATCGGGATTTTCAACCCCCGTCTGGGGGGCCTACGGCCAAGCGTCCTGGCGGACGCCAAAAACGCAAAAGCACCGAGAATGGAAGGACCCTGATGCCACGATATTGTTGGCAGGGATTCCCGACCCCCTAGCAAAATTAGAGCCACACCCCCCCACAGTACTATCCAGAAAGGAGGAAAAGCCCTATAGCGCTTGTTCCATTCCATGGCTTGCCAGTCTTTACGCTGGGCCTCCGGCAAGGAAGAATGCACTAGGCCGGCAGCGTCCTCGGTTCGCACTTTGCTCTTGATTGTACGTTTCCGCCCTTTGGGGCGGATCAGGGAGGGTATATCTCATGCGAACGTCTACCGGTCGGGCAGGCGCCCGTCCTCACGCCTTTACGCTGGTGGAGCTCCTTATTATCCTGACGGTTCTGACCATCCTGGCTTCCCTTCTCTTTCCCGTCTTTGCTGAGGCCCGCCAGGAGCGCCGTGCCTCCTGCCTCTCCAACCGCCAGCAGTTCGCCCGCGCCTTCGACCTCTACGCCCAGGACTACGACCAGACCAGCGTCCCGTTTGCCTGGCAGCAGGGCCACTGGCCGTATCTTCCAGCCAGTGGCCCCGCCACCTGCCCCAACCTGGTCATGGCCGGCCCGCCCAGCTTCATTCATATCCGGGGCTATGCCCACGGAGGCCAAGCGCGCCCGAAGAACTCGCCCGATATGACCTGGCATGGTGGGCAGATTATGGTGTCGGCGACCACGGAAGCCATCTACTGGGGAACGAGCTGGGGCAACACCAGTTTTGTGGGCGATAAGATCAGCGGGCTCAAAGCGTGGTACATGGGCTTTGGCGGTAGCAATTACGCTAAGACCTCTACCGAGTACACCGGCACGAACGGCCAGGTAACGGGCAACACCACTTTTTCCGGCGACGTAATTGATACCTCACCTGCTCCCAGCAACGCTCCTTCCACCTCCACCATCCTCTCCGAGGTCTGTAAGGTCATCACGAACCCTGTTTCCAACGGCTACTACGCCGTCTATGTTGATACCCGCCGGGGCGGAGCCAACTACTGCGCCTGGCATAGCTACGGCTCTTGCAACGGTGTCCCGGTGCAGATTGCCTTCTTCTTTAATCTGGACGGCGATCCGGGCTGTGACCCTCAGGATACGCAGACCGGGCATTCGCAGGGGTTGGCGGCGCTGGCCAACGTGAGCGGCCACGAGCTCTCGGAGGCGCTCACCGACCCACGCGATGGCGGCTGGTATGATAGACAGGGCGCAGAGAACGGCGACAAATGCGCCTGGACGTTCAACGTGCCCTATGTGACGTTCACGAACGGCACAAAGTGGAAGATCCAGGGCGAGTGGTCCAACCATGCCTACGACACCGGCACCGGCTATCCTAATCTCAATGGCCAGAAAGGCTGCCTGGACGGCCACTAAAGTTCGAGAAGTAGACTTGCCGTTTCGCCCTCAAATGCGGTAAAATACAGGCGGATAGAATGGCAGGGGCTCGCAAGCCAGGACTCTTCCCGGCGGCGCAAGCCTTCCTGCGGACGCTTTTCTCACCGGGAGCGCGGTTTATACCGCCTGTTCACATCACCGTGCGCCTCAGCGCAGGCCGGAGGGCCTGCGTCAGGCGCTCGTAGACCTCAATCTGAGGTAAGGAGACTTCCAAATCTTATGAAGAAGCTGATTGCACTCTTCGCTGCCGTTTCCATCCTCGGCAGCGCCGCGGCGCTGGCGGCGCCACCGGCCAAGGGCAAGAAGCCCGCCAAGCCTGCCAAGAAGATCACCAAGACCGCCAAGATCACCGACGTCTGGGTCTGCCCGATGACCGGCGAGGCGGTCACGGATCACTCCGGCAAGGGCGTCCTCGTGGGCGACAAGCGCGTTCATTTCTGCTGCCCGAGCTGCGAGCCGAGCTTTAACAAGCTCACCGCGAAAGAGAAGAAGGCAAAGGTGGCCGAGGCGGCTAAGAAAGAGGCCGCTATGAAGAAAAAGGGCTAATTACGGCCCGGGATAGAAGGAGGCTTGCGCAGCCGGAGAGGCAAGATGGTCCCGGCTGCGCCGCCCGCTGCTGCTTTAAGTTTTTGCGCCTCTCCATGCCGAAATACCTCTTGACGTTCGAAAAGGGCGAGTCGGTGCGTTGGCTCGGCCATCTCGATATACTCCGCACGTTTGAGCGCGCCATTCGCCGCGCAGGACTGCCCATCGCCTTCTCTGCCGGCTTCAACCCACGCGAGCGGCTTGCCTTCGCTTCCGCCCTCAGCGTCGGGATTACTGGCGGGGCCGAGCGCGCTACCCTGGAACTGGCCGCTCCCCTGCCGCCCGCCGAGGTCATCGCGCAATTGAACGAGGCCCTGCCCCCCGGGATCCGTCTCACAGACTGCCAGGAGATCGCTGACGCCGGCTCGCGCGGCCTGTTGAACGCTCTGGATCGCGCGGAGTACACGGTGGTTTGCGCCTGCCCGCCCGGCACGCGCTATGAGGCGGCAGAGGAGGCCGTCCAGGCCCTGTCGGCGCAGCCGCAGATTATTATCCAGCGGGAGCGGGAAGGGCGCACCAGACCGGTGGATATCCGACCGCTGCTCTATCACCTGGCGCTGCGCCCGGAGAGCCGGGAGACGCTGGCCCATGATCGCTTGACGGTCGAGATGATTTTGGCGTTAGGCGAGGGCGGCACCGCCCGGCCTTCCGAGGTCATCACCGCCCTGGCCGAGCAGTTGCCGGGCTTGACCCTGCGGCGCGCGCACCGTGTCCGCCTGCTCACGGCGCAGGAGTTGGCGGCCCAAAGTGGATCTATAGATAGTGTAAGCCCCTGACAAAACCCGTATAGTCCTTTCTTTTGCGAGGAATAAGGAAGGTTGTGCCAGGAGTTCTCATAAAGCCGCCCGTTAAACGTGGAATAAATGCGAGGTAGGCATGTAGTATAAATTAACTCAAGTTGCTACCTTGCCTCTTCGAGAAGGCAAACGGTGATGCAAAAGCCGGTTTCCAGAGCGATTCTCTCTCAAACGTGTTCCTAGGTAGCAACTTGGGTTAAATTATACGGCTTTTAACCGATTTGTCTATAAGGATGTCCGCGCAGAGCGGCATCCCTACCTTGACAATTGAAGAAAGGAGGTGAGTTGATGGCCAAAGAGATCGTGGTCAATGTTGGCGAGCGCGAAACCCGCATCGCCGTGCTCGAAGAGGGCAAGCTGGTGGAACTCCACATCGAGCGGGCCGAACGCGTAGTCGGCAGCATCTATAAGTGCCGCGTCGCCAACGTCTTGCCCGGCATGGACGCTGCCTTCGTGGATATCGGCCTGGAGCGCAACGCCTTCCTCTATGTCGGCGACGTGCTGCCTACCGCCGACGAGGCCAACGCCACAGAGACCGGCAACGGCGCCGAGCGCCCGACCCGCTTTACGCGCGGGCGCAAGCGCGGCCAGGAACTGGCCCTGCCATCCCGCGTTCCCGCAGAGAGCGCCGAGGCTCCCATAGAAGAGGCCGACTTAATCAGCGCTGCCGAGGAGCCGGATACGCCCCGGAGCGCGGAGACCGAGTCGGATGTGGAGCAGGCCATCGAGGAAGCGGCGGCGCTGGAAGCCATCGCGGAAACCGGCGCATTGGGACTGGCCATCTCCGAGGAGGAAGAGGAGCTCGACGAAGACGAAGAGGTTCCCTCTGAGGCGAGCGCCGGCGAGACAGAGGCCGGCAAGGCCACCCCGCGCCCACGCCGAAACTTACGCCGCTCGGTGTTGCGGCAGCAGCGCATCAAAGATGTCCTGCACGTCGGGCAGGAGCTGCTGGTACAGGTCATCAAAGGGCCGCGCAGCACCAAAGGCGCGCGTGTCTCGACCCGCATTTCGCTGCCGGGGCGCTATCTGGTGCTGATGCCCGAATCGGACAACCTGGGCGTCTCCCGCAAAATCGAAGACCAGAAAGAGCGCGACCGCCTCAAAAAGATCGGCGAGAAGCTGCGCGAGCCAGGCTTTGGCCTGATTATCCGCACCGAAGCGGAAGAGAAGACGGAACAGGAGCTGCGCCAGGATAGGGATTTCCTGATTCAGACTTGGCGGCAGATCCAGGAGTCGGCCCGCAAGATGCGCGCCCCGGCCCTGGTGCAGCAGGACCTGACCTTGCTCTTCAAAACCATCCGGGACGTGTTCGGCTCCGACGTCAGCAAGCTGGTCATAGACGATCCGGCGGAGTACGAGAAGGCCAACGAACTGCTGGAGCGGATCTCGCCCCGGCTCAAAGGCCGTGTCCATCTCTATGACGGCGCGCAGCCTATCTTTGACCATTACGGGCTGGAAACCGAGATCGAGCGTCTGCTTAAGCGCAAGGTCTATCTCAAATCCGGCGGCTCCCTGGTCATTGATGAGACCGAGGCGCTGACCGTCATTGACGTCAACACCAGCAAGTTTGTCGGCAGCAGCAGCCTGGCGGAAACCATCATCAAGACCAATCTGGATGCGGCTAACGAGATCGCCCGGCAATTGCGCCTGCGCGACATCGGCGGGATTATCGTCATTGACTTCATTGATATGAGCAATCCGCGCGACAAGCAGGCGGTGCTCAAGGCGCTAGAGACGGCTCTGAAAAAGGATCGCTCACGCACCAAAATCTCCAATATCAGCCCGCTTGGGCTGGTCGAGATGACGCGCAAGCGCACTGGCGAGACCCTGACCGGCTTCCTGACCGACGAGTGTCCCTATTGCAAGGGACGCGGCTATCTACCCTCGGCGGAGAGCGTCAGCCTACTGGTGGAGCGCGACCTGCGCCGCCAGGTTAACAGCCCACAGAACGCCAAAAAGGAGGCGTTCCTGGTCACCTGCCACCCGGAGGTCGCCGAGCTTCTCATCGGCCCGGATGGCGCTACCATCGAAGCTGTTGAGCGGCAGTTGCAGCGGGCTATCTATATTCGCTGCGATGAGGACGCGCACATCGAAAAGTACGCGATTGAGCCGGGCGACATGGCCGAGTTCGAGAAGAACCGCCTCAATTACCGGCGTGCGCAGGTCGTAGAGTGCCGCATCACCCGCTCCCTGCTCAAAGAGCCGAATAAATGCATCGGCTGGGCGGATGGGTATATGCTCGACCTGGACGACGGCCACCGGTTCATCGGCCAGAAAGCCAAAGCGCGCATTCTGGACGTGCACCGCTCCTATGCCGTCGGGCAGATCGTGCCCGGCACGAACCGTCCGCTGGAGTCCTGATGCCGCTGTCGCTCTGAGGGCGCGCTCTCGCCCACAACACAAACGCATCGCCTGGAGAATTCCCCCGTGGTTCTCCAGGCGATTGGCTTTGACTGCTTGGGAGTCTCTCCCCTCAGGCGCTTTGCCGAGAGGGGAGAACCGCCCTGGCAGAACAGGCTCCACAGGCCCGCTCAGGAATGGGAAGCCGACACGGGCGCTTGCGGCGTGGCCGCGCGGCTATCTACCACCGCATCCTGGGTCCGGGGATGCCAGCTCACTTGCCAGCCCAGCTTCTGCGCCACCTTCCCCAACGGAACCCACCAGCCGTAGTCCTGCCACCGCGCCCCGACCTCCTTGCCTGCAAGCCTTCGGTTTCCAACCTGGATCACTACGCTTTTGGGGTCTGCCTCCACTCTGGCTCCCAGCCCTCGCAGCAGTTCGGCCCGTATCCAGAGCCTGCCCGCCTTGAGGACCGGAGCCGCGTAGGAGTGGAGGAGCTTGCCCTCTCTGGAGCGCAGGCTAATCTGCTTCTTCTGGGGTAGCGGCGGCAGGGTGCGCCGTCTGGCCCCCGGAGCGCCGCCCAAAAAGCCTCCCGGTAAGCCGGTGACCTCCCCGGTAAGGGCATCTACCCACACATCGTAATGCAATTCGGGGTCGGTAACCGGCCTTGGTTGTTGGCTGATGTGCCATTCCAATCGTTGAACTCCAAAGGAGTCCTGACTGATTTGTAGATAAGCTAAATTGAAGGGAACCTGGGCTAGATCCAAAGCGGCAAACGGAGCCGCTATCTGCTTGGCTTGTTCTAGAGGAATGCGCGGCACCAGGGGCGCCATAATTGGTATATCCATGGGCGCAAGATAGGAAAAAACCTGGCCTGTGATGCCATCTACCCTCACTTCGAGATCTGTACCCATCGGCGCAAGAACTCCATAGGCGTTGAGCACGCGATACCAGATGAAGATATACGTGCCCTGGTTGCCGTTGCTAAATGCGGGCGCTGGCACCCATTGGAACTGAGCAAACGGAGGATAGTGCCGTCGCGCGAAATCTTCGGCAATGGCCCGTGCCTCTTGCAAGCTTAATTTCGGTATGGTAGCGCCATCAGGAAAGCGTAATTGCATAGAAAGAACCTTCCCATCCGTAGCGCGTACAGCAAATGCTCCGCCAGTTGCCGGGTATTCCGGCGTTACAACAGTGTAGTGGAGGCCCAGCCGGCTTGTCAGCGGATCGTCAGCATAGGGGCCGCTCGCAACTAAATCGGCAGTGGGATTGCCAATAAATTGGCGCACGGACTGAATGGCCTGATCGGGCGTAATCACATTCCGGGCTTGCGTGCTGCCCTTCAAAAGCAGGATGCCTATCAATATCCATATGAGCAAAGAGGTTCGCATGGCCGCTACTCCTAGCTTATTGGTTAAATCGCGCCGGGAAGATTTTAATTGTTCCATCGCCTTCTGTTTGGAAGTTTCGAAGGGATAGATCCATGTTGGGAATCCTCGCCGCCCAATAAGCAGCATCATTAACGGTTTGCTTAAGTGGGTCTGAGCCCTGAAGGTTTTTTCCAGAATTCATCGGCCCACTCCTCGGCC
This sequence comes from Chthonomonadaceae bacterium, assembly GCA_035650735.1. GTDB lineage: Bacteria > Armatimonadota > Chthonomonadetes > Chthonomonadales > Chthonomonadaceae > DASRGL01. Next base: position 24,379 of record DASRGZ010000069.1, read on the forward strand.
CCAGCCGTCTTGAGGCTACCATCAGGGTTGAACTGGTGGGTAGCGATAGTGACAGTAAAACCTAAGGCGCACTTGGCTCCCTTGGCTACGACTCCTTTGGGGAGAGAACCCCAATCCGGGTTCCAATAGGCTGTGTTACAGCCCTCAAACACGGCCAACAGCACCTTGCTCAACGCTCCAGCCGCCAGATCATCGAGCACCTGGATATCCGGCACATAGGTCCAATGGTAGGCTTGGACATCGCTGAGGAGCTTATTCCTGGCGGTGGCGGTCTGCACCATAAAGCTCCAATGCCCGTTAGCCCCGCCCCCATCCCAGAAGGTCTGGTAGGTCTTCATACTCCCATCTATCAGCCCGCCGCCATGCCCGAAGACAAAGAAGACCGCGCAGCCCTGGAGTGAATAACGACAAATAGATTTCCGCCCAAACGACAATTAGAACTCCCGCTGGCTTGCAGCGAATAGACTTGTTCCAGTCCATCGCAAGGAGACTGGAATGGTCACAGATCAGCAAGTGAGGAGGCTTCTGTCGTTGAGC
>DASRGZ010000070.1:0-7261 GCA_035650735.1 Chthonomonadaceae bacterium
CTTCCCGCAGCGGGTAGTCGCGTTGGGGAGCGTCTTGGGTCATCAGGGTCAGGTAAGGGGCCACAAAGGCCCATTCGTCATCAGAGACATCACTGGGATAGGGCTTGCGAGTAGACATACGTACCCATACTGCTTACAAGCGACGCGGCGCCAGCGCCTCGCCGACCTGGGACAGCTTAAGACATACGTACCCATACTGCTTACAAGCCCCCAAAGTTCATAACACGCTCTAGCCAGACTCCCCGCCGATGAAAGCGCCCGACCGCGCCATATGGTCGGTTCGACTGCCGTATCCCTGGCGAATAGGTTGTGCAAATGCGTGCGCCCCTCCTGCCACCTAGAACCATAAGGCCAGTAGACATCTGTCAAGGCCATTAGTCGGTAGCTAGCCTCCGGCCAGCCTCAGCGTTGCACTGGGTGTGCCTGGTGGCATTAGCCGGTAGCTAGCCTCCGGCCAGAAGAGGTCAATCAGAACTTCACGGGAATGGACCTGGGAAGATAGTAGACCAGGTAGGCGAGCAGGCCCGCGACCTTCTGGGTCTTGAAGCGGGTGAGGGGCAGGTTGCCATTCTGGGCGTGCAGCCCCCCGAACAGGTGGATCCGCCAGGTTGGGTAAGCATGGGCAGGTTCACTTTCTAGCCGACGCATAACGATCGTGGACGATTTTCCTTCCCGGCAATATCTTTCGACGATAGTCTATTCTGGAAGGCTTACGGAAGTCTAAAAAGATGGCCGTTGGGCCATAACGAGAGAACGTGAGCGATAGGTAATAGAGAATGGTTCTCTTATAGATGTCTCAAATAGATGTCATATAATGGAGGAATGGCAAGTCGTCACTTTCAACTCACCCAAGAGCAGGCCAACGAGTTACAGGCCGCTTACCTGTATTGCCAGGATGCCGCTACCAAAACACGCTATCAAGCGGTTCGGCTCTATGGCGTGGGCTATCCGGTCGTCCAGATCATGGACATCACCGGCGCCAGTCGCACCAGTCTGATGGACTGGTGTCGGCTCTATCGAAAGAAAGGACTCCTCGGTCTGGTAGACCATCGCGTCGGGGGCAATAGCGCCAAGCTCAGTGCCGAGCAGATCGAAGCCATCCAGAACCAACTGCATCGCTACACCCCCGCTCAACGCCTGGGCCAAGAGTTCTGCGTCGGCGACGGGCAGTTCTGGACGATTGCTGATCTGAAGCGGCTGGTGCAGCAGGAGTATGGAGTGCTCTACCAGAGCCAGAACTCCTACTATAACCTGCTCAACAAGTGCGGCTTCTCTTTGCAACGCCCTGCCAAGCAGTACAAGTCGCGCTCCGAAGACAAAGGCATGGCCTTCGAGGAGGCTCTGGAAAAAAACTCGTAGACACGGCCCAGAACGCCCCTAAAACTGCGATCCTGGCAGGCGAGGAAGCCTCGCTGTATCTGCAAGCCTCCCTGATGCGGGTCTGGTCTCCGAGGGGACAGACCCCGGTGGTCAAGGTGCATCCGGGGCGGGAGAACACCCATTTCTATGGCGCGCTCAACTTGGCAACGGGCCAAGAAGTCGTGCTGCGTTCCGACCTGATGCAAGCGGAGGTTTCCGCTCTGTTCTTGCCGCAGGTCTTGAAGACCTATCCCGACCGACCTATCTTGCTGCTGTGGGATCGCGCTCCCTGGCATCAAGGGGAGGCTATCCGCTCGGTCTTGGCGGCGAACCCGCGTTTAGAGGTTGTGTGGTTGCCGCCGGGTTCGCCGGAGTTGAACCCGCAGGAGCAGGTCTGGAAAGCCGCGCGAGAAGCAGTGAGCCATAATCACCAGTGCGCGAAACTGTCCGCTTTAGCCGACGCTTTCGAGAAGTATCTGCGGGAAACGAAGTTTCCCTGTTCACTGCTGGACAAGCACCACTATCCTAACCTCTGTGCGAGGTTTATTTGAGTTGTCTATTAGTTTAGCGGTTGGGTCGCAAAAGTCAATACTTGGCCCGTAGACTCCTGGCAGCGCCGGACCGCTTCGGCTCCGGCGGAAGGAGCGCCATCGCGCAACTCTGCCAGGGCCAAAACTGTCTATAAACCATAATCAAGGGGTGAAGAGGGAGCAGAAGCCAACCCTGATTCTCCCCTCTCCCGCAGCGTGTGAGAGAGGGGGACAGGGGGTGAGGGCCTTAACTATCCCAAGCCGGGTCCCTCCCTTCCCCAGCGAGGTACGAGCGGCTAGGGAAGGGGAGCGGGGTTAGGTGAATCGGGAGAAGGGAATGGGGATGAGGGCTGCGACGTGCTATAATAGTTCAGATTTAGCCATAATTGGGAGTGTAGGAAATCCATGACAGCCAGCGAATTGCGCCAGAAATATATAGACTTTTTTATCAGCAAGGGACACCTGCATCTGCCCGGTGCGCCGCTTATCCCCGTGGACGTGCTTGGCGTCGAGGATAAGACGACGCTGTTTACCTCCGCCGGGATGCAGCAGTTCAAGCCCTATTTCATCGGCGCGGCCACCCCGCCCAGCACACGCATCGCCACCGTCCAGAAGTGCCTGCGCACGGTGGACATTGACAGCGTCGGCGACTTTTCGCACTGCACCTTCTTCGAGATGCTGGGCAACTTCAGCTTCGGCGACTACTTCAAAGCCGAAGTCATTCCCTGGACCTGGGAGTTCCTGACCGAATGGCTCAAGCTCGATCCCGACCGCCTCTGCGTCACCGTCTTCATTGACGACGACGAGGCCTATGACATCTGGCATCGGGTGGTTGGGCTGCCGGAAGACCGCATCCATCGGCTGGGTGCGGACAAGAACTTCTGGCCCGCCAACGCCATTGAGGAAGGGCCGGACGGACCATGCGGCCCCTGCTCAGAAATCTTCTATCGCGTCGCGCCGTTGGAGGAGATGACCACCGATCCCAACCTCTCGCCCACCGAGCGATATCTGGTGGACGATGCGGCGGGCCGCTGGCTGGAGATATGGAACAATGTCTTCACCCAGTTCGACCGCAGCCAGGACGCGCACGGTAAGCCGGTGCTGACGCCCCTGCCCAAGAAGAACAACGATACCGGCGCGGGCCTGGACCGCATCGCCTACGTCCTCCAGGGCAAGCAGAGCGTCTTCGAGACCGACCTGTTCCTGCCCACGCTGGAGCGGATCGAGGCGCTTTCGGGCAAGAAGTACGGGGGCACGGAGGGGCCGGCAGACTTCGCGTTTCGGGTCGTGGCCGAGCACACGCGCTCGACCGTCTTCTGCATCGCCGACGGCATCCTACCCTCCAACGAGGGCCGGGGCTATGTCCTGCGCTATATTATGCGCCGCGCCATCCGCTACGGCAAGATGGTTTTGGGCTTTGAGGCGCCGTTCCTGCACGAAATCGCCCCAGAGATCATCGCGCAGATGGGCGACTTCTACCCGGAGCTTAAGGAGCGTCGCGAACTGATTTTGCAGACCATTCGCGCGGAGGAGGAGCGCTTCCGCCGCACGCTCGACTATGGCATGAACCGCCTGGAGGAGATGCTCTCTTCCGAGGAGGTCCAGAGGTCGAAGGTGCTGCCCGGCAAGGATGTCTTCCAGCTTTACGATACCTACGGCTTCCCGCTGCGCCTGACGGAGGAGCTCGCGGCGGAGCGCGGTATCGCCGTGGACATGGAAGGCTTTGCGCGCGAGATGGAGGAGCAGCGCCGGCGCTCCCGCGAGGCCGTCGAGGGCAGAGAGGTCTTCACGGCCCTTAGCTGGGAGGCGGTGCTGGCGGGGCTGCCGCCGACCGACTTCCTGGGCTACACGCAGACCGAAGCGGAGGCGACCGTGCTCGCCCTGCTGCATGGCGGCGAATCGGTGCAGTTTGCGCGCGCCGGGGACGAGATCACCGTCGTCCTGGACCGCACGCCCTTCTACGCGGAGGCCGGCGGGCAGGTCGGCGATACCGGCACGCTGACCGCGCCAGCAGGCGACACCACCTGCGCCCTCAGAATCGAGGTCACGGACACCCGGAAGAACGCGCTCGGCGTCTATCTGCACAGCGCCAGGGTGCTGGAGGGCGAGGTGAGCGTCGGGCAGACGGTGCATGCGGCGGTGGATATGGTACGGCGGCGCGACATCATGCGCAACCACACGGCCACGCACTTGCTGCAGGCGGCGCTGCGGCAGGTTCTGGGCGGGCACGTGCATCAGAAAGGCTCGCTGGTCGCCCCGGACCGCCTGCGCTTCGACTTCACCCACACGCAGCCGATGACGGAGGAAGAAAAGAAGCGCGTGGAGGCCATCGTCAACGCCCGCGTCCTCGACGATACGCCGGTGGTCGTGCATACGGACGTGCCGATTGCCGAGGCGAAGGCGCGCGGCGCGATGGCCCTGTTCGGCGAGAAATACGCCGACCGCGTGCGCATGATCGAGGTGCCCGGCTTCAGCCTGGAGCTTTGCGGCGGCACGCACCTGGCGCATACGTCGCAGGTCGGACTGTTCAAGATCGTCTCGGAGACGGGCGTGGCGGCGGGCGTGCGGCGCCTGGAGGCGGTGACGGGCCGGGGCGCGCTCGACTATATCCACCGCGAGGAGGAGGCGCTGGAGCGCGTAGCCTCTCTGCTCAAGGCCGGCCCGAACGAGGTGGTGACGGCGGCAGAGCGCCTGATCGCGCAGCGGCAGGAGCTGGAACGGCAGAATCGACAGTTGAAGGCGGGCGGCGGCGCGGCGCAGGGGGCGGAGTTTGTGCCCCAGGATGTTCACGGCGTTCCGGTTGTCGCGCGTCAACTGGAGAACGCGGATGCGGAGACGCTGGCGAATCTGGCCGACCGCACCGCGCAGAAGCTCCATTCTGCCGTCATTGTCCTGGGCGCGGCGGTAGACGGCAAAGTGGCCTTCACGGCGAAGGTGACGCCCGACCTGGTGGCGAAGGGCCTGCACGCGGGCAACCTGGTGCGGGAGGTCGCCAAAATCGCGGGCGGCGGCGGCGGCGGGCGTCCCGACTTTGCGCAGGCGGGCGGACGCGAGGCCGGTAAGCTCCAGGAGGCGCTGGAGGCCGTGCCGCGCCTGGTCGCAGCGCAGCTGCGCAAGTAGCAGCCTAACCCCCTATCCCCCTTCCCTACAAGGGAAGGGGGTGACACAAGTGCGTCCCTCACATGGCAGCTTCCCTTCCCTTCCCGGTGATGGGAAAGATAAAACCGGTATCGGTGGCTCGATTCTGGTTTTGTTTCCTGGCGCTGCTGTGCGCGGCGGCCTGTCGCGCGCAGCCACAGGAACGCGGCGTCTCGCGCCCGCGCGTCGTGCTCGTCTTGTGCGACGCGCTGACCCTCGACGACCTGCTTTCCCCGGCCAACCCGCACCTGGCCCATCTGGCGGAGACGGGTGCTCTCGGCGTGATGAACTGCGCCGTCGCCGGGCCGAAGACCCCTGCCGCCGCCACGTTGATCCTGGCGGCGGGCGCGCACGTTCCCGCCGCGCCCACGGACGAGATGGCGGCAAACGTCTGGGAGGCCGTGCCTGGCGAACGCGGCGACGCAGGTGCCGTCTACGCGCGGCGGGTCGGGCCACTGGAGGCCCCGCTGCTGCCAATGCGCCCCGCCGACATCCGGCACCTGGGCCTTGCGCCGCTGGCCCGGCGCGGGCTGGATTCCGAGCGCCTGGGAGCGGCGCTGGCCGCGGCGAATCCGCCGATCCGCGCCGACGTCTATGGCAACGCGGATGCCGCTGTCTGGGGCCGACGCGCGGCCCTGCTGACGGTGGATGGGCGGGGCGTGGGCGCGGGCTACGTCGCGCCGCTGCGGGCGCACTCGCAAAGCCCCTTCGGGCTGGCGGACGATCCGATCCGGCTGACGCAGGCCGTGCTGGAGTCGGAGGCCGATGTGAGCGTCGTGCAGTTGGGCGACACGGCGCGGGCGGAGGCGGCCCGGCCCTCGCTTTCCCCCGACGCCTATGGGGCCGCGCGCGCCGCCGCCCTGCGCCGTCTGGACCTGTTTCTCTATCTGCTGACCGCTAAGATGCAGGCCGAGGGTCGGCAGGCCGACGTGCTCCTGGTTGCGCCGCGTCCGCCTTCCGGGCAGGCCGGAATCCCCTCGGTCTGGAACCGCCTGACGCCCGTTCTCGCCCTGGGGCCTCATTTTCCTCCCGGCCTGCTGACCTCCGCCACCACGCGCACGCCTGGCCTGATCGCCAATGTGGACATCGCGCCCACCCTCCTGGCCCTGTTCCGTGCGCCCGTGCCCGTCATGATGATCGGGCGTCCCGTGCGGTCGGTGGCCTACGCGGAGAACGGGGCGCTGCGAGTCGCCGCCGTCGCCCGCCTGGACTATCTCGCCACGCTCAACGGATGCGCCGTCGTGCCTGTCATGGCGCCTATCGCCGTAGCCTGTGTGCTGGTTGTGGTGGGCAGCCTGATCGCGCGCCGGCGGGGTGGGGTGCGGGCGTCGCGGTGGTTGGGGCCGGGCGTCGTCTTTTTTCTGAACCTGCCCGCCGCGCTGATGCTGGCGCCGCTGCTCGTGCCGCCCACGCTGCTGGAGTATGGGCTGCGGATCGCGGCCTGGATGGCCGGGCTGACCGCTTTCAGCTACCTGCTGGCGCGGGCGCTGCGCGTGGGGCCGCCTGCCGCCGCCGCGCTGCTGGGCGTGCTGCTGGTGGCTGGCGATACGCTCCTGGGACAGCCGCTGCTCAAGGATTCGCTGCTGAGCAGCTATCCCCTGTCCGGCATCCGGTATTACGGCATCGGCAACGAGTATCTGGGGATTGTGATGGGCTTCGCCCTCATGGGCGCGTTTGCCGCGCTGGACGACCGGGGCCTGCGCTTCCCTCCCGACGGTGACGGACGCGGGCTGCGCCTGGCGCTGGCTGTCGGCTGGCTCGCGCTGCTGCTGCTGCTGGGCTGGCCGGGACTGGGGGCGAACGCCGGGAGCCTGGCGGCGACTGGGGCGGGGTTCGGCCTCGGCGCGGCGATCCTGCACGGCAGGCGCCCGACCGTGCGCCTGGGCCTGCTCTGCATCCTGGCCGGGCTGCTGCTGGCTTTTGTCTTCGGCGCGCTCGATGCTGCCTTCGCCGGTCAAGGCGCCAGCTCGCATTTCGGCGGCGCGCTCCGAGCGGCGAGCGCCGGGCGCGGCGCGGGCTACCTGGCCGAAATCGCCCTCCGCAAAGTCGGCATGAACCTGCGCCTGCTGGTCTCGCTCTGGGTGCTATTAGGGCTGGGGGGCGTGGCGGTGGCGGCGCTGGCGGTGCGCCGGTTGGGCGGAGAGAGTCTGCGCGCCGTTCTCGCGCAGCGGCCCTGGACGGCGCGCGGATTGATGGCGGCGTTGGCGGCAGCGCTGGCCTCGCTCGTCTTTAAA
>DASRGZ010000071.1:0-3069 GCA_035650735.1 Chthonomonadaceae bacterium
CATCGGCGCTCCCAGCGGTCCCCCTCCCGGGATGATGGGCGGCTACCCCGGCATGATGGGGCGTGGGCCGGGCATGAGTGGTCCGCCTCCGGGAGTGTTTCAGGGCTACGGCTATCCCGGCATGGCCGGTAGGCCCGGCGGCATGTCTGGTGGCCCTCCAGCCGGGATGATGGGCGGTTATCCGGGCATGGCGGGACGTCCCGGCATGAGCGCAACGACCGGGGCACGCAACAATACCGAAAACGAGGATACGTTCCGCAGTGCCGGCGGCTATATGTGGACCTACCTCAATCCCAGGACCGAGCATCTGTATGTCTTCCTGTTTAATAACGATGGCCGCGTTACCGCCATTCAAGAGTTCGGACGCAACGGCGGTACCCGTACCCAGCGGGGCATCGGCCTGGGCAGCCCGGTTTCGGCGGTCTATCAAGCCTACGGCTGGCCCGATGATACGGATCAGGAAGGCAATTATTTGCAGCTGTTCTACGGCCCGAAGGCCCATGTTCAGTTCACCACCCTGAACAACAAGGTGGTCGCCATTACCGTTGTCCTGAGCGAAAATATGCGCTATCGCCATACGGGGGCGACCGGACAGGGAGCTGGCCTGGGCATGGGGCGCGGACCGAGCGGCGCCCCTGGGTTTGGCGGGCGTGGCCCCGCAATGGGAAGCCCCGGTGGTTTCGGCGGCGGACGCGGCAAGCGCGGCGACATAGAGTAACCGGTGCGTCCTTCCCAAGCCTTAAGGATGAAGATGGAAGCATGAATCCTCCCATAGAGCAACAATGGGAGGATTCATGTCGTTTTGCCAGGCTTAACATTGACAGTATCCCTCCCGATCTGTTATACTCGCAAGCACCCTTGAGTGGTGCGCCTGTTGGCCGCAGGATGCCCCGCAGGGCCTACACCTCCCAATACCGGATCGCCTTAAAATCGCTATGACGCGCAAACCCGCCGATAACCCGGAGGACATCCCGCGGCGCCGCCGACGGCGTGCCGTCACGGTTGCCGAAATCCTTGACTTCCTCGAATATCTGGCCCCGCCCTCCCTGGCCTCGCCGCCGGCCCCCTCTGGCCTCCAGGTCGGGACCGCCTTCACGCCCGTCAAAAACATCGTCGTCACGCCTCTGGCGACCTACAACGCCATCTCCTGCGCCGCCGTCTATAAAGCGGCTCTGATCATCTGCGCTGCGCCGCTGCTCGCCGGCCCCCTCACGGAGCTGCGCTGGGATAACCCCATCGGGGCGAAGGTGGCGCATCTGGTGCAGCGGCAGATCTCGCTCTACATCCTCTCCAACGCCTATGCCGCCGCGCCGGGCGGCTTCGATGACAGCCTGGCCGAGCGGCTGGGGCTGGCCGTCAGCGGCGCGCTCGTGCCCACGGCGGCCGAGGTGCAACTGAAGCTGGTTGTCTTTGTGCCGTTGGAAAGCGTGGAGCGCGTGCAGAAGGCCGCATCGGAGGCGGGCGCAGGCATCATCGGCAACTATACCAACTGCGCCTTTCGTTCGCCCGGCACCGGCACCTTTCTTCCGCACGAGGGGGCCAATCCCGCCATCGGCCAGGTCGGCAAGCTAGAGGAAGTGGAGGAGATACGCCTGGAGATGCTCGTTCCGGAGCGGGAGCTGCAAGGGGTCGTCGCCGCCGTGCTGGAGGCGCACCCTTATGAAGAGGTCGCCTACGACATCTACCCACTGCGCAACCCCGGCGTGGTCTATGGACGCGGGCGCATCGGGGAGTTGCCGCTGGGCGTGTCGCTGGATACGGTGCTGGCGCAGGTCAACGATGCGCTGACCCTCACCGCCGAAAACCCAGCGCGCTGCTCCCATCGCCCCAGCCAGCCCATCCGTTCTCTGGCGGTGGCCAGCGGCATGAGCGCCGGAGAGAGCCTGCTCTGGGCCGCGCACCGCCAGGGAGCGGGAGCGCTCGTCACCGGCGGGGCCACGCTGACGGACCTGATGCTTGCCGACAGCACGGATACCGTCCTCATTGACGTCGGCTTTGCCCCCTCGGTCGCCCCCGGCCTTCAGCGCCTCGTCGCCCAACTGCGCGATACCTTCGACTCCGACGGTATGCACGTCCTCTACGTGCCCTAGCCGCCCTCCCGCTCCGGGTTCAGGCACGGACGGGCGAAGCCTCTCCATCGCGACGGTTCATCAGCACGTGCGGCAGAAACGGCACCGCCAGCAGCACCAGGGCCGTCGTGCCCGCGTTCAGCCAGACCAGATGCACAAAGCGCAGATGGAAGTGGTCGTACAGCCAGGAGCCGAGGAGATCGGAGAGGGCATTGGTGAAGTTCCAGACGCTCATCATCAGCGAATAGCCCAGCGCCTCACTGCCGCGCGGTGTGGCGCGCGCCGCCAGGTCGTAGAGCGGCAAGATGGCCAGCACGCCGGTGGCGCCGTTGGCGGCGGTGATGAGCAGCGCCAGCGCCGGCGAGCGATAGGAGAGATAGAGCAGCGTGCCGACGATATGCACGACGATACTGGCCGCCAGAAGCAGCCGCAGATTCCACCGCCGACAGACCAGGCCGTAGACGCAGGCCCCCAGGAACCCGAACGCCCCGCTCACCAGTCCCAGGTTGCCGATAAACTGCGGCTTGAACCGCAGCACGTTGGTCTGGTAGTAGAAGAGAGGCGTCCCAAAACCGGGCGAGATAATGACCAGGAAGACCAGCCCCGCCGCACTCCAGAGCGTGCCGCTATGCAGCAGCGTCCGGGCTTGCCTGCCTACCTCGGCCAGCGCCCGGTTGTTGTGCCGAAACCGCAGCGGCTCTTCCCGCAGGAAGAGCGCGAACACCGGCACGAGCGCAAAGTGCAGCGCCGCGCTCAGCCCCACCGAGAGTCCGAAGGCTCGCGCCGCCAGGAAACCGCTCAAAGGCCCGGCGACGAGGGCAACGGCTCGCGTAATGCCCACACGCTGCGCGCTTAAGCGCCCGGTCGCGTTGTGCCGCTGTCCGGCGTCTACCATCAGGCCGCCCAGGACGGTGCTGGTCAGTGTCAGGCAGACATTGAGCGCCACGAACGTCCAGAGGAGGCTCTCGAAGGCGCGGGGCACCAGGCCAAGCAGCAGCCA
>DASRGZ010000072.1:0-20581 GCA_035650735.1 Chthonomonadaceae bacterium
GCGGGTGCTGTCCCAGTTGTAGGTGTAGGGCGGGAAGTTGATGAGCGCGAGGAAGTCGTTGTCCACGAAAAACATCACGTAGGGCTTGTTGAGGTTTTCGTCGAGCTTGACTTCGATGGGGACGACCCCCTGAACCATCTCGCGGCTCCTGGGGTAGACAAAGCGCAGCGGGCCGCTCTGAGGGGTGAGACTCAGGCTGACCCGCGAGGTCGCCGTGGCCGTATTGCCGTCCAGGTCTGTGGCAATTACTTTGACCTCGTGCGTGCCGTTGGAGAGCAGGGCGCTATCGATCACAAAACGGAGCGTACCGTGTCCGGCCCGCGTTCGGATGGACTGCTCTTTGATGAGCGTTCCGTCCACATAGAGCTCGATAGAGCGCAACAGGCCGCTGTCGTACTTTACATCCAGGTTGACCGTGCCATCGTTGGAGATCGCGCCGAGCGCGCCGATTTCGACCTGCAAGCCACTCGCAGCGGCCGGGGCGGGATGGGCCAGCGCTGCCTGCGGCGCAGCGCCGAATGCCACCCCCGTCCCGGCGGCCAGCGCGAGTACGCAAGCCATCCTTTTCATGAATCCGCCTCCCTTGTGTTGTTGGATGTCCAGGGAACTTCCCAGGTCATGGTGCCAATGGATGATAGAGAGATCATTGCCAATTGCGCAACAGACGCCGATCTGTGGCCGCGCGCAGGCGCGCGGAAGGGTCGGAACGAGTTACGAAAGATGCTGATAAGTGCGATGCGGATATGGGTGGACATCTGCGCGCGGCCGCATGTGTAAGGGGGTTCGTCGCGGATAGCCCCTGTCAAGCCAGATGTGCTAATAGCGTGCGCACTCTAACATATTTGTGATCGTTTGTCAAGATGCCGGGCGAAAAAATCCGGGGGGATTACGGGACGCGGCGGCAGGATCTCTCCTGCCGCCGGCAAACGTGGAGGAAGCGCCGCTTATTTTGCGGGCGCAGCCGGGGAGGAAGAAGAGGCTGCGGGCGCGTTGGGATTGATTGCCGAGGAGGAAGCCTTCTCCCCCTCTATCTTCTTCTTTGCGTTCTCATAGGCTGCCTTGGCCGCATCCGCCTCCTTGAAGGCCTCGGGCCCCATATGGTGCTGCGAGAAGAAATCCGAGCTGATGTCCATCTGGTTGGGATCTTTGGCCAGCCGCATACGGGTCTGGTTGGCTAGCTCCTTCTGTGCCGCCTCCATGATCTTGCGCTGCTTAGCCCGATCCGCCATCATCCTTTCGCGCACGCCCTTCATCATCTTCATGCGCTCTTTCATTTCATTCTGCATGGCGGCTTTTACAGGCTGTTGCGGCTTGGGCTGCTCCTCCTGCGGCGGGCCGGGCGGGGGCGGCGTGACGAGCTTGCCGATGCCGACGAGCGCTCCCAGCAAGACCACGACCAACAGCAGGCGAGTGCTGCTGAATCCTCTACGTTCCATAGATAAAGACCTCCTGAACCGTTCCAAAAGTGCGCTGCCAAAAAATAGATTGGCTTCTGGCATTATAGGGCCAGTTTGGGCGCCGTGTCAAGGGCGGCGCCCATCCCCCGCCGCCTCCGTCTGCGGCAGAATCTGTGCCAGCGCCTGCTGCGCCTCCGTCTCGGAGAGGTGGCGCGCTCCCGCGACGTAGAAGCTGGAGCGCGCCTCGCCCTGCCAGGTGGAGGCGCGGGCGCTGCGAATGTCCCAACCGAGATGCGAGAGCGCGTCGCAAACCCGATAGAAGGTGCCGGGCTCGTCCGGCCCGCTGGTCTCAATATAGGTCAGCGTGTCGGAGAGATCGTTGCGGACGGAGCGCACGAGGATGGAGGGCGAGCGGACCGCTGCCGCGCGGCCCCTGGCGCCCGTTGCGCTGCCGCGCGCCTTTTGCAGTATCGCTCCCACGCTCTGCGCCCCCGTCAGCACCGCCGTCAGGTTCGCGGCCACCTCGCGCCGCTTGCCCGGACTAAGCTGTCGGCCCCGGAAATCCACCCAGAGAGTGTCCAGCGCGATCCGGTCGGCGGACGTCACCCGCGTCATGACCTGAGCGCTGTGCGTGTTGAGGCCGGCGGCGTAGAAGACGCCCGCGATCTTGGCGAGCAGGCCCGGCTGCGGGTCGTCATAGGCGCAGATGGTCACCTCTGTATAGGTGGCATCCCGCTCATCATGGAAATCTATGACCGGCTGGCCGGCCCGCACCTTGCGGATAAAGCCGATATGCAGCGCCATATTGCTTAAACTTTGATTTAATAGGTACTCCGGCGGCATCGCCTGCACATGCTCGGCGACCTCCTCCTCCGGTAGATTCTCCGGCGAGAGGTCTTTTAAGAGGCGGCGGCGGGCGCGCGCGATGGCCGCGTCGTCGTAGCCGACCGGCTCCTCGTCGGAGAGCACGGCGGCAGCGCGCCGCCACAGGTCGCGCAGGAAGCGGCCTTTCACCTGCGTCCAGACCCCGGCCCCCACGGCGCGCGTGTCGGCATAGGTCAGCAGGTAGAGCATGTTCAGGCGGTCCAGGTCGTTGACCTGGCGGGTGAACTCGCGGATAGTTTCGTCCTGATGCAGGTCGCGCAGGCGCGAGGTCTCCGCCATGAGCAGGTGGTAGCGCACGAGGAAGCGCACGTTGGCTGCCGCCTCTTCCGGCCAGCCGAGCCGTCGGCAGACGGCCTCGGCCACCTCCTCGCTCACCTCCGCATGCGGTTTGCCGGGCGTGGCTTTGCCGCTATCGTGGAGCAGGATGGCTAGGATGAGCTGCTCCGGGTGCGGCAGCTCCTCCAGCAGCCGGCGCATCTCCATCAGGTCTTCGCTGCCCTCCGCCGTCAGCAACTCCTCCAGGTGCTGCACGGCCAGCAGAGAGTGCTGCCCGACCGTATAGTCGTGGGAGGGATCGTAGGGGATCAGATCCATCAGATCGCCGAACTCCGGCAGAAACCAGCCAAGCACACCGAGGTCGGCCATGCGCTGCAGGATGGGGTAGACCTTGCCGGTTTTGGATAGGATTCGCGTGAAAACTTGCGCTGCTGCCAGCGGGTCGGCCAGGGCCGGGCGTGTCTGCGCCAGCGTGACGATGGCCCGCTCTAGCCGCTCGCCAAACGTCAGGTCGTACTTTTGCGCCAGTTCGCAGGCCCAGAGCATCCAGGCCGGGTCGTCGGTTTCCAGGGCCTCGTTGGCGGGGACGATCTGGCGCCGACGGCAGTCGAGCCCGATCCCCAGCAGCAGGCGGCTGTTGCCGACGTGGCGCATGATCTGGTCGGAGACGCGGCGCACCAGGGCCAGCCGGGGATAGAGATCGGCCATGAACCGCTCTACGGGCAGCGTCGCCGTTTCCTCCGATTCCAGGGCGGGGCCGGCCTCGTAGCCGAGGCTTGCCGCAACATCCTCCTGGCGCGTGATCACCAGCGTATCGCGCTCGGCCCCGGCCAGTGCGTGCAGCGCGTTGCGCACGCGGAAGAGGAACTCTTTTGCCTCCGCCAAGCGCGCCGCGTCGGCGGGCGAGACATCGGCTTCCCGGATCAGCGCCTCGAAGGCGCGCTCTCCCCGCACGCGCGCCGCCGCCAGGTTCGCCCGCGCCTGCACCAGCCATACCGCCGTTTGCAGGTCGCGCAGGCCGCCCGGCCCCTCCTTTAATTGCGGCTCGACCACGCGCGGCGTCTGGCCCCATTTGGTTAGCGCGCGCCGCCGCTCCTCCAGCTTGGTAAAAATGAAGTCGGTCGGGTTGAAGCCCATCCAGAAGGCGTCTTCCAGCTGGATAAACAGGCGGTTGCTGCCGATAATACGGCGGGCGTCGAGCAGTCCGCAGGCCGTCTGATGGTCGAGTGCCGAGCAATCCTCCAGCAGTCGGTAGGCGTAACCGACCTCAAGCCCACAGCGGGCGATGCAGACATCCATGACCTGCGTGAACATGTCCCGGATCACCCGATCCACCTGTGGATCGCCGTCTCGATAGGGAATGAAGGTGATGTCAATATCGGAAAAGGGGGAAAGCTCGCGCCGGCCATAGCCGCCAGTAGCGACGATGACGATGGGTAGGATTTCCGGATTGGCCCCGACGCGGGCGCAGGCCAGCGCAAACATCCGGGAGATGACGGCATCCATGAGATCGCTGAACGCGCGCGCCATCGCCAGCCCACCGACCGCAGCGTCCTGGCGGATGCGCTCCATCAGGGCTTCACGCTCAGCGCGCAGATAGGCGGCGAGCTCAACCGAATCGCGGAGTGTGTTGAGATGGTCGGTACGCTGGCTGCGTTGCGGCTCTACGGCAACGCCCGGCAGCGCTATTTCCGGGGCAGTAGCATCACGCATAGTAATCCATTGTACCTAATCCTACCCGCAGAAGCAAGGGCGGGGTTCGCATCTAGCCTACAACTTTACCCTGGTTGAGTGCCTGCCCGCATTAAGTCAGGCGCTCCCGAAGCAAGGGCGGGTTAGATTGGAAGTGAGAAAGGAAACCCGGCTATCCACACCTAATAAAGTGGGGAAGCTTGCGGCAGGTTATGAGTTCCTAACACAACGTGGCTGTGAGGCTCTCCCCTCACCCCGGCCCTCTCCCTGCAAGGCAGAGGGAGAACGGGTTTTGTTAGGCGCTCTAAGCTCTGTCAGCAAGCGCACGACGATAGGACGTATGGAAAGGGACGATAACATTTCACCGATGCCTGCCGCTTCTTCCCCTGGCAATGCCAAAGTTTGGGCCTACTGGCAGCAGACGATACAGAACCGCATCCTGCTGGTGGTGCTGTGCATGGTGCTGCTGGTTCCCTCGCTGGCCTCGCCCTCCAATGAGGCCCTGCAAGGGGCGGCCAACAAAGCCTTGCAGGTCATGGCCGCGCTGCTGGCGGGCATTTTGGTCCTGCGCGCGCGGTTTCCTATCAAGCGCGCCGACATCCTGGCCTTTCTGGGCACCGGCCCCAACCTGTATCTCCTGCTGTATCTGGCCGCCTCGGTGATCTCTCTGCTGCTAGGCCCTGCGGCGCCATCGCTGCGCCGCTTCGGCCTGGCGGAGCTCCAGCGAATCGTCGTTAGCGCGCTGCTCTATTTTGCCCTGGCCTACCACGTCCGCCGCTCGGAGCATCTAGTCAAAATTCAGGGCGCCCTGACGCTGGTCGTCACCTTATTGGCCGGCGTCGGCCTGCTGGCGCTGGCGCTGACCGGCGCGCACCGCTACGCCTTTCTTTTTGGCGACCACCAGCTCTTCGGCGCCTTTCTGATGATTCTGCTGCCCGTGCCCCTGGTCCGCGCCCTGACCGAGCGCGATCCGAAACGGCAGCAGATGGCGCTGGCGGCAGCGGCCCTCGTCGGCGTCTGTCTGCTGATGACCGGGACGCGCAGCGCCTGGCTGGGGGCGCTCGCCTCCGTGATCGCGCTGATGCTCTTCAGTCGGATCGGCGCTCCGGAGAGGCGCCCGGCGCCGGGCGCGGCACGGAAGTATCTCGTTCCGCTGCTGGTCCTCCTGGTCGGCAGTGGGCTGTTTGCGGCGCTGGGGGGCGCCAACTCTCTATTTGGCACGCCGTTGGGGGCCAATAGACGCGAGGAGAGCCTGGCCTATCGGGAGACGAAGTGGCGTGCCGCCGAGAAGCTGTTCCTCCGCCGGCCCCTGTTCGGCAACGGCCTGGGAACGTTCCCCTTCCTGCAGGAGCCTTACAGCCAGAGCGGGCGTCCGCCGGAGTTCGTGGTGCAGAACCGGCCGACCCTGGCGGAGATGGCGCATAACTTCTGGCTGCAGATGGCGGCAGAGCAGGGGCTGATCGGAGTGGGCCTGTTTGCCGGGATCGTGGTGGCGTTTCTGCGGGCGGGCATTCGGCGACTGCGCTTTATGGAAGGCGGCATTCGGCGCTCTCTGCTGCTGGCGTGCCTGTGCGGCGTGGTGGGCTTTACGGTGGATGCCCTCGGGAACCCGGCCTGGCAGTTCGCGCAGGTCTCGCTCTTCTTCTGGCTGCTGCTGGGGCTGGGCGTGGCCTGCCTGCGTCCCCGCACCCCACGCGCCGAGAACTGACATGCTCATCGCCCCCGCCGACAGAGCGTCTTCTCCTCAGTCTCTCCAACTATAATGCCAGGAGATCATGTGTAATCTCCGGCCTCTACATTTTCAAGAGACAACTCCTCTACCCGGATTTTCACTTTGGACGCTTCCCATTGCTTCTCTAGCAGGAGATCACTAGACCGATAGCAAAAGAGACCAATGTTGCCTTATCTCTATCCTGCAAGGCCGGCAACATGCCATTGGCTGGAGGCGAGCTTCTCCAGCAGACACCGGGTACGAAGGCGAATGGTGATGAAGACACTGGACGCGACGGTAAAGACGTTTTTCCTGTCGGTGGCGGCGGCATCGCTGTTGCTCTGTAGCGGAGGGGTACGTGCGGAGACGAAAGTAACCGTTGGAGTCGGCCACATGTGCTGCGCCGGCTGCCAGGCAGCAGCGAAAACGGCGCTGGCAGAGGTAGCCAGCGATGTCGCGATTGACGGTACGAATGTGACCGTTACGCTCAAGGACAATGCAACCGATATCGTTCCGGTTCTGGACGCGCTACGCAAGGGCGGCTTCCCAGCGACCAAGATCGAGGCGGGCAGCGGTCCGGTGACTATCGGAGTCGCCCATCTCTGCTGCGGCGGCTGCAGCGCCGCCCTGGATAAGGCGCTGAGGTCTTCCAAAATCGAGGCGCTAAACCTGGACTCCATTAAGGTCGCAGACGGTGCGCTGACGCTGAAAGCAAAGGAAGGCCAATCGCTGGACCTGGTTCCGGTGCTGGCCTCTATGGAAAAGGCCGGCTTCTCGCCGAAAAGCATTACGATGGGAGCCGCCACCGCCGCTCTCCGACCCAAAGCCAAGCTTGCCGCGCATTGATGCGGTTTTTTAGTCCTTAACCCCCGGCCCTCCTTGACCGGGGGTAAGGGCCTTTTGCTCACTCAGGATCTGCTCTTTTTGGAAGCTTGCTCCATCAATTGCAGGAACTGATCCCCGTCGGCATAGCCGATATTCTGAAGCAGCACCTTTCCGCTGGCGTTCAGGAAGAGAACCGTAGGAATCGCCTCGATGTTGTATTTCCGGGCGACTTCGGGCTGCTTGTCAATATTGATGAGTACCGGGACGAATCGCGCAGAATGCTGCACAACGCGCTTATCCTGGTAGGTCGTCTTGATCATCTCCTGGCAGGGGCCGCACCAATCGGCATAGAAGTCCACGAGGAGCACTTTCCCGTCCCTGGCGGCTATTTTCCGGGCGCTGTCCAGCGAGTCGTTCCAGGCGATAGGGCCGTGCCCCGTGACGGAGGAGGGACTATCGGCGGTCTGCGCATCCGGAATGTTGAGGTTCAGCGCGGTATGCAGGGAGTTGTTAAGCGCCGCCAATCCCCGCTTGTCCGCCATAAGGTTGATGAACTTGGCCTCTACTTTGCGGGCCTTGTACACAAAGACCGTGTTCTTGATCCTGGGGTCAGTGTTGATCTGATACTCGGCGACCGCTTCATGCCGGGAATTGGGAAGATAGGTCAGAGCGACTTGCTCGATCTTCCTGTCCGCTGCCAACTTCCTCAGCCGATCTGCCAGGGCCTGGGTCGACTCCCCTTTCGCGTTCATAAAGATGATGAAAGCCTTCATCTTTTGGCCGGTATTGGCTTTGACGGCGCGCTCCAACGTCTCCGCAATGGCAGCGACGTTCTGCATCGTGTCGGTATTGACCCAGACCTGCACGGCAGGATTGAAAGGATAGTTGCATACCGGGCAGGTATCCGTATCTTTGTCGGCGCCGGACACATGCGTCGGATGGAAGGCAGGCAACAGACCTCCCTTCTTAATGCCGGATACCAGTTCTTTGTTTGCGGCCCACCCAAAGGTAACGCTCGCCATAGCCAGCACACTTAACAGTGAGCCAAGCACAATCATGTGCATCTTACGCATTACTCTTCTCCTTACTGTTTGCCAACGGCAGAGACCGGCTCTGCCTCTCAGCGGCCTCAGGCTCAAAGCGCATAAAGATTGCTGCTCTTGACCAGTACGCAGAGGGAGCGCGGGAAATTTTGCGCGCCCTAATTTAATGCGATAGAGCGTTCAGAGACGCTTGCTGTAGCGCTGCTGAAGCATGGCCCGCACCGACCGTTCCCGGCCATCGGCCTGACCCTGGGGGTGCGGGCCCAGATAGACGACATAGACGACCTGCTCCTGCCTATCTACGCAGTAACGGAGCCGATAGTCGTCGGGCAGATCAATTTGATACAGACTGCGATCCGGCAGCTTCTTGATCTTGTAGGTTCCCAGACGCGCCGGGTCGTGTGGAGTCATCGCCAGAAACCCGGTGAGGAGTTCCTGAACGGCCTTCTGGACGCCTTGCGCCGCGCGCCGTACTGTCCGGAGGTCCTGCGGGCGCACTTCCACCCGAAAGGCTGCCGCTTCGGTCGGCAGGGCGGCGTCTAGCAGCGGCCCCGGCCATCCGGCGCGCTCCGCGTATTCCGTCAGAACCTCCTCAAGCTCCCGCACATCCAGCGGTTCGCCCGTCTCCTCCGGTTCGGCAAGAAGCTGTGCGAGGTCAGAGCAGAGCCAGTTATGTTCCTCCGGCGACAACTGCCTGGCCCAGGGAAACAGGTCAGGCTCCATGTCACTCTCCAGGAGGAAGCCGTTAAGCCAGTTACGAAACGCGACCGTGTCCAGTGCCATCGTCCGCTCCCTGAGTTTCCAGAACCAGCCTCAGAAGTCGTGCTGCACGAAGGCATCCAGGCGATGGTCCGTGCCGGTCGCCAACCCCTTGTACTGGGTTGTCCAGAACAGATAGTTCAGGCCGACGCTGGTGTTGCCTCCAATCCGCCAGCGGTTGGCAAGATAGATGGCATCATTCCGGGTGCGCCCACCCGCCGGTATATCTCGGACATTGGGGCTATCCAGGGTGTAGCCCAGCGCGATCCGGTAGAGCCGCGTCGGCTGAAAGCCGGCCTCCACCCACCCACCGGAGGAGCGGATCGGCAGCCCGGTGGTGGGATTGACGCCCTGGCCGATGCCGCCCCGGAAGTCGCTCAGGTTCTGCCCGGTCCAGAGTTCGCCGCGCAGGTCCCAGCGGGCGGTGGGCTGCCACAGCAAGTCCAGGCCGATGCTATAACCGGGAAAACTCCCCTGCCCGGCTACCATTTTGGTAGCCGTCTCCCAGGCATAATGTCCCCACACGCCGGCGCTGGCTGTTCTGCTCTTCCAGCCCAGGCGCATCTGGACGTTGGGCAGACCGCTATCCTCGCCGTCCCGGATGCCGTTAGTATCTAAATCCTGGTTATCTACCGCGCTCGCCAGTCCGACGCCGAAAGCCAGGTTGAAGGGGCTGGTGGTCGGATCATAGGCGTAGCGAATCTGCGGACGGCGGTCGCCGAGGTTGCCCGCGTTCCACATGAGCGTATCGTCGTTCGGGGAGGGGTAGAGGGGCGAGATGATGTCCCAGGTCTGCCCCAACAGCAGACTGCTCGCCCCGCGCTGCAACTGCAAGTAGGCGTGGCGGATACGCAGCAGCGGGCGCGACTCGGGGGTCAGGCCGCTGCCGTTCTGCCAGTCCATCTCAAACTTGCCGGTTATGTTGTAGCCCTTGAGCGTATCCGGGGGAGCGGCAAAGTTGAGGCCTAAGCGGGTCAGGCGAGGATGAAGGGTCAGAACGCTGTTGCCTGCCCGGGTGACGTTGGGGCTGCTGGGCGACTGGACAAAGAAGGGGGTCTGGCTATTATTGGTGGCCCCGCTGTCCCAGATGGTATCCAGGCGCAGGAACCCGTAGACGCTGACGCGCTCCCGGCTGGCGACCGTCGGTATGGTGGGCGGCTTGGCCGGCGGAGCGGGGAGCGGGCCAACCTGCTGCCGCAGTTGGGCAATCTCCTGGCGCTGCTCCTCCACCAGACGCCGGAGCTCGTCTATCTGCTGCTGCAAGTCCTGCCGGGCCGGATCTGCAAGGGCAGCGGCAGCACCGGCTGAGGAGGAAACCGGAGAAGAGGACGTAGCCTGCGCCTGCGGGGCCGGGCTTGCAGCGGCAGCGGAGGCCGCTTCCTTACGGCGGAAACTGAGCTCCCACTTGGCCTCCACCGGCTTGCCGTCGGCCTCGGCATAGGGATAGATGAAGTAGTTGAGCGGGCCGGCCTTCTGCGGCGGATCGAGCGTAATGTCCCGCCCGCACGACATCACGACGGCGGAGCGCGCCAGCACCAGGTTGCCGAACAGGTAGTCTCTTACCTCCGGCTTGCCGGAATCCAGCCAGCGGCGGGCGTCGGAAGCGTCGAGGGGAACCCAGCCCTGCGTGGGGTCGCGGAACCAGGTCCAGCAGTGATAGCCGCCGATCGTGCCCTCTTTGGGCAGGGGATCGGGAACGGGAATGCCGGTGAGGGGGAAACCGAACTCCAGCACGGCGGGAATGTGCAGGCTGCGTGCCAGGGAGATGATGTAGCTATGCAGGTCGGAGCAGTTGCCCTTCTTGTAATCGCACACAAAGGCGACATCGCCCTGGGCATATTTGGGCGATTCCTTTTTGTAGTCATACTGCATGGTCGCCACGACATGATCGAAGATGGCATGCACCTGATCGAGCGACGTGGTCTTCCCGGCAGTCACTTCATGCGCGATCTGGCCGTAACGTCCGCCAATCGGAACCTTCTTGTCCGGCTCCAGCAGGCGGCGTACCTCTTCTGATTCTAAAGCGTCTTTTGGCACCGGGTTTTCGGCGGTAATGCCGGGCTTGCCCAGTACTTCTACCGCCTTGCGCGTTACCGTAAAGCGGACGTTGACCGTCAACGGCGCTTGCGGCTTCTCGACATGGAGGTAGACCATGCGGTTGCCGAACTTCGGCTCCCGGGCCTCCCGATACGGAACGGGACTGCTTACTTCCAGTGTCACGAACGGCCTGCCATTGGCTGTCGGAGGGTATGGGCAGCCAGATATCTAGCGCCTTCGCGTTTTCCGGCACAGCAGGAACGCTAGCTTTGTAGGTAAACTCCGTGGTGAGGACGTTGGGGGCAGGCGGGGGCGTCTGTGGGTTTGCCGTGACGCGACACGCCGATGCCACCAGTGCCAGCGCGCTCAGGGCGCGCAGCCATTGCGGCTTCATTGGGATCATAGCCTCCTTTATCCAGGTTTTTTGAGGCCGCTGCCAGCGGCCAGATCTGCGCTCAGTGTCAGATCGCAGGCATAACCTCAGGCAACCAGGACGGCATCCAGGTCAAAGCCGTCTCGAAGGCGCCATCCAGCCGCAATCGGACTGTGTTCGGCGTGTCGTTACCAGCCATATTTCTCACCTCCTTTCCTTCTGGACTGGGATATAACCTATTACTAAATTCCAGGCAAAGAATCCTCTTATGCTCTTATGCTTTTTTATGCGGCCTTCAACAGACCTCACCCCCAGCCCCTCGTTAGGGTGTAGGGGATAGGGTGTGGGGAGTAGGGTTGCATCTTCCGCCGCCTATACAGAAGTCTGGTATGCCTCGTTAGGGTGTAGGGGATAGGGTGTGGGGAGTAGGGGCGCCCTCCCCCCTATCCCCACTGCAAAGGTCGGGGCTACAATGATTCGCCCCTCCGCCTTGCGACCCCCGGCGCTGGGGGAGAGGGGGAACCGAGAAGCCGGGTTCCCATTCTCAAGGAGAGGGGAACGGTGGTGGCGTCAGCCTGTATTTCTGAGACCTGCCGCGATGCCGTTGATAGTGGCGGCCAGGGCGTAGTTAAGCTCCTCGCTCTCCTCTCCGGCCCGCTTGCGGCGCAGCAGGTCCACCTGAATCAGGCTCATGGGGTCCACGTAGGGATTGCGCAGACGGATGGAGCGGGCCAGCACCGGATTGGTTTCCAACAGGCAGGATTGCTTGGTAATACGCAGCACCACACGCAGCGTCCGCTGAAACTCCTCGGTGATCAAGGCGAAGACGCGCTCGCGCAGAGCGGCGTCCGCGACCAGATCGGCGTAGCGGCGCGCGATGCTCAGATCGGCCTTTGCTATCCCAAGCTCGACGTTGCGGATCATATCTTCAAAGAGTGGGAACTGCCGCATCATGGTTTGCAGCAGCGCCTCGCGCCGGGGATCGGCCTGAAGGAACCGCTCCAGCGCATAGCCCACGCCGAACCAGCCGGGCAGGACGTGGCGGCTCTGCATCCAGCCGAAGACCCAGGGAATGGCGCGCAGGTCTTCCAGGCCGCGCCGCTGGCTGCGGCGGACGGGCCGTGAGCCGATGCGGGCGTGTTCTAGCTCCCGCACTGGCGTCGCCTCCTCAAAGTAGGGCAGGATATCCGGGTTCTGGGCGATCTGAGCGCGGTAATAGGCGAACGCCTCTGCAGAGAGGGCCTCCATCGCCGCCTCCCACTCCGGCTCGATCCGAGCGCCCCACCCTTCGGAGCGGGTCAACGCCTCCAGCGAGGCCGCCACCATCAGTTCCAGGTTCCGCTCGGCGACCACGGCGTCGGCGTACTTCCAGTTAAGCACCTCGCCCTGCTCGGTGATCTTGACCTGGCCCAGGAACGCGCCGGGAGGCTGCGCGGTGAGGGCGCGATGGGTCGGCCCGCCGCCGCGTCCCACCGTCCCGCCGCGCCCGTGAAACAGCCGCAGCTTGACGCCGCACTCTTCGGCGACCCGGTGCAGCGCGCGGTGCGCCTTGAAGATCTCCCAGGTGCTGGTGAGCATGCCGCCGTCCTTATTGGAGTCGGAGTAGCCCAGCATCACCTCCTGCCAGCGCCCCCAGGCATCGAGCAGCGGCGCGTAGTCTGGAGAGGTCCACAGCGCGCGGCAGATGTCCGGGCAGTGGCGCAGGTCCTCGATGGACTCAAAGAGCGGCACGGGCATCAGCCCCGGATCGGGGCTGGCTTCCGGCGCTACGCCCACGCCGTTGATCTGGGCCAGCCAGACCGCCGCGAGGATGTCCTCCACGCAGCGCGCCCCGCTGATGACGTAGCTGCGGAGGGACTGCGGCGGGTAGATGCGTTTCAACTGCGCCACCGTCCGCAGCGCTTCCATCAGATCGGCGGTCTCGGGCGAGGGCGGCGCGGGCAGCGCCGTCGCGCCTTCCCTCTCCAGGCTCGCTCCTGCCGATAGTTCCGCTACGGCTCTGGCATGCACTTTCGCGTGCTGGCGGATATCGAGCGTGTGCAGGTGAAAGCCGAAGGTATCTATCTGGCGCAGCAGCGGGTCGAGCAGCACGCGCGCCATGCGCTCTCCACAATGGGCGCGCAGGCTCTCGCGCATGAGGGCGACATCGGCCTGGAAGGCGGCGGCGTCCGGATAGGCATCCGCACGGCGGGGAAGCTTACGCGCGGCGGACAGGCGGTGCAGCACGTAGACCAGGAAGCGGCGATAGATCTCATCCTCGTTGCGCGCCCGAATCTCCGCCTCCGTCAGTCGGATGGAGGCAGCGTAGCGCTCCAGGGCTTCCCTCAGCTCCGGACTGACGCCGGCCTGCTGCACGGAAGGGCTGAGCAGCTCGATTAGATGCTCCACCGCGCCGATGTAGTGGGTCAAAATCGTCTGGCGGGCCAGTTCCAGGGCCTGCTCGGTGCTTTCCGGGGTCACGAAGGGATTGCCGTCCCGGTCGCCGCCGATCCAGGAGCCGAAGCGCACGACGGTCGGCAGTTCGCCCGGCGCAAGGTCCACGTCATAGACGCGGCGGAAGGCGTCGGCGATCTCCTCGTAGAGCCAGGGCAGCGTCTCGATCAGGCCGCTGGAGAAGTAATCCAGCCCCATGCGGATCTCGTCCCGCACGGTGGGACGGCGGCGGCGCACCTCGTCGGTCTGCCAGAGCGCGGCGATGTCGGCGGCGATGGCCGCCTGGCGCTCTGCCGCCTCCCAGTCGGTCAGGGGCAGCCAATCGATCTGCTCCAGCTGCCGGGCGATGCGCCGCCGCTTGAAGAGCACCGTACGCCGCGCCGCCTCCGTTGGGTGCGCGGTGAAGACGGGGATCACCTCGATGCGCCGCAGCCATTCCAGCGCCGCCTCCGGCCCGATTCCGGCGCGCTGCATCCGCTGCAAGGTGCCGCGAAAAGACCCGGCGGGCGGCGGCTTCTCCAGAGAGACGCGGGCGGCGCGCAGGCGGCGCTTGCGATGATTGTTCTCGGCCAGATTGGTCAACTCGAAATAGATGGCGAAGGCTTTGGTCACGCGATATGCCTGCGCGAGCGTAAGCCCGCGAATGATGGTTTCAAAGCTTGCCATGAGCTCGCCGTCGCCCGACGGTGAGGCCGCTCCGGGCGCCTCACACGGCACCTCTGGCGCTTCCCGGTGCCGGATCGCCAACTGCCGCAATTGCTCGACCACATCAAACAGGCCGCGCCCACCCTGCTCGGCCAGGATCTCGCCCAGCAGCCGCCCCAGCGAGCGTACATCCCGGCGCAGAGGCACTTCCTTTAATTCCGGGTCGTCGGTAAGCAGTTCCGCCAGCCGCTCCTGCTGATCGGTTACGCCCCACAAAGGTTTCTCGACCGCCATACGCCAATCACCCCTTTTCGCTGTCACTGTCTACTATGATACCTTCGCTGCTAAATCTTCCGTACCACGCGGCAAAATAGGATGCTCCCGCTACCGGAAAATGCCAGCAGAAGCTATCCCGTACTCCCTATAGACGCCAGAACAAACGAAAAGGAACTCCCTTCTATTTCGCCGAAGTGGGCGACGTGATTATCTCCTGTTGGGCGGCGGGGACAAAAGCACCCAAGGAAAGGTAATAAGGCCATGCGGCATCGCATAGAAACCACTGTCTCCAACTTGCAGGGCTGCTTCAGCCGAGATCGCGCTCCTATCCTGACGGTGGAATCCGGGGATACAATTATCTGCCGCACGCTGGACGCAGGCTGGGGTTTGGATCCGTTCGCTGAGGATGCAGGAGCCAAGCGCATTCCTCTTGAGAGCCGTAAGGACCCGGTCCATGATAGGGGGCACTGTCTGGTCGGTCCCATCGCCGTGCGTGGAGCGCAACCCGGTCAGACACTCGAAGTGCAGCTTCAGGAGATCGTCCCGGAGGCCGTCGGCATGACCTGGGTAGGCGAGGTGAAAGAGTTCCTGCCTCGCCTGGGCGTCGAAGAGTTCTATGGGATCGGCTGGCGCATAGATTGGGAGGGCCGAACGGCGCGCAGCGCCTCCGGCCATAGCGTGGCGGTTGCGCCCTTCTTAGGCGTCATGGGAGTAGCGCCCGCAGCGCCGGGCGTTCATCCGACGCGCCCTCCGCGTCGCGTTGGCGGCAACATGGATTGCAAAGAACTCACAGCCGGAAGTGCGCTATATCTGCCCATCGAGGTTCCCAGCGCGCTGTTCTCGTTTGGAGATGGACATGCCGCCCAGGGGGACGGCGAGGTGGGGGGAACGGCCATTGAATGCGGGATGCAGCGCATCGAGTTAAGCCTGACGGTCCGGGATACGCCTTCTATTGACTGGCCGCAAGCCGATACCCCGGCTGGCTGGCTTACGTTCGGCTTTGATGAGAACCTGGAAAGCGCGACGGTCATTGCCCTTAACGCCATGTTGGACCTGCTGGTGCAACGTCTGACCATTTCCCGCCCCGAAGCCCTGGCTCTGGCAAGTGTGGCCGTAGACTTGCGCGTGACGCAAATAGCAAATGGAACGCTCGGCGTTCATGCACGACTGCCCCACAATGCCATCACATAAGGCATGATCTCTTCTGTTTCCTAAGCTTATCCCTGGTACGGTGTGTGGTTCATCCGCCCTTTGCCATGCGGACGTGAATGCCAGCCGACGTAGTATTTTAGCGGCGCAGCCATGTCGGAACGTATCCAGAGGACGCCGCGTAAAAGCAGGAAGAACGGGCACGCTCAGGAAAGGATACGACCATGACCGCGCCAAAGCATACCAACCGGCTGGCGCAAGAGACCAGCCCCTATCTGTTGCAGCACGCCCATAATCCCGTGGACTGGTATCCCTGGGGCGAGGAGGCGTTCGCGCGGGCGCGCGCCGAAAACAAGCCCATCCTGCTCTCAGTGGGGTATTCGGCCTGCCACTGGTGCCACGTCATGGAGCGCGAAAGCTTTGAGGACGAGACCATCGCCGCGCAGATGAACCGGGACTTCATCAATATCAAGGTGGACCGCGAGGAGCGCCCGGATGTAGATGCCATCTATATGAACGCCGTTCAGTTGCTGACCCAACATGGCGGCTGGCCCATGACGGTCTTCCTCACGCCGGAGGGCAAGCCGTTCTACGGCGGCACCTACTACCCGCCCGAAGACCGCTACGGGGTTCCCGGCTTTCCGCGCGTGCTGGAGGCCGTCGCTACCGCCTGGAAGACGCAGCGCGCCCAGGTCGAGCAGCAGAGCGATGCCATTACCCGCCATCTGGAGGAGAGCACCGATCTGGCGCAAGGGCAGCCGGAGATGATCCTGACGCCCACCCTGCTGGAGCGCGCCTTTAATGCCTTTTCCCAACATTTCGACGCGCGCAACGGCGGCTTTGGGCACGCGCCCAAGTTCCCCCAGCCTTCCAATCTGGATTTTCTGCTGCGCTCCCACGCCCGCAGCCAGCGCCAGGAGCCGCTGGCGATGGTGGAAAAGACGCTACAGCGCATGGCGCTGGGTGGCATCTACGACCAGTTAGGCGGCGGCTTCCATCGTTATAGCACGGATGCCGTTTGGCTGGTGCCCCACTTCGAGAAGATGCTCTACGACAACGCGCAGTTGGCCCAGGTCTACGCCCGCTGCTACCAGGCTACCGGCAGGCCGTTCTATCGCGGCGTGGCCGAGGAGATCCTGGAATATGTCCTGCGCGAAATGACCGGCCCGGAGGGCGGCTTCTACTCCGCCCAGGACGCCGACAGCGAGGGCGTGGAGGGCAAGTTCTTCGTCTGGACGCCGGAGGAGATCAAGGCGGCGCTGGGGGAGCGCGATGGGGAGGTCTTCTGCGCCTTCTACGACGTGACGCCGCACGGCAACTGGGAGGAGGGCAGGAGCATCCTGCACGTCGCCCGGGATGTCCCGGAGGTGGCGCGGCAGTTCCACTTGAGTGAGGAGGAGGCGGCAGCCATCCTGGATAGGGGCCGGGAAACGCTCTTTGCCGTCCGGGCAAAGCGCGTGCCGCCCGGCCTGGACGATAAAGTGCTCACCTCCTGGAACGGCCTGATGCTGGCCGCGTTTGCCGAATGCGCCGCCGTCTTCGACCGCGACGACTTCGCCGAGGCCGCCGTGCGCAACGCCGAGTTCGTACAGCAATATTTGACGACGACCGACGCCGCAGGCCGCACCCGCCTGCTCCACACCTACCGCAACGGGGAAGCCAAGCTCAACGGCTATCTGGAAGACTACGCTTTCTATGCTGATGGGCTGCTGTGGCTCTACGAGGCGACGTTCGATGTCCGGTGGCTGGATTGGGCCCGCGCGCTCGTGGAGACCATACTGGCCTACTTCTGGGATGAAGAGAGCGCCGGCTTCTTCACGACCAGCACCGACCATGAGGCCCTGCTCCAGCGCCTCAAAGATTGGGATGACAGCGCCGTCCCCAGCGGCAACTCGGTCGCCGTAGGTGTCCTGCTGCGGCTGGCCGCGCTGATGGGCGACGACGCGCTGCGGCAGCGTGCGGCCCGCGTACTTCGCGCGATTGGCCCGGCGATGGAAAAGATCCCGACGGCCTTTGCCCGGATGCTCGGCGCGCTGGACTTCTACCTCGCCACGCCCAAAGAGATCGCTCTTATCGGCAGCCCCTCCGACCCGGCAACTCAGAGCCTGCTCCAGACACTCTACGCGCGCTACCTGCCCAACAAGGTCGTGGCCCTTGCCGCCAGCCCGGACTCCGTGCCGTCTATCCCGCTCCTGGCCGACCGGCCCCTGCGCGACGGCAAGCCTACCGCCTACATCTGCGAGCACTTCGCCTGCAAGGAGCCCGTCACCGACCCACAGGCCCTCGCCCATCAACTCGCTGCCTAAAAGCAGAAAAACCCTTTCAACAGGATTAACAGGATAATTCAGGATTAAACAGGATTTCTAAATCCTATCCAACCAACTGAGTGCCTCTTCCTTTGGACTTAGTTGACTGGAAGGCTTTTCTCTCTGGCCTTAATCCTGTAAATCCTGAGAAATCCTGTTAATCCTGTTGAGATTTTGGCTTTTCTAGCCTGGCGAGCAGGGCAGCGCGGCGGCGCGCGAACTCGGCGTCGGGGATGGCGGGAACCGCGCCCTGCGTAGAGAGCGGGCGCTCCAGCGTGATCCAGGACTTACAGCCGACGTATTCCGGGCGCATCGGCAGCGTGACCGGTTCCGGCAGGCGATAGACGCGCAGGAGGATCAGGTAGAGCGGGTCGTAGGGGTTGAAATCAAAGCGCTGTTTAACGTAGGTTGGGTTCCAGATGTGCTCACCGGCCAGCGCGTTGACCTGTTCTTCGTCCCGGGCGACCGTAATGGTATCCACGACGGCATAGACAGCGAGAGTGACCGTGTCGGGGTCGTGCGGCGCGGATTGGATGGCTTCCAGGCGCGATACGAATTCGGGCTGAAGCAGACTGGCATTCTGATGCTCATAGGTGGGCAGGAGGAAGAATTCCGGGTCGTTGACGGTAAAGACGCCGCCTTCCTCGCGGATGCCGCCCTTGCGAATGAGCAGCGTCTGCCGCCCCTCGCCCATCGCCTTGCACGCCACCGCCCATTCCTTGAACGCGCGGTTGTGTTCCATCTTCATTCTCTTGCACCTCTCGGATGAACCGCTTTGCAGATACGGATCTGCGCGCCGCTCTGTTCCTCGGCTCGTCTGCGGCAAGGTTCCCACTTCAATTCTCCGAAACGAACCCCAATGCCTGCGCGTATGGAAGGTGGAAACACGCTTTGGGGGTGAAGGTATCCTCTCGAAGGGAGTTGGAGAATGATACGCCTGCGAACCGTCGCGCTGATGATAGCCTTTCTGCTCTGGCTGATGCCTGCCGGGGCGCAGTTGCGCAGCCCGTTTGCCACTGACGACCCGCTGGCCCGAGAGATGGAGCGGAGCGATGTCTTTGTGGGCCGGACGCTGCGGGGCCAGATAGATGAGTCCGCACTACAGGCGTTAGCGCGCAGCGCGCCCGCCGATATGCCGGTCAAGATCGCGATCCTCTCTGCTTTGCCGGAAAGCGGCAGGCAGTACGGCAACGGCGCCAACTATACCCGCGCCCTGCATCACTATCTCGGCCTGGGTCGCGGCATCCTCCTGATCGCCACGCGCCGGGGCGTCTGGGCGGCGACCGACGCCCTTTCCGGCCAGCAGATCACGCCCATTCTACAGGCCAATGCGCCCTCCATCCAGCATGACCCAGTAGACGGGATACGCCGCACGGTAGACGCCCTGGAAGCGGCGGCGCAGGGCGGCGCGGCAGGCAGCGCCGCCGAAACGCCTTCCGGTCCGGTCAGAGAGCCGCAGCCGCGCCCGAGCGGCGGAGCCTGGATCTTCTGGGTGCTGGTGATCGGCGGCGGGATCATCGTCATTGTGCTGATCGCGCGGTCGGTAGCGGCAAAGCAGCGCGCCCTCCAGGAAGCCCGCGCGCCCGCGCAGCGGCTGCATGCGGAGATCGTCGAGGGCCTCTCCTATGCGGATAACTATCTCGACCTGCTGCCTCCCTCCGCCGAGGCGACGGCGGCGCGGCAGGCACGCCAGGAGGCGGCACAGCTATTGGATCAGGCCACCGCGCAGATACATCAAGCCAGCAACCCGGAAGACTACGGACGCGCCCAGGCGCTCTTAGAGCAGGCGCGCGATGCCGTCAACCGCTGCCGCCAGGCCATTGACCGGGCGACGGGCGGGACGGGAGTGGCGGTCGCCGTCGAGGGCACCGACTACAAGGCGACGCCCGCCACGAACACCGGCCAGCCCCGTTATGAGGCAGCGCCCATCGTGCCCGGCGTGCGCCCAGAGGACATCCCCGAGAACGAGCGCGCCGCCTGCTTCTTCTGCTCCCGCCCGATGCACCTCTCCGACCTGACGCCGGTGGACATCGTCATTAATGGGCAGCGGCGCAAGGTGCTGGCCTGCCCGGAAGATGTCGAGATTGTCAAGCATGGCGGAGCGCCTGCCGTGCGCACCGTCGAGGAGGACGGCCAGCGCGTTCCCTGGTACAGTTCCCGCCGCTACGATCCGTACCGCGACTATGAGCGGACGGGGCCGATCTTTGCCCCTGGCTACGGCGGTTACGACGGCTTCATGACGGGCCTGCTGCTCGGCTCGCTCCTCTCGCCGCCCGTTCCCGCGCCCTACCCGGTCTTTGTCGGGCCGTCCGGCGCAGCGACGAACGCGCCCGTCGAGGCTCCGGTCTTGACTCAGCCCGGCGATGTTGGCGATCAGACCGGCGTGGGCTTTGGCGGCTTCTTCGGCCCGGACACTGCCCCCTCCGGCGGCAGCGACTTCGGGGATACCAGCGCCGACTTTGGAAACGCGGACTTTGGCGGCGGTGACAATGTCGGCGGCGTGGATTTCGGCGGGGGCGATAGCGATTTTGGTGGCGGCAGCGATTTCGGAGGCGGGGATTCCGGCAGCGACTTCAGTTAAAAATCCACAAAAGACACTGATTAAAGGCCAAAACAAAAACCTTAATTTAGACAGGATTAACGGGATTATTCACTACCGTACACTTTTTCTGTCGGGGCAAAGTCTCCGTATGCTCAACAGAACTGGAATAGGTAATCCTTCGTTGAGGCAATGCTCAATCCAGAGCAGCCCGATCTGAAAGAGGCTCAAATCG
>DASRGZ010000073.1:0-18575 GCA_035650735.1 Chthonomonadaceae bacterium
GGGTGAGGTTGTCGCTCATGGCAGGTGCTCCTGTGACTGTGGTAAGCACAAGAGTACCCCAGGCGACAGCCTCTATTCAAAAAGTGTACGGTAGTGAATCGTCCGGTTAGGGGGACAGGCGCTTGCCGGGGATCACGACCAGGGTAAGGGAATAGGCTGGGTAGGCGGCAGTGAATCCTTCGGGCGAGACCGCCTGATCCGGCTGGCGCACAATCGCCTTCAAGTTGGCCGTGCTGTAGCGATAGACTTGCGCTGCCCCACGCGGCGCAAAGTGGGCTAGAGCGAGCCTGCTGGTGAGGTCCTCCCCTGTTTTGTTGATGACCATCACGGTCAGCGCTCCGTCGCCGCTGCGCTGCGCCCCATAGATGGCCAGCTTGCCCTGGTCGGCGCTTCGTGAACGCACCCAGGTATCGCCATACTGGCTGCCCTTTCCATCATAGTTGCGGTAGAGGCGAAAGGCATACGCGCCGGGTTGATCCGGTTGCGGCGGCCCCCAGAGCGTTGCCAGGTCCAGCCGCTCGCGCCCGAAGATGCCCAGCACATCGGCCTGCGCCAGCGCGCCGTTTATCGACTCCAGGCCGCCCCAGTTATATTCGGTAATCGCCAGCCTGGTGCCGGGATAGTGCTTGTCCACCCACGCGTGCATTCGCGGGATCAGCCGAATAGCCCCGAAATACTTCCCGATCCAGTTTTTCTCTACATAGTTGGGGTCCCAGAGCGAGCGCGTCGATTCCAGGCGCAGCGCCTGCGTGGCCGCATCTCCTGCCGGAGACAGGGCCAGACCGCCAACGCCGTCATCGCTCGTGGGATAGTAGTGCTCATCGAAGTAGTCCAGGAGGCGCACGTTCGCCTGCTGGCTGGCCGCGCGCAGACGGTGCAGGTAGTACTCGGCGTTCCAGAGGCCGCCGTGTTTCTCCGGCTCGCCGCGATAGACGGCCCAGCCGAAATCGCCGGGGCCGTCTATTCTGGCGGTCGGATCGGTCGCTTTGACGGCGCGGGCGTAGGGAAGCGTCTTATCCACTATCTCCTGATAGGTCGGTGTCTGGGGATGCACGTCGCGATGCGTATTGCTCCAGCCGCCCGGCTCGTTGTCCATCTCATAGATAGCGACCCCGCCATGGGCTGCCGTGCCGAACCTGGCGATCAGATGCCGCATCCAGGCCTGCTGATGCGCGGGGCTGTTGGGGATATGCACGCGCAGGATCGCGGCTTTGTCGGGCACAATCGGCGTGCCGTCCGGCTTGCGGCCATTCCCGGCATCCGTCTGCTGGCCGTTGACAAAGGGATGGATATAGGGATTGACCTTCTGCTGGGGGCCGAAGAGCGACACCGGGAAGGTGCAGTCCCACTGGCTGACCTTGTTGATATAATCGAGGATCGGAATGGTCAGGAGCGCTTTGCCGCCTGCGGCTCTGATTTTCTCTACGAACTGGTCGGCGGAGCCGCTGGGGGTGGGATTGTCTTTTCCGCTGCCAGCCATAAAGAACCAGTCATCCCCGGCATTGGAAGCATCCACCTGCCAGTTGTAGCGGGTGGTAGCGTCTCCACCCCAGCGGCTGACCGGCAGGCGGATCTCCTTCGCCAGATTGGCGTCATAGGGGTTATCGTTCATCCCGTAGATATCCGGGCTGATCGGATGGCGGTCCGCGGAGACATCCACGCTCAGTTCCGGCCCGGATTGCAGCCGATGCGGGGCGTCGGGGCGCATACCGGGCAGCAGCAGGCTTCCCAGGCTGAGAACGGTCAGAAACACCATCTTTTGCCGGGCTGCGCAAGGGACATACAATCGGGAACGAGCAGGCAGCTTCACAACGGTTTCTCCTGTTACGGAAGGAATCTGAGGCCCAACCGGCGCAGCGTGATTTTACCGTGGGGCTGCAATCGGGGTGCCGATGGCGCGGGTCAGCGCCGCGCGAGCCTGGTTCACAGCCGTCTGTGCGTTGACGCGGTTGGTGCGGGCGGTCAGCAGCGACGTCTGTGCGTCCAGGACATCCAGGAAGGTTCCCAGCCCGGCGCGATAGCGTCCCTCGGCAAGCCGCACGCTCTCCTCGGCGTTGGCGACCTCCGCATCCGCCGTCGTCACCCGCTGCTCCGCCGTCCGCAGGTTCAGATACGCCTGGGAGACATCCGAGGTGACCGTCAGTTGCGTGTTGGTCAGTTGCGCCTGCGCCGACTCCAGGGTAGCGCGGGCTTCTTTGACTAGCCCCGCCGTCAGCCCGGCGTCGTAGAGGGGAAACGCGACGGAGACGCCTACGGAGAAGAAATCGTTGCCGGGGGGAAAATTGGCGCCGCGCGTGAAGAGGCTCAGGTTCGCGCCGAAGCTGGGCGCGTTGGTCGTCCTGGCCGCGCCGACTCCATACTGCGCCGCCTGGACGGTGGACCGGGCCTCCTGCACCTCCGGACGCTGCGCCAGCGCGGTAGTGACCAGCGCATTCACGTCGTTGGTGGCGATGGGAGGCTCTCCCGTATCCGTTACATCAATGGGGGTTCGCGGGTCAATTCCCATCAAAAGGGCCAGGCTGGCGCGCGCAACGGAGGCGCTGTTCTGGGCTTGGTTGAGGGTAAAGATAGCGTCGGCCACGGCGGTCTGCGCGCGCACCACATCGGAGGGCAGGCCCAGACCCGCCCGCAGCCGCGCCTGCGCCAGATCGAGCTGTGCCTGCCGATTGCGAACGTTGGCCGTGTTGACATCTACCAGCCGCACATTCTGGACGTAGTTATAGAAAGCCTGCTTGACCTGCAATACCAGATCGGCCTGGACGCGCGTCAGAGTCGCCGTAGCCGTGCGCTCCAGCGCCTGGGCCTGACGCACCAGATCGCGCGTGTGATTGAAGTCAAAGAGAAGCTGGCGCACGGTCACGGCTGCCTGGTAGCCCGGAAAGGCGCCTGTTGTGCCTGTCGTTCCTGTGGTGCCTCCCGTGGTCCCGCCGCCTGCCGCAGTTATGCTTCCGCCCTCCGTCGCAAGCGTTTCCTGATGGGTATATCCGGCACTCAGGCTCAGGTTGGGCAGCAGCCCGGCACGGACCTGCTGAGTTCGTCCCTGCGCCGCGGCCACGTTGGCGCGCGCCACCGTGACGTTGGGCTGGTGGCGCAAGGCGATCAGGGCCGCCTCATCCGCCGTCAGCGGTCGGCTGGGAACATCCGCAGGAGGCGGCGCTGGGGGCGCGGGCAGCCCCACGGGAGGCGGCAGGGGCGTTGTCTGAATGTTGGGAGCAATGGGCGGCGTCTGCTGTGCCGCCCCATTCGATGCCAGGCCCGCGCTGATAGCGACAGAGATCAGCAGCGGGGCCAGCAAAGGACGAACCATGCGAGTTCCTTTCTAAACTCGAAAATGGCGTTGCGGCTTACTGTTCCAGGCGCGCTCCAACCGGATCTTCCGCCGGTATCTCCGGGGCGATCTGCTGGGCTGCCTCCAGAAGAGCCTCCAGAGCGCGCAGCACGGTTTCTCGCTTCTCCGGTGAGAGCTGCTCCAGGGCCTCGGCGGCGTGCCGGACGCGGGCCTGCCGGCGGGAGCGCATCAGCTCCGCGCCGTGCGCCGTGAGTTGAAGCAGCCTGGTGCGGCGGTCATCCTTACCGGCCACGCGCTCTACCAATCCGGCCCGCTCCAGCCGATCCGCGATCTGGGTGATGGCGCTGACGGAGATGCCCAATTCCACACCGATGGCGGAGAGGGTGCGCGGCCCGGCCTGTAAGATAGTGCAGACGCGCAACTGGGCCAGCGAGAGCTCGGTCACCGGATGGTCCGGCTCCAGCGTGAACAGGCGCCGCATCAATTTCGGGAGCAGGCATTCCAACTGGGCGGCCTGCTCTTGAAGCGTGTCGTGGGTCATAAGCGTTGTTGCTTTCCAAACAGCCCTCCCCACGCACCTCTTTTCTCCCCTCTTCCGCAGCGTGGGAGAGGGGAAGGGGGTGAGGGCTTTTTGCCTTGTCTTCCTAATCCGGCAGGGTTGTCTCCACGGGCCGCACGGCGGCCGTCGGCTGATCGGCCAGGCCCGGCTCGTGCTCGATAGCCTCCACGCTCGGCTCGACCAGTTCCGGCGCCGCCAGGTCGAGCTTGTCCTTGCGGAACAGGCGGGCCAGATCGTCAAAGAGCGTGTAGACGGTGGGCACGACGAACAGAGTCAGCAGCGTGGAGGTGATCAGGCCGCCGACCACCGCCGTCGCCATCGGGGCCTGCGTCTCCGAGCCTTTGCCCAGGCCGATAGCGAGCGGCAGCATCCCCAGGACGGCGGCGCTGGCCGTCATCAGGATCGGGCGCAGGCGCGTCGGGCCAGCCGTCAGCACCGCCTCATCGCGCGGCATCCCGCGACTGCGCAGCAGGTTGGTGTAGTCCACCAGCAGGATGCCGTTCTTGACCACGATGCCCACCAGCATCAGCAGCCCGATGAAGGCCGTCAGGCCGAAGGCACGCCCGGTCAGAAACAGCGCCAGAATGACGCCGATGGCCGAGAGCGGCACCGAAAGCAGCACCGTCAGCGGGTGGACAAACGACTCAAACTGCGAGGCCAGCAGCATATAGATCAGGCCGACGGCCAGCACGACCGCCAGGCCCATCCCCGCGAACTCCTCCGCGCGCCGCTTCTGGTTGGTGCCCCAGTCCCAGTAGTAGCCGTTGGGAAGCGATATGCCAGCCAGGACCTTCTGAATATCGGCCTGTATCTCTCCGGCGGAGCGTCCCTGCGGCTGCCCGGTGACGGCGATAAAGCGCTGGCGGTCCTGGCGCGTGATCTCGCTCGGCCCGGTCGCCGGCTGCGGATCGGCCACCTGCCGCAATTCTACGATGCGCGGGCCGCCTGTCCCGCCCGGATTGGGCGCGGCGATGGGCAGGGATTTGAGCTCCTCTACCGTTTTGCGCTTCTCCTCCGGCACCTGCACGATGATCGGGTACTGGAAGCCTTTCTCCTGGTAATAGCTGGCGATCTCGCCGTTGGTGGCGGTGTTGATGGTGTTGGCGACATCCGAGAAGGAGAGGCCAAACTGAAGCGCCTTCTGCCGGTTGACTTTAAACTGCATTTCCGGCGTCGCCTCCTGCCAGTTCACATCCACGTTCTCCAGGCCGGGAATGCCCCGCACGCGGCTCATCACCTCTTTGGCCAGATTGGAGAGCGTGGTCAGATCGTCGCCGTAGATGTCTACCTCGACGTTTTGCAGGCCGCCCGTCATGATCATGGTGACGATATCGAACTGGTTGACGAGCGGGCGCGCTCCGGCCAGGCGCGATAACTGCCGGCGCAGGTCGTTCATCACGTCCAGCGTGGACTGCTTCCGGTTATCCTTAAGCTTGACCGTGACCGATCCCTGATAGGGCGTCAGCGCTGTGGTCGAGCCGCGCAGGCTCAGGGTCGTGCCTGCGGCGGCGAAGGCCGTCTGGACGTTGGGATTGCTGGTGATGATATGCTCGACCTGCTGCATGACCTCGTTGGTCTTTGCCAGCGCCGTGCCCACCGGCATCTTGACGAGCACCGTAAAGTCGCCGCTATCGGTCTGAGGCATCAGTTCCGAGCCGATATAGGGCACGAGCAGGAAACTGGCGGCGGAGATAGCGACTATGCCGCCGAGCACCCAGAAGCGATGGTGAATCGCCCAGCGCAGGCCGTTGTGGTAGGCGGCATCCAGCGCGTCCAGCCACTTGCCGAAGCGGGCAAACAGGCGCTCAATGAGGCCATGCTTATGGTCTTCGACGTTCTCCCGGTGCGCTTCGCCCTGGATCAGGCGCGAGGCCAGCATCGGCACGACGGTCGTGGCGTCCAGCAGCGAGACGGCGATGGAGAAGATGACCACCAGCGCAAACTGCGTGAACATCTGCCCGGCCTGCCCCTTGATGAGCAGCAACGGCAGGAAGACGACCATGATGGTCAGCGTCGAGGCCACGACCGCCGAGGCGATCTCCATGGTGCCGGTGACCGCTGCCTCCGCCGAGCGCTTCTTATCGCGTTCTATGTGCCGGAAGATGTTTTCGAGAACAACGACGGCGTCGTCCACGATCAGGCCCGTCGCCAGCGCCAGCCCGCCCAGCGACATCGTGTTGAGCGTGAAGCCGCAGACGTAGAGCAGCGCGAACGTCGAGACAATCGAGATCGGGATGGAGAGGGCCACGACGAGCGTGCTGCGGAAGTTTCGGAGGAAGAAGAGCAGGATGAGAACGGCCAGCGCGCCTCCGATGAGCGCGCTCTCCTCGACGTCCTTGATCGAGTCAGAGATGAATTGAGATTGATCGTAGGCCAGGCGGAACTGAAGGTTGGGATAGACCTTCTGCACCTGCTTGATCTTGTCCATGACGGCCCGCGCGGTGGAGACGGTGTTGGCCCCGCTCTGCTTGGTAACGATCAGGCCGACCGCGGGCTGGTTGTTCAGGCGGGTATAGAGACGGGTTTCCGCATGGGAGTCCTTGACGGTCGCCACGGCGCTGAGCGGCACAATCTGTCCGTTATAGGAGCCGACGGGGATCTGCGCGATCTCTTGCGGGTTGGCGAACCAGCCGAGACTGCGGATGACGTACTCCGTGTTGCTCTGGCGGGCGATGCCGGCGGGCAGGTTCAGGTTCTCCTCAGCGATGCGTTTGGTGACATCGTTGAGCGAGAAGTGGTAGGCGCGCAGGCGGTCCGGGTCCACATCCACGATGATGCTGCGCTGCTGCCCGCCGGTGACGACCGCCGAGGCAACGCCGTCCGCCGACTCGATCATAGGGGAAATCTGGTTGTCCAGCAGCGTCCGCAGCTTGACCGGGTCTTGCTCGCCGGAGACTCCGAAGATGAGGATCGGCAACTGCGAGGGATCGTACTTGAAGACGATGGGCGTCTGCAGGGTCGGGTCGGTCGGGAAGCGCTGGCGGGCGCGCTCCACCAATTGCAGCACATCCACCGCCCCCTGGCCGATGTCCACGCCCCAGTTGAACTGCACGCGCACGGTCGAAGTGCCTTCCACCGTGCTGGAACTGACCTGGTAGAGACCGGGCACGGAGGAGACAGCCTGCTCAATGGGGCGGGTGACCTGGGCCTCGATCTCTTCCGGGGCGACGTTGGGCCATTGCGTGACGATGGCGACGGTCGGGATAGAGACGGCGGGCAGCAGGTCAATGGGCAGCCGCATCAGGCAGATGGCGCCGAGCAGCACAAGCGCGGCGATCCGCATGGTGACGGCGACCGGTCGGGTGACGGAAAAACGTGCGAAATTCATGGGCTTTTCCTTAGACAGAGGGCCGCAGGCAAGCGGCAACAGTTCCCGGCCCTAAAGCGGTAGGGTTTAGCCTGCCGGAGAACCATTACCCACCTCTGGCAGCCACCCCTCAAGGGGTGGACTGCGGACGGCAAGCCCCATAAATGGGGCTGCGCCGGGTGGATCAGTTCTTACCCAGAGGCAAATGTACCCAAGCGTTTCACCTGGAGAAGCTCCCTTACAGGAGGCTCACCCACCTCTGGCAGTCCCCTTCCGGGGGCTTGCCGTCCACAGCCCGGTCCTTTAGGGCCGGGCATCTGCCGCGTATTTTTCCAGTTTCCTATTGCTTCCGGCTTACTGCCTGGTTTTGAGCGATGCGGACGGCCTGGCCGTCCTTGAGGGGCATGGCGCTCAGCGTGACAACCTTCTCTCCCGGCTGCACGCCCTGCATGATGGCGATGTTGTTGGCGTCGGAGGCGCCGGTGGTCACCGGGCGGCGCTCTACGGTATTGGTTGCCGTGACCACGAGCACCATCGGGCCGTTTGGCCCCTGCTGGATGGCCTCGCGCGGCACCGTCAGGGCGTTATGAACACGATCCGTTTCCAGGGTAACGCGAGCGAACATGCCGGGCTTGATGAGAAACTGCGGGTTATCCAGCAGGACGCGGGCGGCAAACTGGCGGCTCATCGGGTCGGCAGAGGGGTTGATCTGAACAATCTTGCCGGTGAAGGTGCGTCCGGGAAGCCCATCCAGCGCGACGCTAGCCATCTGGGCGAGATGGATCTTGCGGCTGACCTCTTCCGGCACGGGCACGGTCACCCAGACCTGCCGCATCTCCTGAACGGTCAGGATAGGCTGGCCGGGCGTCGCCATGGCGCCCGGGTCCATAGCGCGCGCGGTGACGAAGCCGTTGATGGGTGACGTGAGGACGGTCTGGGCAAGCTGAGCTTCGGAGTTCTTGAGATCGGCCTGGGCGGCGGCGACCGCCGAGCGGAGCGCGGCGAGGTTGGCCTGATAGGCCGGCTTCTGGGCGGTGTTGGCGCGGGCATAGGCGAGCGCCGCTCTGGCCTGCACGACTCTCTGGCGCGCAGCCTCAATATCGGCTTTGCCCTTAGTGGTGACGATATCGGCCTCATGCTGTGCGGCCTGCTTCTGGGCTATCGCCGAATCATGGGCTGCCTGGGCTGCCTTCAACTGCCCCTGCGCCACGTCTACGGCGCTCTGCTGCACGTTCATCGCCGTGCGCGCGTCGTCCACATCCTGGGCGGCGACGAAGCCCTGCTTGTAGAGATCGTAAATGCGGTTGTATTTGGCGCGGGCGTTGTCCAGGTTGGCCTGCGCGCTGCGCTGGGCCGCCTGGGCGTTGGCTATAGCGGCGGCGGCGCTATCTACCTTGCCCTGCGCGTCCGTAACGGCGGCCTGGGCGGCAGCCTTCTGAGCCGCGTAGTTTTGGCGAACCTGATTATAGTCCGCCTGCGCGCTGGCAAGAGCCGCCTCTTGCTGGCGAATCTGCGTGGTGACAGAGACGTTGGTGGGATTCTGGGTGATCGCCGCCTGGGCCAGGCGAGATTGCGCCTCCGCGAGCGCTGCCTGCTTCTGTCGAACCTGCGCTTCCACTTCCGAAGGATCAATCCGTACCAGTACCTCCCCCCTATTTACATGGTCGCCCTCCCGCACTTGCAGGAAGTCAATCCGTCCGGTGATTTTTGGGGCAATTTTGACATTGAAAGGCGCTTCTACCGTGCCGACTCCTTCAAAGGTCTGCACGAGATCGCGCTCCTGCGCTGGCGCCACCGAGACAACCGGCGCGGCCTTGACGCGCGCTATGCGTTGCTGGGTCTGCTGGACGGCCTCTTTGTTCTTGGCCTCGAACCGCCAGACAATCAGCGCGGCGAGCGCGACCAGCGGAATCAGCACAATAATGAAACGCTTCATAGCGCCTCCTTTTGCTTTAGGCGTATGAAATATTTATACCCCTTAAAGACTATCTAAGTCTACGTTTGTTACAGGAATTTAGTTGCAGAGGCTGCTTCGAAACGAGGATCTCTCTCCTTGCGAAGGAGCGGGCGAGACCTCACCCGCAGCGCAGGAAGAGGAGAAGCCGGGTCACCCCCTTCCCTACAAGGGAAGGGGGACGGGGGGTTAGGTCAGGAAGGATCGGGGGTGAGGTTAACTCCACGCGCACAGGCTTTCCACGTAGGCGGCGGAACCGTCGCGCAGCCAGCCATCCAGTTGCGCCTGCTCCTTGAGCTGCTGGCCGCGCAGGCGCGGCACCGCCACGAACCGGCACTCCAGTTCCGGCAAGGCCGTCATGTCCCCCCAGAGCTTTTCAAACTGCGCCACCGGGAACACGTCCTCATGCCCGTGCCCCCAGCGTTTTTTGACGTCCTTGAGGGTCACGTAGGTGGGCATACGCGCGGCTACCGTGCGGATTCCGGCAGTGACGGCGGCCTCTTCAGAGAGGGTGTCGCGGGTCAGGCCAAAGACGGCCAGCAGCGCGTCAATGGTCACCCAGGTTGTGGAAGAGTTATAGTAGGAGAGCTGGAATTCGTCCTCTTCGCGCGGCATCGCCAGTCCTTCCACCAGCCGCAGCCGCCCATCCACGCGCGCCAGCCCGCCGCCGCGATCTTCGAGTCGGCGCGGTGTGACCTCGACGGTGAGAGCGGAACCCCGCTGGATGTGCAGGCCGAGCAGCGCCGGGTCGGCGTCCGCGCCCAGGGTATCAATGTTATGCACCAGCAGGTACTTTAGCTGGGGCTGTTCCGCCAGCAGGCGCGCGAGCGTCCCGTTCTTGAGCAGGTTAGGCACCTCGTACCAGTGGCCGACCGGATGGAGGCACTGGCTGGGAATGTTGTCGGTATAGTCGCTGCCCTCGCCGGCATCGCGCGCCCAGGCGATCAGCGCGGCGTGCAGGCTCGCGCGCACCTTCTGCGCCTGCTCGTCGAGCACCTGCTGAGGCATCTCCTCCCAGGCAAAGCGCAGGTCGCGCACCATCGGAACCAGGCGCAGGCCGATGGCGCGGCCCGGAGAGAGAATCAGCTGGCCGTCATAGCCATAATTAGCTTCGGCGGCCAGGTAGGACTCGATGGGCGCGTGCGTGAGGTAGCTG
Source organism: Chthonomonadaceae bacterium (assembly GCA_035650735.1). Classification (GTDB taxonomy): domain Bacteria; phylum Armatimonadota; class Chthonomonadetes; order Chthonomonadales; family Chthonomonadaceae; genus DASRGL01. Next base: position 10,266 of record DASRGZ010000073.1, read on the forward strand.
GTGGTGAAGATATGGGGCAGGAAGCGCCCGCACATCCGCCCGATGCGCCGGCTCTTGGCCAGGTGCGTCTCGATAAAGGTGCGGTGCCTGCCGCCCAGCCTGGCGAACGGGTGCAGCGCCTTGACCACGCCCGCGCCCTGCGTCCAGCGGCTGCCCACGCCCGCCGCCAGCGAGACCACCGCCACCGCTCCCTCGGCCAGCGCGTTCAAGCCCAGCGCGCGCATCTCTTCGGTTAGGCCGCCAACACCGTCATAGACATCGCCCGGCTCGACGTCGCGGATGTCGCTGCTGACCGGCAGGCGGTTCTGCGCCAGGCCGATCCGCCCGCTCTTGAGGTCGCTGCGGATCTGCTCGTGCTGAACGGGGTCGAAGCCATAGTCGGTTAGCAGGGAGGCTAAGTCCTGTCCGACGCCCTCCTCGCCTCGCACGCGCGGCAGCAGCCGGTCGAAAAGGGTCTGCACCATGCCGGAGAGTTCCGGGCGCTTGTGACAGGCGGCTCCAAAGGCGTCCAGCTCGGCGCGGCGGGCGGCGGTGAGGCGGCGCGGGTCCAGGCGCACCAGATGCGGCACGGTCTGCGCGTAGTAGTCCGGGGGCAGGGGCGCGGCGTCGCCGGGCAGCAGTTGGGCATAGGTGCCGCGCTCGTTGATGGCGAAGTCGTAGACGACCGGCTCCATCGCAAACGGCAGCGCGTTCTCGAAGCGTTTCCGGGCACCCGACATGATCCTTTGCAGGCGCTCCTGCGCCTCGGCCTTCCGATGGGGAGCGAAGATGAAGCCCATGCCCCCACCGGACATCCCGCCCAGCATCCAGAAGCCCCAGAAATCCTCCCCGAACACCTGCCCTACCTCGGAGATGAGCGTCTCCGTATAGAGGTTGCTGGCCCAGGGCACGATGGTCTGGATGGGGCCGAAGAAGTTGCGGGTGGTCGTGGCGCCGATGGCCGCGATATCGCCCGTGCGCAGATGGGCCAAAATAGCATCCAGAATCTGCCGGGCCTCCTGGCGGGCCGTCCACTCGGCCTCGGAGCGCAGCAGGTACTTCTCGGTGACCATCTCCAGGATGGGGCCGACGTTCTGCGCCATGCCGCCGTGCACCAGCACCAGGCTCTCCTGGAGCTTTTGCCGGGTTTCCGGAGAGGCTTCTGTCTTGTCTAGGATGTGGTGCGCGGGCAGCAGGCGGCCCCGGCTAATGCCATATTCGGGATCGCCCTCTTCGGCGACCTGGCCCTGAATCAGCTTGATGCCCGGCCAGACTCCCCCCGAATCCTGCCAGCCGCCGCCGGAACCGGCCAGCCACTCGCCGAGAATGGCCCGCGCGGCCACCACCCGCCGTTCCGACTCCTCCAGTGGTCCCTCCAGGCTCTTCATCTGGCCTGTGGCGCGCATACAGACGGCGATGAGCGCCGCCAGCAGGTTGGTCGAGACCGCCAGGCGCGAACCTTTCGGGATGCCGTTGACATTGCTGATCAGCTCGATTCCATGGCCCGGCCCGACGAGACGTGCCAGCAGGTCGGTCAGGCTCTGCTCGGAGCCTTCGATGCCGGGCGGCACCAGGCCGGAGGCGATCAGCGCCGCCTTGAGCAGGCCCAGGTAGTCGCGGGCGAAATCGAAGACTTCGCTCAGGTCGGTAATGTCGGCGGTCGTGGCGAGGTCCACGCTGGCAAGCCGCAGCACCGGCTCATCAAGCACGCGGAAGTAGGCTTCGACGGGAGGCCGGGGGTCGGAGTCGCGGCCCCGCACCGCCAGGTCAATCGAGACGTTGAGGACGCGCGCGCCCTCCGGGTAGTCCATGCCGAGGAAGAAGATGTCGCTCCAGGCGCTGTGGGTCAGGTCCATGCGGACGGGCGTGGCCTCTTTGAGCACCGGGAACGGCGCCTCCGCCGAGGGCCGCTTCAGCAATTCGGGCCGGACGCGCAGCGGCTGATCGTGGGGATGGCCGACCCGAAACATCCACTGGTTGCCCCGCACGGATCGGACGCTGCGGCGCACCTGGTCGGCGAGCGTCTGGAAGGCAAGGCGATGGTAGGCGGCAGCCAGGGCGCTGGAGAGCGTATCGCTAGGGCCGTTCTCGGCCTGCATCTTCAGGAAGAGGCCGATGGCCTCCTCGAAGCGGCGCTCCAGCAGATGCAAATAGCCCTCAAAGGGAATGCGCCCGTTGATGGGAAAGCCGGGCTTCTCGGGCAGGTGGAAGCGGTGGAGGGCATAGAGAAAGAAGCAGGCGCGCACCCGCTCGTAGAGGTTATCGCTAGCACGCCGGAAGGCGTCGAGACGGGCGCATTCCGCAAGCAGTTCCTCCAGGGAGGCAGCGCGGCAGAAGGCGTCCAGGGAACGATTGCGAACTTCCGGTTCGGCGGCGGTGATGATGTCGGTCAGGCGTGGCGTCATGCCGCATAGTTCGCCAGACGGCCCTGCGCCTCCTGCTATGCCGTAGGGCCGTTCCGCTTGCGGTGGTGGGCGTCACGCCTGGGGAGCAGTCGCCGGACTCAGTTCTCGCTGGGCCAGAAGCTCCAGGAGGCCGGTCAGCACCTCCTCCCGGTCCTGGCCGCTCAGCGCCAGCGCTAATTGCGCGGTCAGCAGGCCGTAGCGCACGTCCACCGGGTAGCGCCGCCCCTGCGCCTCCAGCGCCAGATACCGCTCCCGTTCGGCCAGCTCGGCCAGCACCGGCGAAAGCTGGATGCCGCCCTGTTTGCCCTGCGCCGCCACGTGCCGCTCCAGTATCTCCATCACGGTCGGCGTGAGGACGTGCATACCGAAGAAGCAGAGGTAGTGCCCCGCGCGCAGGCCGGGCACCATCAGCGATTGCTCAGCTTCCGTGGGCGTTGGCTTCTCAAGGACGCGCTCGATCTGGTAGAGGCTCTTCGTCCCCGGCACGCGCTGTCCGCCGACCGCGCCGAAGTAAGGCAGAAGGTTCTCGCGCGTGGGTTGCACGCCCGACACCGAGCACGCATGCGCCTCGGCGGCCTCCACCAATTGCAGGGCGCAGCCCTTCCCGTCACCGCTCACGTAGACGTGATCGCCGACCATATGCAGGAACGGCGCGTCCCCGACGAACTCCCGCGCGCAGTAGATGGCGTGCCCGTAGCCGAGCGGTTCCCGCTGCGGCACGAAGCGGAGGCGTCCGGCATGGTCGCCCGCCGCCTCGCGGTACGCCTCCTCGTCGCCGGGATAGAGAACCACGCAGATGTCCTCGATGCCCGCTCTCAGCGCCTCTTCGACGATGATGCACAGCACCGACTTCTGCTCGCCGTCGCGGTCTATGAGCGTCTGCAAGGGCAGCGTCCTCTGTTTCCGCGCGGCGGCGGTGATCACAGCTTTGGTCGTCTTCACGGCCTGCGTTTCCTTCTCAGCAAGGAGGGCTTATTCGCCGACATAGCGCTCCAGGTCTTCGCGGGTGATGGTGAACAGATCGCCATCCGGCTTGATGGCGCCGAGGCTGACCAGGCACTCGGTAAACAGCTCGCGCGTGCGCTGCTCCAGCTCCTGCATGCCCAGGCTCGTCATGACCTTGATGATGTGCTGGCCGTTACGGACGTGCGTGCGCTCGTCCGAGCGGATAAAGTCGCTGATATGGGCCAGCAGGGAGTCGTCGCGCTTGCGCGCCTCCTCGATCAGCCCGCCGATGGTCTTGATGACCCCGATCTCGCCGAACAGATTGATCTCGGCCATGGCGAAGGCAGGTTCCATCGGCCCCCGGCACGTACTGCTGGTCAGGCGATTAGGTAACTCAAAGGGATCGTAGCCCAGCGTCAGCATCGTGCGGTGGCCGATCTCGGTGTGCCGGGTCTCGTCCCAGGTGATGCGGGCCAGGTAGTACTCAGCCTGGAAATCCTTAAAGCGGATGTCCCACAGGAACGTGCCGAACGCTTCGATGGCGTCCACCTCGTCGCGCTGCGTGCGGACGAACCGCAGCCGTTCGTCCTCGTAGGAGCCGAGCGGATAGCGCGGCTCGCCGTCGGCGAGGTTATAGTCGCCCGTATGGTGGAAGGTAGCAAAGCGGCTATCGCGCAGCGGGACGGTGCCGCGCTCATAGGGCTTCGTGTCCGTGCGCAGGATGGCGGGCCGGGGCGCGCGCTCATCGGCGCCGGTCACGCCGCCGATATGGGCCAGCAGCCGGGAAAGGTGCCAGCGCCACGTCTCCAGCCGCGACTCGTCCACACCGCCCTCGACATAGGCGGCAATCGCCTGCTCCGCCCACGCCAGCATGGGCTCGTAGTCGAGCAGAATATGCCGCAGCGTGCGGATCGTCGGGGCATCGGCGACGGGGCAGGTATCGTCTATATGGTGCCGGTAGGCGACCTCCAGTGCGCGACCCACCACCTGATGCACGCCGACCAGCAGTTCCGGCGTGTCCTCGGCGGAGAGCATCTCCTCGATAAACGTATCTATCTCCGGGTCGCGGTAGGAGTCGATCTGCTCCAGCCGCTTTTCCTGCTCATGCAGCCGCTCGCGCAGGCGGCGCGCGGCGTCGGCATGCCAGAAGATATGCCGCCCGGTTTCCACCTTGACCTCAAACTCCGGGATGGAGAGCGTCCAGGAGCCCAGTCCCTGCGCCAGCCGCCGCTCGAAATAGAAAAAGCGCAGCAGACGGCGGGCATTTTCGTCCACGGTGAACTTGCCGCCGAGCTTGCGTGGGTCGCGCGGGAATTTATAGGGAAACTTTGCCCGCCGCTCCGCCGCGGCGGCCCGCTCTTCCGGTCGGGAGACCGGCGGAATGGGAGAGGGGTTTGGAGAAGACATCGGCATATTCCTTTCTTTCTCTTGGGCGGCTGCGGCCTGCCCCGTATGCCGCCCAATAGTCAGGTTAAACAGGTTAAATAAGTATACCAAATGCAGCCCATTCCCCGCTCAGAAGTCAGAATCCTGCCTTGCCAATTTTTACCTGGCAGCGAGACGGAAGGCCCGCGTACGATGAGAAGGCAAGGAGGGTAGCCAAAGGCAAATTCGGGCAGGCGGATCGGGATGCCTTTTCTCCCGAATGCAGCCTGCCCGGATAGGGGAAAGAGCGGTGAGGCAGAACCGCTTCCGCGCCATCACCTCTCACATGTTGTCGTTAACCATCTTGACTGCACCGAAGATGCACAGGATCGCGATGAGCACCATCACCACAGAAAGAAACATCGAACCTCTCCTTACGCCGTGCCCCTGTCCCGAATGCGCGGGACGAATTGTCGCAATACGATTGTTCCATAGGGACACGGTATTCTTCCGAAGAGATTCGGCGCTCTCTTTAAATCCGGCAGTCCTACCGGGCGCGCTTTCCTCTGCCTGGTAGCGGTGGCGGGCGAATGAATTCGCAGCAACAAAGGCACGAAGTCGCCCTGCGGCGCTAAAGACCTCACCCCTCTCCTTTGGCAAGGAGAGGGGAGAAAGGAGCTCGCGTCCTCTCCGACAGGCTTATCTGCGTTTGCTGTTGATTTTGCGCGATTTTTTCTCCTGCTGCCGCCGGGCCTTTTTCTTCTGGGAGGCGTGCCCGGAATACGGCGCTGGCCGCTCGAAGAACGGCGGCATCAGCGGAAAAGGCTCAGGCTCCGGTTCAAGCTCCAGCTGAGGTGGGATCTCGGAGCGCTCCTTCAGTCCCAGTTCTACCTGCACATCGTCCCAATCCCCGGCGATCCATTCATCCACGCAGTTGGCTTTGAAAGCCAGTTCCATAACGGGCGCCGCCTCCACCGCTTTCAGGTCCAGCAGGGCGGAAACCAGGGAACCGTTGAGATATCCGGCGTCCTGCTCCAACTGTTCCAATTGGTGCATGAAAATGGCGACGCACTCATCGCGCGCCTCCGGATGCTTCTTTACAATCTCTTCCAGGCAGACTAGAGCGCAGACACGGGCCGACTCATCCCGTGCGGTGTCGGCGAGATAGGATTTTAGGGCCGGAATGGCTGCGGGGCCGATATTGCCGAAGGCGGCGGGCATCTCCTCGAAAATCCAGTCGTCGCCTTCCTCCAGCAGCGGCTCGAACAGGCCCATCAGCGGCTCTATCGCCTCCACCGCGCGCAACTGGCCGAGCGCGCGCCAGGCATGGATAGGCGCCCAGACTTCGTCGTCCTCTGAGTCGGCCCAGAGGAGCTCCTTATCCGTCGCCATGCGGATAAGGTCGGGAACATGTTCCGGGCGGAGTCCGAGCGCCAGATAGTCAGGCTGTTTGAGCTCTTCGCGAATATCGCCCAGCGCGAGCAATTTATTTACCGGCGGCGGGTAACTGTCCATGTTCCCTCCCCTCTCCCGATTGCAAGGACGAACGGCCTCAGATGTGTCTGAAACGGGGCCGCTCTCGCCTCAAAAGCCCCTAGATATGCATCCGCGTCAGGACGCCCTCAAAGGAGCAGTCCACGCTGTCGTCCCCGCAGACGTAGCGCCACAGTTTGGCCCGCTGCACGTTTTCCGCCCGCGCCATCTCGCCCTGCCATTTGTGCGGAAAGCTGTTTACGATGCGGCGGACATCTGGATCGTTGTAGCCGTCGGTGTTGAACAGGCCGCGCTGCTCCTGCCCCGGACGCAGGCGCAGCTTGAACATATAGCGCGTCTTGTCGGTGTAGTTGGGCTGGGCGCAATGCCAGAGGGCCTGATGCAGGAAGGCAATGGTGCCGGCCTTGCCGATAAGCTGCCTCTGCCCGACGATGTTCTTGTAGCGGGAGATGCTGGCGTTGCTGACGCGGCGCAGGTGGGAACCGGGCAGGATGAGAGTCGGTCCCGTCTCCTTCGGCACGTCATGGGAGAAGTACATCGCCTGGATGTCAAAGGCGAGCGGGCGGGCGTCAATGATGGAATCGGCGTGCCAGAACTGCGCCGCATGATGGTTTGGCCCGACGACATGCAGCGCCGAGTGATCATAGACCGGGTGCTCGCCGACAAGGCTCTGGAGAATGCCTTTCACCTGCGGCAGCTCGAAAACGGCATGGATGGCCTCCGATTTATCCCAATAGCCCTTGCCCGCCACCTGATCCGCGTAGACGGCTGCGTTTAACTCCTGCGGAACCAGCCCGTCGAACAGCAAGTACCCATCCACTACGAACTGCGCCATCTGTTTTGCGGTCAGCAGATACTGTCTGTCAACGCCCATCTATCTCGACCTTTCTCTCCAGCACGTATTCGTAGGGCAGATGCCCCACCTCATGTTCCTGTCCGCGCACGTAATAGGGCAGCGTGGGTATCTGGAGGACGAACCATCCATCCCGCATTGCCTCCAGCACGGAGCGGTACGGCGGCTTGTCCTGGTCGCCGGACTGCATCTGCCGCTGCCCTTCCGGCGCGGCCCCATCGTAGAGCGCCCAGGCGACCGTTTCCGCGTCCAGATCGGAATGCGCCAGGTGCAAAATTAAAATCTGTTGACGATACTCGCTCACACGCGCTACCTCTCTTGGCCTGAATTAGCCCCCACCCCAGGCCCCTTTCCTTGCGAAGGAGAGGAAAGAAGCCCTTACCCCTAGGTTCTTCCGTTCTCTCTTATCTACCCTCATCCCCGGCCCTTCTCCCTGCAAGGGAGAAGGGGGAAGAGAAGCCAGCATTGCCCCTGCCCGCGTAGGTGTCGCAAGGCGGAGGCAAGGGCCGTAACCTTGCCGACCCTTGCAGTGGCGCGAACCGTTGCAGCGCCGACCCTGGCAGTCTATTGCAGGCCCGACCCTAGCAGGCAGCAGACGGCTTGATAAAGAACGCATCTTGCCCGCGTAGGTGTCGCAAGGCGGAGGGCCGAATTATTGCAGGCCCGACCCTGGCAGTCAGCGGGCCTGGCTAGGCCGAGATCGCCAGGCAGGGCCGCGAACCGTTGAGCGGCGTCCCTGGCAGTCGAGCGAGCGCAGCGCCGACCCTGGCAGCGCCCCACAGCGGCGGGGTTCAGCCTGCCGGGGGAGGGGCCGGGGGTTAGGTTCATTACTTTCCAAACACGAGGATGACAAACGAATTGGGCTCGATGCTAAAGCGGCGCGGCCCGGTCGCTCCAGCAAGCGGCGGCCCGAAGCGCGCGGTCGCCAGGTAAATGGTATGCGTCCTGGGGTCCAACGCCATCGTGCGCGCCCCTAACTGCGTCGGAACGGTGCCGACAACGGTGAACGTATCCGGCGACTCTTCTTTCACGACCGTCAGCGTCCCATCGCGGCCATTGGAACTAAAGGCCAGACCCAATTTCGGGTCAAACGCGCTGGCATCCGGGCCCTTGCCAATCGTAGGCGTCGCTACCACGCGTCCGCTATCGGCATCCAGGACCACCATCTTCTCGTTGCTGCATACAGAGAACAGGCGCCGATGCTGGCGATCCATCGCGAGGCCCGAAGGCCCCTCGCCAGGCGCTAGCGGCCAGCGATTCTTGACGGTC
>DASRGZ010000074.1:0-12807 GCA_035650735.1 Chthonomonadaceae bacterium
CGACAGCCCGCTCTTTTGGGCGCGCGTGTGCTCGACCCAGGGGCTTTGCTGTATGGTCAGCCACCCCCGTTGGGCCTGCGGGCAGGCTGGAAACCGTGGTTGAGAGCGGCCTAAATCCTTGAGGAGCGGGCCTCAATATTATTCGCCCGCTACCGCAAACGGAACAGCCCTGGGCCGTTGCCATGCCGCAGGAATATCCGGCAAGAACCGCGAACCTGTTCGCGCGTGCGCTCTGCGGCAAGCGTTTTATGGGATGCTGGAAGGAGCGGCAGCGATACATTTCCCGGCGACAGGAGGAGAGATAACCACAATGACCGAGGAGCAGAAGTTCTGGTTTGACCTGAAGGGATGGCTGCTGATACCGGGCGTGCTCAGCGAGAGCGAGACGGACGCAATCAAAGCCTACCTCTACGCAGGCGGCGATGGCTACGGCGGCCCGGCGCAGGAGCTGCTTGATCACCCTGTCGTTGTAGACGTTCTGAACGAGATCCTATCGGGCTGGGAGGCGAAGGAGGACTACTATCACTTCCGCTGCGAGAACTCCTTTATCACCATCCGTAAGGCCGGCTGGACGCCCGGCGGAACGTATGTGCCGCATGTGGTGCTGCCGCCGCAGCAGGCCAGCCCGATGACCTACCAGTGTCAGGGAGGCAAGATCTACTCCGGCCTGACGCGCGTGGTCTGGGAGCTCAATCCGGTGGAGAAGGGCGACGGCGGTACGCTGTTCCTCTCCGGCACGCACAAGGCGAAGTTCCCCTATCCGTCCTCGGTGCTCCAGCCGGACAACCCGCACATGGAGTCCTATAGCTGTCCCGCCGGCTCCGTCTTCATCTTCACGGAGTCGCTGCTGCACGCCTCGACGCCCTGGAAGAACCCGAAAGTAGACCGTGTGGCGATCTTCAACTGCTACAACTCGGTCTGGGCGCAGTGGCACCGGCTGAACCTTCCGCATGAGCGCATCGAGGCCATGTCCCCGAAGCGGCAAAGCCTATTTCGGGGCGTCTACGCGCACGACTTCACCAAGAAGCCAGAGGAAGGCGGCAACCGCCATTACGCCCTGAACAACCGCGCGCTGTAGAAGCCGTTCATGCAGGTGGAACCTTACCAGGGAAACGATCTCGTGACATCAGAGACGTTGCAATGAATAAGAAGCTGGGCGCTCCTGCTTGGGATTGGTCTGCCTATAATGAGGAGAACGCGAAGAGTTGCGTTTATGCCGTGGAGGGACGTTTTGCTGCCTATCTGAATTGGGGGTAGACACTCCCAGCCGTGTGGATCAATCTCACGTAGCCTGCTGCTGAGGAGATACGTCCACACCGTTGGGAGCGATTACCGAATTGGGATGCTGTGGTAGATTTCCAATTCAGTCTGCATTTCATGGCGACAACATTACCGTGCGATGAAGAGGTAGGCATTTGGTCGAATGCCAGTTATCCTCTGATGCTACCGGCGCGTCCCATCGGCTACTGTGAAATCAATCTCATCAAAAATATAGACAAGGCTACCGAGGAGTTTCGACAGTTAGGCAAGGTAGTGGATGCCCCAGATAGTGATCGGCTGGACTTTTTTGACACGTGCAGAAGTCAAGCAAGCCTATCTACAGCTAATCAGGCTGGGAAAGAAGCCGACAGACCAGAAGCATGGAGTACTCTTCGATGCCTTAGAAGTGGAACTGGTGGGAGATTCCGACTTTTTCCTCGCTCTGAAACGGCAACAGAGCCGCCAGCCTGACATCCGAACTCAAGATTGAGGAGAAACACTTGAGATGCCCTGCTTTGCTGTCCTGGCCTGGCGACGAGCATCCTGTACGGCCTGGGTTATTTTCCTGGCCTGCCTGGGGCTGTTCGGCGGCGCGGCACGGGCAGAGACGGTCCTGACGGTCTTCGCGCAAGCCTACACGCCCGAAATCAGCACCGGCGACAACCCGAAGCCGCTGCACGAGATGACCCGCCTGGCGCATGCGTTCGAGCGGTTGCATCCGGGCGTGCGCGTCCGCTTCCTCAAGAACCCGGTCGGCGACTATCGCACCTGGATGCGAACGCAGCTCCAGGGCGGCATGGCTCCCGACATCATGTGGGCGCACTCGACCTGGTGCAACGAGGACGCCAAATACGGCTGGTTCGTCAACCTCGATCCCTACCTGGCGCAGCCGAATCCCTACTGCGCGCCGGGGCAGCGCGGCGCGAAGCGCTGGCGCGATCTCTTCTATGTGGACGCGACCAACGCCAAGCGTGCCCCCGACGGCCACCTCTACGCCCTGCCCATTGACCAGGTCGAAACCGCCATCTACTACAACAAAGACCTGTTCCGCAAGGCTGGCGTCGAGCCGCCCCGTACCTGGGCGGAGTTCATCGCCATCCAGAAGCGGCTCAAGCAGGCCGGCATCATCCCCTTCCTGATGACCGCCCAGCAGGATATGCGCCTCTCCTGGGCGCGGGCGATTCTGCTGGATCAGCTCTGGGCGGACAAGCTGCCCCGGATGGATGTGCGCACGACCGGCGCCATCGGCTTCCCCGGCGTGGACGACCAGGAGTTCATCCGCGCCTACGAGAAGGGTATCTTCTCCGTGCGCGACCCGCGCTACCGGGAGATGCTGCGCCTGCTCAAAGAGTGGTCGCAGTACTGGCAGCCCGGCGCGCTCGCCACGCAGGACGACCGCCTGTTCCGGCTGGGCCGCGCCGCGATGTGGTGGGACGGAAGCTGGTACGCGCCCCAGATCGCCCGCGACCCCATGCGCGCGTTTGAATTCGGCATCTTCCTGGTGCCGCCGCTGACCAAAGAGAGCTCGCCCTATGCCTCCGGGACGGGCGCGCGCGGCGTCGGCGGGGCGACCTCCATCCAGTACGCCATCACCAACACGGCGGTCTCCGGAGGCAAGCTGGAGCTCGCCGTGGACTTCCTGCGCTTCCTCACCGCGCCGCAGAACCTGGGGCCGCTCGTCAGCGAGGCGGGCTTGTTCCTGCCCAACGTGCCGGGGCTGGAAGGCTCACCCCTCTTAAAGCCGTTCCAGAAGGTGCTGCAAGCCGGTCACGTTCGCTTCGGCGGCGAGATGGCCGGGCCGGTCTACAGCGACCGCAGCTTTCGCGTGCTTCAGGGCTACCTAGGCGGGCAGTACACGGAAGAGGAGGCGCTGGCACGGCTGGAGAAGTACCTTGCGGCGGGCGTGGATCAAACGCTCAAGGATAACGCGGCGGTGTGGCGCTTCGGTAACGACTGGGAGATACGGCCCGCGCCCCCGTCCTTCGCGCAGGCCGCTTCCGCGTCGGCCCGCAGGCCGTGGGGCCTCCTTATCGGCATCGGGATCGCGCTGGCGGCGCTCCTGGGCGTGACGCTCAGCCTGCCGGGGCCGCGTCGGACGCTGCGCCGCCACAAAACCAGCTACCTGTTCCTGCTGCCCACGTTCGCCCTGCTGATTCTGTTTAGCTACTATCCCATCGCCTCCGCGCTCGGCCACTCCTTCACCGAATGGAAGGGCAGCGGCACGGCGACCTTTATCGGCCTGGACAACTTTCGCGAGATGTGGCAGGACGATGTGCTGCGCGACTCGGTCGGGAACATGGTTAAGCTCCTGCTGGCCGGGATCGTCCTCTCGCTGACGGTGCCGCTTCTGGTGGCGGAGATGATCTTCGCGCTGGGCGGCGAGCGCGCCCGCTACCTCTACCGCGTCCTGTTCGTCGTGCCGATGGTCGTGCCGGGGGTCGTCACCTTGCTTATCTGGGGCTTCATCTACGACAACAACCTGGGCCTGCTTAATCACGCGCTGGACACGCTCGGCCTGGGCGGATGGAAGCACGCCTGGCTGGGCGAGCCGGGGCTGGCGCTCTACGCGCTGATGTTTATGGGCTTTCCCTGGGTCGGAGGCTTCGCGCTGCTGATCTACTACGCCGGGCTGCAAAACATTCCGGGCGACGTGTTCGACTCGGCGCGCATTGACGGGGCGACGGGGCTGGCGCGCTTCCGCTTTGTGGACCTGCCGCTCCTGATGGGGCAGGTGAAGCTGCTGGTCGTGCTGGGGTTCATCGGCGGGCTCCAAGGCTTCCAGACGCAACTGCTGTTGACCAACGGCGGCCCGGCCTTCGCGACGATGGTGCCGGGGATGCACATGTACCAGAACGCGATTAGCTTTGACCGCATGGGATACGCCTGCGCCATCGGCGTTGCGCTCTTCCTGGCGATTCTGGGCATTACGTATCTCAACATGAAATACCTGCGCTCCAGCGTGGAGTACCAGCCATGATCAGGGAAGCTGCCAGCCGGAAGCGCGCGGCCCGGACCCGGCCTCAGGCAGAGCGGCAACACTCCTCCGCCCGACGGCGGCGGGAACTGGCGCTGCACCTGCCGCTGGCGCTGCTGGTGGCACTGACGTTCTATCCGTTCCTCTTTCTCTTGCAGACCTCCCTCAAGGACAACCCCCAGTTCTTCCACGATTTCTGGGGCCTGCATCCGCCCTTCCACTGGAGCAACTACGCCGACGCCTGGGGCGCGATCAACCACTACATCGGCAACACGCTGATCGTGACGATCTCGACGGTGATAGGGACGGTGGCGGTCGCGGCGCTTTCGGCCTATACCTTCGCGCGGCACCGTTTTCCAGGGCGCGAGTTTCTGTTCTACGCCATTCTTTCCCTGATGATGGTGCCGGGCGTGCTGACGCTGATCTCGGCCTTCATGTGGATGAAGCACTTCCCGCTGGCGGGCGGCAACGACCTCTGGGGCGAGGGCGGCAACGGGCTGCTGAACTCGCATCTGGCGCTGATTCTGCCGGGCATCGCGGGCGGGCAGGTCTTTGCCATCTTTATCCTGCGCAGCTTCATGGCCTCGCTTCCGGAAGAGCTATTTGAGGCGGCGCGGATAGATGGGGCCGGCGAATGGCTGCTCTTCAGCCGGATCGCCGTGCCGCTCTCCCGGCCCATCCTGGGCACCATCGCCATCATGGGCACGCTCTCGACCTGGAACGACTACGTCTGGCCCTATATCGTCCTCTCCGACGACGCCCGCAAGACCTTAAGCGTCGGGCTGGCCTTCTTTCGCGGCGCCTACGCCACCACCTACGGCCCGCTGATGGCCGGCTACGTCCTCGCCTCCCTGCCGCTGCTGGTTCTCTTCCTCCTGACCATGCGGACGTTTATCTCCGGCCTGACCTCCGGCGCGCTCAAAGGCTAGCCGGAATCCCGGCTGAAAAAGTTTGAAGTATCGGCAAAATACTGGGAACTTTTCCGCCGGATTCGTCGTTTTAATGAAGTGATAAGCCTAATTTTGCCGCGCACATTTGCTCGGCGCGCTTACAACCACATAATAAAGTGAATATCGTGTCCCGTCGGTCGGCAACGTTGTCGTCGCGGGAGGCCACGAGCGTCACGTCATGGTGAAGTCAGGCCATGCGAAACCGTTATCCTGCGTTTCGTATGGACAGGCCATGATGGAGACGCTTTTTGTTTTCAACTGAATAGCTTCCAAATTCAATAGCGATAACTGAATAAGGCTTGAGACAATTGAATACCGCATAGAGCTTCGGACGCGGCAATGTTTGTCGCTCCAGGCAGGCTAAGAAAGTCTACGCTTAGTCAACTCAAAATCTGTATCTTTGAGACCAACGCACCCAGACCTAAACACCCTGTCAGGAGAGAGAACAACCATGCATCCGATGACTCAAACCACCGAAACGACGCACACCCACACCGATCATAACCCCAGTTCCACTCTGTTTGCCAACCATTCCTATGCGCCGGACTCGGCGGGCGAGGCGGCCCTTCTAGAGCGCTGCAAGCAAGGCGACCAGAGCGCCTGGGATACTCTGATCCGTCGTTACGAGAAGTCGGTCTACAAGTTCGCTTACTCCCTGTGCCGCAACCATGAAGAGGCCGGCGATATCGCCGGGCAGGTCTTCCTGCGGCTTTACCAGAACCTGCACACCTTCCGCAACGAGGCCAGCTTTACCTCCTGGCTGTTCCGCATCGTGCGCAACACCTATCTGGACCTGTGCGTTCGGCCCGCCCATCGCAGCCATCTGAGCCTGGATGCCAATCCCAACAACGACGGCGAGCCGTTCGCCGGCCGCGATATCCTCGATCCGTCGCCGACGCCCGAGGCCCGCTGCATGGAGCGCGAGACGGCTCAACTGCTGGCCAAGGCGATCCGGCACCTGCCGGCCTATCAGCGCCAGGTGCTGCGGATGTATCACAGCGAAGGCAAGTCCTATGAAGAGATCGCGGATGCGACCGGCCTGTCCATCGGCACCGTCAAGTCGCGCCTGAATCGCGCGCGCAACATGCTGCGCGAGCGCCTGGCCCCGTATCAGGAAGCGCTCATGGCGGCCTAAGCCTTCAGGGAGTTCGTAGCACACGCTTTACCGTGCAGAAAGCCGCGAGGCAGGAGTATTTCCCCTCGCGGCTTTCCCCTTGGCAAGTTGCCCCTGCCTCCTTCTGCATCAAACCCTCTACCCTTCCTGACTTCTCGCCTCATGCCGGGCCGTGCTTTCAGGCATCCCTTATTGTTCACTCAAGACCAGGCCATGATATAATGAGGGTACTTAACTCAAGTTGCTACCTTGCCTCTTCGAGAAGGCAAACGGTGATGCAAAAGCCGGTTTCCAGAGCGATTCTCTCTCAAACGTGTTCCTAGGTAGCAACTTGGGTTACTTATTCAACTGGTCACAACACGAGGTCGTAGGAAGCATATGGAAGGCAAACACTGGATGCTGTGGGACGGCGATTGAGGACTATGACGCCGTGTCGCCGCCTGGGTCAGGCGCAAAGACAAGCAGCATAAGTTTCTGGTCGTGCCCTATCAGGAGGCGCCGTCTCCGCCGATGACGCCCGCGCTCTATGAAGCCTGCAAGCGCGCCGTCCACGTCATCAAGAGCGATGGCACGGTGCTGCGGGCGGGACGGGCGTCGCTGTTCGTGCTGGAGCAGATCGGCTGGGGCTGGGCAGCTCGCCTGCTGATGCTGCCGCCGTTTATCTGGGCGGTGGAACTGGGCTATGCCCTGGTCGCCCGGAACCGCTCGTTTTTCGCGCGCTTCCTGTTCACGAAGGAGCAGAGAGGACAATGACCGCGCCGCCTCCAGCAGACGCCATTGATCGCGTGGCTCCCACGCGGCGGCCTCCCGGCAGAACAGCCATGTGGCAGCGCTGGGCGGACCTGCTTTTTTTGCATTGGGCCGTCCCGCCTGACCGGCTGCGCGCCCTGCTGCCGCCCGGACTGGAGCTGGACACGCTCGAGGGCAAAGCCTACGTCGGCCTGGTGCCCTTCACGATGACCGGCGTACGTCCGGTCTGGGCGCCGCCATGGGCGCCGCTTTCCAACTTCCATGAGACCAACGTGCGGACGTATGTGCATCGTGAGGGCCGCGACCCGGGCGTCTGGTTTTTCAGCCTGGACGCCTCCAACTCGATTGCCGTCCGGATTGCCCGCGCCCTCTGGAGATTGCCTTATCATTACGCCCGGATGAGCCTGATCCGGGAGAGCGATGGGACCGCACAGGGAAATGGCTACCCGTGCGTGCGGTACTGCACCGAGCGGCTCTGGCCCGGTCCGCTGCCCGCCTCTTGCCGGGTTCGCTACGGCCCCTGCGGCCCGGCAGCCCCCGCCGCCGTCGGCACGCTCGAACACTTTCTCGTCGAGCGCTATATCCTCTACGCCTACGCGCGCGGTCGGCTCTATTCCGGGCGCGTCCACCACCGGCCCTATCCTTTGCAGCCTGCCGCCTGCGACTCGCTGGAGGAGAACCTGATCGCGGCTGCCGGGATTAACCGTCCCGACGAGGCTCCACTGGCGCATTACGCCAGCGAGGTATGCGTCCGTATCTTCCCGCTGCGGCGCGTGTAGGTTCGCGCGGCGCTGCGGAAGAGGGGAGAGGCCCTCACACCGGCCCCTCGTGCAGGGTGTAGGGTATAGGTGTAGGGGCGCCCTCCGCTGCGGGAGAAGGGGGAGGAGAAGCCGAGATTTACCGCTGCCTGCGTAGGCAGAACGTTCCGCCCACGTAGGTGGGCGGCGGGCCTCGCTAGGCGGAGGCGCGAGCGAGCGTAGCGCCGACCCTGGCAGCGCCCCACAGCGGCAGGGTTTAGCCTGCCGGAATGGGGGTTAGGTAAGTCCGCGCAGGGAGGGCTAGAGCGAGAGGCGGTGGATGCGCGTGCGCCAACGCTTGCTAAGGCCGTCCCCCGACCAGGAGAGCCAGTTCTCCAGGTCTTCCATCTGCGCCCAGTACAGGTAGCCGCCGTCTATGCCAATGGGGATGGCCTGAGCGGGCAGATGCGCGCCGGAGAACGGCTCGATGCGGGGGCGTGCGCCGGGGCGAATGCGCAGCACGTTTTCGCCCTGGTGTTCGGCGGCGACTGCCCAGAGGGCGTTCTGCGCTGACTCGAAGAACAGAATAGACCCTGTCTCGGAAAGTTCCGGGGCGGGATACCGCTGCGGGTCGCTGCCGTCGAGGTGCATGGAAAGGATCTCCGCCGTGTCCGCCGACCTCTCGGCATCCGAGCCTGTCGGCATGGCCAGGGCGTAGAGGCGGCCCTCTAGAGCGGCGAGAGCGACGAAGGTGTCTGGCAGGACGGCCAGCACGCGCACGCGCTCCGTGGCCGCATCGTAGCGGCAGAGGCGCGTGCCGAAGATGGAGGGAAAGTTGCCCCGGGTCGCCGGAACGGAGCGGTGATCCAGCCAGTAGACATCGTCGCCGACCGTGACGAGCTTGGGCTGGACGCGATCCCCGTACCAGAGCAGATCATGGGCTACGGAATGGAAGCGTCCATCCTGGCGCGAGACGGCGATCAGCTCGCTATGGCCGCGCCTACCGACAAGCATCGGCGGGCCGCTGCCCACCTTATGCAGGCACTGCTCGGTGGGGTGGGCGTTGACCCAGTAGAGGAAGTGGGGCGTCAGGGCCAGACAGATCGGGCGTGCCTCGGCGGCGCCAAGCGGCACCTCTGTCGCAGGCCCGCCACTCCAGGGCGCGCGCCATAGGCGCGCGCAGCGGGGAAGGGTGAGGCCGGGCCAGTACCGTAGACTCGAGTCGGTAGCCGTGTGGCGTACCAGATGCGCCAGGTGGCCGTGCGCTTCTATCAACAGGTACTCGGAGGGCGCCCGGTCATCCTCGCTCTGATGGCCAGGCAGGTTTGCCTGTCCATCCTGGGCGAGATAGTAGAGGGCATCGTCGGCAAACAGCAGGGAATAGGGATGGAAGGGAAGCGGGCCGAGGTGGACGGAGGCGAACCTGCCGCCGTCGCCGGGCGCACAGATCAGCCGGGCGGTATCCGCTCTCTGATCCAGCGTATAGACCCGCCCCTGAAATGCCCACAGATCCGTCCGTTTGCCGGGAAGCACAATCTGGGAGGCGTTGTGCCGGTTCCACAGCCAGAGCGCGGCGATCATCGCGAAGCAGAAAGCCGTCGCCTTGCGTGCCCGTATCCCGGTTTGCTGCGGTGTAAGCTGCATGTTGCTGCCCTCTACGTATGCCGATTTGCCATTATAGCAATCGGAGGCCGCCGTGTCAATATGGGCTGCATGGCCGGGCGGGTACATTATTGACATGCGGCGGCCCAACGGACAGCGCCGCCAGCAAGGGAAGGGAACGCAAAGCGAATGGCCCTGGAATGTTTGTTCGACCGGACTGGAGACACGCCTACGCCGGAGGCGCTCTATACGCGCCTGAATTTTCCGGCGCCGCCTGCGGATCGGCCCTATGTCTATATCAATATGGTCTCCACTGTTGATGGAAAGATCGTGGTTGGGAAGCCGGGCGGCTCGGCGAAGGGGGTCGGCGGGCCGACCGATCAACTCCTGTTTCGGCGGCTGCAGCGAACCTGCGATGCCGTTTTGGTCGGCAGCGCCACCCTGCGCGCCAGCCAGGTCCTCTACCCGCCGGAACTCCCGCGCTACGTGGTGACACGCAGCGGCGACGTGCCGCTCGGCAACCGCTTTTTCACGGACGCGCCCAACCGCGCCTCTGTGCTGGCGCCGGAGGAGCTGCCGGAGGCGGCGAAGGCGCGGCTTTCGGCGGCGGCGCGCCTGATCCTGATTGGGCGCGGCAGCGTGGATCTGGTCGCCGCGCTGCGCCTATTGCGGCAGGAGGGGATCGCGCGGCTGCTCTGCGAGGGCGGCGCCACCTTGAACGAGGAACTGCTGCGTGCGGGCCTGGCCGACGAGCTGTTCCTCACCCTTGCGCCCAAGATCAAAGGCGGCGCGCACCTGCCCACGATTGTGGCCGGGCAGGGGTTCCCGCCCGGCCACTTCCTGCCGCTGACTCTGCTTTCGCTCTATCGGGACGGCGACGAGCTCTACCTGCGCTACCGCATCGGGCAGGAGGCCGCGCTTTGATCTCCAAACCCTCGCTACGGGCTGACCGTCAGGGTGCCGTTCTGGGTGATCGGGTTATTATCGGCGTCCCCGGCAAACTCCACCGTGATAGTATGCGCGCCGGTAGTGATGTCGGCAGGCAGGGTGTAATCCAGGCGCGCGACGCCATCCTCATTGCTGGGGGCGTAGTGGCCGGTCGTGGCGGTGCCGAGGGTCGTGCCGTCCAGCTTGAAGGTCAGCGTTTCGCCGTTGAGCTTGACGGAGTGATCGATGGCGCGGCTGAGCACGCCGAAGAAAGCCACTTTCTGACCGGGATGGCCGGAGCGCGGGGTGACGTAGAGGTAGGTATCCGCCTTGCCCACCGTCAGCGTGCCCACGCCTATGCCCGGGTTGGTGTTCGCATCGCCGGCAAACTCGACGGTGATGGGATAGGTGCCGGCAGCCATCGTAGCCGGCAGGGTCGAGTCCAGCCGGGCTGCCCCATCCTCATTGCTGTCGCTTAAGTGGCCGGTCGTGGCCGTGCCGACAACCTGGCCGTTGAGCTTGAAGGTCAGCGTCTGGCCGTTGAGGCGCGTGCCGTCGGTGCTGCGGCTGAGGACGGCATAGAAGGCGATGGGATAGCCGGGCAGGCCGTGACGCGGGGTAACGTAGACGTGAGCGGCGGGCAGCGCGATAGCCAGCGCGAAACCCGCGCCGCTGGCAATGGCCGTGACGCCGTGAATGCCAGGCACCTGAGTCGGCGTGGCGCTGAAGTTGGTGCTGAACGCGCCATTGCCCAGCTGGCCGAAGTCGTTGGGGCCCCAGGCCCAGACGGTGCCATTGGAGGTGAGCGCCAGAATCGGGTTGGGTGCCGCGATAGCTACCACGTTCGCCAGGCCGGGCACCTGCGTCGGATTGAGGACGAACTGGCCTTTGGTCGTCTCCCCCAACTCCCCCTCTCCGTTATAGCCCCAGCCCCAGACGGTGCCGTCCGACTTCAGGGCCAGAGTAAACTGTCCACCCGGCGCGACGGCCACCACATCCGTGAGAGGGTCGGTGCCGTTGGGACCCTTCACCTGCGTGGGCGCGCTCACGCCCCGGGGAGCACTCGTGGAGCGGTAGCCAAGCCCAAGCTGCCCATAGTAGTTATCGCCCCAGGTCCAGAGGGTGCCGTCGGTTTTGATGGCCAGGCTGTAATTGATGCCCGCCGCGATGGCCTTCACGTTAGACAGGCCGCCGACCTGGATGGGGCTGGAAAGAGGGCCGGTCTGGGTGGCGCCAAGCTCGTAATAGGTGTTATCGCCCCAGCTCCAGACGGTGCCATCATCTTTGAGCGCCAGGCTGTGTAGCAGTCCCGCGGCAACCGCCTTCACGTCCGTCAGGTTTTGCACTTGCACGGGGGAGGGGATGGCGCGGCGGAAGGTAGTGGTGACCGTGCCATTGCCGAGTTGCCCAAAGCCGTTGGCGCCCCAGGCCCAAACGGTGCCGTCCGCTTTGACCGCCAGATTGTGCGCGGAGGCGGCAATCGCCACCACGTCGGTCAGGCCAGGAACCTGTATGCGTACCGCCGGGGAGTGGTCGTAGCCGCCCGTGCCGATCCCGCCAAACAGGTTCTCGCCCCAGGCCCAGACGGTGCCATCGGAGGTGAGCGCCAGAGCGGTGGTTCCGGCGGCCACAGCAGTGACATCCTCCAGAGCGAGCGCCTGCCCGGCGGCGGAAATGCCGTAGGGAGCGGCTGTAGTGTAGACGTTGCGCCCTAACTCCCCGAAGTTATTCCGACCCCAAGCCCAGGCGGTCAACGCCACGCTCTCCTGCGCGCGGACAGGCCGCGCTGCCAGGCCAAGCAGGGGCATTAGCAGCAGAGCAAGCAGAATCCCAGATACACGTTTCAGTCTCATTGCTTGTTTCCTTTCTCTATCCAGGATGGGGCCGGAAAATGAAAAAGTGGGGTGCCAGCGGCGAGGTAGTGTCCCTCTACAGAGTTGATAAGGTCATCGGCGACGAAGTATCAACTCTCTATGGGTACACTACCAGCGGCGATATTGGCAGGCATATTGTACGCCCGACTCCTTATTCGCCGCTTCCCGGTAAATACCCTGTTATCGCCGCCGAGAAATCTTCTACATATGAGAGAGGAGAGACCTCATCCCCAACCCCTCTCCTTGAGAAGCAGAGGGGCAACGGAGAAGTCAGGGTTTGCCTCTGCCTGCGTACATAGCTTTTTCCGCCCACGCAGGTAGGCGACGGGCGCTTTGCGCCCCACAGCGGCAGGCTAAACCCTGCCGGACGGAGGTTAGGTCAAACACGAGAGGGAGGGCTGTAAGAGAGGGCAGGGGCCAGAAAGGAAGGCCCCTGCCAGGGGGTAAGGGAATGCGGGAGGATTAGCCCGCAGGTTTGAGCTCGATGGCCGAGACCTTGGCGCCTCCTTTGACGTTCTGGAAGGAGATGGTCACCTGGCCATTGCTGACGGTTACAGGGAAGCTCTCGATGAGGGCTTTGTTGGCTCCTCCTGCCGTTGCCAGGATGTCAAAGTTAGTC
>DASRGZ010000075.1:0-11252 GCA_035650735.1 Chthonomonadaceae bacterium
ATTGTGCAGTATGGGGGAGTGTTCCGGGATGGTTTACTGGCCGTATCCGTTGCCGATGGGCACAGCGTCACCCTGCACGCGCCGAAGGAGATCATGCATGGGCTGGACTGGCACGAAGGCAATCTCAAGCCCTGAGCTAGCGGCTCGAAGTCGAGAAGGCCGGGAAGCCCCGGCGACAAGAACCTCTCTCTAGAGCATCAGGGAACCTATTCCGCCGGCCCCTGTTGATCATTGGACTATGCGTTCCTCGACGACTTATATAAGCAACTTAGGACACGGCCAGGGATACCCCAGCGCAAGGGCGCGATTGACAATCGCGCCCTTTTGCAGTACACTGGAACGATTTTGTGCGGCAACAACGAATTAGTACGTAGGTATCTTAGCCAGGAGGACGCTTGCTGTAATGATGCAACTTGCAGCTATCACCGACGAGATCTCGCAGGACTTTGAGCACGCGCTGGACGTGCTGCTGGAATATGGAGCGACGGGCGCCGAGCTGCGCGCCCTCTGGGATACCAATATCGCCGACCTCTCCGAAGAGCAGGTCGCCCGCGCCAAAGCCGCCCTGCGCGCCCGCAACCTGCGCGTCGTCGGGTTAGCCACGCCCTTCTATAAGTGCGATCTCTTCGAGGACACGCCCGAAGGCACCGAGGAGACCCACCGAATGCATCTGGCCAAGCCGCGCGACCTCTCGCAGCAGATGGATTTGCTGGGCCGCTGCATTGAGCTGGCTCATACGTTCGACACGCCGCTGCTGCGCGTCTTCACCTTCTGGCGCAAGGAAGCGTTGACCCCCGAAATCGAGGACCGGATCGTGGACGCCTTTGACGAGCCGCTGCGGCTGGCCGAGCGGGAAGGCGTCACCCTGATCCTGGAAAACGAGCACGCCTGTTTCATCGGAACGGGAGCCGAGGCGGCGCGCATTGCCGGCAAGCTCAACTCGCCGCACCTCAAGCTCTGCTGGGATCCCGGCAACGCCTTTGCTGCGGGCGAAGTGCCGTACCCGGATGGCTATGAGGCCGTCAAGCCCTGGATAGCCCATATTCATATCAAGGATGGCCGCATCGTCAATACGCCTGAGCATGGCCCCCAGGTGCAGTGGTGCGTCGTCGGGGAGGGCGAAATTGACTATGCGGGCCAGTTCGCCGCGCTCAAGCACGATGGCTATACTGGCTACATCTCACTCGAAACCCATTATGTGCCTTTGCACGGCAGCGGTCCGGGAGGCAAGGGAACGCCGGAGGAAGGCTCTCGCCCCTCGCTGGCCGCGCTGCGCCAATTCATCGCATAAAGAAAATCGTTTGTCGTTGGGTAGACATCCCCAACCGTGTAGATCCCTTTCAAGCGGCTGCCGCCGCGGAGAGACCTCAACTTAAGAGGCCAGGTTGCTAGAGTTTTAGGCTGCTAATATCCAATCCGGTGAATTTCTTCCCATATGCGCTGCACCTTGAGGTAGCCATACGATAAGTATTCCATCGGACTTGATATAAGGCATCCTAAGCGGCTGCCGCCGAGGAGAGGCATCCACACCGTGGGGAAGAAGTACCGTTGTTGTATAAGGACCATAAATTCGATGCCTGATCTGTTTTCCATTAGCGCCTGGCAAAGATGGTGGCAGCGTGCGGGCCGCGCCTGCGGCTGGATTCTGGCTGCTGTGTTCGGCATACCGCTGGTCATCAGCTTTGGCCTGAGCCAATATACCCGCGGTAACCAGCCAAACCCGGCCGCCGAGCGCAGCGCCGTGATCGCCCGCGTCAACGGCGAGCCCATCACCAACGCCGAATTCAATCAGTTGGCGGGCGAGCTGACCCGCCAGGGCGCAGAGCCGGGTCCGCAGTTTGCCTCCGCACAGGGCATGGCCCTGGAAAATCTCATCAAGCAGACTGCGCTCATCCAGGAGGCGCAGCGGCGCCGCCTGCATCCCTCCGAAGCCGACATAGACAGCGCCATCGCCCAGCAGCGCGCCCAACTACGCAACACCTTCGGCCATGAAGTCTCCGACTCGGAGTGGGAGAGCTACCTGGAAAGCCGCTTCGGCATGACCCCCGGCGAATACCGGGACTTCCTCAGCAAGCAGCTGCTCATCCCGGCGCTCTTCCAGGACATTAAGAACCAGATCAATGTCACGGAGGCGGACGCCAACAACCAGTATGCCGAGGTCAAGCTGGCGCTGGTGCTGATTCCTTCCGGCCCCACCCCGTTGCCCAACCCGAAAGGCATCAAACCGCTGCCGGACGCCGAGGCCCGAAAGAAGGCCGACGACCTGCGGGCGCAGGTGGAGAAAGGGGCCGATATTGCCGCTATCGCCCGCGCCAACTCCGCCGACCCCAGCGCCAAGACCGGCGGCACGCTGGACTGGCGGCGCGAGTACCAGGGCATCCCCGGTGCGCCGGACATGCTGGGCATCCTCCATTACGGCAAGGAGTTCGACGAGGCCGTACACAAGACGCCCAAGGGCCAGCTCACGCCGGTCGTCAAGATCACCGGCTTCCAGCAGGGCTATGGGTTCGCCCGCGTGCTGGATCGGCGCATCAACAAGCCCAAGGACTTCGACCCCAAGAAGGAGGTCGAGCAGATCAAGGATACGCGGGCGCGCGAGGCATTTGGCAAGCTCATCAACGACTTGATGCAAAAGGCCAGAATCGAAGTGGTAGACCCGGATAAGAAGGCCTACTACGACTTCGTCAAGCTCCAGGAGATGCAGCAGCAGCAGTTCCTGGGCCAGATGGGCCGGGCACCGGAGGGCGCTCCCCCGCCGACGCCGGCCGACATCGAGAAACAGCAGGCGCTGGTTGAAAACGAGTTTGACGCCTTGCTGAAGCGCCATCCCGAAGACGAAACCGCCGCCCTGATCGTGGCCCAGAACCTGAAGAGCAAGAAGATTACCGCGCCCAATGAGATAGCCCAGAGAAATCAGCGGCTGATCCAGCTCTATGAGATGGTGCTGACCCGTACCGAGAACCGCCAGATACGCTTTGACCTGGCTTCGCTCTACCGCGAGACCAAGCAGAACGACAAGGCGCTCCAGCAGTACGAAAAGATCCAGAGGCTCCTCAACGACGCGCCGCCCTACGACCTGACCACCATGCAGGAGGCCCAGCAGGTGCACCAGCAACTAGCCGCCGGGTTCCGCAGCCTGAACAAGCCGGACCAGGCAGCCCAGGAAGAGGCCGCGGTCAAGGATCTGGAGGGCAAGATCAAGGCGGAGCGGGATAAGGTCAGCGCCGAGCAGCGCCACGCCGCGCTCCAGGCGCCCAACATCAGCCTGCCCGGAGGCGGCAAAGGCACGATCCAGAAGACCTTGCCCGTCCCGGGTAGCGCCGCGAAGCCCGCCGGACAGCCGCCCGCAGCGACACCGCCTGCTCCCGGAACGGGCAAGGCGCCGGAAGCGCCCGGCGCGGCCAGGCCCACACCGCAGGCTCAGCCCGCCGTACCTGCCGCGCCCAAAGCCGCCGGCGAGTCCCAGCCTAAAGCGGGCAAGCCGGGGCCGTAGGCAGGGCGTCCGCCGTCATGTCTCGCAAAAGGATGCCGAGCGCGCCGCCCGCCGCCAATCTTGAATTGGCGGCGGGCGGCGCGGCCTGTGCTGCGCCCTCTCTGCAAGCTGAGAAGCCAGCGTTGGGGCGCGCGCCCGGCACCCTCTACCTCGTCTCCACGCCCATCGGCAACCTCGAAGACATCAGCCTGCGCGCCCTGCGCGTTCTGCGTCAGGTGCGCCTGGTCGCCGCGGAGGATGCGCGCATCACCCGCAAGCTCCTCGACCACTTCGCCATCCCCACCCAGGTCCTCACCTATCGCCTCCATAGCCGCTGCAACCAGACGGAAGAGCTCCTGGCCTGCCTGCGCGCCGGGCAAGAGATCGCCCTCGTCTCCGACGCGGGAACCCCCGCCATCGCCGACCCCGGCTCCCGGCTGATCGCCGCGGCCATCGCCCAGGGGGTGCCGGTCGTCCCCATCCCCGGCCCGGTCGCCGCCATCAGCGCCCTGGTCGTCTCCGGCCTGCCGACCGGTCGCTTCGCCTTCGATGGCTTTCCGCCCCGCCCCCGCGCCGACCGCCAGGCCTTTTTCGCCTCCCTCGCCCGCGAGACGCGCACGATCCTGCTCTACGAAAAAGCCTCCTGCCTGCACGCCACCCTGGAAGACCTCCTCTCCGCCCTCGGCCCCGACCGTGCCCTGGCTATCGCACGCGACCTGACCAAGCCCGGCGAAACCATCTATCGCGGCACGCTGGGTCAGGCCATCCCGCCGTTTCGCCGCCGCAAACCGCGCGGCGAGTTTGTGCTGGTCATCGCCGGAAGCCCCACGCCTGACGCCCCTTCCCCGGAGTAATTATCGCCCGCCGAGGAATAAGCCCCGACCAAGCGCACGCCACCCTTCCCAGGGCAGTTACGGTGGCAAGCAGACTCAGGAGATTCTGCTTTTCGGCAGGTGTCGGAAGCCCTGCCTGCTACGGGACAGGAGTGAGCAGGAAGGGTCCCTGGCTATTGTCAAGCTCGCCCCAACCGAATATCTGCCCGCTATCGGTAATCTTCCATGCTTCCCATAGTTTCCAGAGTTTCCAGCCGGATTTCCCGACAAGCCTCGTGATCAGGGCTATCATCTTCCCGTCCTGCCAGAGAAAGGCGACATTTAAATCGGAGTTCCGGTCCGCGGCAGTCCCGACCACCTGGCCGAGATTGTTGATGCTGTAGGCTGCGCTCTGCGTACCGCCCAATGTGCCGAGATCCTGCATCCTGCCCTTTTGCCAGAGGAAGGCATGGCTGACCCCTTCGGCGGTGTCGGCCTCCCCGACGACCTCACCTTTGTCGTTGAGGCCGTAGGCATGACTGCTCAGGCCCCCCAATGTGCCGAGATCCTGCATCCTGCCCTTCTGCCAGAGGAAGGCATGAAAGCTGCCATCAGCAGTTCGCGAATCACCGACGACCTGGCCTTGATCGTTGATGCTATAGGCGTAACTCCATCTGCCGCCGAGCGTAGACAGATCCTGCATCCTGCCCTTCTGCCAGAGAAAGGCATGATAGCGGTTCGCACTGGTGAGCGAAGCGCCGACGACCTCGCCTCTATCGTTGAGACCGTAGGCACGACTCTCTCTGCCGCCCAACGTGCCGATATCCTGGGCTTTGCCCTGGCTCCAAAGGCAGGCATGAAAATAGAGCGTGCCCGGGGCATAGCGGAAGCCGACCGCCTGGCCCCAGGAGTTGTGGGCGGTAACCCTACCCTGCTTACCGAGCAATTTCACAGCGCTTATGGGAGAGCGTACTGCTTGCGCTTCGCTGGGTTCGGTGACAACATAATGGCTCCCGTCCCTTTCCAAGTGACCCAGGTTGAAACGAAAGAGCACAAAGGCTGCCACGAGGGAACCGAAAAGCAGGGAACCACTCTTGCGAAGATGCCGTACCATACCTATTACTCCTGTCCTGTTGGCAGGCCTGAGGGCCTCCTAAGGAAATCCTCTACCGCTGAGTTTGTTCTCAGGCGTCGTGGCAGCGGCAACCCACTGCGCCTCATTTGGATAGGTTTATGAAGTAAGCAAGGGCGCTTACTATCTTTAAGTAGCACAGAGCAACGGGACCAAAATGTGACGAGGCAGGAACTCTGAAACCCAGCGGGAATATTTTTTATGTTTTGCTCGCGAGAGGTAAGATGTGGCGTCATGAACCAGGATTATCCGCTGAAAATGCTCTTATTTGGCGACTTTGATGTGAAGGTAGACGGCCAACCTCTTCCTTCCCTGCCCGGACAGACTAGCAAAAGTCTATTTGCGTACCTGGCCGTTCACCATGGCAGGGCTGTAAATAAACTTACTGTGATGACAGACATATGGGGGCCTGGCGAGCATTCAGAGGCACTAAGACAGGCTCTCACTCGTCTTTGCCGTGCGCTCGGCGATCTTTCCAGGAATATCGTGTCTACGCGAGGTCAACTTCAGTTAGTGCTGCGGGACGGGGTAGATGATGTTGACGTGGTTCGGTTTAATAAGGCTACAGCCGCGGCCTCGCAGGGGAATATTGACGCGTTACGCGAGGCGATTGCACTGTACGGGCGGGGACCGCTGCTGGCCGGTTGGGGAGAGTCCAATTTAAGAGATAGCAACGAGGTGATAGATAGGTGGGTGCATGGGGCACGAAAGGAGTATCAGAGGCGATACATAGACACATTGGAACGTTTTTACGCCCAGGCAATTCAGGGAGATCGCTATAGAGACGCTTTGCTGTGCCTACATGGTTTAGTGCCGACAGGGGTGATAAAGATAGAGGCTTGGAAGGCATTCGTGCAGAGGCTTATCGCGGATAGGGAATATGAGGAAGCCTATGACCGCTGCATGGAACTGAATAAAATCGTTACGCTGTCAGCGCTCGAAACCAGGCAGATATTGCAGGGCATTCCCGATGAGCGGCTAGAACGGCTAGAGGCCAGGCACAACCTGCGGTACCCCCCGCATGACTCTGAACCGATAGACATTCTACGACAGCGTATCAAATTAATAGGGCGCGACGAGGATGCCCATGCTATTGCAGAAATGCTGAAAGAAGAATACCGTAGATTCATCGTTCTAACCGGGCCGGGCGGGATCGGGAAAACAAGTCTGGCTACGGAGGTCGGCCACCTAGTTCGGCTCGGCATTGCGGAGAAAGTCTGGTTTGCCGACGGCATCAAGGCTATAGACCTGGCTCCCGTGACCGACCCTGCTGCCGTAGCTACACAGATATGTTCTGTTCTAAGAATCCGGGAAAATTCTGATCAACCGGATAAACAAGACGCGCTTGCTCGCTGGATTGGGGCGCAAGAAATCCTGCTGATCCTGGACAATTGCGAGCACCTGTCCGATGGGTGTAGCGAGTTAGCGAATCACCTTCTGGATAACTGCCCGCGCTTGCGTATTCTAGCCACTTCTCGGCGCGCATTTAACACAGGCGAGACTTGGGCGGTGTCTCCCCTCGATCTTCCTCCGCCCTCGACGCCTGATACGCCTGAAGCCCTTCGCCGCTATTTCGCAGTACAGATGTTTCTGGAATGCGCCAGGCCGCGCACGTTTGCACTAACGTCGGCGAACGCTCGATATGTAGCCGAGCTCTGCCGCCGACTGGATGGCGTGCCGCTGATGCTCAAACTGGCGGCGTCACGGATGGATAGATTGTCTCCAGAGGGTATGTTAGAACATTTCAGAGCACTACTCGATTTTCGTACCCCAGGTGTTGAAGATAAACGTTATCCGGAGCGGACGCCGCGAGCGATCATAAACTGGTCGTATGGTCTGCTTAATGATCAAGAGCAGGAACTGCTATCTCGGCTGTCAGCGTTTGCTGGTGGCTGGACATTGAAAGCGGCAGAACAGGTTTGCCTCGGAGGAGATATAGAGGAATCGCATGTGCTGCACCTGCTGATAGAATTGGTGAACGTTGGCCTGGTAGAGTATGATGAGGGACAGTCTCGCTACCGCCTGTTGGAACTCATACGAGAGTATGCCGGGGAGAAGCTAGCCGAAAACGGTGAGGAAGAACGCCTTGTTCGAGAGAAGCATCGCGACTATTTCATGGTTCTGGCAGAAACTATCAATCGGAAACTGGGCGGGAGGGAGCAGGCTCGATGTCTGGATGAGATGGAGACGGAGTATGCTAATCTAAAGCAGGCACTAGCCCTATGCCGGAATGACCCGGAGGGGGCCGAAAAGGGATTGCGACTGGGAGCGGCTTTGCAGGAGTTCTGGTGGGTGCGGGGACGCTACAAAGAAGGGAGTGAATACTATGCTGCCCTTCTGTCCCACCCCCAGGCGCAGCAACGCACAAAGCCGCGCGCGGATGTACTTAATGGAGCGGGGGCATTAGCCCGGATGCAAGGAGACTATCACGCCGCTCGTAATTACCATACGGAGAGCCGGGATATATTTCGGGAGTTGGGTGACCAACGGAACATCGCCTATGCCCTCAGCAACCTGGCAATTGTAGTCTGTGAGCTGAATGAGGTAGACCACGCTCGTTCTCTCTTTGAGGAAAGCCTGGAGATACATCGGCAGTTGCCAAATAATGATGAGGGCATTGCCTACTGCCTGGGTAACTTCGGAAGAATGGCTTATTACCAGAACGATTACACTGCCGCGCGTTCTCTCTTTGAGGAAAGCCTGGGGATGCTGAGGGCATTGGAGCACGAATTAGGAATCGCTAACTGTCTTGAGCACCTGGGAATTATATCTCGCCACCAGGGAGATTATGCCTCCGCCTGTTCTTTCTTGCGGGATAGCCTGATACTCAATCAAAAGTTGAATAACCACCCAGCGATTCTTTCTTGCTTAGAATCGTTTGCCGACCTAGCCTGCGACGAAGGCGAATGGGCGCGGGCGGTACACCTGTACGGAGCGGCAGAAAAACATCGCCAGAACATGGATTTGCCCCCGACAAGATCATCGAATGAGAAGGTCGAATACGACCGCCACCAGATGGAAGCTCATCAGGTTTTAGGCGAAGAAGCTTTTTGTGCATCTTGGGAGGAAGGGCGTGGCCTGCCCCTGGAACGGGCGGTTAAGTACGCTCTCAGCGGCCCCGATTCCTAAGCTAGACTTTATTCGGCCAGGCGGCATAGCAGAGCGTATCCGCGGGCAATCTCCAGAAGCGTTCCGGATGCGGTTGTGCCGACGTCGCCGCACTAACTCCCACTACGCGGTTCCTCCGCCAATCATGCGGACGATATCCTCGCCATGTGGCTGCCGCTTTCCATCGTCGCAAACGGTTCCATCGGAGTTCTTGCGCCGCAGATCGCCGGCAGCCCTATCAGCCTCTTTTTCCACTGCTTGCTCCACGGAAGGTTGAATTGGCAACCACATTTGAGGTCAGCGCTGCCCTTCCCAGGAGAATTTCCAAAAAAATACATCTAGTCTAATATTAGAGCCGACGCGATGGCATGGAATATGCATTAGTCTTTTGCGAGCCTCCGTACTCAATGGCCCAACATGCCTTGCGCTTCCGCGACCGGCGGGCGCACTACAACGGAGCTTCGAGGCAATGGCACAACGCGCTAAGGCAGCGAAAAACGGCACTGCCAGGCAACCGTCGGCAGCGTCAGAACCTGGAACCGCCGGCTCTCAAGCTCGGCCCCAACGCGGCCTGCAGCTCCGACGCGCCGGGCAGCCCGTGCAGACGGACCTGTTCTTAGAGGCGCTCTGGCCGACCGTCTCGGCGTCTCCAGAGCAATGGCGCATCCGCGTGGCCCGGCAGGATGTTCTTCCGGCGTTCCCGATATCCACTGGCTTCTACGCGCCGAAGCGTCCTGGCCTGCCGGATACGCCCGATATGACTTTATCGGAGGCGCGCTTGCGTCCCCAATGACGCAAATGACGCCCGTTCCTATCGCTAACAAGCGCCAAGATGCGCAGCACCAGATAACAGTAGCGCCCGACGAAACCATAGCAAGGAGGAAGGATGAAGAAAACAAGCGCTCTTTTCATCCTTCTGCCTTCCTCCTTCATCCTTGCTTAGTAGCAGGGCTACCCAGAAAGTTTCGTTCGTGCCTATTTTTAGGCACCCGGAGGACGCGCCCGGAACGGCCGGCTCCCCTTTCTCGGGACTCGACCCTGACCGCTGCCTTGCCGCCCAGAGCGAAGGAAGAAGAACGAGAATCAATCCTAACCCTGTAAGCTCATCGAATCACCGATGTATAATCACCTAAGGCGGAAGGCACCGACCAACCACGCAACGCGGAGACCGGAAACGATGGAGACCGTGCGCGATACCGATGCGTCGTCGCTCAGGACAGCCCCCAACCGTGACGTGCCCATCCCCACCAACACCGACGGAAACGGACTCGGCCAGGCAGCAGACGGATCCCAGAACGGCGCCTCACGCCGCTATGCGGTCGTCGTTGAGGGCGCCCATACCGCCAACGGACATGCCGCCCATCGCCTGGCGTTCTCCGCCAATAGCCATCGCTTCGCCCTTAATTATCGCGATCCGCTCTTCCCCTGCAAGTCGGTGCCGTATGCCCACCTCAAGCGCGGCTTAGATATTGTCGCTGCCCTCCTGATCCTGTTCTTCTCGCTGCCCATTATGCTTGTCGTGGCCCTGCTCGTCAAGCTCACCTCACGCGGCCCCATCCTCTTCAAGCAGGTGCGCGTCGGCCGGGGCGGACGCTACTTCTGGTGCTACAAGTTCCGCTCCATGTGCGCCGATGCCGAGGCCCAGAAAGAACGGCTCGCCCATCTCAACGAAGCTAGCGGCCCCGTCTTTAAGATCAAAGACGATCCCCGTGTCACCCCTATCGGCAGGTTCCTGCGCAAATACAGCCTGGACGAACTGCCGCAACTGATTAACGTCCTGCGGGGGGATATGTCCCTCGTCGGTCCGCGCCCGCCCATTCCCTGCGAGGTGGAAGCCTATGGCCCGCGCGAG
Source organism: Chthonomonadaceae bacterium (assembly GCA_035650735.1). Taxonomy (GTDB): domain Bacteria; phylum Armatimonadota; class Chthonomonadetes; order Chthonomonadales; family Chthonomonadaceae; genus DASRGL01. The sequence continues at coordinate 10,377 of DASRGZ010000075.1, forward strand.
CGGGCTCGGCTTTCCGTGCAGCCGGGCCTGACCTGCCTCTGGCAAGTCAGTGGCCGCAGCAACATCTCGTTTGAGCACTGGATCGAACTGGACTTGCTCTATATTGACACGATGTCGTTTGCCAACGATTTGAAAATCATCTTGCGGACGATCCCGGCCGTCTTGAGCGGCGCCGGCGCGCATTGATCTGCGGCTGGCGCCCGCCTAAATCGCCCCACCGGGCGTCCGTTTCAACCCTTTGCCTTTCTCGTCTGCCAGCTGTCTCCTCTCCAGGCCGCCTGGTCCACGGCGGCAACGTACGCTTCCCCGTTCTGGTACGATGGGAATCCGGCTTGCAGCCAGGATAGCCGGTACAATCGCCGGTTCTCTTGTCAGGAGGAGAGGCGCCTGCGTCGGATGGGTGCATATTCCCTGCCGGGGCGCCAAAAATAGAAGCACACGCAACCGCTGGCTCCGAGACGTGCAAAGTGCGCCAGCGTCGAAATCAAAATTTTTTATCGGCCTCAGGAATGAAGGCAGGCGGCTTGCCGCCGGGGCTTTGTTCTGGCACCGGGCGGGTGGCCCTTGTCCTGCGTCGGGCCTCCGACGCCTGCCCGCCGATTACGCTGTGAACTAAGAGATGTCTGACACAACGACGACTGAGAGAGGGCATTATACACCGCCTGCCTTTGCCCCGGTGGAGGCGACGCCTGCCGGTGGGGAACAGGCCGCCCGCAAGATGCGAGCCTCCTGGCGCGTGGGCCTGTTTGTGTTCTTGTTAGGGTCTGTGATAGCTTACGTCTACGCCTTCCTGCTCTACCCCCGCCAGGGCCTCATCCAACCCGTCATCGACCTCAACGGCTTCGGACAACTGGCCCGACACCTGGCCCACGGAGA
>DASRGZ010000076.1:0-65319 GCA_035650735.1 Chthonomonadaceae bacterium
GGTGGCCAGGCCGATCTGCTTGAGGTTGGAGGTGCAGCTAATGGCGCGGGCCTTCTCGCGGGCCTGGGCGAAAACGGGGAAGAGAATGGCGGCCAGGATGGCGATAATGGCGATGACCACGAGCAATTCGATCAGAGTGAAGCCGGAGCGGCGCTCCGTGGAATGAAACCGAAACATACTTATCTACCTTTCCTGTTTGTTTGCTTGTTTGTTTATTTCAATCCTCGCCCGGCCCGAGGACCGGGCGCTATCTTCTCGCAGGGTCGTTATTATGGAAGTCGGCGCGTTGTAGATAGGGGCTTGGGGACTTACCCACCCGCTCCTCACGAACGCGGCGACAGACAGCCATCCCTCCTTTCGGATACTTCTCTAGGATATGCCGTGCCAGTTCCAATGTGCCGGGCCTTCCTCTTTTAGCGGCGCGAGGAGGGCCGGATCTCCAGGCACGGCGTTAAAATCGTCTGCTGCAGCGGGGCGGCGGGGTCCTGCATCCGGCGCTGCAAATATTGCCAGGCCAGCGCGCACATCGACTCCAACGGCTGCACGATGGTGGTCAGCGGCTTCTCCAGGTATTGCGTCTCCTGGATGCCATCGCAGCCGACGAGCGCCACCTCCTCAGGAACGCGCAAGCCCAGGTCGCAGAGCGCGCGATAGGCTGCCAGGGCCAGATCGTCGTGGAAGCAGAAAAGCCCGTCCGGGCAGCCCCGGTCCCGGACATAATCGCAGAGCGCAGCCCGCGCATGGCTTCGGGTTGCGGGTGCCACGGCGATAATTTCCGGCTGCAAGCCCGCTTCCTGGATAGTGCGGGAATAGGCATCGTAGCGGGCATCGCCGGGATGGCAGACGCCCTTCCCCGCAAAATAGCCGATGCGCCGACATCCGAGGGATATCAGATGTTCCACGGCTTCCCTGGCTCCCGAATCGAGGTCTACCACAACGTAATCGGCGACTTCGATAGGAACGGTTCCAATGCAGACAAACGGCGTCTGTTGGAGCAGGCTGCCCCGCGCCAAGGGACGGAGGTCGGACAGAGGGTCTACGATGATAATGCCGTCGGTGGGCCATTCCGATAGGCCCAGCGCATCCAGGCCCGTATCGCGTTCTCCGGCCATCTGCCCGACCAACGTCTCGTAGCCATCACGCCGCAACTGCTCCTGGAGCTGATAGATAACCTCCGTGTAGTAGGAGGAGCGCACGCGGTTGAGGGCCAGCGTGATCAGGTCGGTTCGTCCGGTAACCAGGGCGCGGGCAGCGCGGTTGGGCCGGTAACCCATCTCCGCCGCCGCGCGCAGGACGCGCTGTCGCGTGGTCTGGGAGATGAAAGCGTCTTCGCGCCGGTTGAGGACGCGCGAAACCGTCGCCGGAGAGAGCTGCAAGTGGGTGGCTATGGCCTGAATCGTAATGCGCACGACGGTCTGCCTCCCTCCGACCGCAAACGTTTACGTATGTCGAAAGAATAGCATAGCCCGCCAGGAATGTCAAGCGATTTTTCTGTGGTGGCAAAGCCGGGAACTTTGTGTTTTGCGGCTGAGTCCTCCTGATGCAACGCCAAGAGTAAGTTCGTCCTCCACGGAGGACCGTTGCCATCGGAAAGGAGTACCATCACCATGATTGTCGATCCGGTGTGCGGCATGCACATGGACCCGGAAAAGGCCCCCGCATTCTCGAAGGTTGGTGATCATACCTACTACTTCTGCAGCGACACCTGCAAGCAGAAGTTCGACGCCAACCCGGATCTGTTCATCCCCAACGCCCAGGAGATGAATCCGCAAGGGTATGACCAGAAGGCGCCGGCTTGCCGCTAATGTTGCCCAATGCGCGGAGGCGCCCGGCAAAACTGCCGGGCGCCTCTTTATGCTGGCAGCGCCCCGAGAAAGGATGAAGGCGAAAGGATGAAAAGAGCAGGGATTTTCTTCCTCCCTCCTCCCTTTCCAGCAAGGAGGAAGGCAGGAAGAGGAAAAGAACAAGGCTTTTCTTCATCCTTCTGCCTTCCTCCTTTTTCACACAACGCCCTTTTTAAGCTCCTCCAGCGGATAGAGCGTGCCGCGCCAGACGATGCCGTTCTGCCGGTAGGCCCGCCAGGTGGAGCGCAGAATAATAGAGATGAAGATCAGCGTGGCGAGCGGGTAGGCCAGCCCGTACCACGCGCTTGCCCCGGAGAGGCGCCGCATCAGCCCGGCCCCAAATAGCATCGCCAGCAGCGTTGCCGCTGCCAACAGCCGCGTCGGCCAGGGCGGCAGGAACAGCGCCGCAGCCGGATAGAGCCCGGTGACTGCCAGCCCCGCCACCGACGCCAGCATCGGCCCCAGCCGATACTCAAAGCCCGCAAAGGCGTTTTTGGTCAGGCTGTCCAGCACACCGCGAAAGCCGATCACCCAGCGCACCGAGATCTCCTCTCCGCCCTCCAGGATCGCCGAACGGAACCCATGCCGCTTGATCACCTTGCCCAGCTTCATGTCGTCGGCCACCTCCATCGGCAGCGCGCGGTGGCCCCCGAACTGCCGGTATGCGGCGGCGCGCACCAGGTTGAATGCGCCGAAGCCGGCATAGGCCGGCTTATTGGGGTCAGGCACATCCCAGGGGCGCACGTGGAAGCTGAACATCAGCCCGAAATAGCTGACGAACAGCTTCTCCCAGAAGCCGTGCGTCTCGCAGTGGGGCGCGACGGCCAGATGATCGATGTCGTGGGTACAGGCGTAGGCGACGGCTCGCCGTAGGGCATCCGGCGCGAACACCACGTCGGCATCGGTGAAGAGGAACCAGGCCCCGGTGGCGTGCTCGCCGGCGACCTGGAGGGCGTGATTCTTGCCGAGCCAGCCGGGCGGCAGCTGCCGGATGTGGATCACGCGCAGGCGCGGATTGGCGGCGGCGAGCCGGTCCAGAATGGCGCCCGTCGCGTCGGTAGAGCGGTCATCTACGGCGATGATCTCCAGGGCGGGATAGTCCAACGCCAGCAGGCTTAACATGGCGCGCTCGACCGTCGCGGCCTCGTTGCAGGCGGGAACGAGGACCGAGAGGCGGGGCAGGTTCTGAAGCGCTGCGGTGGGCAGAGAGACCTCGGCGAGGCGCTTATAGTGATGACGTCCCTGCACCAGCATCCCCAGGCCCAGGAGCCAGGCCAGCAGCGTGCCGCCGGTCAGCAGGTAGTGCAGCGCGCTCCAGAGGCTGAAGCCAGAGAGAGCCGCCGTCATCGTCCTGAAGTCCCCGTGCGTTCGCCACTGGAGGCGGAAGGGGAGGGTGGGGAGGCGGGGGGGCGTCCGGCTGTGGCTGTGGGGCCTACGGGCGTCTCTTTGGTGGTTTCAGCAGACTCGCCTGCCGAGGAAGCGGCCTGCGGCGGCGGGGGAGCGCCGTGCTCCTCCTGCTGGTGGCGCATCTCGGCATGATAGGGTTCGGTGTGAATATTGACGTGGGTGGCGGGCAGCGCCTGGCGAATCCGATCTTCGAGTTCCTCGGTGAGGTCGTGGGCCTGGAGAAACGAGCTGTTATCATCTATCTGCACATGCACATCCACATGCCGATGGGAGCCGGATTTGCGCGTGCGCAGCTTATGGTAGCCCAGCACGCGCGCGTCGGTCTCCAGCACCTCCTGGATAGCGGCCTCCTCTTCGGGGGGCAGGCGCACATCCATCAGCAAGCGCAGGGCGTCGCGCGTCAATTGATAGGCCGTATAACAGATGAGCAGCGCCACCAGCAGCGCCGTCGCCGGGTCAAACCAGGCATGGCCGGTCAGGCGCGTCAGCAGCAGGCCGGCGAACACGCCCAGCGAGGTCCATACATCCGTCCGCAGATGCCCGGCGTCGGCTTCCAGCGCCTGCGAGTCGGTAGCGCGGGCGACGCGGTACAGGTGGCCCGACAGGAAGCCGTTGATCAGACAGGAGAGGCCCATCACGGCCAGCCCCGCATCGACTGTGTGCGGGTGCCAGTTCGGGGAGCGCAGCTTCTGTACAGACTCAGAGATAATGTAGAGGGCCGCGCCGAAAATCAGCAGGGCCTCCAGCAGCCCGGAGAGGCTTTCGATCTTGCCGTGGCCGTAGGGGTGCTCTTCATCCGGGGGAAGGTCGGAGGCGCGCACCGAGAAGAAGGCGATCCCGGAGGCGATCAGGTCGGTCAGCGAGTGCACGGCCTCGGACAGCACGCTGATCGAGCCCGTCCAGAACCCAACGCCGAATTTGAGCAGCACCAGCGCGGAGTTGGAGACGACCGAGAGTCGCGCCGCCGCCATTTTGCGCCTGCGCAGCTCCTGGGGCATGGACGGCGCTGTGGAGGCTGCCGCCGCCGCCTTCTGCTCTCCGGGATCAGGTTCGGGTGTCATGCAATGCGTTCTCTCCTGCCTCTGGCCTGCTGCCGCCCGGCCGAGGCCGCGCAAATCCGTTCGGCCGAATACTCTGGAGACGGAGCGCTCTCGGCCATCTGGGTAGGGATTTCCTCTCCGTGCGTTACTCGTATTATATCAGGGATTCTATCCGAAAGAAGCCGTCCCGCGCAAGGGCCGGCCCGGCGCCCTACGGTCAGTCCCATTTATAGGGCCGCTTCCCGTTTTCTGTGGTATGCTAGTAAAAGGATGTTGAGAGTGCCTGGTAAAGCGGGTAATTTATTGCCAGGTTTTTAATTTGGGTAGACACTCCCAGCCGTGTGGATCAATCTCACGCAGCCTGCTGCTGAGGAGATACGTCAACACCGTTGGGAGGGATTACCTTAATTTGGCTTCTCTATGAGGTTTAGAGTCCCTAACACAACTTGGCTGTCAGGCTCTCCCCTCACCCCGGCCCTCTCCCTGCAAGGCAGAGGGAGTACGGTTTTGTTAGACGCTCTTAATGTCCCGGTGCGGGCGTGCTCAAGCCCAACGTGCCCTTATCTGGAGTGTCTGCTATGTTGCGTACCCAACCTATGTCTCATTACTTTTCAGCGTCAGGCTGCCCGGCCACGATTCTGCTTATCGCTCTTAACATCGTCACCTTCTTTCTGGGCGTCATTCCCCAGACTCAGGATAGGCTGCTCAATCTGGTTTTCTTCAGCAGCGCCTGGCAGGAGCGCTTCTGGACCCTGGTGACCTGGCCGTTGATTGGACCTCGCCATCCCCTGTTTCTGTTGTTTGCCTGTATCTGGGCCTATTGGGTCTGCGGCAGCCTGGAACGAAGCTGGGGCACGCGGACGTTTGTGGGCTTCTTTCTGGCCGTTTCCGCGCTGACGGCCCTGACGACCTGGGCCGGCGCACAGCTTTTGGGGACGCAGGCCGCGCTGGCGAGTGTGTGGGTGGCCCTGGCGGCCCCCACGGTGGCCTGGTGCACGATAAACTCTCGCGAGTCCGTCAGCCTGTATGGGCTGCTCACGATTCCGGCTCCCTTGATGGCTTTGCTGACCGTCGTGCTGGTATGGTTCGAGGTGGGGCCGCCCCTACTTGGGCTGTTTGCGCTTTCCGGCTGCGCGGCAGCTTATGCCTATGTCCGCTATGGCCGTTCTCCCTATCGGGGCTATGCCACGGTGCGCAGGCCCTGGGAGAAAGCGCCGGTGTTACGCCTGCGCACGTTTGCGCCCGAGCGTGAGGCGGCGGAGAGGGGTGGATTCGCTCCCTTGCGCTGGTGGAGAGCCTGGCAGGAGCGCCGGCAATTGGCCCGGCTATACCGGCGTTCCCGCTCGGTAGACCAGGAAGGCAAGGACAACCGCTAGCGTAAGCCGCGTTCGGCTATTCTGACGACCTGGCTTAGCGCAGCGGGTAGTCTAAACCGTTTGGTCCTCGCCTATCGAGCGGGCTCTCTGCCGACGGTCTTGGGCGTGAGGCTGCGGTTATGAAGGGACTGTTCCAGGTTCGGGCGGAAATCGGGAGAGGCCGTCCGGGCCGCTTGCCGGAGCGCAGAGAGGGAGGCGCTGCCCGGAATCCGCTCCAGCGCCATCCGCGCATCCTCGCGAAGCTCTCGGTCGGAGAGCAGCCGGGCCAGGCCGGGCACGATCCGCCCATCTCCGGTGAAACCGAGCAGGTAGAGCGCATCGGCCCGTACCATGCGCGGGTGCGGCGTCTGTGCCACCTTTAGCAGCTCCACGGAGACGGCGTGGGCTTCCGCGCCGGCGCCGGGACGGGCTGCATGATGCGCAATGGTTTCCATCGCCCCAGAGGCCGCTTTCGCTACGCCTTTATCCGGGGAGGCTGCTAACTCTCCCAGCGGCACGACGGCCTCCGCGCCCATTGGCCCCGCTTCACGCCATGCCTTGTACCGCACGTCGGCATCCGGCGATTTGATTTTTTCTAAAAACGCAGCAATTTCCGCCTTCATTCCAATAGAATCTCCTTGTGGGTGTTCAGGGCCGCGCGCCGGCAATCTTTAGGTGAATGCGATACAGCCCGGTGCTTGCCGTGATATAGAGGGTCTTGGCGTCGGAATCGCCCCAGGCGCAGTTGGCCGCCACCTCCGGCACGGCGATGACGCCCAGGCGCTTGCCGGACGGCGCAAAGACCTGCACGCCGCCCGATCCGGTGCAGTAGACGTTGCCGCGCGAGTCCACGCGCATCCCATCGGGAACGCCGGGCTTGTCGCCATGCATGTCGGCGAACACGCGCCCGTTCGCGAGCGTGCCGTCCGGCCTGACGTCAAACACGCGAATATGCTGGCGCTCCGAATCGTCAATATAGAGCCGCTTCTCATCCGGCGAGAAGGCCAGGCCGTTGGGCCGCACGAAATCCCGGACCAGCAGCGTGAGCTTGCCGTGCGGGGTCAGGCGATAGACGCCGTAGAAGCCCAATTCCTCCTGCTCGGGCTTAATGCCGTAGGGCGGATCGGTGAAGTAGATGTCGCCATTGGACTTGACGACCACATCGTTGGGGCTGTTGAGCCGCTTGCCTTCATAGCGGTCGGCGAGTACGGTCACGGCGCCGTTGGGCTCGGTGCGGGTAACCCGGCGGCTGGTATGCTCGCAGGAGATCAAGCGTCCCTGTCGGTCCAGCGTATTGCCGTTGGTGTTATGGGAAGGCTTGCGGAAGACGTCCGGCGGCGCGCTTCCCTTCCATTCGTAGAGCGTGTCAGCGGGGATGTCGCTGAAGATCAGCGTGCCCCGGTGCGTCCAGATAGGGCCCTCGACAAACTGGAAGCCGCCGGCGACCTTCTCCAACTGCGCTCCTTCCGGCATGATGTCCGACCAGGACGGTTCCGCCGGTTCGCCGGTGGCCGCCGCGATCATGAAAGCCGCCAGCAGCGCCAGGACGCCGCTATGCATTAGCAAAGTCAGCATGTCTTCCTCCGTTGGCCACTACCCAACCGACCTCACCCAGTGGCCCTCACCCCCGGCCCATTGCCAGGGTCGGCAGGGTTAGGGGCCCTGCCTCCGCCTTGCCACAGCCCTCCGCCTGGCGACCCCCGGCGCTGCGGGAGAGGGGAGAGGCTCCCACCCCCTTCCCCACTGCCAGGGTCGGCAAGGTTACGGCCCTTGCCTCCGCCTTGCGACACCTTGCGATCCCCAAGAACAGGGGAGGGGAGACGAGAAGCTGGGTCACCCCCTTCCCTCCCAGGGAAGGGGGCCGGGGGATTAGGATGCTCTACAAGTGCCAGGGTGCGCGGTAGGGCTGGGCGAGCATCCGGTTGGCTTCCTCATCGCCGATAAACCGGTGATTGACAGGGTCCCACTGTAGCTTGCGGCCCAACAGATAGGAGATGTTGGCGATGATGGGCAGGATAATGACGTTGTAGCCGATTTCAACGGACATGACCGGCTTCTCGCGCGTGCGGATACAGCGCCGCCAGTTCTGCCGGTGGCGCTCCGTCGGGTCGGGGGAGGGGTCGGGATCAATATAGACGTGCTGGCCGTCGGCAGGCGGATGGTACTGCTTGGCCTTATCCTCCGTGTCGGTGCCCGCATCGCCACCGGAGACGATCAGCGTGTCCCGGTCGCCATAGTATTTCGCGCCCCACTCGATGCCATTATAACGCGCGCCCGGCTGGCTCCAGGTCAGCGTCCAGTCCGGATCTTTGAATTCCCACTTCACTTCCATCGTCACCGGCACATCCCAGACGCCCTCTTTGGCCGGCTCACCGGTTGCCTCCACGCTGACCGGCCCGGCGTTGTCGGCGTTCATGCATAGCATCACGATGCTCAGCACATGGTTGCCCCGGTCGCGGATAAAGCCGGCGCCAAAATCCATCATCCAGCGGAAGTTGAAATGGACGTAGACCGGGTTATAAGGCCGCCAGCGTGCCGGGCCAAGCCACAGATCCCAGTCCAGCTCGGGCGGAGGCGCCTTCTCCTCGCCCCAGCCATCGGTGAAGTTGGGCGTGTGCCAGACCTCCACATGCGATACCTTCCCGATCTGGCCGTTGCGGATATATTCGGCGGCGATTTTGGCGTTGGGGTTGGAGCGGCCCTGCGCGCCGATCTGGACCACGCGCCCGTATTTGTTGGCGGCGTTTACCATCGCCTGGCCTTCCTGGATGGTCTTGCAGGTCGGCTTCTCGCAGTAGACATCCTTGCCGGCCTGGCAGGCGTGGACGGTCATGATGGCGTGCCAGTGGTCGGGCGTGCCGATGGTGATGGCGTCTATATCCTTACGGTCGAGGATGTAGCGGTAATCTTTGGTAAGCAGCGGCGTGCCCTGAACGGTCTTGGCGACCTCGGCTAGATGGTTGGCGTCCACGTCGCAGAGCGCGGCGGCGGCATCGGGCACGACATGGCTGCGGCCCATCCCGCCCAGGCCGATGTGCCCATAGACGATCCGATCATTGGGGCCGGGGCGGCCCGGCCTCGCCAGTATGCCGCTGGGGAGGACATAAGGCATCGCGAACGCCGCTGCTGAGGCCGTGGACGCCTTGAGAAATTTTCGTCTTGAAATCTGCTTTTGTCGTTCCAACGCTGGAAACCCCCTTCTCCGCTCTCCTTACATAAACAAAAGTTAGACGCCAACCTCTGATCTCCTCCTGTTTTCTCCTTCTGGCAGGGTCCTTCCGTTTGCCCTGTACTCGCCGCCGGGCACGGAAAGTACCCGGCTATGGGGCCTAACGGCCAGGCGTCCTGGCGGACGCCCAGCAAAGCCAGGAGTTTCCGTCCGAAGGACGGTCGGCGGCGCAGCCGCCCTCTAGACGGGTATTTTCCATGCCCGGCTAGGACCGGGGTTTTCAACCCCCGTCTGTGTGGCCTTCGGCCAAGCGACTGCAAGGGACGGCGCTACGACTGCTAGGGTCGGAACTGGGCACGCTCGACTGCCAGGGACGCCGCTCAACGGCTCGCGGCTCTGCCTGGCGATCTCCGCCTGGCGATACTCGCGCCTCTGCCTTGCGACTGGCGGACACCAAAAACGCAAAAACATCGAGAACGGAAGGACCTGTTCTTGTAGACGATTAGATTTGCAAAAGTCATTAGCAGCCCGAAAAGAAAACGGAAGGATTCTGAGAGGAGCGCCGTGCCGCTCGGTGAAGGGTTTTTGCGCGGAACTGTCGAAAGGATGCTTGCTGTTCGCTACGCGACGCGCTGGGAAGGTTCCGGGAACTCCTATCCGGGCTCTGTCTTCTAATTTGTGAAGGGAAGAACGTATGTCGCGGAAAGCCGTTCGTCAACCAAGGCCAAAAGAGAAACAACCGCCGAAGCCGAACCTGCCGCAGCACAATCTGCCGGCGCCCTATGCGCGCCTGCTGACAATGGGGCCGGGGGAGTTCGGTAAGGAATATGACGCCATTGCCGCCGAGCTCAAGCAGGGAGATGCCCGCGCTGCCGTTCAGAAGCTGGTGGAGATGGCGCAGGATGAGTCTTACTACGACTACTGGAGCGAGCAGCATCCCGAAGACCCGCGCCAGTGGACGCGCCTGCACGCGGTCAGCGTACTTTCGCGGATGGGGGAGGCGGCGCAGGCCGCTATCGAGCCGCTGCTGCCGCTGCTTGGCGAAGAGGACGACTGGCTGCGCGAGGAGATGCCCTTCTTCTATGCGGCCATGGGCATCCCGGCCATCGAGCCGCTCACGGCGGTTTTGACCAATCATGAGGCCGATACCTATCTGCGCGCCGGCGCGGGCGACGCTCTGTCCGAAATCGCCCAGGCGCATCCAGAGACGCGCGATGAGGTGATCCGGCGCCTGGAGCAGGCCCTGATGGCCGAGCAGGAGGATGACTCCCTAGCGGCCTTCCTCATCATCAACCTGCTGGATGTGGGCGCCAAAGAGTCGGTGCCCCTGATCCGGCAGGCGTTTGAGGAGGGGCGCGTGGACGAAGGCATCGTCCAGATGGCCGATGTGGAGGAGCATTTCGGCCTGCCGGTTACGACGCCGCGCAAAGCCTGGAGCGATCTCTTCGACGAAGCGGAGGAGGCAGAGGAGGACTGGGACCTGGGCGAGCCGGGGGAGATGGAGGCGGCGCCGCAGGAGAGTATGCAGCCCTACGTGGCGCCGCCGAAAGTCGGGCGCAACGAGCCCTGTCCCTGCGGCAGCGGCAAGAAATATAAAAAGTGCTGCGGCGCCTAGCGGGCAGGAATTAGGACCGAGGTCGCGAAATCAATTGAATGTTGATGCTTGATTCCTATAGCTAATACGTGCGGTCTCCCCGAGGCCGGAAGTGGATAGATAGTAGCATGGAACAACTGGTCGCGTTTGGATTATTGGGAATCGGCCTGGCGCTTCTGGCGGCGGGGATCGCCCTGGGCGGCCTGTCCCGAATGCCTTTGGAGATGTGGATGGCGGTGTTGAGCGTCCTCGGCCTGGTCGGGATCGGCAAATCGGCCAAGCGTCTGTTACAGGATTGGCTGGATGAGCCGCGCCTGCGTCGGACACAGCGGCGGGCCTCGCCGCTGGCGGCCTCGCTGGTGCCGCAACTGCTGAGCGATTACACGCCCGTCGTCGTTGAGGCGGCGGAACAGTTGGGCACGGAGCGGGACACCACCGCCGTTCCCGGCCTATTGCGCGCCCTGGAGTATTGCGTGGACACCCAGCGTCCCGGCTGGCGCGACCGGGCTGAGGCGCTTGCCAACGCGCTGGGCCGGATCGGGGATTGCCGCGCGCTGGATCTGCTCTATCGCCTGGAGAACGTGCGCGGCATCGGCTTTATCCCGGCTATCCGCAGCGCGATCACCCGCATTGAGCCGCAGGCCACGCTGCTGCGGCCCGGCTGCATCGGCCTGCCCATGCCGGAGACGCTGCTGCGGCCCGCACAGGCCCGGCATGCTGCCGAGGAGCCGAAGCTGTTATTGCGCGCCGCGGAGGCCGAAGAGCCTTGATCGATTGGGGGAAGGGGATCCTCCTGCCTGGGCGTCGTTTCGGCGCGCTGGCGGCTGTCGCGCTATGCAACCCGGTGGGGACAGGCGCATGGCGCGCGGCAGGGCCGCCCACTCCTCCCACGCCTCTGGCGCGACTGCGGCACGCCTATGCGCTCGACCGTATGGAGACAATGCGCCGCTACACCGAGGCGCACGCCATTGTGAGGGCGCGCGTGGAGATGTGGCTGCCGGTGCATAATGCGTTTCGTGTGGTCAGCTACTACCGGGGAGAGCGCACCTACGAGCGGATCGCGATAGGCAGCTTTCTGGGCGAACGATGGTATGATCGGGCGCGCAAGGTCGGCTGGGAGCGGCACGGCGGCTACGTCAACGATCTCGCTCCGACCGATCTTCTGGAGGCACGACAGGCCCAGGCCCATACCTTTCGCCTGCTGGCAGATGGGGAAAAACCAGGCGCGCAGGCGATAGATAGGGGCCTGCGGCGGCTGCCGGACGGCACGACCGCGCGCCGCATCCGCTTTGTTCCGCCGCCCGCGCCTTCCCCCGCAGAGGCCAACGCCCCGGAAGCCGTCCCCACCGACTTCTACCTTGATCCCCGTACCGACCGCCTGCGCGCCATCGGATATCGGGACCGCGACCCGCATCGCGGCGTGCCTGCCGAGACGATTATGGTGATCGCCTCCTGGATGCCGGCGACCCCGGCGCGGCCATTTTCCTATCCGGGCGTCCTGCGGGTCTATCAGGACGGCAGGCTGGCCCAGCGCATCCAGAACGAGACGGTGGACTGCCAGACGCCCCTTGCCGACGACCGCTTTGCCAGGCCGGTAGAAGCCGACCATTTCAGCCCGGCCTCCCGTTTGCCCACGCGCGTTCCTTTGGATTTCGTGCACGGCTACTGCGTCGTGCCGGTCTACGTCAACGGTCAGCGGCGGGCAAGCCGTTTCCTGCTGGATACCGGCGCGGCCTCCACCACGCTGTCTCGCCCGCTGTCCCGCCGATTAAGGCTGCGCCTGGGCGCTCGTATCACCAACTACAGCGGCCTGGGCAATTTTGCCAGCCGCCTCACCCGCATCCAGAGCCTGCGCGTCGGCGGGGCCGAATTGCGCAGCCTGCCGGTAGATGCCGTCACCGACAACGCCCTGGATTCGCTGGCTGCCGCCGTCGGGGAGCACCTAGACGGCATCCTGGGCAACGACTTTCTGCGCGCCTTCCAGATGACGCTGGACTATGGCGGGGCGAATGGCCCGGTGTTGAAGTTCCAGCGCCCGGACGCGCCCGCGCCGAGCGGTACGCGCGTGCCTTTCTTCTTCTCTGGGGGCGCTCCGGCGGTGATCGCCCGCATTCCTGGCGGCGCGGACATCTCCATGACGGTGGATACCGGCGCACCGACGACCTGGCTGCCCCCGCGCTACGTCAATTTGCTGCCCGCTGACCGCTGCGCCGTTTGGTTCGGCTTTGCTGGCGAGCCGGCAGGCACACGCCTGGTCTGGCTGCCGGAGATCACGCTGCCCGCCGCGCCGGACATGAAAACCGGGGCAGTGCTGCCGCCGAGCGCATCCACCGCTGCGCCAACAGTGCCCCTCGTGGCTCCATCGGGGCCGCTCGCACGCTCGAAGGGCGTGACCCTGAGCGGACAGGTCGCCTGGTCGGTCGTGGTCCCGCGCACCTCTGGCCCGACCGGCTCCCTGCTGGCCGATGAGTACGAAGGGCTGTTCGGCAGCGACCTGCTGCGCTACTTCCGCATCACGTTTGACTTTCGGCGCGGCGCACTGGTCTTTGAGCCGCTGTCGCAACCGGCGCTCAGTCGCGGGGATGCCGTAGGACTGGGCATCTGGCCCGACTTCAAGCCATTGCAGATGGGGAGAAGGACGCTGCGGCGCGTGTTTGTGGAGAAGCTCTGGCCCTTCTCGCCGGCGGCGCGCGCTGGGGTGCGCGTGGGCGATGAGCTAATGGAGGTGGAGGATCGGCCGATCTATTCTCTGACCGAATCGGAGTTGGCCGAATACCTGTGGGGCGGGCAGGAAGGGCGATCCGTGCGCTTGCGCATCCGCCGGCGTGGGGATGTACGCCGCATCGTAGAGGTGGAGTACCGCCGCCTCTTCTAAGAGAGGCCGCCCGGCCCTGATGAACCTTGACTTTTTCATCGGGTAATCCCCGGTTCGTAGGGCCATACACCTAAGGACCTAGCCGCCCTGCGATTACCGGATTTAGTTGTCAAGGTTCATCAGGGCCGGGCAGAATTATGAGGGATGGACATGTCAGTAACAGAGGCCATTGCGCATATCTGCGCCTATGTTTCCAAGCCGCCGGCCAATGAGGCCGCGACTCGTATGCGCGTCATTGATAAAGTCTTGCAGCATCTCGGCTATGCGCTGGATGAGATAGAGCCGGAGAATGATACCGCCGCAGGGCCGAAACCCGACTACATTCTGCTGCCGGAAGATCCGGCGCATACCTGGTTTCTGGAATCGAGAGCCTGGAGCCAGGAGCTATCCGAGGGAGACGACCTGGCCCGTTCTCTCGCCTATGCCTGCTCGGAAGGCAAGCGGTGGGTGGTGTTGACCAACGGGCGTGAATGGCGCCTGTATGACGCCGCCAGGGAAGAGACGAGGACGTTCCCACGATGGTTGGTAAGCGCCAGCATTGAGAACACGGCCGAGTTGGAAAGACTGCTGCGCGCGCTCAGCAAAGAGGTCGTTCTCACAGGGGAATTAGAGTCTTACGTCAATCAGGTCTGTCTTTCCGCAATCCTGACCGACCAGTTACAGGATGTGGAGAGCGCGCTTATTCAGGCCGTGTGCCAGACCTTGCAGAGCGCCTATCACCTGAGTGCCCTGCAGGCGACCGATATTGCCTACTACTTCCGGCAACTCTACGCGCCTACATTGCCGCTCGGCGATGAAAATCTGACCTCGGAACGCGCCTCCCTGCCTCTTCCGCCCGCCACACAACCCACCACGCAACCGGAGCTTTCCCTCCCACTTCCCGCCGCCAAAACGGGCGCCGTTGGGCGCAGTGTCTCATCTCCTGCGCGCAGCCTGGCCGCGTTGCTGAAACAGATCCAGAAGGATAGCAAGACAGGCTGGCAGGCGGTCGCCAATAAAAAGCCGTGCCGACTGACCTTCCCCGATGGCTCCTCGGTGGGGATCAAATCGTGGGCGGACATGGCGGAAGAGCTCGTGCGGTGGATCAGCAAAGCCGAGAAGCTGCCTTCTCTGCCGTTCTGTGGACGGGGAAGCGGCAACCAGTATCTTCTCAACGACGCTCCCTACCACGCCCTTCCGGGCGTCCGGATGCAGAGCTTTCGCGAGGTGAAGCTGGGGGATCGCTCTGTCTTCGTCAGCACCCACCGCAGCGCCTCGGATCAGGTACGAGTCCTGCATGCGCTCTGCCAGGCGGCCAGCGTGCAGCCTTCCGCCGTTTTGATCGATTTCCGATAGCCTTTCAGATGAGAGCGAGTAACGTCAAGAATGAACGATTGGGAAAATCCGAAAGTCTTCGAGCGCCATCGTCTGCGGGCGAGGGCTGACTTCCTGCCTTATGCCGACGAGGCTTCCGCGCTGAGCGGAGAGCGGGGAGCGTCGCCCTGGTTTCAACTGCTCAACGGCGTCTGGAAGTTTGCCTACGCCGAGACGCCCGCCGGGCTGCCCGACGGCTTCTGGGAAGAGGGTTACGACGTATCCGGCTGGGACGAGATTTCGGTGCCGTGTAGCTGGCAGATGCAGGGCTACGGCCGCCCGCACTATACGAACGTCATCTATCCGTTTCCGCTCGATCCGCCCCGCGTGCCCACCGAGAACCCGACCGGAGGCTATCGGCGCCGCTTCTTCGTTCCCGCCGATTGGCAGGGGCGGCAGATACGCCTGCGCTTTGAGGGCGTCGACTCGGCGTTCACGGTCTGGGTTAACGGCGCGGAGGTCGGGTATAGCCAGGGAAGCCGGCTGCCCGCCGAGTTTGATATTACCCCGGTGGCGCGGACGGGCGAGAACACGCTAGCCGTGCGCGTCCTCCAGTGGTCGGATGGCAGCTATCTGGAAGATCAGGATATGTGGTGGCTCTCCGGCATCTTCCGGGATGTCTCTCTCGTGGCCTTCCCGCAGGCGCACATCGCCGATTTCTCTGTTCAGACCCACTTCGATGCGAACTATCGGGATGCGGAACTGAGCGTGCGCGTGGAGTTTGCCAATGCGGGCGAGGCGGCGGCTCGTGGCTTTCGCCTAGAACTGGCGCTGCGGGACGAGGAGGGACAGGACGTGGGCGCTCCTCTGACGCAGGAGGTCGCCGTGGAGGCGGGGGGCGAGGCGCAGCTTGCGCTTGGCCTGCCGGTCTCCCGCCCGCGCCCATGGTCGGCAGAAGATCCCTATCTGTATACGCTGCTCCTGACCTTACGGGACGCGGACGGGAACGCGCTGGAAGTGGTGCCGGTCCGGGTCGGATTCCGATCCGTCGAGATCAGGGAGGCTCGCGTTCTGGTCAACGGCAGGCCCATCAAGTTCAAGGGCGTCAACCGCCATGAGCATCATCCTGAACTGGGGCGGGCTGTGCCTCTGGAAACAATGCGCCAGGACATCCTCCTGATGAAGCGGCACAACATCAACGCCGTGCGCACCTCCCACTACCCCGACGACCCGCGCTTCTATGACCTTTGCGACCGCTACGGCCTCTACGTGATTGATGAGGCCGATCTGGAGACGCATGGCTTCCTGATGCAGTCGGAACGCGCCAACCCGACCGACGACCCGGAATGGGAGGCGGCATGTGTGGATCGCATGGTACGCATGGTCGAGCGTGATAAGAACCATCCCTGCGTGCTGTTCTGGTCGCTGGGCAACGAGGCCGGGTTTGGCCGCAACCACCTGGCGATGGCGCAAAAGGCGCGCGAGCTCGACCCGACCCGCCCGATCCACTACGAGGGGGACGCGGGCCTGGAAACGGCGGACATCTTCAGCCGCATGTATACCGATCTGGCGACCGTCATTAAGATCGGCGAGGGCAAGGAGGATATCCAGACGTGGGGCGCGCGGGTGCCGCTCAGCAAGTACGCCGACAGGCCCTTTGTCCTGTGCGAGTACGCGCACGCGATGGGCAACGGTCCGGGCAACCTCAAGGAGTACTGGGAAGCCTTCTACCGCTATCCGCGCCTGACGGGAGGATTCGTCTGGGAGTGGCTGGATCACGGCATCCCCAAGACGACGCCGGATGGATGCACCTACTATGCCTACGGCGGGGACTTCGGCGACGAGCCTAACGACGGCAATTTCGTCATTGATGGCCTGGTGCGCCCAGACCGCACGCCCTCGCCGGGCCTGATCGAGTACAAGAAGGTGCTGGAGCCGGTGCAGTCGGAAGCGGCGAACCTGGCCGAAGGGCAGATAAAGATCACCAACCGCTACGATTTCCTCTCGCTCGACCATCTGGCGGTAAGCTGGTCGGTGATGGCGGACGGCGAGGTGCTCCAGAGCGGGGCCGTGCCCACGCCGCAGGTCGCTCCCGGAGAGAGCCATCTTCTTACCTTGCCCGTTCACGCGCCGGCCCGGCCCGCGCCGGGGACAGATTACCGGCTCAACGTCTCCTTCACGCTGGCGCAGGAGACGCGCTGGGCGCCGCAAGGGCATGAGGTGGCCTGGGCGCAGTTTCCGCTGCCATTCGCGTCGGAACTAGGCCCGCAGGTGCGGCTGGAGTCCATGCCGCCTCTCCGAGCGGAAGAGACGGCGCAGGGCTTGCGTCTGATCGGTTCAAATTATGCGCTGGAGTTTGATACGGTCCGGGGGATAATCCGCTCCTGGCGGCATGAAGGGGCCGAGATGCTGGCCGCCGGTCCCCGGCTGCATTTCTGGCGGGCGCCCACCGACAACGACGGCGGAAGGCGGGGCGGCATCACGGCGCAGTGGCGCGAGGCCGGGCTGCACCTGCTCCAGCACCGTCTAGATAGTTTTGCCTGGGAGGAGGTTGGGCGCAATGTCGTGCGCGTGCGGGTGCGTGCGCGCATCGCGCCGCCGGTCTATCCGAACAGCTTCCAGTGCGAGTATATCTACACCCTTTTCGGCAGCGGGGATCTGCTGCTGGAAACGCATGGCGTGCCGGAGGGAAAGTGGCCGGAGATGCTGCCGCGCATCGGGCTACAGGCGGCCTTGCCCGGATCACTGCGCCGCGTCTCCTGGTATGGGCGGGGGCCGGGCGAGTCGTACCCGGACAGCAAGGAGGCCAACCGCATCGGCCTCTGGACTGCGGATGTGGATGACCTCTACACGCCCTATATCTTCCCGCAGGAGAACGGCAATCGCAGCGACGTTCGCTGGGTGGCGCTGACCGACACGCGCGGCCTGGGGCTTCTGGCGGTGGGCCTGCCGGAGTTAAACTTCAGCGCCCATCGGTTCACCACGGAGGATCTGGATCGCGCCCTGCATACCTGCGACCTCAAGCCACGGGAGGCGATCTTCCTGAACCTGGATTACCGGCAGAACGGCCTGGGGAGCGCCAGCTGCGGCCCCGGCCCGCTGCCCCGGTACCAACTGCGCCCGGAGGAGTTCCGGTTCCGCCTGCGGCTCCGGCCCTTCTCCGTGGACAGCCTCTCCGCTATGGCGCTGAGCAGGCAGGTATTGCCGGGCACTGAAAGTACCCGGCTCTAGGGCGGCTCCGCCGCCGACCGTCCTTGCGGACGGAACACCTGGCATGGCAGGGCGTCCGTGAGGACGCTTGGCCGCAGGCCACATAGACGGGTAATTTATTGCCCGGCTACAAGCCGCCAAAGTCGGGTCGCCTTTGTGTTAGCGCTCCAGCAGGGGGCGCAGATCCGCCGGCATCGCCGCCTCCATGGAGGCGGGGAAGGTATCGTAGAAGACGGGAGCGGGCAGTCTGCGAACGCGGTCAGAGGAATGGTCGTGAAAGGAGCAGTGAAACGCATAGCGGGGCTGCTGCGTGACGTTTTTGGAGCCGGAGTGAACCAGCATGGGGTTAAAGATCAGCACGTCTCCCTCTTCGGCCAGAACCTCAATGCCCTGGGAAGTATCCACGCTCGCCAGACCTGCCGGATCACGCGTGAAAGCCCGCCGGCCCTCTTCCGTCCGGCACAGGTCGGCGGCAGCGGCATAGGTCAGCTTATGGGAGCCGGGCACGGCCATTGTGGCGGCCCCGCCAGGCCGAACGGGACTGCAATAGTAAAAGAACTGGATAAAGATCTGGCTTGGCGTAGCCTGCCACTCGGTCGGCAAGAACGGGATATCAATATGCCAGCCGTCCGGCACGGAGGGGGGCGGATCGCCGCAGGGCAGGGTCAGCATAAACATCTGCTGGCGCAGGCGCAGGTTCTCCGCCCGCAGGCAGCGCGCGGCGATGTCTAAAATCCGGCGGTCGGAGGCCGGTTGGGCGGCAATCGGCGCTTCTATGGGATGGCAGATGCGATAGTGGAAGCGGGTGCTGCCGCGATCCGATAGCGGCGTGTACCCGGCGCGCAGGGTTTCGTCAATGAAGGCGCGGATAGCTGCGGTGGTCTCGCGGTCAACAAAACCCGGCAGCAACGTAAAGCCCTGTTCGTCAAGTTCCCGCAGGTGGGATGCAAGATTCATCTTGGCACGGCTCCTCAATGGCGCCTCTGGCTCCTTGACTGCCCATTAGTAGAGGTGGAATTTCCCGCCCACGCAGGTGGGCGGCGGGCTGTAAGCCCCACAGCGGCAGGGTTTAGCCTGCCGCCAACACGACGGCGGCCTTATCGGAGGCCCACGTAACTGGGCGCTTCCCTCTTATTTTATCGGGCTGCCGGGCAGTGTGCGCAGGTGCACGCGCACCGCTTCCGCCATGTCCGGTTTGCCGCCGACCGCGTAGATCTGAGCGAGAAGCTCCAGCGCGGCGCGGTCCGCCGGACGCACCCGCAGGACGCCCTGAACGTAGCGCATGGCATCGGTCAGATTGCCGTCCTGCATCTCCGCTTCCGCCAGCTTTAAGACGATGTCGAGGTCGTGCGGATCGGCCTTCGCCTTTTTCTCCAGCACGCGCAGGCGGGTGATCCGTTCGAGCAGAATCTGCTCCTGTTTCTCCATCGCCTGCGCTTTCGGTTCCTGCCCGGCCTGCCGGTACGCGGCAGCGAGGTTGTGGGCGACCTGTACGATGCGCGGATTTAACTCCCAGGCTTTCGACAGCACCTGGACGGCCTCCGCCGTGCGCCCGGTCTGCAAGAGCAGTTTGCCCCATTCGCTATACGCCTCGGCGTCGTCCGGCTCCAGGTGGGCCGCCTCGCGGAAGTGGCCGAGCGCCTTCTCCACCGCGTCCGGGGCGCGCGATTTGCGTATGATGGCCCATCCCAGCATGTAGTGCGCCCGCGCATTGTCGGGAGACCGCTGGAGGACGCCCTCCAGCGTCCGCTGCGCGCCCGTGAAGTTCGAGGTATCCAGATAGGCTTGCGCCAGTATCAACGCGAAGTCGTTATTCTGCGGCGACAGCGCGCAGGCGCGCTCTAGCTCCTTGAGGCCCGCGCTGACCTGCTGGTCGGTCGTGAGAACGACGCCGAGCATATTGTGGGCCAGCCCACAGTTCGGCTCCGTCTTGACGGCCAGTTGCGCATACTGGCGCGCTTCGGCCATCTCATTTTGCAGGGCAAGCGCTTTGGCATAGTTGCAATAGACATGGGGGCCATCGGGATCGATCACCGCGAGACGGGCAAAGACCTCCCCGGCGAGATCGGGCCGCTGCGCCTGGTTGAGCAGGAATTCGCCAACCCTGTGATATGGTTCGGGATAGTCGGGGTCAAGGCGCGTGGCGATGCGCCATTCGGCCAGCGCGCTGTCCATGACGCCTTTGCGCGCAAATTCCTGCCCCTGCCGATAGTGATCGGCGGCGCGGCGGCGCGTCAGCCAGGGCGGAACATTGACCCAGGCGGAGACACCCGCCCCGATAATGAGGATAACGATCAAGACGACCAGACGACGATAACCCTTCATGGCTTTCCTTTTGGCGCGTGCGCGAGCGGTCTGATTCGAGTATCTGCTGCCGCGCCGCTTCCTTCTTTCAAGACATAGAACCGACGCGCCGCTAGGCCGCGTATCGTCTCCTCGATACCGCTCGGCCAGCGAACGCGCACAAAATCGATCTGCTGCGCCTGCCCCAGCCCGAACGTGATGCGCTGATCGCTGTGCGAAGCAAAACTGGAGCCGGAGCGCACCTCCGCATACTGTTGGAGCGGACCGCACCGCACCCAGAGCTTCGCGCCGATGCCGTCCCGATTGCTCTTCGTGCCGACCGTGCGGAAAGTGATCCAGGCGTTGCGGCTGCCACCGTCGTTGCGGAAAAGCTGCGCTTCGCGGTTGTGGTTGTTGGCGAGCACGTCGGCGTCGCCGTCGTTATCGTAATCGCCGACCGCGAGGCCGCGCGTCGTGGTCGGCTCGGCCATATCGGCCAGGCTGGCCGGGTCTTCCACAAAGGTTCCGTCGCGCTGGTTATGGAACAGTTGCTTGGGCTCGCGGTAGAAAATGCCCTGGCTGTAGGTTTCCACGTCGTCGTTGACGTGGCCGTTGCCAACAACGATGTCTTTATAGCCGTCCAGGTCGTAGTCTACAAACTCGCATCCCCAGCCCAGCACTAACTGCGTCGTGCTGCCAATACCGCTGGAGAAGGTCTCGTCGCTGAACAGTTTCCCATTGGTGTTGCGGAAGACGATCTTGGGCTGGTTGGAGAAGTTGGTGACTATCAGGTCTTCCCGTCCGTTGTTATCGTAATCGCCGACCCCGATGCCCATGCCCGCCAGCGGCACTCCCGTCTCCATGACGGCCACGCCGGTACGCTGTCCCTGCTCGGTGAACGTGCCGTTGCGATTGTTGTGCAGGAGCAGATTAGGCATGAGGTCGTTGGAAATGAAGATATCCGGGTAGCCGTCTCCATCGTAGTCGAGCCAGACAGCGCCCATGTTGCGCCCCTTCAGGCGGCTCAGGCCTGCCTGCTGCGTCACCTCAGTAAACGTTCCATCGCCGTTGTTGCGATAGAGCGCGGGCGATTCGGGCGCGTAGAGGTCCGGGCTGCAATAGGCACGCATTCCTTTCGGGTTGCTGCAGGGCGAATCCTTCTCTGGAGTCCAGCGCGCATAGTGGCAGACGAGCAGGTCCAGGCGACCGTCGTTATTATAATCGCCCCAGGCGGCGCTGGTGCTCCAGCGGGGGCCGTGCGCGTTGTCGGCAACTCCGGCGGAGGTGGTCACGTCCTTGAAAACAGGGTGTAGGGGGTAGGGGGTAGGGGGCAGGGACTTGTCCCCTTTCCCTTTCTCCTGTTCCAACTTCCCTAGCTCGTTATGAAACAGATGATTGCCGCCATACGCGGTGATATAGAGGTCGGGCCAGCCGTCGTTGTCGTAGTCGGCCACGGCAACGCCCTGCGCATAGCCCTGATCGAAGTCCAGGCCGGCCTCATGCGTCACATCGCTAAAGGTGCCATCGCCGTTGTTGCGGTAGAGGGCGCAGGGTGGGCGGGCGGTCTCTCCGGGCGGCAGGGCGGTCGGGTGGGCGGTGGAGGCGGGCGTCGGCCCGGCCTGGATGAGGAAGATGTCGAGGTATCCGTCGTTGTTATAGTCGAAGAAGGCGCAGCCGCCCGTCGTGGTCTCGATAAAGTGGTGCGCGCCGCGCGCACCGTTGTCCAGGCGGAAATGGATTCCAGCCTCGCCTGTCACGTTCCGGAAGCGCACAGGGACGGCGGCGACCTCCTTCTGAGGCAGGGAGGCGCTCTCTTTGCCGTTGGGCGCGACTTTCTCGGCAGCCGCCGCCACATGGCCGACCGGCGGCCCCATCCTACAGCCCGGTGTGCCGAGCAGAAGGACCAGAAGCGCGCCTACCATTGTCCACCAGGCGTGTGCTGTGCATCTTACAAGAGATTCCGCCTTACCCTCACCTGTCTCCGAAACGGGCGGGGGGAAGGCGGAATCGGCGGTATGGCTATGACGGGACGATTCAGGGTGCAATCGTCGCTGAGGCATACGACTTTCTTTCTGTGTCAACCGCTCTGGCCCTCACCCCCTGTCCCCACTGCTCGGGTCGGGGCTACAATGGACTGCAAGGGTCGGGCCTGCCATGGTTCGCCCCACTGCCAGGGTCGGCAAGGTTACGGCCCTTGCCTCCGCCTTGCGACACCTTGCGACACGGCTCTGCCTTGCCACACCCCTCCGCCTGGCGACCCCCAATTCTAGGAGAGGGGGAAGAGAGAAGCCTTATTCTCCCCTCCTCCCCGGCCCTTCTCCCTGCTAGGGAGAAGGGGGAGGAAAAGCCAACGCTGACTCTCCCCTCTCCTTGAGAAGGAGAGGGGCTGGGGGTGAGGTCTATTCCCCCTCCCCTAGAATTGGGGGTGGGGTTAGGGGTAGGGGCCGCATCGCTGTTACGGGTTACTACTCGCCCCCTTCACCGGGGCCATCGGATACATGCGATTCATCCTGGGGTCGCTAAATGTCGGCCTTTGGTTGGATCTGCCGCCGACCAGGTAGAGATAGCCGAAGACGACAATGGCCAGAAGGACGACAACCAGCGCGCCCACGATGACAGGACCGCTGAGGACTTTGTTCATCGTCTTCTCCTGAGGGCTACCACGGGAAGCCGCCCTTGAAGCCGGTGTTGCCTGCCAGGTTGATGAAGTTCTTATTGAAGTACTTGGCATGGCCGTCGGCATAGACGATGTTGGAGGCGCGCGGCGGAGCGCCGGTCCAGGGGTCGGGCACGGCGAGATTGCCCCCGGCATACTTAGGCTCGTGAATCCAGGGCCAGAGGTCTCCGATAGCCCAGTTTCCGGCAGGATTCTCAATCTTGGCCTGCGCCGTCCCGACGATGACCGGCATGCCGTCGCACTCGACGCCATTATCGGGGTTCTTGAAGTTGGTGGTTCCCTGGCCGAGGCTGGCTAACTGCACCTGACGCTGGCTCGGACCTTCCGGCCCGATCTGGTCGCCATAGCCGCCGTCGGCGTCCGGGATGCCCCAGGGCGGGCCATTATAGCCCATGCTGATGCCGGTGGTGTTCGAGACCCAGGTATCTTCCGGGCAGAAAAAGACGCCCTTATTCTTGATATAAGGTTGTAACAGTCCACCGATTCGGCCAAAGCCGAAGAACGAGGCCGCGCAGCCACCCTTGTCATACTCGGTGTGCCATTGCGCCGGCGCGTAGGTTTCGTCGTAATCCTGCGAGTACATCATCAGGCCCAGGCCGATCTGCTTCATGTTGCTCAGGCAGACGGTCTTGCGTGCCTGGGACCGGGCGCGGGCGAAGACGGGGAACAGGATAGACGCGAGAATGGCGATAATCGCGATCACGACGAGCAGTTCAATCAGGGTAAATCCGATCCTCTGCCTTTTCATGAAAAATCTCCTTAAGAGAAGCCAGGACAGGCCGGACAAAGCGCTTGCGCTCTTTGCTTTCGGTAAGAGAGGGTTCTTGCTCAGAGAGGTCGGCTTCAGGGGGCCGGTTTTTTGTCTCCTTTCTTTTGCGGGATAGGTTTCGCTTTAGTGGATGGATGCACGCCGGGCATGGGATGGGGCCGCATCATGGCGTCTCGCATCCGCGCCATTTCCGGCGACACGTTATCTGCAACATAAGTGTTGTATAGATAACGAAACCAGAAAAAAGCCGGGATCGCCAGGATGGCGAGGAGAATCAGAGTGGTCCGGAGACTGACTTTTTGGGAGGCAACACCGCCTGCTTTCACTCTCGTTTTCACCTGCCTTTCCTGTTTTGGGAACAGTTTAGCAGGGAATAGCGCGTTTGTATAGAACATTGGCGATGGAAACTTGGATTTTTCCGGTATTGTAGCCATTTGTGGGCCAGTAATACCGGCCGTTCTGCGCCTTAAGCGGCCTTCCATTCCATTATTGTCAGACAGGGCGCGTGATGCACAGAAGCACCCGTTGCCCGCCGTCCACGTTTTAATGCTATTATCGACAGACAGAGGAACCATGGTTACAGTAGAGAACGAGCTGCCTGTTTACAATCACCGGTTTCAGGAGTTGGCGTCCGGCTGCCCGCATACCGCCGCCGAGCATCTTCCGCTTGTCATCTGGATAGATAACATTCACGGGTGGTTCGAGAGATTCATTAATCGCCATCTCGACTTTCTCTCGCTCTATATTGTGCGGCAGGGGCGGGGCACGCACATCATTGATGGCGAGCCTTATGGGGTGGCGCGCGGGGATGTTTATGTGATGGGACCGGGCATGGCCCACTACTTTTCCGGCTGCGAAAATCTCCAGTTGGATACGCTTCATTTTCTGCCGGAGATATTTGATTCGGCGACGCTGGGAACGCTTATGGCGACTCCGGGCTTTCGGGAACTGTTCATTGAGGGGCCGCTGCTTCGCGCGGAGAGCGGCGGTTTCCGAGGCCGCTGGCTGCATCTGACGCCGGATACCTATGCGCCCATCGCGGAAGCCGTCGCGGAACTGCGCGCGGAGTGGCAATCCGGTACGCCGAGCGGCACCCTGCTCACGCGCGGGCTGTTTCTGCGCCTGCTGGTCCATCTGGCGCGGCGCTATGCGGCCAATCAGGCTCAGACGATCTCGGCTTCCGAACCGGCCTGCGCGCTGCACCCGGCCAATATCGCGGCGGCGGTGCGCTACATGGATGAGCACTTCACCGAGCCGCTGCGCATCGAGCAGGTCGCAGCGTCCGTGTGTCTCTCGCCGGATCGGTTTACGGAGGTCTTCTCAAAGGTGATGGGACGGACGCCGCGCGACTACCTGCGGTATCTGCGGCTGGAACGGGCCAAGACTCTGCTCCGGGCCACCGATGCGACGGTGACCGAGGTGGCCCAGCAATCCGGCTTCGGGGAGGCGGCCTATTTTATCCGCGTGTTTCGGACGACACTGGGCCTGACGCCTGGCGCCTACCGGAAAGGCAAGCCGGGATGCCCATGACGCTGCCTGTCATAGTGTGCAAGGAGGAAGAGGCGTTGGGACTTCTCTTTGGACGGCGCACGCTGGTTCAGGCACTGCACCGCTTCTTCGGGCGCGCCCCCTACCAGTTGCCGGTGGTGAGCCACAGCTTTTTGCCGGTCGAACTGCCCAATCTACAGATCGCGCTGGAGCAGTATGAGCAGGCACATCTGGCACAGATGCGGGTCATCGGCTACACCGGCTCGATCATGGGATTCCAGGATTCTCTGGCGAAACTGGCGGGGCAGAAAAGCGTCATGATGAGCTCCTTCCTCGGCATGAAAATCGGACCCGTCCAGTATCGCATGGTAGATGTGGATGTAGATCAGCAGATGTCCTGCGTCGAGCGGGGAATTTTTCTAATCAAGACCGACCGGGGCAACTTCGCTGCGCACGTTCGGCGCGACGCCATGTTTCATCGTGGGGCGCTGGAACTGGAAGTGATGAGTCCGGACGAGGATCTGGCGGCAGGCTTTCTAGGGAGATTCGCCGGCGGGCGCACGAGTCGAGCGTCTACCGCGGCAAAATCCTTTCCCTGTGCTGCGGCGGCGAGCAGATCACCTTCCATCGGTTTCCAACCGTCTCTCGCGACGAGATCATCCTGCCGGAAGCGACAATGACGCTGTTGGAACGCAACACGGTCGGCTTCTTCAAGCACGCCAACGCCCTGCGCCGCAGCGGTCGTTCCGTCAAGCGTGGACTGCTGTTTCATGGCAAGCCTGGCACCGGCAAGACCTACACCGCCAAATGGCTCGGCCAGTCGCTCCAGGGCGTCACGGTCCTGCTCATGGCCGGGGAGGAACTCTGGCTGATCAAGCAGTGCTGCCAGTTGGCGCGCATGCTGGCTCCCTCGCTGGTCATCATGGAGGATGTGGACCTGATCGCCTCGCAGCGCGACGAGCACCGCCATCCGGCCTACCCGATTTCGCTGCACCAACTGCTCAACGAGATGGATGGCCTGGAATCGGACGCCGAGGTCATCTTTGTGCTGACCACCAACCGTCCGCAGGCGATTGAGGCCGCCATCGCCATGCGCCCCGGACGCATTGATCAGGCCATCGAGTTTCCTCTGCCAGATGCCGATTGCCGACGCCGCCTGCTCCAGCTTTACGGGCGAGGATTGGACCTTGCCCTCGACAATACGGATCGCGTCGTTTCCAAAACAGAGGGAGCCAGTCCGGCCTTTATTAAAGAGTTGGTGCGGAAGGCGGCGCTTATCGCGGCGGAAGAGAACTCGCGGAATAACGGCACGCTGCGCCTCATGGATAATCATTTCCACCTGGCGCTAGAGGAGTTGCTGATCGGCGGTGGCGAACTGACCCGCAACCTGCTCGGATTTGCTCCGGCCCCGCAAATGACCGCCACCGAGCCGTAATAACTCAAATAGCTATCTATCATCGGGAGGCTAAGGTAAACTCGCCCATCCATTCTACCTTATAGGCGCGGGCGTGGGTCAGGAGAGTAGATACAAGCCGGATGGTATCGCCCGCCTGTAAACGTTGCTTGCCGAAGAGGGCGGCAGGCAACCTGACAACCGCGGTGTTCCGAACGCTTTGTTCCAGGTTGGCGACATCCCTGGGACCGATCCCGACGCCCTGGAGGGTGGGCGGGCGTCCGGCTCCCAGATGGATACGCAAGGAGGGCCGCTTGCCATTGACGGTGAGTGACCACTGCATACGGTCCACTTCGGGAACGTGCTTGTCCTTATAGTAGATATCCTCGATGAAATCCGGGGCGTACAGGCCGACATACACGGCCTCTTTATCCCAGCAAAGGTACATGTCTGCGAGGGGATACCGGGATTTCGGCGGCACAAACCCGCGCTCACGGTCCCAATAGCAAAGGGCCTCCAGCGGCTTCCAGTGCCCCATCGGCTCCTCGGGCGCAGGCGGCACGCCCGCAGTGGCGTCCGGGCGCGGCGGTGCAGGAGAGGCATGGAGACGGTTCAGGTCCAGCATCGCAAATGCGGCTGTTATCTCCTGGTAAGGCCGGTCGTCAATATCCACCAGCCCCATGTTGTAGTTTTCTCCATCGTCACGCCCGAACCTCGGCTCATCGTAATATTGAAACCAGTCCGCGCCGACGACGTACGGCGTGCCGGCAAGCCGCTCCAGTGTCACGCGGGCATTCACTGCGCGCTCCTTCTGCGTGGGGACCACCGGAAAGCCGGAGTTATCATTGGTATTGCCGGTGCGGTTCTCCGTTGCCGTCATGTAGAACTCGCCTACCATGATCGGCTTGCCCGTCAGGGCGTGGAGCGTATCCAGATAAAACCGAGCGAACGTGCCGTCCTTCCAGTTGGCATTCAAGTTTGTGGAGACGACATCCACATAGCGACGCGCGGCTTGCGCGACCTCCGGGTAGTAGAAGGACTGATAACGGTCTCCGAGGAAGAGGCCCCGACGATCATATTTGCGGATAATCTGGCGCACCAGCGCATAGTAACGCTCCGCCACGAGACGGATAAAGGACTTGATCTCCTTCATGCCGTTCCCGCCGGGTCGCAGATAGAGCTTGCCGCTCCGTTCGAGCGCGGAAAAACTGTTGGCGCCCTCCGGCACAAAATCCTGGCGTAATTTCTCCCAGTCGTCGTGATAGTGGACGCGCAGTATGTGAAGCAGACGTTTCCGCTGCCCGCTCTGCGGCTTATGCTCCAGCGTCATCTTGAAGAGCGCGGCATTCCACCA
This sequence comes from Chthonomonadaceae bacterium, assembly GCA_035650735.1. Classification (GTDB taxonomy): domain Bacteria; phylum Armatimonadota; class Chthonomonadetes; order Chthonomonadales; family Chthonomonadaceae; genus DASRGL01. Next base: position 27,752 of record DASRGZ010000076.1, read on the forward strand.
ACCCATCTCATTATCGCTATAGTAGCCGAGAAGGTGGGGGTCATCGCGCACCGGAAGTATCTGCTTCCTGGCGACCTCTTCCATGGTATGGATGATTTTGGGATCCCACATATCCCACCAGGGCGCGCCCGCTGAGGAACCGACATGAAGTACCAGTGTATAGGGCCTATCCATGTGCTGGGAGCGCTTCAAGGTGGCATAGTCGCTCCAGCCACCGATGGTCGTAAAGCCCCAGGACTTCAGCCGTTCCAGCGTCATATCGGCCCAGGAGACGGCATCCGGATAGTGCTGCCAGGCCGCGTAACCGGGATTTTTCCCGTTATATTCAAGCCAGGAAGCGCCCGGATTGACGCAGCAGACGCCCAGAGAAAAGAACGGCTTTCCTTCCGGCGTTACCAGCCACCACACGCCCTCATGGAGTCGAAGGGTGAAGGGAGCGCCCGCCTTATCCAGTCTGGGTGGCGCTTGTGAGGCGCTTGCTGCGCCCACAGGAGAGCTGCAAAGCGTCATCAAGGAGAGTGTGAACAAGGCAAAGAAGTGGTACATCAGGGATCGATCCAGGGCTAAAAAACCTATGAGTATGCCTAACCCCCCGTCCCCCTTCCCTACGAGGGAAGGGGGTGACCCAACTTTTCCTCTCTCCTCTGCTTGAGAAGTTCAGGGGCGGACAGTCGCTGTTAGCGACGGAATAGAATTCCTTCGCTCTGTGGCGTCCCGCCCAGTGACTGCAAGGGTCGAGCCTCAACGGTTCGGCCTTCCGCCTTGCGACACCTACGCGGACACGTACCGACTGAGAGACTGGTAGGTCTCCCCGTAGGGGGAGACTGGGCCGGAGGCCACCCAGCGAAGGCTTTAGCCCGTCGAACAATAAGTGTCCGCCCTTGAACCTTGAGAAGGAGAGAGGTCGGGGGTGAGATCTTCTAGGTTGAGGGCTTTTGTCACAGTCTGTAGTGTGTGCTGCCGTTATCTGTTCGGAGGCCCGCCGGGATTGGCGTGCATTTTGCCTCCTTTTGCCATCAGCATCATCTTCGCGGATTGCTCGCTGCCGTGAGCCACCTCGTTGACCAGGTAGTCCCGGTCGGCCTGGGAGACTTTGTCCCAGTCGCCGCCAGACTTCTTGGCTATCTCGTCGAGCCGATCTACAGTCTGTCTCTGCTTGGGGGACAACCCGTCATCCTCCCGATGGCAGCCCGCAACCGGGACCGATACGAGGCAGGCCGCCAGGAGGATAACAGCGCCCCGACAACTCACTTTTTTCATTCCAAGCGACTCCTACTGTGCGTTCGGCGCGTTAACGATCCAGCGTTTCCCATCGAGCAGATCGGCGGGACGCAGGGCCTTAGCGTGTCCGTCGCTGAGCAGGAAGTTGGCCCCGCCGGAATGCTTGCGCCAGGCTCGATACCAGTTATCCGAGGGACTCGCGTAGGCAAACAGATAGACAATCCAGTCCCCATAGATGTCGGCGCCGACGTAGCACCAGTCTATCTCGTTATTAAGCCACTGCCCGCATCCGTAAAGGCTGTCGTAGTATTCCTTCCTGCCTTCTGACAGCATCACCATGTCGGCAGGAGCGGCAACGGCAGCCAGAGCGGTCGCACCGACCTGCACCCCGCCGAATTCCGGGCCAAAAGTGAACAGGCCCTGCGGATTGTCCACGCCCCACATCGGCCAAAACGGGCTGATGGCGTTGGCGAGGTAGGTAATCGGGACCGGCTCGCGGTTAGGCGGGAGGCCGTAATAGGCGGCATCGTGTCCGGCGCTGAAGCTGTCGGAAGGACAGCGATAGATGTCCTTGTTCTTTATGTAGGGCTGGATGCAGAGCTGACTGCTCCACATGTAATAGTTGCTGAAAGGCGTGCTGGAGTTCCAGAACTCGGCCTTGGGGAACGTCTCGTCGTAGTCCTGGACGTACATTTGAACCGCTAGGCCAGTCTGCTTGAGGTTAGAAAGACAGGAGGTCTGTCGTGCCTTTTCCCTGGCCTGGGCAAAAACCGGAAACAGGATCGCCGCTAAGATGGCGATAATAGCAATAACGACGAGAAGTTCAATGAGCGTGAAAGCGCATCTGCGAGACATGATATTGCTCCTTAAGCACGGCGGGACCTCAGTAGGATGAGATCGGGCCGCTGGATTCACGAACACTCAAGCGAACCGGCAAGACAGGCTGGCGGTCGGCCACTTCTCGGCCTTCTACCAGTGCGATAAGCATCTGTGCGGCAAGCACGCCCATCTCATAGATCGGCATATAGACGCTTGTCAGCGGGGGGTGAGTCATGGTTGCAAACCAGGTATCATCGTACCCGACCAGGGCCATATCCTCCGGTACGCGCAGGCCGCGTTCCCGTAAGGCGTGCATCGCACCCTCGGCGCACAGGTCGTTGGCAGCGAAGATGGCGGTCGGATGTTGGGAAGAGGGACGTTCTAGCAGCGTTCGTATGGCCTCATATCCATTTTGCCAGTCGAAGCCTGCCGGAACAAGCAGCGCTGGATCGGCCTGAATGCCCGCCGCCGCCAGCGCCGCAAGGTAGCCCTGTTTGCGCGGCTCCGTCGTCGCGATGCCTGGAGTGCCAACCAGATGCGCGATGCGCCAATGCCCCAATTCTAAAAGGTGCTCCGTCGCCAGCCTTCCGCCGGTAAATTCATCGGCGTTGACCGTATAAACATCGTCCGAATCCGGCTCATAGACGATTGCAACGCACGGAAACCCTTCCCGCAGGCAGCGCGCGATCACAGGGCTATGCGGTGACGGGAGAACCAGCAGCAGCCCATCCACCCGGGGATCTAGCAGCGCGCTCTCCTCCACGGTGCTCCAATCATCGCCGAGTGCGGTATGCAGCATCAGGTTGTAGCGCTCCCGCACCACTTCCTCAAAGACGCCCGACATCACCTGCGTGCAGAAGGGATTGCGGTCTATGAACGCGCCGGAGTAGGGGAATACAAGCCCGAGCACGCCGGTCTTGCGCGTGACCAGGCTGCGGGCAATCGGGTTGGGCGTATAGCCAAGTTCTTTGGCTACTGCCCAGATACGTTCCCGGGTCGCCTGCCCGACCCGGATCGTATGCCGCCCCTTGCCGTTGAGCACTTCCGAGACTGCTGACACGGAGGCACCGGCCCGTTTTGCCACATCACGCAGAGTCGCCATTCACTTCCATCCTATCGGCCCATGATAGAACGTTCTATCTTCTTATAAAGAAGTGTAGCACATTTTTGCGATTTGTCAAGTGGAAGCGCGAGATTTAGCGCAAACCTTTTGCGCAGGAGGAGAAACGGCCCAGGTGGTACAACCTTTATAGGACGAAGTTCAACCTCATCCCAAAAGAGACACAGCCACCATGTATACCGCCCATGTCGTTTCGCATACCCACTGGGACCGCGAATGGTATCGCCCGTTCCAGGAGTTCCGCTGGCGGCTCGTCGAGATGATGGATTTCCTGATCGACCTGCTGGAAACGAACCCCGACTACCGGCATTTCTATCTCGACGGGCAGACGATTGTGCTGGAAGACTATCTGGCGATACGCCCGGAAAACCGCGAGCGCCTGCAAGAGCTTCTTGACAGCGGGCGGCTTTACGTCGGCCCCTGGTACATTCAGCCGGACGAGTTTCTGGTCAGTGGGGAGGCGATCATTCGGAACCTGCTTCTGGGACGGCGGCAGTGCGCGGCATGGGGCAACTATACCCGCGTCGGCTACGCGCCGGACGCTTTCGGCCATATCTCACAGACCCCTCAGATTTTGCGCGGCTTCGGCATAGACAACGCCGTGCTGTTTCGCGGCATCACGACCGACCAGGTGGACAGCGAGTTCCTCTGGCGTTCGCCGGATGGTTCCGAAGTCCTCGGCATCAAAATGCCCGACGATACGGCCTACAGCAACTTCTTCTACCACTTCCGCCAGACGCTCTCCCACACTCCCCTCTCCTTGCTAAGGAGAGGGGCCGGGGGTGAAGTCTCTCCCCTCTCCCGCAGCGTGGGAGAGGGGCCAGGGGTGAGGGCAGATGGGGGAGAGTTGGATCGGGAGCAGGTATTGCAGGAGGCGCGCTCGCTCTACGAGGAGTCGCTGGCGCAGCGTCCGAACACGAATCATCTGCTCTGGATGGACGGCGTAGACCATATCTTCCCGCAGCCCCGCACGCCGCAGATCATCGCCATCGTCAACGAGGGTATGTCCGGCGAGGTCCGCGCCATTCACAGCACGCTGCCGGAGTTCATCGCCGCCGTCCGCGCGGCCCATCCCGAACTCAAAGCCGTGACCGGCGAACTGCGGCATAGCAACCGCTGCTGGCGGCTCCAGGCTCTCCTTGCCGGCGTCGCCTCCTCCCGCATTCATCTCAAGCAGCGCAATCACGCCTGCGAAACCCTGCTGGAGCGTTACGCCGAACCCTACGCCGCTATCGCTTCGCGTCTCGGCAAGCCGTACCCAACCGATTTCCTCAACCTCGCCTGGAAATACCTGCTCCAGAACCAACCCCACGACTCCATCTGCGGCTGTTCGATTGACCAGGTACATATGGATATGCTCTACCGCTATGACCAGTGCGAGATCCTAGCCGAGAAGATCGGGCGGGACAGCCTGAGCCATATTGCCTCGCAGATCAACACGTCTGCGCCGATATCGCCCTCGTCTCCGTCCGATGCGCCCGTCAAGCCGCTCATGCCCGACCCGCTCTGCGCCCTGGTCGTGTTTAATCCGCTCGCCTGGCCGCGCACGGAAGTCGTGGAGACGGTCGTCGAAATCCCGGCCCATCTCGCTCCCCAGGATGGGGAGATCGCTATTCGCGGCCCACAGGGCGATGCCGTCCCCTGCACCTTCGGCGTGCCTATGAAGGACAGCCACACGCTTAACCAGACGCCGTTTGATATTCCCGTTGGCGAGAGGCACAAACGATGGAAAGTCCGCTTTCCTGCCGCTGTCCCCGCCTTCGGCTACCAAACCTACTTCGTTACTCCTGAATCTCCTGCTCAATTTCCCCCAGCCGTTGTGGTCGGCGAGCGCAGCATCGAGAACGCTTTCCTGAAGCTGGAGATCGCATGGGATCATACTTTGACCGTTCTGGATAAGGAGACAGGGGCCAAATTTACCGGAGGTCTGGTGTTTGAGCTGAGCGGCGACAATGGCGACGGATACAACTATGTCAAGCCGGAGAACGATGAGATAGTTTATTCGGGCATCGGTCAGTTTTTACGACCTGATGCTGATGAAAATGGAGGGTATCAGGCTGCAACACTGACCCTCCACTCTGATACTGTTCGTATTCATGGGGATACAGAAAAGAACCTCCTCGCCAGCGGGGCAATTTGGGTCGTTATTCGCCTGGATGCAGTCTCCCGTTATGCAAAGGTTGAAGTGGATACAAACCGCCACAACTTTCATAACTTTCGGCTGCGAATGCTGTTCCCGTCGGGGAGGAAGGACGCGACGCACTCCCACGCGGAACAGGCCTTCGATGTGGTGGAGAGAAGCATTGCGCTGCCGGACTGCACGGGCTGGAAAGAGCCGCAGCCGGGCACGTACCCGATGAAGACCTTCGTGGACGTGAGCGATGGGAAGGTAGGCTTCGCGGTTATCAACAAGGGAATGCCGGAGTATGAGGTCAAGGACGATGCGCAGCGCACGCTGGCCTTGACGCTGCTGCGCGCCGTCGGCAATGGGGTCGGCACGCCGGAACAGCAGAAAGAGGGCCAGATGCCGGGCGCGTACACATTCGAGTACGCCCTCTACCCGCACGCCGGCGATTGGGAGCAGGGCCGCGTCTGGCAGGAGGGGCACAGCTTTAACGTGCCCCTGCGCGCCGTTCAGACCGATCTCCACGAGGGGCCGCTGCCGAGGGCGCACTCCTTCTTCCGGGTCGGGCCGGAGACGCTGGTTCCGACCGCCCTCAAGCTGAGCGAGGACGGCCAGGCCCTTATCTTCCGCGCCTTCAACATCGGCTCTGAGCCGCTCACGCCCGAAGTCCGGCCCTCGGATGTGCTAAACCTGGCCGCTCCGACGCGCGTGCGCCTGGACGAAGAACCTGATCCAGAAGCGGCGGAGACTCTGCCACCCAAGCGCATTGCGACGTGGCGGTTTGAAGCGAAGGCTGAGGGGTAGGGCATGGATTTACGGGATCGCCGCGTGCTCATCACGGGCGCATCCTCCGGCATCGGGGCCGAGGCGGCGCGTCAGTTTGCACAGGCCGGGGCGCAAGTCGTCCTTCTCTCCGAGCGTGAGGAGGAGTTGAACGCGGTGGCGTACTCCATCCAGCGGGCAGGCGGTCAGGCGGCGGCGCTTGTCGTAGATCTATCGCACCCAGAGCAGGTCGAAGGATTGATCTCACACGTCGAACAGCAGGTCGGGCCGGTGGATATTCTCATCAACAACGCGGGCGTCGGCCTGGGGGCAACGGTGCTGGAGACGAAACCGGCAGACCTGCGCTTTCTGTTTGAGGTCAACTTCTTCGCGCTGGCTGAACTCTGCCGACAGGCACTTGCGGCGATGGCTCCGCGCGGTCGGGGCCACATCATTAACGTCTCCTCGGCGGCATCTGTCGTCGGCGGTCCCACCATCAGCGCCTACGCAGCGACCAAAGGGGCCATCCACGCCTTCACGCAATCCCTGCGCATCGAGGCGAGCGCCTGCGGCGTCTCTGTCAGCGAGGTGCTGCCCATCTCCGTCAAGACGGGCTTCTTTGAGAGCGTCAAGGGCAAGAAATACAGGCCGGGCGGGATCGTGCTCTCATCGGAGAGCGTGGCAAGGAGCATCGTGCGCTGCGCCGCCTCTGCACGCCCTGCGCCGGAAGTGCTGCCCTATGGGCTTATCCGGATTGTCTTCGTGCTGAACGCGCTTATGCCGGTGGCGTTCGCCCGCTTCGCCGCGAAGCGCTATGCGCGTTCCACCGAGCAGAAGGAAGCGCAGAAGTAGCGCCTGTGTGAGCGCTCACTCTAACCCCCCCTCTCGCTTCGGGAGAAGGCAACGCAAAACAGACTCTCCCCTCTCCCGCAGCGTGGGAGAGGGGCCGGGGGTGAGGGCAATAAAGATAGCGGGTAAAATTATGGCCGACACGCGAGAAAATCAGGATGCCGGAGTGGCCGCGCAGGCCGTTGTCCGCACGCAGGAGACCGCAGCGGGCGGCGCGGGGCTGCGCTGGTATCAGGGGCTGACGCGCTATCAGTGGGCGGTGCTGGCTATCGCCGCGCTCGGCTGGCTGTTCGACACGATGGATCAGAACATCTTCAACCTCGTGCGCCAGCCTGCCGTCACCGCCTTGCTCTATCCCGGCATCCCTGCGGCGCTGCTGACCAAAGCGCAGCAGGCCGTGGTTACCAGCGCCAGCGGCCATATGACCACGATCTTTCTGCTGGGATGGGCGACGGGCGGTTTCCTCTTCGGTATGCTGGGCGACCGCCTGGGTCGCACCCGCACGATGATCCTCACCATCTTGGTCTACGCCATCTTCACAGGCTTGAGCGGCCTGACGCACACGCTCTGGCTGTTCGGCCTGTTTCGATTTCTGACGGCGCTGGGAGTAGGGGGCGAATGGGCGGCGGGCGCGGCGATTGTGGCGGAGGTCTTTCCGCAGCGGTCGCGGGCAATGGCGCTCGGTATGCTGCAAGCTCTCTCTGCCGTCGGCAACATGCTGGCGGCGCTGATCACGCTGGCGCTAGCCAATCCGGCGGTCGGCGCGAGCGGCTGGCGGTGGGCGTTTGCTGTGGGCGCGCTGCCGGCCCTGCTGGTGCTGTGGATACGCCGCACCATCCATGAGCCGGAGCGCTGGGAGCGGGCGAAAGCGGAGGCCGAAACGTCGGGCGGCGGCAAGGAACTGGGCGCAGTCTGGCAGCTTTTCTCCGACCGCCTGCTGCGCCGTAACACCCTGGCGGCGACCCTGATGGCGGCGGCGGGCGTGGGCGGTCTCTGGGGCGTGGGCTTCTGGACGCCGGAATTGACCAAAGTCGCGCTCACCCCGCTCCACCTCGACTCGGTGCGGCTTGCGCAGGTCAAGAGCCTGGTGTTTCTCGTGCAGCAGATGGGCGCCTTCTTCGGCATCTATGCCTATGCCGCCTTCAGCGAGCGCACCAACCGCCGCCAGTCTCTCCTGGTCTTCTTCCTCCTATCGTTCGCCGCCATTCAGGGCATGTTCTGGACGGCCAACAGCTTCCTCTCGCTGATGCTCTGGGCGCCCGTTCTGGGTTTCTGCACGCTGGGGCCATTCTCGGCTTATACCGTCTACTTCCCGGAACTCTACCCGACGCGCCTGCGGGCGACCGGCTGCGGGTTTTGCTATAACTGCGCGCGCGTCCTGGCGGCCTTCGCTCCAACGGCGCTCGGCCAGCTTGCCCTCCATTTTGAAGACCCAGCCCGTCCCGGCTTCGGCTTTCGCATGGCGACCAGTCTTGTCGCCTGCATCTACGTTCTGGGATTGATCGGCCTGGCTTTCGCGCCGGAGACGAAAGGCAAGCCGCTGCCGGAGTAGTTGGCATAAGGGGAGAAGCATGGCGCAGCCAATGACACGGCGGGAAGCGATCGCGGGCGGGGCGGCGCTGCTGACGGCGAGCGTCCTGTATCCTGCCGCCGGGGAAACTACTGGTTTACCAGAGGGGAGACATCCGCGCATGAAACTGGGAACTGTGACCTATAACATCGCCAGGGATTGGGACCTGCCGACGCTGATCCATCACTGCAAAGCCGCCGGTTATGAGGGCGTGGAACTGCGCACCACGCACGCGCACGGCGTGGAGCCGACCCTGAACGCGGCCCAGCGCAAAGAGGTACGGCAGAGGTTTGCGGACGCCGGGCTGACGCTGTGGGGGCTGGGATCGGTCTGTGAGTTCCATATGCCCGACGCGGCGCAGGTGCGGGAGCAGATCGAGTCGTGCAAGCGGTGGTGCGCGCTGGCGCAGGACCTCGGCGCGCACGGCGTCAAAGTCCGGCCCAACGGCCTGCCGGAAGGCGTGCCGGTGGAGAAGACGCTGGCCCAGATCGGCGCGGCGCTGCGGGAGTGCGGCCAGGCGGCGGACGCGCACGGCGTTGAGATATGGCTGGAAGTGCACGGCCCTGGAACGGCCCATCCGCCGCATATCCGCACTATTCTGGATCAATGCCGGCATCCGCGCGTGGGCGCGTGCTGGAACTCCAATCATGAGGACCTCGTCAACGGCTCGGTCAAAACCTACTTCGACCTGCTGCGCCCGGACATCAAGTCCTGCCATATCAATAACCTCTGGGACGAGTCCTATCCTTACCGAGAACTCTTTGCTCTGCTCCAGGGGTCCGGCTACGACCGCTTCACGCTCTGCGAGGTCGGCACACCCATCCATGCTGACAACGGCGTTGTCTTTATGCAGTGCTATCGCGGTCTCTGGCGGGAGCTCTCCTCTGTTCCTCGTGTTTGACCTAACCCCCCGGCCCCCACTGCCAGGGTCGGCGCTCAACGGTTCGCGCCTCCGCCTCGCGACACCTTGCGACCCTACGAGGGAAGGGAGGGACCCGGCTTCTGCTCTCTCTTCTCCCTAGCAGGGAGAAGGGCCAGGGAGGAGGGGAGATACAAGAGAACGAAAGAACCTGGCAGTGAGAGATTCCCCCTCCCCTGTTCTTGGGGATCGCTAGGCGGAGGCCCGAACCATTGCAGGCCCGACCCTAGCAGTGGGATAAAGGGGTGGGGGCCAGAACCAGAAAACTATCGCCGCGACGTTTGTAGCTTCTGACTGGTGCGGCGGGCCGTGGCGCGCTGGCTGCTGTTATCTCGCGCTGCGCCTCTCCGCTGCGGCCCTATCTGGTAGGTGACGGTAACGTTGGCGGTGATGACGATTTCGCCCGGCGAGATCGGCGTGCTCGCGGCCTCTGCGCCAGCGCGTGCCATCATATACGGCAGCGGGCGAATGCCGCCGCCCTCATTGATTTCATAAATGCCGACAATGTCCACGCCTGCCGCCTGCGCGAGACGGTCGGCCTTGCGCCGAGCCTCCGCCACCGCTTTGCCAAGCGCCGCGTCTTCCGCTTCCGTCGTGTTTTCCTTCAGGAAGCCGATGCCCTCAATCGTGTTCGAGCCTGCGTTGGCCGCCGCGTCAATGATCTCGCTCAGTCGGCTCAGGTCGTGAACGGTCACGCGCACCTGATTGCGAACCCGATACCCGCTGATGGTCGGCTGCGGGTTGACCGGCTTTGGTTGGTCCTGCGCGCCCGGCTGGGCGTTCTGAGCGCCGCCTTCGCCGCCTCCACCCAAGCCTCCCCCGAAGCCACCGCTCACATAGACCGGATCGATGCTGTAGTTGACCGTCTGAATGTCCTTCTCCGCGACACCGGCGGCCCGTACCGCATTCTGAACTTTCTGCGCGGCCTCGGCGTTGGCCCTGGCTGCGGCCTGAGAGGTCTTGTCTCCGGTCACCACGCCAATTGTAATGACTGCCATATCCGGCCTGACCCGTACCTCTCCCTGGCCCGTGACTGTCAGGCGGCGCTGAGCGGTGCGTCTTTCCGGGGCATTATCCGGCTGTGCTTCCTGTGCGCCTGCCAGGACGGCAGGCAGCAGGGCGATGGCGCACAGGCCGAGCAGGAACGAGGCACGGCAGCCGGGCCGCAAGCTTGATTCCAAGCATGACTGCATCGTGTTTGCCTCCTTTTGTAACCTTACCTCTTCCGTTCTTCTCTCTACCCTTTACGTAAATTTGCTGGGCGCGTTACAGGAAACTGCCAGCAGGCTTGCCGTACCCCGCCGCACGCGGTACAATGGGGCTATGAACTCATGGAGAGAAGCTTTCCATTGGCCTGTTGACTCATCAACCTATGGATTTCTTCTGGATTTCTCTTAAGGAGAGGCCATCATGAATACGAAGCATTCGCAGGCGCTCTTCCAGGAGGCGGAGGCGGTCATACCGGGCGGCGTCAACTCTCCGGTGCGCGCCTTTCGCGCCGTCGGCGGCAACCCCCTCTTCATCGAGCGGGGCAAAGGCGCGTACCTCTGGGATGTGGATGGCAACCGCTATCTGGACTGCGTCGGCTCCTGGGGGCCGCTGATCCTGGGGCATGCCCACCCGCGCATCGTCGGCGCGATCCGGGTGCAGCTGGAGAAGGGGACGACCTTCGGCGCTCCGACCGCGCTGGAGGTGCATCTGGCCGAGGCGGTGCGCGACGCCGTGCCCTCGGTGGAGAAGGTGCGCCTGGTCTCCTCCGGCACAGAGGCGACCATGAGCGCGATCCGGGCGGCGCGCGGCTACACAGGGCGCGCTAAGTGCGTCAAGTTTGAGGGCAACTACCACGGCCACGCCGATTTTCTGTTGGCGAAGGCAGGTTCGGGCGTCGCTACGCTGGGCCTGCCGGAGTGCGCGGGCGTTCCTGCCTCCATAACGGCGGACACCCTCACGCTTCCCTATAACGACATCCAGGCGGTGCGCGACGCCTTTGCCGCGCACGGCGGCGAAATCGCCTGCGTGATCCTGGAACCGGTCGTGGGCAATATGGGCTGCGTGCCGCCCGCGCCCGGCTTTCTGGAGACGCTGCGGGAACTGACCGCGCAGCACGGCGCGGTGCTTATCTTTGACGAGGTCATGACCGGCTTCCGGCTGGCCTACGGCGGCGCGCAGGAGCGCTACGGCATCCGCCCGGACATGACCACGCTGGGCAAGATCCTGGGCGGTGGGATGCCGCTGGGCGCCTACGGCGGCAGGGCCGAGATCATGGACACCGTCGCGCCGGTCGGCCCAGTCTACCAGGCGGGAACGCTCTCCGGCAATCCGCTGGCGGTGGCGGCGGGCCTGGAGATGCTTACACTGCTGCGGCAGAGCCGGGGCGAGGTCTACGACCGCCTGGAGACCTTCGGCAAGACGCTGGCGGAGGGATTGCGTCGGGGGGCGCGAAACGCCAACGTCCCCGTCGTCGTCAATCAGGTTGGTTCCATGATCACCGTATTTTTTACCGAGGCGCCCGCCGTCACGGACTACGCGACCGTCAAAACCTCCGACACGGCAAAGTTTGGCGCGTGGTTCCGTGAGCTGCTGGCGCGGGGCGTCTACTGGCCGCCGTCGCAGTTCGAGGCCGCGTTCCTGTCCGCCGCCATGCTGGAGGAGGATATCGCGCGGCTCGTCGAGACGGCGAAGGAGGCGTTCAAAGCGTGCTGAGGTGAATAGGATGGAGTTATAGATGAGTAGCAAGCGACGGTTTGGACGGCCCGGCGGGGGCAGCCTGCTCGGGATGATGATAATCAACGGCCTGGTGGCCGCTGTGGTGTTGCTGATCGTGTTCGTGCTCTTTGATATAGGGCACATTCTGGAGGCGCGCCTGGCAGCCTATCCGCTGGTGGGCGCAGCGGCGCACTGGAGCAAGTTCTGGCCGATGCTGCCCGGCGCGTCTATCGGCTTCGGGTGTCTGTGGTACTGGCTGGTGCTGGTAGGGCGGTCGCGGGGCGTGCCCTGGGGCGGCGCGCTGCTCTATGGCGTCTTGATCGCGATGGGCAATGTACCGTTCAGCGGCTTCCTGGCGGGCCTACTGCACGGCAGCCCGCTGATGGGCCTGGTGCTGGCGCTGATAGCCCTGCTCTCTTTGCTGCTGATGCCATCCCTTCTGCTGGCCATGCTGGTTTTTGGCGCGACGATGGGGGCGTTTAACGGCCTCATGGCGCAGGGCTGGATCGAGCGCCACCGTCCCCACTAGGCGCGTTGCGGAATCAGCCGTTGAGGCTGCCAGGGGAGAAAGAGATATATGGACCTGCCCGTATTGTCAGGAATCGCTCGAAGACGCTTTCGACTCGTGTTGGCGCTGTGGAACCGGCAAGGACGGCTCCTCGCCCGCCAATCCGGAACTCTTTCGCGACGTCGATTCCCTCCGCGTTATTGACTGCCCGGCCTGCCCGGATTGTGGCAGCGACCATGTCCTCTGCGGTCGTCTGGAGCCTACGCACTTTGTTCCCGAGGGCGTTCGGCTGTTCTCCTTTTTGCTGTCCTCTCCTGGCATTACCGTTGCCTTACAGGCTGGTCTCTGCCTGCACTGTGGCCTGCTTTGTTCCCGCATGGATACCAACGAGGCGTATCAACAGATCATGGACTGCGGCAATCGGGAACTCAGGCAACAACTGCTGGCCTGGCAATCCGAGGCTCGGCAGCTACTGCGCCCGGCAGAAGCAAGTGAGAGCGCTCCGGAACAGTTGTTGCGTCCGGCCAGCGGAACAGAGGAGAACGATTCCGACCAGTTGCTCCGCGCGGCCCCTGGCAGTGCGGCCCAGCAGCCTCCAGACGAAGCAGCGGACGGCAAATAATATCCATCCCTCTGGAATAGTTGCCTTTTCTCTATCTCCGGTAATCCCTCCCAACCGTGTTGACGCTTCTCATGGAGCGCACGCTTTTGAGATGTATCCACACGATTGGGGATGTCTCCCCTATCTCCAAGAGAGGGCATATACCGGAACGGTTCCACCGGCGTGGAAATAAGAAGGCGCGGCTCTGTGAGACAGAGCCGCGCCGATGTTTGTAAGCGCAATCGAGGGCTTAGCGCCGGGGACGGAAGCGCGCCTTGACGGACTCGGGGCTCTCTTCCTCCTCCGGTTCCACGCGCGCGGGCCGCTCGCGCTCGGCCGGAGCGCCGTTGCCCCGCCCGCCGCCGCGTCCGCCGCGCTCGCCGCGTCCGCCGCGCTCCCGTTCGCCAAAGCGCCCGGTCTCCGCGCGCCGGGCCATGCTGGGGTCGAACGGCTGGTCCAGATTAATCGCCGACAGGTTGACGCGGCCCTGGTTATCCACCTCGATGACCCGCACCTTCAGCTCATCGCCGACTTTGACGGCCTCTTCGGGACGGCGCACGGGCGGAATGCGCAGATGGCTGACATGCACCAGCCCTTCCTTGCCCGGCAATATCTCGACAAAGGCTCCCATGCCGATCAGCCGCGTGACGCGCCCGGTGTAGACCTGCCCGACCTCCACCTCCGCCACCAGGCTCAGGATCGCGTCGGCGGCGCGCTTGCCCGCCTCCTGATCCACGGCGGCGATGAAGATCTTGCCGTCTTGCTGGATATCGATCTGGGCGCCGGTATCGGCGGTGATCTTCTTGATCGTCCTGCCGCCGGGGCCGATGACCTCGCCGATGCGCTCCGGGTTGATCTCGATGGTGAAGATGCTCGGCGCGTACTCGCTCAGGTGAGCGCGCGGCGCGGGGATCGTCTCGGTGATCTTGCCCAGGATGAACAGGCGGCCCTGGCGTGCCTGTTCGAGCGCTTTGACCATCACCTCACGCGGAATGCCCTGGATCTTAGTATCCATCTGGATGGCCGTGATGCCCTCGGCGGTGCCGGCCACCTTGAAGTCCATGTCGCCGGAGAAGTCCTCCATGCCCTGGATGTCGGTGAGAACCACGAACTGGTCGCCACTGGTCATCAGGCCCATGGCTACGCCCGCCACCGGCGCCTTGATCGGGACGCCGGCGTCCATCAGGGCCAGCGTGGAGCCGCAGACCGAGGCCATCGAGGTCGAGCCGTTGCTTTCCAGCACCTCGCTTTGCAGCAGCAGCGCATAGGGGAAATCTTCCTCGGGCGGCAGCACCGGCACCAGCGCGCGCTCGGCCAGCGCGCCGTGGCCGATCTCGCGGCGTCCGGGGCCGCGCAGCGGACGCACCTCGCCGACGGAGTAGGGCGGGAAGTTGTAGAAGTGCATGTAGCGCTTCACGCCGTCCACCTCCAGGGTGTCCACGATCTGCGCCTCGCTCATCGCGCCCAGCGTTACCGCCGTCAGCACCTGCGTCTGGCCGCGCGTAAACAGGCCGGAGCCGTGGACGCGCGGCAGCAGGCCCACCTCGCAGGTGATGGGCCGTACCTCGTCGGGCTTGCGGCCATCGGGGCGGACGTGCTGCTCGATGATCAGGGCGCGCACCTGCTCCTTGACCGCTTTCTCGGCGGCTTCGGCCAGCTCGACCTCGTGCTCGGGGAAGTTGGGCAGCAGGCGCGCGACGATGTCCTTTTTCAGATCGTCAATGGCGCTCTCGCGCGCCAGCTTGTCCGGGTTCTGGATGGTGGCCCGGATTTCGCCGGCCATCTGGTCGCGGATGGCCTGCAAGATGTCCAGATTGTAGGTGTGCAGCTCGACCTCCGTTTTGGGCCGACCGGCGATACGGGCCAGCTCCTCTTGCAGGTCGCACTGCTCCTTGATGACCTCATGCGCGAAGTCCATCGCGGCCAGCATGTCCGCCTCGGTGACGAACGTGGCGCCCGCCTCCACCATGATGATCGCCTGTTTCGTGCCCGCCACCACCAGGTCCAGGTCGGACTCATCAATCTGGGAGAGGCTAGGGTTGATGATCCACTCGCCGTCAATGCGCCCGACGCGCACAGCCCCAATCGGCCCGTTCCAGGGGATGTTCGAGACCATTAAAGCGGCGGAGGCAGCGACCATGGCGAGGGTGTCGGGGAGGTTCTGGTGGTCTACCGAGAGGGGCATGGCGATGACCTGAACGTCGTTGCGCATACCGTCGGGGAAGAGGGGACGGAGCGGGCGATCAATCAAGCGGGAGGTCAGGACCGCCTTTTCGCTGGGCCTGCCGCCCCGTTTCACGAAGCCGCCGGGAATTTTGCCGACGGTATATTTCCGCTCTTCGTAATCGCAGGTCAGGGGAAAGAAATCAATGCCGGTACGAGCTTCCGGGCTCATCGTGGCGGTCGCCATGACGACCGTATCGCCCTGGGTGAGCCAGATCGCGCCACCGGCCTGTTTGGCGACTTTGCCCGTCTCCAGGCGCAAAGTCCGCCCTGCCAGCTCGCGTTCAACAGACTGAGACAAGGTATTCTCCTATACTTCGTTCCAGAGCCCGGCCCGCAGGCGAGGCGCTTCTGGAAACCACGGCAAAAGGAGCGAAGTGGAAGGGGGAAGGGCCAGGGGGTAAGTGGAGTCCTCTCTTCCTTCCTGCTTTCTCCTTTTGAAAAGGTGTGCCAAAGCAGTCGGCAGCCCGAAGCAGAAGGAAGAGGCGTGCAGAGGAAGAAAGGGGTCAGGGAAAACGGACTGACGTGGCCGCAGGCGCAGGCCAATCCGCTTACCCTGAACCCTGTGTTCTTCTGCACGCAGCCTGCCTTTCGGACGATGCCGACTGCTGAATACGATCGTGCCGCGCCGGCTGCCGATCGCAGGGGCCGCCCGGCGTGGCGGCATCCGAAAAATGAAATTAGAGTTTGCTGCGAATGCCCAGCCGCCCGACCAGCTGGCGGTAGCGCTCGATGTCCTTCTTGCTCAGGTAGGCGAGCATCCGCTTGCGGCGGCCGACCATCATCATCAGGCCGCGCCGGGAGTGGAAATCCTTCTTATGCACGCGCAGGTGGTCGGTCAACTGATTGATGCGCGCAGTGAGCAGGGCCACCTGGACTTCAGGCGAGCCTGTGTCGCCCTCATGGGTAGCGTGCTCGGTAATTACAGCCGTTTTGGCCTCTCTCTTAAGCGGCACTGCCGGAACAACCTCCTTTTCAACCAGTACGCCACAGTTTAGCACAAATTGGGACAAAAATCAATCCTTCCGATACAATCTCAGGCGAGCGCACGAACGCATTTTGCTATCTCACCGCGCTTGCCAGGAAGAAAATCAGCAAAGGGAGAAACCTTTCAGGCGGGCGGCAGCAGGTCGGCGACGCGCACGGGCGCATTGGGGCGGGCCAGCGTCGCGGCGTTCTCTTCTGCCGGCCATATCAGGGAGGCAAATCGCAAAGCGTGTCGAAACTTTCCTGCGGCGCGGCGACACTTTTCGGGCGCGCGCGCCGTCGTCCTGGGTGAGGGAGTCGATTCAGACGTGGCCGTTGTCGAAAACCATCGCGAGAGCGCGCACGAGAAGCGGCTGGTCGCGCGCCTACAGGCGGGAGAGGCCGAGGCCCTGAGCGCGCTGTTTGAGCTGCATGTGGACCGGGTGTTCGCCTATGCCAGGCACCTGCTGGGCAATCGCGAGGATGCCGAAGAGGTGACCTCGGAGACATTCCTGCGCGCTTTCGAGCGGGTCGCCTCGTTTCGGGGAGAGTGTCCGTTTCGCGGATGGCTCTTTGGCATTGCGCGCAACCTGTGCTATGACCGCCTGCGCCAACCGCGCCTGCTGCTTTTGGAACCGGAGGAGGCCGAACGGCGTACCGATCAGGGCGATGGCGCGACGCAGATGGAGACGCGCGCTCTGGTGCGCCAGGCCATTGCCGCACTGCCGGAAGAGTACCGACTGGCCCTGACCCTCTGCGATGTGGAGGAGTGGGACGCGCGCGAGGTGGCCGCAACGCTGCAAAAGTCGCTGCCGGCCACCAAATCGCTGCTCTATCGCGCGCGCCGCGCCCTGCGCGCGCGCCTGACCGAGCTCTGGGAAGAAGAGGAACCGACCGACGATGCGATGCGATGAACTGCTGGGATTGCTGGATCTCTATCTGGATGGAGAGTTGCCGGAGGAGATGGCCCGTCGGGTGGATCGGCACCTGTTGCGCTGCCCGGCCTGCGCCTACGAAGCGCGCACGCTGGAGCAGACGCGCGCCATGCTGCGCGAGGCGATTCCTCCTGCTGAAACATCGCCGGGGTTCCGGGAGCGGGCGGCGGCACGCCTTCTCGACGCCTTTGCCGACCGCTTGCGCCCCGCTCAGGAGGTCGAGGGCACCCCGCAGTGGCCGCTGCCGTTTCTGCGCGAGGAGTAGACTGGTTTCTGTTCGGGCGGCTAAAGCCGCAGCAACAAAGGCACCAAGTCCGCCTTCGCGGACTCCTTTCTCCCCTCTCCTTCCCAAGGAGAGGGGCCGGGGGTGAGGTCTGTAGTCGCCGTAGGGCGACTTCATGCCTTTGTTGCCGCGAATTGATTCGCCCGCTACCGAAAGCTGAATGACTCTGGGAGTGGAGAAGGGCGGCAGGGAGGAACGAAAGGAAAGTGCATGGCTGGACAAGCGTTTAACGCCTACCGATTTGAGAACGGCCAGTTTGTGCCCCACAATGAGCCGAACACGAACGGGCTGCAATGGGCTGCCTTTCTGGCTCAACAGGGCTACGCTGAGCCGGAGCAGGTCTGGGGGCCGTATCCCGATGTCTATATCAAGGTCTATGAAGCGCGACCGGACGCCCAGGCGCGCTTCCAGTTCGTCGCGATCTGCAACCTGGTCACGGTCCCGCACCGGGTCTTTATCCGCGACATCAACGGCCTGATCCAGCTTCTGAACCTGCTGATGCCTCTGTTCGCGCAATACAGCCGCCCGGAGGAGCAGGTGGGCGAGGCGCTCTTCGGCTCCCAGGGCGCGCAGGAGGAGAGCCCGGAAGACATGATCGAGTGAGGCAGGCCGTTGGGCCATTCTTGAACGAAATGGCAGGCTAGACTCTGCGTGGGCCTCTCTTGCTGCCGTTTTTTCCCGATCTCGCCCGGACAGCGCCGGCGCCCTGCCTTAGAAGGCTTGGCCCCGTGCCATTTCCCAGAACAGGAGCGCGGCGGCAATGGCCATCAACACGGTGGTGAGGCCGCCGAACAGATTGGATAGCAGCCCGTTGCACCGCTTTTTAACAACGGTTGGGTTATTGCAGAGCCAGAGGAGCAAGACGATCAGGGGCGGAGCGACCACGCCATTGAGCGCCGCTGCATACAATAGCCCCTTGATGGGGCTGATGCTATGCACGAAATTGAGCGCGTACCCTACGGCAATCACGCCGGCGAGGGTCAGGTAGAAGCCGCGCGCCCGATTGAACCGCCGATAGAGACCATATCGCCACCCCATCGCTTCCGAGAGCATGTATGCTGCCGAGCCCGCGAGCGTTGGAACAGTAAGCATCCCTGAGGCCACAATCGTCAGCGTGAACAGCCGGTAGCCTGCTTTGCCCAGCGGCAGGAGCGCTCTGGCGGCCTCCTGGGCCGTATTGATATGCGTCAGGCCGCGCGCGTGGAGCGACGCAGCCGCGCAGAGAAGGATAAAGAAGGCAATCGTCTGCGAGGTAAGCATCCCCACGATGGTATCGGCGCGCATAGAACGGATTTCCTGCTGGGTAGCCCGCTGCAGCCGTCTTCCTGGCGCGGACGCCTTTCCCTCCTCTACCGCTTCCTCGACTATCTCTGCTGCCTGCCAAAAGAACAGATAGGGCGAAATGGTGCCTCCCAGCAGGCTCAGGGCCGTCAGGATATATTCCGGGGACTGGCTCCAATGGGGAAGGAACAGATGGCGCGCGATCTGGGGCCAGTTATGATGCACTCCGGGCAGGAGGGCCGCGACGATATAAGCCAGGAGCGAGAGGGCCAGCCATTTCAGATAGCGAACATAACTGCGATAGGGAACGAAGACCTCTAGAGCCGCCGTTAAGGCCGTAATGACGGTCAGCCACACCCAAAACGGCAGGCCGAAGAGCATCTGCGCCGAGGCGGCCATGATATTCAAATCTGCCCACACATTAACCACATTGGCTCCGAAAAGCAGGATGACGACGCCCCAGAGGAGCCAGGGAGAATAGTGTTCTTTAATCGCGGCTGCCAATCCCTTGCCCGTGATGGTCGCGATACGCCCGCACATCTCCTGTACCGCAATCATGAGCGGTAACATGGCAGGGAAGAGCCAGAGTAACCCGTAGCCAAACTGCGCCCCTGCCACCGAATAGGTGCCGACTGCGGTAGGGTCATCATCGGACGCCCCCGTTATCAGGCCAGGGCCGAGCCGTTTCCAGAGAGGCTGATGGTCTGGCTGCTCGGGACTGGCTGGCATGGAACGGTTCTGGCGCACTTTCGTTGTCATAGATTGCTCTTTACGACTCAAGGGTAAGGAGGCTCCCCTTTTGCTGCCGGGGAATGGCTGCCGTGTTTCTGTCATACAGGTACGCTCGCGTCGCCGAATCGTGCTCAGCAATAGGGACCCTCATGCGGCGGACCTTGCGCGAGAGCGCAGGGAAAACGCGCCTGTCTCGCGAACCACCAGGATAGATTCCAGGTAAGACGGAGTAAGAGCACGGCCATGAAAGCCTTCTCGGTGCGCTGGCGCAGCGCGCGGCGGTTTCAGGAGCATGAAGTCTTTGCGGATGCGGCGGTGGGGGCCTGCATTCTGGCGGCGCTGGAAGCGTCGGGCGGTATGGCGGTCTGGCAGGCGGGAACGCTGTGGAAGTGTCCGGGCTGCGGAGACCGCACGGTACGCACGGAGGAGTTCCTGGAGGGGATGCGCCGCGCCGAGGAGTATCTGCAACGCGAGGAGGCATCATGCCAGCGGAGCGGCGACGCGCAAGCCCCGGGCCGCCGCGCCGCGCTGAACTGGCTGGCAGAAGTCGCCGCCAAGATGCTTGGCTGTGAGCGGGACCGGGTCTATATCAAAGATGAGGGCGGCGCCTGCGCCTATGAAGGGGTAACTTACATCTCTCGGATTTGACCTCTTTCCGGCAGGGTTTAGCCTGCCGAGGGTATGGAGGCCGCTCCCCTCTCCTTAAGAAGGCGCCCTCAATCCGTAAGTACGGCGTGGCGGAACAGCTTGCGGGCCCGATCCGATATCTCGTGCCAGGCGGCGCGTGGGATGACGGGCACCTTTTGCTCAAAACGATACCAGGGGCGGGTATAGACCAGGGCTATATTCGGGCGAGAGCGGTCGGAGTGGTTGGGGGTGCCGCGATGCCACATCCGCAGGTCGCGCAGCAGCACGGAGCCCGCGTTCATGGTCACCCGTCGGGAGGGCATTTCCTGCGCGAGGGCCGCTATGTCCGAGCCGCCGGGCCAGAGATGGGTACCGCCCGGCCAGATCTCCATCGGGCCATTCTCTTCGGTCACGTCCACCAGCGGAATATTCAGCACCAGCCCGTAAGCAGGCAGAGAGAGGCGATTCTCCGGGAAGAGAAGCTGCGTGTCGGAGTGAACGCGCTGATAGTCGGAGCCGGGCAGCGGCGTGTCCGAGGCAAAGTAGGTGCAGATGGACGTCACCGCCTCCGGGTTGGCGGCAAAGGCCGCGTTGCCGAAGACGGCCTCCACAACGGCCAGCACCGTGTCGTTCTCGTAGACACGCGGATCGGCAAAGGGCGGCTCAAACGGCAGATACATCTGGTAGCGGTTCGCGCCCCGGTTGGAAGGCTCACGGCGCATATGCTCGCTCAACTGCCGATCGAAGGCATCGCGGAGCGAGTCGATGAGCGCGCGCGGCAGCAAGTCTTCAAAGATGGTGTAGCCGTTGACGCGGATGCGGTCGGCATGAAACTCAGGGGAGTCTGTCATAACAGGCTTACCTCTAGATCTAAGGAATGAAGCCCTTGTCGGGTACTGAAAGTACCCGGCTCTAGGGCCTGCGGCCAAGCGTCCTGCGGACGGCAAAGCTTAAAAGGTAGTGAGCGTCCGAAGGACGGTCGGCGGCGCAGCCGCCCTCTAGCCGGGTATTTTCCATGCCCGGCACGGATCGGAGGTTTTCAACCCCCGGCTCTAGGGCCTGCGGCCAAGCGTCCTGGCGGACGCGCATTTGTACGAGGTTCAACTGGTTCGTCCGTATGATGGCCGCACGGGGCGCGGTCGCGGCGGATTGCTCCTACCAACGGGCCTCCGCTTGCGGCGGGTCGGCGTAGGCGGCGTACTGTTGGGCCACCTGCGCGGCGGCGGTGTCGCCCCGATGGAACAGCAGGCGGTAGCGCAGCGTAAGATGGCCGCCTTGCGGCACGGTATAATCACCGGCCCCTTCGGGGCCAAGCCCGAAATCGTGCAGGCCGAAGGGGTTGACGGCAAACAGGCCGTAGTCGCGGGCGTGCCAGGTCTGCGGGTGGCGCAGGTTGCCGGGGTGGTCGAAAATGGCAACGCCGTAGGTCTGGCCGTGGATAGGCCCCCAGTAGTCCACCCACTCCGCCGCTTTGCCCCAGGCCGCGCCATCCTTATTGCCTGTTGAGGTCTCAATGTGGCCGCCTTGCTTGCGCGCGGGAGCCAGCGTATCGGCCACGCGCAGCCCGAACGTTCCCTCTTTCGTGTCTCCGAAAACCACTAGGCCCTCGGTCGGCTGGATTTGAATGGTGAAATCCAGCACGCGGTCGCCGTTGGGCAGGGCGTAAACCCGTATCCAGCGCCTGTCTGTGGCGATGAGCTTGCCGTCGGGAGCGCGCCAGGCCGTCTCCGCCTCAAAGCCGCCGTAGACCGGGCCGCTTACCGGCCTGCGAAAGGCGAGATTTTCCGTCTTGCCGGTTCCCTTTTCCTCCGACCAGAAATCTATGCCGTTGATGTTGCCGTGCGTGAACCACAGGCCGCGATGGTGTGGGTGGTCGTGGCTTTCATCCGTGGTAGCTTCCATCGGCCAACGGCGGGTGATCGGGCTGCCGTCCGGGGTCAGGATGGGATAGAAAAACGGCTTGTTGGGCCCGCTATGGGTTGTGTAGCGCGTGAAAAGGGCGCTGCCGATGGAGACCTCCATATCCGGTCCGCGCGGCGTGACGCGCACCTCCGGTTGGTCGGGATGGGAAGCATGCTCGCGGCGCAGGCGGTAGGTGCGCGTAGCGCCCTGCGCCAGGTCGGGCTCCACAAAGCTAAGCTGGGGCCGGTAATATTCGCCGGTATATCCCAGTTGACAGGACCGCCGCTCCTTGCCATCCGACGTTTCCAGATAGAGCCTGTCTGCCGGGCCGAGGGTAAGGCGGTGCTGAGTCGAGAGTGGGAGCGCGACCGTCACGATGGCGTTATGGTAGGCATGGTGGAGGGCGCGCACCGTGACGGTTGGCAGGGCCTCACGGGCCTGGGCGCGCGCCGCCAGGCTTACACTCAGGAGCAGCAGCGTGCATAGGAACCACCTAACCCCCCGGCCTTTGGCCCTCATCCCCTGTCCCCCTCTCCCGCAGCGTGGGAGATGGGTTGGGGGGGAGGGCCACTCCCCTCCCCTAGAATTGGGGGAGGGGGCGGGGGTGGGGGCCGCTCCACGTTTAAAGAGAGCAGAGCGCGCTACCATGCAGCCTCCTGGTTCTGCTGTCGGGCCTGCCACCAGACGCGCAGCGGCGCGTCTTCGTCGGTGGGCAGGTAGTAGCCTAACTGGGTCTTGGCGTCGCCCAGCAATTGGCGGCGAACGGGTGAACAGCGTTCCAGCAGTTCCGGCGGCATCGTCACGTAGTCCATCGGGCGCAGCCAGCGGTAACCATAGCCGAAAAACAGGCTCTTGCGGGTGATGTGGGACCGGTTGGGGCCGACCGCGTGATAGGTGCGCTGCTCAAACAGCACGGCATCGCCCGGATGGGCGCAGATTTCAATGGCGCCGTATGGGTCAGGCGCGTCGTCGGCTTGCGCGGGGCGTCCTATCAGGCGGTGGCTGCCCGGCACGAAGCGGATATTGCCCCGTCCCGGCGCGGAGAGGTCGGAGAGCCAGTAGGCGATCTTAATCAACAGGCGCGGGTGCGGCTCCAGCATCTCCTGGGCCGAAGTGCCGCCGTCCCGGTGCCAGTTCTCAGCCTTCCAATGGGCGTCCGCTTCCGGCGGACTCGGCGCGCGCACGATCAGGTGAGAAGTGATCAGGTGGATGTTCCAGTTGAGCAGATCCACCACGAGCGGCACGGTCGCCGGCCAGTCCAGCAACTCCAGGAACAGATCGTCTTCCACGATGCAGTTACGCAACTGCCAGTGATTGGTTTTGGAAAGGCCCTGCGCGCGCACTCCCTGTTCATACAGGCGATCTACCACCTCCGTCAGCCGCGCGACCATCGCGGGTGGCAGGACGTTGGGCACTACCAGGAACCCGTCGCGCTCAAAGGCGGCACGCTGCTCCTGGGTCAATACGGCAGGCTTCATGGCAGGCTCCTTCCGGCAGATATGGCAAAGGATTATTCGGTTGCGTAGGCGTATATACCTGCGCCATTTCGCGGAACGGATCAAACAGATCCGGCTCCGCAGGTTTGCCATCAAAGGAGAAATACATCGTGCCGCAGATTACCGTCGAAGGCGAGAAGACCTTCGAGGCCGAGGAAGGCAAGAAACTGGTCTTGTGCATCGAAGACGCAGGCATAGATATTCTGCATCGCTGCGGCGGGCTGGCCCGCTGCACCACCTGCCGCGTGGAGATTCTGGCCGGGGAGGCGCCGCCCATGAGCGAGCGGGAGCGCGCCGCCCTGCAGCGTGAGCCGGGATTGCTCGGCAAGTACCGGCTTTCCTGCCAGATCCGCGTCGCCAGCGATCTAACGGTGCGCGTCGGCAAGCGCGCGCACATCGAGGGCCTGCGTCCAGGCCCGCGCCCGGCAGCGTAAACACCGGGATTTGCCGTCCTTTTAGCGGCAGGCTCAACCCTGCCGCTGTGGGGCGCTTTGCGCCCGCCGCCCACCGGCGTGGGCGGAAAAAGCGCCGCCATGAAAGGGCAGTCAAGGAGCCGGAGGCGCCGCTTCCAGTCTCGAAGTCGCACTCTTATGTTCTCTAAAATTCTACGGGCTGTCCGAAATCCGCAGATCGTCAGTAACTTTGTCCGGTGGAAGCTACTACAACTACGTATTGCTCTCCACAACGCTACTCTCCGGCGAGCAACACGGCCACAAGGAAACCCTTCCTGCCTGCCAGAGTTGGCTCAGATCCAGGAACGCTGCAAGCTGGATACCGACATTAGCGACCATCTGCCCACGCTCTTCGCGGAGACGCTGACCATGCATCCCCGGTTGATCGTCGAGCTTGGGGTCAGGGGAGGGGACAGCACCTTTGTCCTGGAGCGGGCCGCGCGCCTGTGCCAGGCCAGGCTAATTAGCGTGGATATTGCCGACTGCGCCAAGGTTACTTCCTGGCCGGATTGGCTCTTTGTCCAGAGCGATGATGTCGCCTTTGCCAAGGAGTTCCCGCGCTACTGCGCCGAACGCGGCCTTGCCCCCCGCATTGATGTCCTCTTCATTGATACCAGCCATCTCTACGACCATACGGTTCAGGAACTGGCTTGCTGGCTGCCCTTCTTAGCCGAACACGCCAAAGTGCTGTTCCACGATACCAATCAGCGGCGATTGGGACGCCGTAAGGATGGCCGGCTGATGGCCGGCATAGACAATCGGGGCGTGATCGCGGCGCTGGAAAACTATTTTGGGCGCTCCTTCGATGCCGGCCAGGACTTTGTGGATGTCTGCAAGGGGTGGCTCATCAAGCACTTCGCCTACAGCAACGGCCTTACCATCCTTGAGAAACTGCCCAGACAGCCTGGCTATAAACTTTGATATCCTGAGGGAGGCGGGAAGGACAAGGAGCGCGGGCCGCGTGGCGGCCCGCGCGTTTTTGTGTGGGGCGCGCTAGCGCGCCCCACACAAAAACGGTTTCTGGCAGATTTATTAGGTTTCAGCAAACATTATCGGACGTTACGGGAGAGTAGTATGTAATGATAGGTGGCGTGAGCGGTTGGGCTGCCGGGAGGGTGCGAAAAGCAAAGGCATGGGAGGGCGCTGCTGCCTTCCCATGCCTTTTGTTTTGGAGAACGCGGAATCAAGCCAACGGCATCAGGCCGCAAGCGTCTCCCGCAGGCGTGCCCCGGCCCGGTTGCCGCGCAGCTTCTCCAGCGCCTGATTTTCCAGTTGGCGGGCGCGCTCGCGCGTGATGTGCAGCGCCTTGCCGACCTCTTCCAGCGTGTGCGGCTGGGTGCCGTTCAGCCCGAAGCGCAGCCGCAGGACATCTTGTTCGCGCGGCGTCAGGCTCTTGAGGGCGCGCGCCACCTCCTCCTGAACGGCGTGGCGGAACACCTTGGCGTAGGGTCCCTGGCTCTCTTCCGCCGGAATGAACTCACCCAGACGCTGCTCGCCTTCCGCGCCAAGCGGCTGATCCAGCGAGGCGGGCTCGACCATGCTTTGCAGCAGCGTCGCCAACTGCTCTTCCGACATACTGGCCGCTTTGGCCAACTCGGCGCGGGTCGGCGTGCGGCCCAGGTCGTTCTCCAGCTCGCCCCGAATGCGCGTTAGCCGCCCGATGGTATCCACGATATAGGCCGGCAGGCGGATACTGCGCCCGGAGTTGGCGATGGCGCGCGTGATGGTCTGCCGGATCCAGTGGGTGGCGTAGGTGCTAAACCGAAAGCCTTTGCGCCAGTTGAACTTATCGGCGGCATGAATCAGGCCGATAATGCCCTCCTGGATCAGGTCTTCCATGGGCAGGCCCCGCCCCTGATAGCGCTGGGCGATGGAGGTCACCAGGCGCAGGTTGGCATTAACCAGCTTCTCCTTGGCGGCCCGGTCGCCCTTTTCGATCCGCTTGGCCAGAATGATCTCCTGGCAGGGCGTTAGCAGCACGCCCTTGCCGGTAGGCATCGGCGAGGAGTTGCGCTCTTCCAGAGGGACGGCAAACGCGCTCTTGCGCGCTGCGTGCGGGCGCATCTTATGATCAACCGGAGGCAGCAGCTCATCGCCGGCCTCTTCGGCCAGAGCGGCAGACTCATCGCCATCCGGGACGTAATCTTGCAGCAGACGCTGCACCTGGTTGGTATCCAGATCTATCGTCGCACTCGGGGTCTCTTCCAGCAGGAACGTCCTGCGCCGCCGTCCGTTGCCTGTGCGAGTACGGCGAGGCGCGCGCCGACCGATGTGGCCAACTTCCCCATTGGCCAGTTCGACCTCCTCCTGGGCGTCTATTAGCATCGGACGCATTCTTTCATCCCCCCTTGCTCTTATCTTCCGGTGTCTTCCGGCGCGCACGCGCCGCAATACTTTCAATACGTTCCCCTCAAGGGAAGCGTTGCACCGCTCCGTCGCATCTCCCCAGCCAGATCCTACAATGGACAAGGGTCAGGCAAAATGCGCAGGTTTCGCAGCCCGGCATGGATATTAGACGGATAAAACAGCAAAACGGACGATAAATGTTGGCCGTGCCTTTATGAAATGAAGAGCGCGGGACGTCTTATGCTCTAACTTGTCTGCGGCTTTGCCTGCGCCCGCTTTTGCACCTGGTCCGCGCCGAGGTTGGAGAGCGCATCGGCGCGCTTGTTGCGCTCGCGGGGAACGTGCGTGACGGTGGCGCTTGCGAACTGGCGCAGCAGGCAGCGCGCCCGCTCGTAGAGGGGAAGGAGGTGGGGAGCTTTGACGGCGTAGCGCCCGTTGAGCTGGCGAGCCATAAGCTCGCTGTCGGTGTAGACATCCAGGCGGTCGCAGCCGAGGGCGCGCGCTTCCTCCAGCGCGCGTATCATCGCCGTATACTCGGCCACGTTGTTGGTGGTGTGGCCCAGCGGCTCGCCGATCTCCTTGACCACGTTGCCGCCCGCGTCCTGAATCAGTATCCCGATCCCGGCGGGTCCGGGATTGCCCCGCGCCGCGCCATCTACATACGCCGTCCATCTCTCCACGCGCTTTGTCTCTCCTTATTTTGCTTCCCTTACGCCGACTTATTCGGGCCATGAAGACCCGTATGGTGAGCATCCCCAGCCGGGTATTTCAATGCCCGTCTGGGGGCCTTGTGGCCAGCCGTCCTGGCGGACGGAACCAACTAATCGCCAGGAATTCGCCTGCGTAACGGGAGTTATTTATTCTTGCGGGGGCGGGATGCACAGCAGGCGCCCGCAGTTTTCACAGACCTCGATGGTGTTGCCTTCGTGGATGCGCTTTACCTGGCTGGAGGGCAGCCCCATTTTGCAGCCGCCGCAGGCGTTCTCATCCTCCAGAGCGGCGATGGCGAGGCCGCCCTTGCTGGCGCGCAGGCTTTCGTAGCGCTTGAGCAGGGCGGGCGGCACGGCTTTGGCGGCTTCGGCGCGCTGCGCGGCGACGATGCGGGCCTGCGCGACCAGCGCCTCGGCATCGCGCTTATAGGCGGCGCGCTTGGCCTGAAAGGCCGCCTCGGCGGCGGCCAGCGCCTGCTTTGTCTCCGCCTCGCGCGCCCGCTGCGCTTCAACCTCATCCATCAGGGTCAGGATCTTCTCATCGAGCCGCCCGCGCTGGCGCTTAAGCATTTCGATCTCTTCCTGCAGGGACTGGAGCTCTTTGGGCGCGCGCACCGTGCCGCCATAGAGCTTCTTTTCCATCGCGGCGGCTTTCGTCTCTACCGTCTGCTCTTCCAGTTCGGAGTCGCGCAGGGCCGTGCTGGTAGCATGCAGGGTGGTATCGGCCTCTTTGTGGGCGGCCTGCGCCGCTTCGAGAGCGGCCTTTTCGGCGCGGCCCTGATCGAGCGCGTTATACTGCCTCTGCAGGGCGGCCAGCGCGCTATCTAGCTGCTGAAGTCTATATAAAGCCTGTAGCTGAGCCTTTGTATCCATTGTGTTTTTCTCTGCTCGTGTGGCGGGCGGGGCGGCGAGTCCTCATTAGACATGCCGTTTCGTCTCTCCTGCCTTTCTTCAAAGACGTCTCTCTGATCTCTACCCATTATCTATTATAAATACGTGAGCAGGGAAGAAATTATGTCTGCTGCGTGAACCCTTTGGCGCTCTCCTGTATCCAATAGAGCGAAGTCCCGATTTGCGGGGACGGCGACAAAGACGTGGTCGTCCAGACCACACGCGGCTGCCGGAGGACGGTCACAGTGCGAGACGATAAACGGTTAGCGCAACGCATCCAGCAGGGAGACCGGCGGGCCTTCGAGGCGTTTGTGGACACCTACGGGGCGCAGGTACATCGCCTCGTTCGGCGCTATATCGAGAACGCCACCGATGCTGAGGATGTGACGCAGGAGATATTTCTCGATCTCTATCGCAACATCGGTAGTTTTCGGGGCGAGTCGGCGCTGTCCACCTGGGTCTATCGGGTGGCCGTCAATCGCTGCCTGCAGCACTGTCGGCGTCTGCGGCCCGATAGCGTCTCCTATGACGAGCAGACGATACGGGCCGAGGAGGACTGGAAGGCGGACCCGGCGCGGGCGGCGGCGCGGCGTGAGCTTTGCGATAAAGTGCAGTGCGCGCTCAATACGCTCTCGCCGCTGCATCAGGACGTGGTGATCCTCTCACAATTGCACGGCCTGACCTATCAGGAGTGCGCGAACGTGCTGGGCGTGCCGGTGGGCACGGTCAAGTCCCGGCTGTCCAATGCGTTCTGCCGCCTGCGCGAAAATCTAGGTAGTTACGTCAACGGAGAGAGCCATACGCTGTGCTCCGGGGCTGTGAGGGAGAAGGCGCAATGAGAGATTGTCAGACGCTGCGAGAGGAATTGAGAGCCTATCTGGACGGCGAGCTCTCGCCGGTACAGAGGTTGGCCGTGCGCCTCCACCTTGCGCGCTGCGCGGCGTGTCGCGAGGAGATGCGGGAGATGGAACAGATCAGCAACGACTTACGTGCGGGGGACGCCGGAACACTTGACCCGGCCCTGCGCGCCAAAATCCTGGCAAGCATTCCTACAGAAGCGCCGCCCGCGCCGGAGACGCCTGCCGAGCCGGTGGTTCCCAAATGGCGGCGGAAACCGTTCCTTCTCTGGAGCGCGACGGCGGCAGCGGTGCTGGCCTGGTTTGTCATCTACCCGCTGACGCAGGGATGGACGCCATTGGCGGAGCGCAGCATATCATTGGCGCCGGGCGGCGCTTCGGCCAGTAAGGCAGCAAGGCCGGCTATAGCCGAACATCGTCTCGCCTCGCCGCCGATGGAAACTGCTAAAACGGCGACAAAGATGCCTACCTTTGCGAGTAAAGGCGCTGTAGAGAATGCGGCGGGAGCGCCATCGGCACCAACTGTTGTAGCGGCACCAACGGCGGTAGATAATGATTCTTTTTCGGACGGCCACTTAAAGGAAAGGATGAGACAAAGCAAGAGTATTGCTGCGGGCGAGGCTGCCAATGCTCCAGACCTGGTTTCCTCGGAGCGACAGGTGCATAAGCAGGCCGACATCACGGTGGAAGTGACCAACGTGGAGGAGAAGACCGAAGAGGTTGAGCAGATGGTCAAGACGGTGGGCGGGTTTGTCGCCAACAACCAGCTTTCTACCGGCGAAGACAACCTCAAAGCCGCCTCGCTGACTACCAGAGTTCCGGTCGGACAGTTTGAGATGATACTGAGCAAGCTGGGGAAACTGGGCGAAGTCAAGGCCAAGAACGTCACCGGCGAGGACATCACCGAGCAGATGAGCGACCAGGAGCAGCTTACCCACACCCTCAGCGATGAGGTCAGGACAACAGAAGCCAGGCTCCGCGATAAGCGCCATCAGACGCAGACCTGGGAGGATGCAGAAAACTTACGCCAACTGCGCGTTCGCGCGGCCCAGGCGCAAGGACGCCTGCAACTGCTTAAGAAGCTCTCGGCGCTGGCGACTATTACCGTCCAGCTACAGGAAAAGCCCAAGCCCACCATCCAGAGCGGCGGCGGCTTCCTGGATGAGATGGGGGATACGGGCCGCGCTGCCGTGCACTCCTTCCTGCAGGCGGCCCGCTTGCCGATTCTGATGCTGATCTGGCTGCTGGCCTATGCGCCGATCTGGATTCTGCTGGCGATTGCCTATCGGTACGCCGTCCGCACTTGAGGTTCCTACCTAACCGCTCGTCCCTTCCTGACCTAACCCCTCGGCCCTACTGCCCTCACCCCCAGCCCCTACTGCCAGGGGCGGGGCTGCAATGGACTGCCAGGATCGGCCCTGCAACGGTTCGGGCCACTGCCAGGGTCGGCAAGGGTACGGCCCTTGCCTCCGCCTGGCCACACCTTGCGACACCCCGCCGCCTTGCGATCCACGCTGCGGGAGAGGGAAGAGTTGGCTTCTGCTCCCCCTTCTGCCTTGCAGGGAGAAGGGACGGGGATGAGGGGAGATCCTACCCCCTATATCCTACACCCTAAACGAGGGGCTGGGGGTGAGGTCTTCCCGGTAAGCAAGTCAGCGCAGAGTTTCACCCGGCTTGAGGGCGTGAATCTGGAGGTTGGGGATGTCGGCGGTATGCTGACGCAGGGCCTCCGGCGTGCCGGTAAGCGCGGGGAAGGTGGCGTAGTGGATGGGAAGCACGTGGGCGACACCCAGCAGACGGATAGCGTGCGCAGCCTCGCGCGGACCCATCGTGAACAGGTCGCCGATGGGGAGCAGGGCCAGTTCCGGGCTGTAGAGGTCGCGCAGCAGCGCCATGTCCCCGAAGAGGGCGGTATCGCCGGCAGCGTAGAGCGAAAAGCCGTTTTCCAGTCGGAGGATGTAGCCGGCGGGCTCCCCGCCATAGGCCACCGCGCCGTCCGGCTCGTGAAAGCTGCTGGAATGGAAGGCGTGGGTCATGGTGATCTCGATCCCAGCGACCGTCTGGCTGCCCCCCTTGTTCATCGGCTTGAGGTTCTTAGCGCCCTTGCCGCCCAGCCAGTTACAGGCTTCGAAGATGGCGACGACGGCAGCCTCCGGATTGGCCTTGACCACCGCTTCGGCGTCGCCGGCGTGGTCGTTATGCAGATGCGTCAAGAGGATCAGGTCGAGCTTGCCGAGGCGCTCCGGGGACTTCCACTCCTGGGGGCAGGCGGGATTGCCCTCCAGCCAGGGGTCAATCAGCACCCGCTTGCCGCCGGGTGTCTCGATCAGAACGGTGGCATGTCCGAGATAGGTAAGGCTGGTGTTGCGATCCAGTGCCATCTGAAGGGTCTCCTTCCTGGGAAACTTGGGTAATGGAAAAGCGGGAGCGCGCCGCCTCGCCTGCCGACTCGCTGCCTTGCCTGCGTTAGTGGGACCTGCGGGCTGTGGGCCAGGCCGTCCAGGGCGCGCGGCACGCCAAAGCGTTTCTGCTGCGGCTTACTGGCCCATCTCCTTGTTGACGACTGCCTGATAGGGCATACGCGCTAACGCCTGAGGCTGATCGGGCGGGCTGTCGCGGCGTAACCGGCGCTCCAGGGATTTGATGCCGAACCAGAGCAGCAGGCCGATGATCACCAGCACCACGCCGATGCAATCGATCATCACATCCACCGGCGAGGGGCCGCGCGTGGGCACGAACCGCTGGTGTATCTCGTCGCTGCAAGCGAAAAGCGCGCTGATGGCAGCCGCCCCGGCGAGCGCGCCGAGCTTGAGGCGGGTTTCCCCAAACTGAATGGCCCGTACCACGAGCAGGGTAAGGATAGCGTACTCGGTGACGTGGCAGGCCTTGCGCAAAACCAGGTTAAGCACGTCCAGCGTCTGCGGGGAGAGCTGTTCCAGCCGGTACGGGGCGAGAAACCGAAGGATAAACTCGACCACGCTCAGGGAGTGCTGGCCGTTGCCGATGTCCGTAGAGCCCATGAAGATCACCAGCATCCAGATAATCGCCGGGCCGATGTAGAAAAGCTGTAAAAGGCGCTTATTCACCGCGAAAAACCCCCTGCCAATGCATAGGATGGGATGGGCGCGCGGGCCGCAACGAGCCGACGCCTCGTATCATTATCGGCAGGATGGATATGCCGGACGGAGGCGACGTGGATTTTGTAGGGATGTCGGGCGGAGGAGAGAGGCTGTGCGAGCCGCTTCGTGGCAAAGAACGCCTCCCGGATATGCCGGGCGGTCGCCGGTATCTCCGAGCCCGGCAAGGCGATCAAGCTGTGCTGCGTGTATTGAACTCCCGTATCGCCGCTCAGCATCAACGCCTGCCCGCCCCGCTCGATCTGGAGGGTGAGCGGACTCTGTGCCGGCAGAGAGCGCAGCGCCTCCGCGAACGAGAGGGCGTCTACCGGGCGTCCGTTGAGACGGATGATCACGTCGCCGGATTGCAGTCCCATGCGCGCGCCCGCCTGATTCTCCTCGACGCCCTGCACTACGGCGGCGTCACGGTTCTCGTCCTGCATCTGGATGCCCAGATAGGCTGTCGGGGTGCGGCGCAGTTGCAGGCCCGCGCTCGCCAACACGTCGTCCCAGGCGATCTCGTCGGTGCCTTTGACGTAGCGATTATACTCGTCGCTCAGGTCGGCCCCGGCGACCGCGTTCAGGGTATCCAGCAGAGCCGTTTCGGGGTAAGCGGTATCCCGCTGCCCATAGCGGCGGTCCAGCTCGCGCAGAACGTCGTCCCAGCCTCGACGGCCCCCGGTGAGGGCGCGCAACCGTAGGTCGAAATAGAAGCCGACCAGGCTGCCCTTGAGATAGTAGCTCAGGCCATCAAAGCCCTCGCTGCCTCCTTCCCAGGCTTTGCGGCTGGCCTCCTCCAGAGATACGCGCGTGCGGGCCGGGATGGAATCGAGCGTGGCGATGCGGTCTGCCATCGTGTTCAGGAACCACTGGCGGTCGCGCAGTCCGGCGCGGTAGAGCAGCAATTGGGCGTAGTAGTCGGTGACGCCTTCGGCAAACCAGAGCGCGCCGACGCGCACAGGCCGGGTGTAGTCGAAAGGACCCAGACCGGCGGGCCGCAGGCGCTTGACGTTCCAGGCGTGAAAGAACTCGTGGGCGGTGACGGAAAGGAACCCGTCGGAAGTCGCTCCGGCCATATTGCCGGCCAGGTGGATGACGGTGGAGTTGCGGTGCTCCAGCCCGCCGAAAAAGCCGGGACCGCCGAAGTGGTAGATGAAGGTGTAGCGGCGGAAGGGACGGGAAGGCGCCTGACTGTCGGGGGCGTCGAAGACCTGGAAAGCGGCCTGCACGATGCGGGCGATGGCGTGGGCCATGCGGGCGCGATCTACGGCGGCGCGGCCCACCAGCACGCAGCGAAACGGCACGCCGGAGACGGCAAAATCCTCTTCCTGGAACTGGCCCAACTGGAGGGGACAATCAATGAGCTCATCGTAGTTCCTGGCGGTAAAGAGGCTCGGCGCGGTCGGGCTCAGCGCGCCGGACGCCGGGGTCAACGGCGTGACGATCTGCCACTGCGGAGGCAAAGCGACCGAGAGCCTAACCGGCGCGGCGGTCTGGCCGACGAGGTACATAAAGGCGGAGGCGCCGTTGATATAGCCTTCGCGCTCGCCGGGATTAAGGGCGCTGCCGAAAAAGCCCAGGCCCGCCTCGCTGGCGTGAACCTGGTACGTGAGGGTGACGCGCCCGGTGGGATCGGCCTCCGTTTCCCAGGTATGCGCATCCGGATGAGTCAGCGAGAGGGAATGTCCCTCGGCGTCCTCGGCGCGCACGTTTTCAATGTTCTGCTCAAAGGAGAGGAGCTGGTAGTAGCCGGGCGTCCAGGCCGGGATGGCAAAGGCGAGGCGCGCGTTGGGAGCGTGATCTACCGTGATGGCGATGCGCAACCGGCGTGCCGCCAGGTCGGCGATAGAGAGGCGATAGGCGATGCGCGGGGAGGCGGCATCCGGCTCCTGGCGGGAGGCGCGGCCCAGGGCGGCGCCACAGGGAAGCGCTAGCAGAAGGCAGAAGAGCAGGCGGCAGGATGCACGAAAGAAAGGCCGAGATTTCACGGGTGACGATGACGCTCCTTGTAGCAGGGTGCCTGCGAGTTCGCTGAGCAGGGGACAGAGTCCTGTTGATCTATACGGCGCAGCGCCCGCAACCGTCGCCGCAGGGAGCCGGAATTTGTGCGGTTTTTGCATTGCCTGGAGCGATGGGCGCGCGATCAGGAAGCAGAATGTCCGGCTCGTTAAGGAGAGGGAGGCATAGGGGAGGAGACAGCGGGGCAGGGGAGCGGGGGCCGCGTCGCGGGCAGCGCGTTTTTGTCTGGGCGCGCTAGCGCGCCCAGACAAAAACGCTATCTGGTAGGTTTGTCAGTCTCAATCAAAGATTATCGGACGTATTGAGCTTGTAAGCCGCCCTCTCTGAGGGCGGAGGATGTCCAGAGGTTTCCGATACGGAAATCCCTTCCAATACAAGGTACAATGAAGCTGGCGTGAGCAACAGGAAGGTGAGCGCCTATTGAAATCCGTTTCTTGCTTGCAGAGCGCGCCTTGAGCCATTGGGTCCGCAGGGTGGGGCGGCAGTGGCGTTGGCGCCGTGAGCGCGGCCGAGGGAGGGAGAGATGCCTGGAGTGATGGAAGGTCGGCGGGTGCTGGTGACAGGGGCCAGGAACAAATGGAGTATTGCCTGGCATGTCGCGCTCTCGCTGCAGCGGGAGGGAGCGCAGTTGGCGTTTTCTGTGCTGGGGGAGCGTGAGATGGGCGGCGTCGGGAAACTGCTCAACGATGCCGGATTTGATGCGCCGATTTGGCAATGCGATGCCACGGACGAGGCGCAGATAGAGGAGCTGTATCGGCAGGTGGGCGCCGCGTTTGATGGAGGGTTGGACGGCTTGCTGCATGGCGTGGTTTTTGCCAACAAGGATGAGTTGAGCGGCGAGTACGTGGCAACCTCCCGCTCCGGCTTCACGCTGGCGCAGGAGAGCAGCGTCTACACGCTGGTAAGCCTGGCGCGGGGGGCGCGTCCGCTGATGCAGGCCGCCGGCGGCGGCAGCATCGTCACATTGACCTACCTGGGCGCCGAGCGCGTCGTTCCCAACTACAACGTGATGGGCGTGGCAAAGGCCGCGCTGGAGGCGAGCGTGCGCTACCTGGCCGCGGATCTGGGCAAGGAGAATATCCGGGTCAATGCCGTCTCCGCCGGGCCGATCAAGACGCTGGCGGCCAGCGGCATCGCGGGCTTTGATGCGATGGTTCGGCACGTCGCCGAGCGGGCGCCCCTGCGGCGCGCGGTGGATGCGGATGAGGTCGGCGATGCGGCGCTGTTCCTGTTCAGCCCCTGGGCGCGCGGTATCACCGGCGAAGTCCTTTATGTGGACGGCGGCTACCATATTATGGGCATGTGAAACTTCCAGGGCTAAAGCGGGTGGGCTTTCCGCTCCCTGCATCCTATCTTTGTAAGCTCCAACGTACTGCCGTGCCGTCCCCAGGCCGATAGTCCTCCTCAATGGAGTTGATACGTCTTCACTGCAAGGCCCGATTGGAGATGGAACCACGCCCTTAGGGGATTATTCTCCAACCCGTAATCGGTTGACTTTTCTTGGGGAGGTTGCTACAATCCAGTGAACCCTGCCTGAGAGGAGATGCCACGATGGCAAGTGAGTTGCCTTTTCCCCGCATACTGCTTGGACCCGGCCCCAGCAGCGTCTCGCTGCGCGTGCTGCAGGCGATGGGACGCCCGCCTATCGGATATCTCGATCCCGAATTGTTTACGCGGCTGGATAGCCTGCGCGCGGGCCTGCGCGCCGTCTTTGGGACGCAGAACGCTTTCACCCTTCCGCTGACCGGCACCGGGATGGCCGGCATGGAAAGCTGCTTTGCCAACCTGGTTGAACCCGGCGATAACGTGATTGTCGGCGTCAATGGCTTCTTTGGCGGGCGCATGGTCGAGATCGGACAGCGGCTGGGCGCCAACGTCACGCGCGTAGACGCTCCCTGGGGCCGCATCCTGGAGCCGGAGCCGCTTGCCGCGGCGCTGAAGGCGGCGGGTAAGGTCAAGCTTGTGGCCTGCGTCCATGCGGAAACCTCCACGGGCGTCCGGCAGCCGCTCGAAGAGATCGCGCGGTTGGCGCACGAAAACGGGGCCTTATTCCTGGTAGATGCGGTGACATCGCTGGGGGGAATGCCCGTAGAAGTAGATGCCATTGGCATAGATGCCTGCTACTCCGCGACGCAGAAGTGCATGGGAGCGCCGCCCGGCCTGGCCCCGATTACCGTCTCCGAGCGGGCCTGGCAGGTCGTCTCCACGCGGCAGACGCCGGCTCCAAACTGGTATTATGATTGGAAGCTATTGCGGGCGTATTACGACGAGCCGCATGCGTATCATCATACGGTGCCGGTTAACCTGCTCTACGCCCTTCAGGAGTCCCTGTCGGAGATGCAGGAGGAGGGTCTGGAGGCACGGTACGCGCGGCATCGGGAGGTGAGCGCGCGGCTGATGGCGGGACTGGCCGACCTGGAGATCCGCCCGTTCGCGCAGGAGGGCTATCGGCTGCCGACGCTCAACGCGGTGACGCTGCCGCCCGGCGTGACGGATGAAGCGGCGGTGCGCAAGCGTCTTTTGAGCGCGTTTGGCATCGAGATCGGCGGCGGCCTGGGCGAGCTGAAGGGCAAGATCTGGCGGATCGGGACGATGGGCGCTTCGGCGACTCCCCGCAACGTGACGCTGCTTCTGGCGGCGCTGCGTGAAGCGCTGGCCTAGCCTGCCAGTTCGCCGCTCGAATGGTTCTCTAGCCTCGGAATGCCCCGCTGCGAGAGGGAAATGTCCTCAAGAAGACGGATCGGGCGTGAGGTCTCTTGTGTGTGGTGTCCCGGCTCCCCAGGAGCTGGCGGCGGAAAGTGATAGCGAGAAGAATGGCTCTGTTTCCAAAAGAACAAGATGCAGTCGGCGTGCCGATGGGGGATGCGGCCAAGCGCATGGCCTGGACACGCGAGCGAGGGACGCTAAAGCTGCTGATCGGCTTTGTCGCATTTCTGGCGCTGTGGTTTGCTTATGGCAAGGTTCGTGACCAGCAGCTGCTATCCCGCCACTGGCCGGCCTTATCGCCGGACCCGAGCGGCCTCACCGTCGTGGGCACGCTGGACGGACGCGAGTCGATTGGCCGGAATATGTTCCATATCATCGAAGCGAACCTGACCTCACGCCCAGAACTGACTGACTTCGGCTGGAATTCTATCTTTACCGGCACGGACGGCCCGCTGTTCTCCGATCAGGCGGGAGCGGCGATCAAGCAGGCAATTAAGATGGACAGCCGAACCGGGTATCGGATGCTAGAGCCGTATTTGCGCGTGGGCGTGGCGCGGCTGAGTGGCGACCCGAACGCGAACGCCCAGGTATCGCGGGAGACGCCGATAACGGTGGGCGAGGGCAGCGCGGCGCATCAGACAACGCTGGGCGCGCTGCTCGACAAATATGGCGCCGGGGGGGGGGGACGCGATGTTCCGGAGTCTGACTCCTCGGAGGGAGGCAGCGGCAGCGAGCGCGAGGTCGAACACGGCATGGCGATCCCGGCGGAGACGCTGATTCGAGTCTGCCCGGTAGTGGTGACGGGCGCGCAGTTCACCGATGCCTG
>DASRGZ010000077.1:0-4005 GCA_035650735.1 Chthonomonadaceae bacterium
GAGATGGTGATGCCGGGGGACAACATCCGGATTACCGGTGAGCTCATCCAGCCGATTGCCTTAGAGGAGGGGCTGCGGTTTGCGGTAAGAGAGGGGGGGCACACGGTCGGGGCCGGCGTGGTCACCAAGATTATGGAGTAGGCCCGCAACTAAGTCCGTCGTCCTAGCAGCGGCAGGGTTTAGCCTGCCGCTGTGGAGCGCGATGCGCTTGCCGACTGCCAGGGGCGGCGCTGCAACGGTTCGGCGCTCCGCCTGGCGACACCTGACGACACTTGTGTGGGCGGGAAAATCCCCCTCTACGAAAGGGCCGTCACGGAGCCGGAGGCGCCACTTAGCCGCCGGTCACCGGCAAGCGGATACTTAACGGTGTCCATATACGTATATAGAATATAGCGAGCCGGGGAGGCCCACCAGGCTTCCTCGGCCAACAACAGGACAGTAGGAGCGGGTCATCCGAACCCCTCCGGGAGCGGATACAGCATGGCACAGAAAGAGGCCCGCATCGTGATCACGTTGGCATGCACCGAGTGCCGGTCACGCAACTATACCACTTCCAAGAACCGGATCAAACACCAGGCACGCCTGGAGTTGAAAAAGTATTGTCCCCGGCAGACATGCCGTCGGCATACCCTACATCGGGAAGAGAAGTAACTGGTTTGCCTCGGGCGCGTGGGACTCGGGCGTTTCGCCCGGCGGATCACCGCCCACGACCTTAGGGGTGTAGCTCAGCTGGCAGAGCGGCGGTCTCCAAAACCGTAGGTCGCGAGTTCAAATCTTGCCACCCCTGCCAATTATTTGCGGGGCGGGGAGCGCGTCCGTCGTGCGAGGACGGGGCTTCCCGCCCTACGAACTGCTATCAGGCGGTATCGCGAGAGGCTGAAAAGCCGATAGGTGCATTTATGGCCATTGAGCAGCAATCCAAAAAGACGGGCGCCGGTCCCGGCAACGCCGAACAGAACTTCCAGCGCACCCGCAATTATCTGCAAGAGGTCTGGGTCGAGTTAAAAAAGACGACCTGGCCAACCCGCGAGGAGGCCACCCGGCTGACGATGGTGGTCATCGCGGTTATCATCGTGCTGGGTTTCTACATGGGCTTCCTGGATTACCTATTGTCCACCATAGTGACAAAATTCAGCCTCATTAAATAGACAGCCGCCTGGGCACACAGCGACCGTATCTGCTGGCGGCTGCCGATGGAAGCTGAGTTCTGCGTGCAAATGGCGGAGGCAGAATGCAACGACACTGGTACGCGGTTCACACCTACTCCGGCCACGAGAACAAGGTCATGACCAATATTCTCCGGCGGGCCGAGTCGATGAACCTGCGCGACAAAATTTTCAATATCCTCGTTCCCACGGAGGCGGAACTGCGGACGCGGCCCGGCGGCAAGAAAACCGAAGTCAAACGCAAGGTCTTTCCCGGCTATGTCCTGATTGATATGGTCCTGGACGATACCACCTGGTATCTGGTCAAATCCACGACCGGCGTGACCGGGTTCGTCAGTTCCGGGAACAAGCCGGTTCCGCTGCAGGAAAAAGAGGTCCGGCTAATCCTGGATACCATCCAGGGCAACGTGCCGGTGCCGGTGGCTAAATTTGAAAAGGGCGAGGTCGTGCGCGTCACCTCCGGGCCGTTCACCGAGTTTACCGGCAAGATCGAGGAGGTGCACCCGGAGAAGGAGAAGCTGCGCGTGCTGATCTCTATCTTTGGCCGCGAGACGCCCGTAGAACTGGATTTCCAGCAGGTCGAAAAAGTGATTTAAGCGGCTGAGGCTCCGCGAAAACTTCGGATTGCGCTCAAGAGTACCGGCGCGCCTGTTCTGTGGAACTGTGCGCGCCGTCTGAGTGTAAATGTGAAAAGAGGAAGAAGTCATGGCAAAGAAGGTAACCGCCGTTGTCAAGCTCCAGATCCCGGCGGGCAAGGCGACCCCGGCGCCGCCGGTGGGCTCGACGCTCGGCCCGTACGGCATCAATATGATGGAGTTTATCAAGGGGTATAATGAGAAGACGGCCGCGCAGATCGGAACCATCATCCCGGTGGAGATCACCATCTACGAAGACCGCTCGTTTACCTTTGTCACCAAGACGCCGCCCGCGACCGAGCTGATCAAGAAAGCGGCGGCCGTGGACAAGGGCTCCGGACGGCCTAATCGCGAAAAAGTCGGGCGCATCACCCGCGAGCAGGTTCGCGCCATCGCCGAAACCAAGATGCCGGACCTGAACGCTGGCGACATCGAGGCGGCGATGCGAATCATCGAGGGCACCGCCCGTTCGATGGGGGTCGAAGTCGTCGCGTAACAACGGCCCAGCCCTGGCCGCAGGACAGGGCGGAAAGGAACTACCAAGATGGCACTCTCTCCGACGACCGTGAAGTTTCTGGTGATGGGACTGCTCAGCATTGGCTGGCTGGCCTATTATCGCCGTGACATGCGTCTGGAGGATAGCCAGCCGTTCCACGTCGCGGCGGATCGCCGGGACCGCCGCAAAGCGCGCTTCTACTTCCTTTCGGTCTGGAGCGGCTTGGCGGCGGCGTTCCTGAGCTTTCTGTGCCTGGAAGCGCTTGCCAGCGTGCCCTTCGAGTCGGCGGTGACGCGCGATTGGGTGCTTGGCTCTATTCGCGGCGTGGGCTTTTTCGGCCTGATCATCGCCGGGTTCGCCTGGTCGCAGGTTGGGTTGCGCGTTAGCCAGCCGAATTCGGACGACAAGTCCCTGCTGCCGCTGCCGGAGCCGCCGGACGACCGGCGGACCCGAAGCCGACGTTAAGCAAAGACGTGGGAGGGATGGCGACATCCCGAAACGACCACAGGAGGTTTGAATTTACATGGCAGATACACAGGAAGTTATCGCCGGCACGCCCGCGGAGGGCAAGCCGGAAGGCAGCAGCGTACCGGGCAGGAGCGGGCTTTCGACCGCCGCGCGGCGCAAGGCCAAGGCGGGCCATCGCAAGCATAGCCTGCGCTATCTTGCTCTGGCGAAGCAAGCTCCCCAAGATCGCGTCTACGAGTTGGACGAGGCGCTGACCAAAGTCAAGGATCTGGCGACGGCCAAGTTCGACGAGACGATTGAGGCCGCGATCAACCTGGGCGTGGACCCGCGCCACGGCGACCAGATGGTGCGCGGCACGACCACTCTGCCGTTTGGAACCGGCAAGTCCCGCGTGGTGTGGGCGTTTGCGCGCGGCGAGAAGGCCGACGATGCCAGCGCCGCCGGAGCCGATGTGGTTGGCGCCGAGGACCTGCTGGAGCGCATCCAGCGGGAGGGCGGCGCGAACTGCGATATTCTGGTGGCCACGCCCGATATGATGCCGCTGGTCGGACGGCTGGGCCCGATCCTCAAGCAGAAGATGCCCAACCCGAAGGCCGGGACGGTCTCGCCCAACATCGGCCAGGTGATACGCGACATCAAGGCCGCCACCCGCGCCGAGTACCGCGTGGATAAGAACGGCATCATCCATGCGCCCATCGGGAAGGCCAGCTACCCGGTCGAGCATCTGCACGCCAACTTCGTGGCGCTGCTGAGCGCGCTGCTGCGGGCCAAGCCCGCCGCCGCCAAAGGCAAGTATCTGAAGAGAATCAATCTCTCTTCGACGATGGGGCCGAGCCTGGAAGTGGATACCGCCTCCGCACAGAAGCTGGCCGAGCGCCATTAAGTTCGACCTGACCCCCTAGCGGCAGGCTAAACCCTGCCGCTGTGGGGCGCTGCAAGGGGCGGCGCTGCCATGGTTTGCGCCTCCGCCTAGCGAGGCCTGCTGACTGCAAGGGACGCCGCTCAACGGACTGCCAGGGTCGGGCCTGCAATGGTTCGCGCCTCCGCCTAGCGACACCTGGCCACAGCCCTCCGCCTTGCGACACCTAGCGAGGCCCGCCGCCTACCTACGTGGGCGGAACGTTCTGCCTACGCAGGCAGAGGTAAATCCTGGCTTCTCCGTTTCCCCTCCCCTGTTCTTGGGGGTCGCGAGGCGGGGGCTGTGGCAAGGCGGAGGCAGGGGCCGTAACCCTGCCGACCC
>DASRGZ010000078.1:0-26675 GCA_035650735.1 Chthonomonadaceae bacterium
GCAGGTGAGTGCGGTTCTGTGCAGTCAAGGCAAGAACTTGCCTGCAACGGATTCGACACTCTCGCTAAAAAGCGAGCACCAAGCCTCTAATGAGCGGCTGGCCTATCTCCTCAAGAGGACCCAAGTGCATCACACGCTCTAGTTTCGATGCCCGACTCTCATGCGGCGGCGTAGGCGGGGGCCAATCAGCCCCATGCTAGAGACGCCCATCCCAATCAGCAGCGCGAGCGTGCCCGGCTCGGGAATGGCCGTACCCGAGAGGGAGAAGGAGGCGTTGAATGCTCCGGCTCCCACGATGTCGGTACCCACTCGCAGCCAGTCTGGGTCCAGATCCGCGTTGCGTATCCAGGACTGCAAATCCGGCGCAAAGGGTGTTGTTCCCGGTCCGGTGATAGGCTTGGCCGCTGAAAGCCAGAGGAAATGGTCATCCGGGTTGCTCAAAAGCACCTGCGGCACCAGGAAGTAGTGGTCGGGCGGCAGGTCGAAGGGGGTCGTAAAGTCCACATCGAAGCGGACCTCCTGCCCTGTGACCGCGCCATCGCCGCCGGTATTCTGGCCGGGTTTGGGATGGATCCCCGTATCTACCGAATTGGCCGCCGTGAAGCTCGGATTAAGCAGGGTCGTCGTAAAGGTTAAATTGCTGTCTGCCGAGTCGCGATCCCGGAACTCTACATCCGAAGGCGAATTGACGCGCGTGGGCACCTGAGGCGTGGAAAAGGTGGGCGGGCCGCTTGTTCTGCCCACATCCGAGTCCTTGGGAAAAACGCGGTAGATTTCCACGCGCACTTGGCTGACGTCGGTCGTCGGGTTGACGCCCGTCGGCAGCAGGCCGATGAAGCTGGCATGGTTGATAATGGTTTCCCGCGCAGTCAAAAGGAAGTCGTCTCCCGTTTCGGTTTCCTGGTTGGCGCCGGAGCCGGGGCCAGGACCGGGGCGGGAGGCGGTGGCGATCAAGCCATTGGGATCGCCCGTATTAAAGAGGAAATTCTGCGCGGATGCCGGGGTCGTCAGTAGCACCGGCAGCCCAATCAGCGTGATCAGGCCGATCCGCCAACAGGCTCGCCGCGGCGCTAAGGGGATACTCCACTTCTTACTGTGTTTGTCCATAAACAGGGCTCCTTGTCTGCTTGGCCGCGCTGGCGCTCCCTGGCGGCAGGTTATCGTGCGGGTTTCAATCCCCGTGAGGGGCAATCGCGGTTTGCTGCCTCCAGACGGGCGCCAGGCCGGCAAAGTGAAGGTGTTTTACGGCTCAACTACAGTGTGGGTCGCTCGACTCAGATACAGGCTGGGCCGGGGGCCTGTTATCCATACGGGGCTGCATAAACCATGCCAAAGGTCGCAATGGGCACTAAAAATTGAGGACTGTATTGCAAGTCCATCATTTCTAGCAACCGATGGAAAGTTGTTGTATAATAGGGGTAAGCGCAGATCGTCCTCTGCCTTGAAGAGACTCTAGCGGTAGACGCGGAAAGGATGGGCCGCATGGCCCTGGAATGTAACGCTGCCGGCTCACCCACCAGCGCAGCGACGACGTTGCTCCCGATGCGGGAGAGCGAACAGGCCGATACCACCTTAGCGCAGGCAACAGCCTCCTGCACGCTGAGCGTGCTTCTGCCCATCTATAACGAGCGCGCGACTCTGCTGACGCTGCTGGAGCGCATCCGCGCCGTCCCGGTCGAGAAGGAAATACTGATCGTGGATGACGCCTCCACCGACGGCACGCGCGCGCTGTTGCGGAGCGAGGTAGAAGGCAAGTACCCTGAGGTGCGCGTTTTCTATCAGACCCACAACCAGGGCAAGGGCGCCGCCCTCCGCGCCGCCATTCCCCATGCTACCGGCGCTTATTGCATCGTTCAGGATGGGGACCTGGAGTATGACCCCCAGGACTATCTGACGATCCTGCGAGCCTTTCAGGAGCAAAACGCCGACGTCGTCTATGGCTCCCGCTTTCTCCGCGGCTGGCCGAAGATGCGCCCGGCCAACAAGCTCATCAATATTCTGCTGGCCTGGATGGTACGCATCTTCTTCCGTACTCCCATGACCGACGAGGCCACCTGCTATAAGGCGTTCCGCACGGACGTGCTGAGCAGCCTCCCGCTGACCTGCCGCCGCTTCGAGTTCTGCCCGGAGGTGACGGCCAAAGTGATCCGGCGCGGTCACCGCATCGTCGAGGTTCCCATTCGCTACGAGGCGCGCAGCATGGCCCAGGGCAAGAAGATTCGCTGGACCGATGGCCTCGCCGCCATCTGGACCCTGCTCAAGTTTCGCTTCGCTCGGTTTTAATCGGCTCCTCCGTCTGCGGTCTTGCCCACTCAGCCGCCATCACGGGTAGATCGCCGTAGCGCAGGCGTGGGCGCAGCCTGCGGGCGACTCGATACAGAAGCCAGCCTGCAACGCCTCCGACCAGCGCCATCAACCATCCCATCCAAATCGAGCCAAACAAGAAGATAAGCCAAAACAGCCCCATAAAGTTCGGACCCTCCACCGGATCGTGCCAGCCAAATCCTATAGCCCAGACCAGGGCAAATGTAATCCACGATAGAAACGCTATCCATACACCACGTAACACGGCCCGTCCGTTGGTCATTTGCTCGTCTGTCAGGATACTCGCGCCCCACCAGAAGCTGCCCCAGATACCAGCAATAAGGGCCGGGCAGAGGGACAGGAACCATATGTCCCGGTAGGACCCGATCCCGTATAAGAAGCCGGGGATAGCTCCGGCAACGGCGAACCAGATACCTGCAAAAAGACGTGGACGCATCGCCTTTCTCCTTTCCCACAGCAGTACGGCAGCGTCACAAGTTCTCTAAAATATAATCGGTGAGCAGGGCGTACAGGTGCGGCGCGACGCCTTCCAGCCCGTGATGCTTGCCGGGATAGAACATCGCGCGAAACGGCTTGTTGTGCTTCTGAAGCTCGGCGGCCAGGCGCGCGGAGTTCTGGAAGTGTACGTTATCGTCTGCCGTGCCCTGAACGAGCAGCAGGTTGCCGGTCAGCTTCTCCGCGTGCGTGAGCGGCGCGGACTCGGCGTAGCCTTTCGGATTGTCCTGCGGGCGGCGCATGTAACGCTCGGTATAAATCGTATCGTAAAACTGCCAGTGGGTCACGGGCGCCACCGCAATCGCCGTCTTAAATACGTTGGCGCCGCGCAAAAGGCTCAGCGCCGCCAGGTACCCCCCGTAGCTCCAGCCCCAGATCCCGATGCGCCGCGCATCCACAAACGACTGCCGGGCCATCCACCGCGCCCCCTCGATCAGGTCGTGAACCTCCCAATGGCCCA
Organism: Chthonomonadaceae bacterium; assembly: GCA_035650735.1. Taxonomy (GTDB): domain Bacteria; phylum Armatimonadota; class Chthonomonadetes; order Chthonomonadales; family Chthonomonadaceae; genus DASRGL01. The sequence goes on from DASRGZ010000078.1 coordinate 3,281, forward strand.
GATTCGCATAGATCACTTTGACAAAATCGCGCCCGCGTGCGCCGGTGCCGCGCCCATCCATGAGCAGGATGAGGTAGCCGCGCTGCGCCAGCAACTGGTGCCAGCCTCCGCCGTTGCCGTACTCGTCCATCACCACCTGAGAACTGAATCCCGCGTAGGTCTGCATAGAGCCGGGGCCGCCGTAGGTATGCATCAGGACGGGATAGCGCTTTCCCGGATCGAAGTCCGGGGGCCGGAGCAGGGCGGCGTTCAGCGTGAGGCCGTCGCCTGTGGTAAAGGTCGTAAACTCCCAGGTTCCTAACGGATGCTCGCGCAGCCGGGGCATCGGACTGGCGTGGACGTCGGCAACGTGGACGCCGCTGGCGCGGTAGAGGCGCGTATGGGGCGGCACGGCGCGGCTGGAGTGCGTGTCCAGATAGTGTACTGCGTCCGGCGCAAAAAGCGGCTGATGGGTGCCAGACGCTTCCGTCACCTGCATGATCCCGCCGCCGCCGTCGAGCAGGACGCGGAATAACTGCCGCTCCAGCGGGCTAGGGCGCGCGGCGGTAAAGTAGAGCAGGCGGTGCGTCGCGTCCACGCCCGCCACCGCATCCACATCCCAATCCCCTTGCGTGAGTTGGCGCAGCAGTTGCCCGGAGAGGTCATAGAGATACAGGTGGTTGTATCCGCTGCGGTCGGAGGGCCAGATGAACTGATCCGTTCCCTTAATGAAAGTCAGGTCGCGGCGCGCGTCCACCCAGGCTTTATCCTCTTCGGCCAGGAGGAGAGCGGTCCGCCCGGTCGCAACGTCGGCCTTGAGCAACTCGATCCGGTTTTGCAGGCGCGGCATCCGGTGCAGCAGCAGATCGCCCTGCGGCGTCCACTGCATACGCGAGATATAAATATCCGTGTCCGGGCCGAGGTCTACCCAGCGGGTCGGCGGCACGCCGCCAGCCTCCGGCGGGGAAGCCGGAACTTCCACGACGCCGATCCGGACAATGGGGTTCGGATCGCCCGCCTTCGGATACCGTTGCAGGACCGGCTTCATGTGCAGGTCGTCGAAATTCGGCAGGAAGACCAGGGGAACCGGCGTCTCGTCCACCTGGAAATAGGCGATGCGGCGTCCGTCGGGCGACCAGGCCCAGCCGTCGAGCAGTTCTAGCTCCTCTTCATAGACCCAGCCGAAGCGCCCGTTATAGACGGCGGGCCGGGCGGTATCGGTCAGGCGAACCTCTTTCCCGGTCGCCAGGTCCAGCACGTAGAGGTCATCGCCGCGCAGGTAGCCGAGACGCCTGCCGTCCGGCGACCACTTGGCGTTACGCAGCGACGTTTCGGCGTGCGCCACGCGCTCCAGCGTGCGCGCCGCCAGCGTATAGACGTAGAGCGCCTGATCGGCGGGGGCCGACGTGCGGTGCGGCGGGCGCGCGAAGAGTATCCGCGTCTCGTCCGGCGACCACTGGTAGCCGTGAATGCGCAGCGCCTCCTCCCCTCTCGCCTCCCCGGTATCGTCCTCTTCCGGCGCCGCACTCTGCGCGGGCCGCTCCGCCTTTGGCAGCCGCAGCTTTTCGGGCGCGACAACCACCGTGCGCTCGCCGGTGGCGATATCGTACATCCAGATGGTTTCGACCTCCGAATCGGGAGCGCGGTCCAGATAGCTAAAGCGCCGTCCGTCGCGCATCCAGTGCGGCTGGCGCAGCGGGGTGGCCTCAAAAATCTTCTCCTGGAAGACGGCTTCCAGGGTGAGCGTAGGTGCAGGCAGCGTCTCTTTCATGGTTTCTGTATTCCCCCGCCCTGCGTGCGCTTCCTGCCTGACCTTGCATTTGGCGGCGGTTTGAGGTAGTATGCAGTCCAGCGATAATACAGACATAGAGGACAGAATCGGCATGGAACAACTTCGCGAGAGCCTGCTGCGACTGATCACCGAGACGGCGACGAACCTGCCTGCCGATGTGCGCCGCGCCCTGGAGCGCGCTCGGAACAAGGAGCGTGCCGGCACGCAGGCAAGCCAGGCTCTTTCCATTATTAACCTGAACGTGGATATGGCCCACGCTAACGTCTCCCCGATCTGCCAGGATACCGGGATGCCGACCTTTCACATCCATACGCCGGTCGGCGTTAATCAAATCGCGATCAAGCAGGCGATCCAGGAGGCCGTGGCGGAGGCGACGCGGCGCGGCAAGCTCCGTCCGAACTCGGTGGACAGCGTGACGGGCAAGAACTCCGGCCTGAATCTCGGCCCCGGCACGCCGGTCCTCCACTTCGAGCAGTGGGAAGAGGATGAGATCGAGATCCTGCTGATCCTCAAGGGCGGCGGCTGCGAGAACAAGAACATCCAGTACTCGCTGCCGAGCGAACTGGAGCATTTGGGCCGGGCCGGGCGCGACCTCGAAGGCGTCTATAAGTGTATCCTGCACGCCATCTGGCAGGCGCAGGGCCAGGGATGCAGCGCCGGCTTCCTGGGCGTCTGTATCGGCGGCGACCGTACCAGCGGCTATGCCTGCGCCAAAGAGCAGCTTTTCCGCGACCTGGACGACACCAACCCCGATCCTGCGCTGGCCGAGCTGGAGGCGCGCGTCATGGCCAACGCCGACCGTCTGGGCATTGGAACGATGGGCTTTGGCGGCGCGGTGACGCTCCTGGGCTGCAAGATCGGCGCCCTGAACCGTTTGCCCGCCTCTTTCTTCGTCTCCGTCGCCTACAACTGCTGGGCGTTCCGGCGGCTGGGCGTGCGGCTGAACCCGCGCACCGGCGAGATTACGCGCTGGCTGTTCCGCGCGGAGAACCCGCAGAAGCTCGCCGCCGAGAGCGGCATCCCGACGACAGGCCGCGAGTTTACCTTCACGACGCCCTTGACGGAAGCGGACGTGCGCCAGCTTAAAGTTGGCGATGTGGTCTTCCTGAACGGCCCGATGTACACCGGGCGCGACGCACTGCATAAGTATCTCTCTACCCACGACTCGCCCGTAGACTTAAACGGTGCGGTCCTCTATCACTGCGGCCCCGTCATGCTTAAGGACGAGGATGGCAACTGGCACGTCAAGGCCGCCGGGCCGACGACCAGCATTCGTGAGGAGCCTTATCAGGCGGACATCCTGCGCAAGTTCGGCGTGCGCGCCGTCATCGGCAAGGGCGGCATGGGCAAAAAGACCCTGCAAGGTCTCCAGGAGGTCGGCGCGGTCTATCTCAACGCCATCGGGGGCGCGGCCCAATTCTATGCCGAAAAGATCACGGGCGTGACGGGCGTGGACTTCCTGGAGGAGTTCGGCATTCCCGAAGCGATGTGGCATCTACAGGCGAAGGATTTCGTCGCCGTCGTGACGATGGACAGTCAGGGCAACAGCCTGCACGCCGACGTGGAGCAGGAGAGCGGCGCGAAGCTCGAACTGCTTCTAAAAGAAAACCACCCGCTCCGCTAGAGGCACGGAGACACGGAGGAAAAGCCACACGGAGAAAAACAAAGACAAAAACCTCAACAGGATGAACAGGATTAGACAGGATTTCTAAAACCCGATCAACCGAGTCCCTATGCCTCTGTTCCTCTTAGGCTCAAGGCTTCTGCCTCTTTAGTCTTAATCCTGTCAATCCTGCAAAATCCTGTTCATCCTGTTGGAATCTAAAAGGCAATGGATGCAATCATCCTGTTTTCGCATGGTTCCCTGCTTTGTGGGGCTGGGGTCGCACTGGAGGCGCACGCGGCGCGTCTGCGGGAGCGGAACCTGGCCCCGCTGGTGGAGGTCGGCTACCTGAACTATAGCGAGCCGCTGTTTGGGGAGGTGGCCGCTAAGTGCGTGGCGGCGGGCGCAGATCGCATTATCGTCGTGCCCTACTTCCTGGTGCCGGGCTACTTCGTGAAGGTGGATCTGCCTAAGGCGGTAGCAGAGGCGCAAGCAACCCATCCGGGCGTGCGGTTTGTCGTCGCGGAGGCTATTGGCTTTGACGTGGCGCTGGCAGATGCGCTCATCGAAAGCGCGCGGGACGCCGCGCCGCCGGAGCGGTGGCGGGAAGACCTCCGCCGCGCCGCCGCTTCCTGCCGCGCCGATCCCCGATGCCCGCTCTATGACACGCCGGACTGTCCGCGCGGGAAAAGGCAACAAGAGGAGCCTCTCTCAGATTTCGACTCTCCGATCCCCGCGCCTGGCCCGGACGCTCTGCTCGTCATGGTGCATGGCAGCCCGCATCCTGCCGCCAACGCGGATATGTACCGCGTCGTCGAGATCGTCCGGCAGCGGGGTGTGTTTCCCATCGTCGAGGTCGGCTTCCTGGAGTGCAACGCGCCGACCATCCCGGAAGCGATGGATGCCTGCGTGGCGCAGGGCGCCGCGTGCCTGCGCGCCGTCTCTTACTTCCTGCACACGGGTGGGCACGTCGCTGGCGACCTGCCCGCCCTCTTAGAGGAGGGCCGTGCGCGCCATCCCAACGTCGCGTTTCGCCTGGGCGACTATCTGGGCCGCTCCCAACGCCTGACGGACATCCTCGCCGCCAGAGCGCGCGCCGCCCTCCATTCCTAGCATCCATCCTGGAGTCGATATGATCGCCTTCACTTCCTTTTTAACCGCCCGAAAACCTGCCCGTCCGTCTCGTAACCGTATTGAGCGTGGGCTGCTTCTCCTGATGCTCTGCTTGCTGCCTGTTGCGGGTTTTACGCAGGGGCGAAGGCTGATTCCTAACGGCGGCTTTGAGGGAGGCGGCAGCGGTCGTGTGCCCGGTTGGGAGGCGTATGAGGGCGGCTTTGAAGCGGATCGCCAGGCGCATCATGGCGGCGCGCAGAGCATACGCTGTACCAGTCGCAGTGCGCAGGCGCGATTGGGCGCGCTGGCCCGCACTACATTGAACCAGACGCGGCCCATTCCTGTCCTGGTGACGGGCTGGAGCAAGGCAGAAGGAGTGAGTGGGGTCAAAGACAGCGATTACTCGATCTATGTTGATCTGGAGTACACGGACGGCACGCCGCTCTGGGGCCAGATCGCTCCCTTCAATGTCGGCACGCACGACTGGGAGCGGCGGCAGGTATTGGTGCTGCCCGCCAAACCGATCCGCACGATGAGTGTGTACGCGCTGTTCCGCAACCACTCCGGCACGGCCTGGTTCGACGATTTCGCCGCGCAGGAGATGGCGGGAGACCGCATTTTCGACAGCCAGGCGCTGTCCTCTCTGCCGCCTCACCCGGCGCATTTGCCTCCCGATGGCGCACAGATGCGCCGGGTCACGGCGGGCGATGGCCTGGCCCTCGACATCAATGCGCGGGGTGAAGTTGTTGCGGTGCGCGCGGGCGGACAGAGCCTGACGTCGCCGGCGGCGGGCGGCTTCTTCGTGCGCGATGTCGCTGCCGAGGGACCGCTGGCGCCCTTGCGCGGCGCGGTGACGGCGGCGGGGCGCGGCGTTCAGATCACAGGCGAATCCGGCCCAGCCCGGCTGCGGTTCCAGGCGCGCGTGGAGCCGCAGGGCGATGCGCTGGCCGTGGAGGGAACGCTCACCGACCTCGCTGGAACCGATCGCGCCGTGACCGTCTATCTGGCCCTGCCCATCCAGGCGGACGGCTGGCAGTGGGGACAGGACATCCGGCACGCAGAGACTATTCAGCCGGGACGGGAATACAGTAACCAGGCGCACGTCAACGTTGGGGCGACGGGAGGGCTCTCCCTCTACCCCTTCGCCTGCATTGCCGGGCCGCGCAACGGAGTCGGCATCGCCAATCAGATAGGCTGGCCGAGCGTCTACCGCCTGTTCTACAACGGCACGACGCGCCAGTTCGTGATAGCCTGGGACTTCGCGCTGACGGATAAGGTCGCCGCCTGGCCGCGCACGGCCCACTTCCGCGGCACGCTGTTCCGCCTGCCTCCTGGCCAGGCCGAATGGGGCTTTCGCGCGGCGGCGCAGCGCTTCTATCGGCTGAACGCACAGGGCTTTGAGCGGCGGGCCAAAGCCGACGGTATCTGGATGCCCTTCACCGATCCTAGCACGGTGCAGCATTTCGAGGATTTCGGCTTCGCCTACCATGAGGGCGACAACAGCATCCGATCCGATGACACGCACGGCATTTTGAGCTTCCGCTACACGGAGCCGATGAGCTACTGGATGCCGATGCCGCCCGCCTGGCCGCGCACCTATGAGAACGCTATCGCGCTGCTGCATAAGAACGCGGACGGGAACAATGCGGAGGCCCGCGACTTTTCCCGCGCCACCCTCAACAGCGGCACCTGGGATGAGCATGGGCGCTTTAACCTGGAGTTTCAGAACCAGCCCTGGGCCAACGGCGCCGTCTTCACCCTCGATCCGAACCCGCAACTGCCCGCCACGTCGGAGCATCCGACCAAAGCCTCCATCTCCTACACACAGGCCAAAGCGGATCAGATGTACGGCCCGGCGGCCAGGCGCCAACGCGGGGATCAGGATGGCGAGTACCTGGACTCGCTGGAAGGCTGGGCCGATACGCAGGACTATCGCCCCTCCAACCTCGCCGCCTGTCCCTGTCCCCTGCCCTTCGACACCGATAGCCGCCGTCCCGTCCTGCCGCAATGGTATTCCACCCACGCCTTCGCCCGCTTCTTAAGCGCCGACCTGCACCGCCGGGGCAAGCTGTTGATGGCCAACACGACGCCGGTGCGCTTCTCCATCTACGCGTCGCTGATGGATGTCATGGGCATTGAGGTCAACTGGCTGGATGCGGAGGGCCGCTGGCGTCCCGATAGCGACGCGGTGTTCAACCTGCGCCGTACCATGAGCGCGCAAAAGCCCTACCTGTTGCTGATGAATACCAACTACGACCGGTTCACGCCGCCCCTGGTGGAGAAGTATTTCCAGCGGAGCATGTTCTATGGCGTGTTTCCGAGCATGTTCAGCGCCGACGCGGCCACCCATCCCTACTGGGAGGCCCCGAAGTGGTATAACCGAGATCGCCCGCTGTTTAAGAAGTACATTCCCATCGTCAAGAGGCTATCCGCCGCCGGCTGGGAGCCGATCACGCACGCCCACAGCGCAAATCCCGCCGTCTACGTGGAACGCTTCGGCTCCCGCCTCTTCACCCTCCTCAACGACTCCGACCGTCCCCAGGAGACAGTACTGACCATTGACCTCGACGCCCTCCGCCTGCAAGCTTCCGGCCTGCGCGTCGTCACTCTCCTCACCAATGCCGACATTCCGGCACGTCAGGAGGGAACAACGCTCTCTATCCCGCTGCACCTGGCCGCAGAGGAGGCCCTGGCATTGGAATTGAAATAACATCTAACATCGTGTAAGAGGCTGTGCCGATGGAACCGCAGATACGCAGTCTCATAGCGAAGTTCTACAGTAGTGACAGGTGTCTTCAGGAGGTCGTGGCTCAAGAACGGGCGCAGTCAGGCCCCTCTGCGGTGGAATCGCTGATCAGGTAAATCTCCGCCTCATGGCAGGAAATCCAGCATGGACGCAATATAGTTGATCTGGCCTTCATGGTAGCTCATGTTCCAATAAGGATAGGAGATGACTTGCGCTAAAGTCGTGGGTCCACGCTCACTCTTTGAGATCATTTCCTGGGGTATATAAATTTCAATCCCTAGATCCTCATTGGGAACCGCACGGATCACGGCGATGACCTTCGCTGTATTCTCCTGCAAAAGAGACTTGAGCGCATTCCAGTCCCGCGCCAACTCTGCTTTTGCGCGCACAAATTCCCCGAAATCAAGATCCGCCGGCCACGTTCGGCTCTTAATCAGGTCTGCGGTGGTTCCGTTGAGGATCGCGCATTCGGCTACCTGATCCAAAGCCGGGCGGGCTTGCCCCATAGGACTCCAGTTCCGCTTGTCTTCAGGAAGACGCAGCAACGCGGCTTCGAGGTCGTCGGCGGCTTTTTGGGTAGCCTGGACGAGGAATTCTTGAAGCGTATTGGGCATCGAGTTGTCTCCTTTGTTGGGGGTCTGGCCTGCTCTCCAACACCCTCCTGCATTTTAACCGATTGGTCGGCCTCCCGCCTGCGTTGAAAATCAGTAGGAACCCCGGCCCCTCACCGAAAATTCGGTTCATGGCTGTCCCTGCCTTCGGCTTGCTGCGAGGCGCGCAACAGGGTGTGCGGGGCCTCGGCAGGCACATGCGCGGCGGCAGGGCGCAGGAGCGTATCGGCGGCGGGGACAGGGGCCGTGCCGGGCCGCAGCAGTACGCTTCTTGGCTCGATGGCAGCAATGGCCTTGTGGGCGGCCTGCATCAGCGTATAGTGGTGGTTGAAGGTCAGCGGGCGCAGGGCGGGCAGGGCGCGCGGATCGCCCAATCGCTCCAAAGTGCCGACAACGGCCAGGAGAAACGGCACGTCGTCCGGGTAGAGTTCGAGGACGCGCATCAGGGCGGGAACGGCGGTCGTGTCCTGAAGCGCATCGAGAATGGTGACCGCCTCCATCCGGTCGGCGCGGCGGCGCGCGGTCAGCCGTTCGGCGCATCGGCGCACGCTGCGCGATTGCCTGGCGTCCACCAGGGAGCGCCGCATTTTCCAGGGCCGCCCGGTAGAGCCTGAGGCCTCTTCCAGCAACGCCCAGAACACAAGCCATGCACTGGCCAGGCCAAGCCCTGCAACGAAGACAATCCCCCCATGTTGCCCGGAACGCTGGAAGAGCCAAGGGTTACTGGCAAGGACAATCCCTGCAATGAAGATAATCCCCGCCATTCTAAGGACGGAGAAAGCGTTTAGATTCCTCATAGCGTTTCCTTGTCGGTAATTACTCTTGCTGAGGATAGATGAGGCTGCTGCTGGCGCGCAACAGTTGCTGCGGGGCGCTCTCCTCGCTGGCGGCTGCCGGGCGCAGCAGCACTTCCGGGGCCATGCCAGGTACGTTCACGGCGCGCAGGAGCATACCGCTGACCTGCTCCTGTTCGGCCCGCAGGCGCAGAAACGGCAGGCACGCCTGCGCCGCCTCCCGAACGCGCTTCTGCGTGGGAGTCTTTGCCTGGCCGTCCGCCAACTGCTCCACCACCGGCAGCGCCTGGCTGTCTCCCACCTGTTGAAAGGCGTTGAGGATGGCGATCCTGAGCTCGGCCAATTCCCGCGCTGGGTCGGTCAGGATGCTGCAAAGACAGGCGCGCTGCTGGGCATTCAGCAGTGCCGCGTCGCTGGCCCGCAGGCGCGGAAGCAGGTCGGCGAGGACGGGGGTTGCGTTCAGGCGCTCCCTTCTATTCAGGAATTCCCACATCTCCGCAAGCGGCCCGATAACGCGCATATCCTTGCAGGCCGCCATCGCCCTCACTATTTTTTTCCGGGCCAGATAAGTTCGGAGAGGATAGGCGAAGCAGCCGCAGAGCATCAGCAAATAGAGGCCATATAGCGTAAAAAGCTCTTCCGCTTCCAGTGAAAAGGACGACAGGGAGATGACCGGCAAGACGGTCGTCAACATTATCGCGAACATCACCGTAAGAACCACCGCCAGCGTGAGACGATCCTGCCACTTATACTTGCGGGTCAGTTTTTCGTAAGCGGCAAGCAGCGGCGCGACCGCTTCCGGCCTCGCCTGGTCCGGCATCTGCTCCATTCGCGCCCGTGCTGCGGCCTCCCGGCTGCCGTTCGGCCCGACAGGGTGGAGCTTCTCCTCGGACTCGCCGCAATAGCGCTGCTGATGTTCCATCGGGACGCCTCCGCTGTGAAGAGCTGCTTCTATTGTTTTAAGACGTGTTCAGGTCTGCGGACGGTGCCGATATCTGCTGCCAGTTTCCCTCCATCTGTGGGGCGCTGGCCCGTAACAACTGATGGGCCTCCGTTGCCGGCGCGCTATCGGCGGGGCGCAGCAGTATCTCGACGGGCCGGTGCGGCGCGCAGGCGGGGCGCAGCAAGGTTTTGGGCGCATTCTCCTGATGTTGCCGTTCTCGGAGCGTGGGCAGAATGCGCGCGGCGGCGTCGCGCAGGCGTACTGTGCGGCCCCGAACGGCCAAGCGCTCCACCAGCCTGACCGCGCTGCCATCCCCGACTTTGCCCAGCGCCTCCAGGATGTCCAGCGCCAGCGGCTCCTCTGCCGTTTTGAGCAGTTGACAGAGGCTCGATACGGTGGAAGCAGGAAGGCGCCCATAATGATCCGGCGTTAATTGCAGGAGGACAGGAGGCAGCACAGCGAGGGCGGCCTGATGGACGCGCCGGCAGCCGGCGGTCTGGCGCAGGCTGGCCGGGGCGGTACGCAGCGCCGTCTCCGCCAGCGTTGCCGTGCTCTCCGGAAGGCGGAGATGACCCAGCGCCGTGACTGCCGCGGCCCGCACCCGATTGAGTAGGCGATCCTCCATCAAGCTCGATATTGGCAAAACGACCACTGCCAGCGGGATGCAGGTTAGCGCCGTCAGCATCAGGCGGTCTACCGCCGACGCAGCGCCGGGCTTGAGGAGGGCCGCGCCGATATTAAGGCCCAGGCTCGTCATCGCAAGGCGCAGAAAGCCGCGCGCCCAGCGCGCGTTCGTATCGGGCCAGTCCCGCAGTTGCAGCACGCGCTGTAATAGTTTGGCGGCGTTGCGCTGGCGGGCCGCATCCAGCGGAATGCGCCCGATTGCCCAGGCAGCCAGTTCCGCCTGCCTCCAGCGGTAGCCAAAGCGGCCGCCGAGGATAGCATGGATCGCGGCCATCGCCTCCTGCTGGGGCGGCTCGCCGCGCAGCAGGGCTTCGGCCAGTTGGCGCATCATGTCGCGGGGACTCAGCCGCCGCATCAGGCGACGTACTGCGGCGACCTCCGCGTAGGTAAACGCCGCCGCCTGCGGGCGCGGGCGGCACAACGCCACCTGGCCGTCGAGAGCAGAGGAACGCGGTTCCAGGGGCTGCGGGGAATAGGGTCGCATAGACTCAACCCTCAGCGCGGGCGAACTGGACGAGGTTAGTATGAAAGGTCGAGCCGCCGCCCATATCGGTCAGGCGGTCGGAGGTCAGGGCGTTGACGTTGCCCCCTTCCGGGCTGTCCCGATGCCACCACAAAGAGGGCGACCAGGCCACGCCCGGCTTCACTTTGTCGCTAAGGACGGCTTTGAGGCGCACCTGGCCGCGCCGGTTCCAGACGCGCAGCCAATCGCCGTCGCGAACGCCGCGCTCCGCCGCATCCTGCGGATGAATCCAGATGCGCGGCTCCTTCTCGCCCTTCTGCAGCGAAGTCAGGTTGGCAAAGGAGGAGTTCAGGAAGTGGTGCGCGGCGGGCGAGAGCAGGTTGATCGGGAACTCTGCGGCCAGTTCGGGATCGGCCTCCGCGCTTTCGGCGGGCGGCGCGTAGTTGGGCAGCGGGTCGTAGCCGTCTTTGGCAGCCTGCTCTGAGTAAATCTCGATCTTGCCGGAGACGGTCTTAAAGCCCGTGCCCTCGGCGTAGGGAACATAGGGGCTGGTCGGGGTCTTGAGCTTGGCGAAGCCGTGCTCCCGCAGGTACTCGTAGGTAATGCCCTCCATAAAGGGATGATCTATATCCAGCGCGCCCCGAATCACGTCCTCGGCGGTCTCGTCGAACACGCTGTCCGTGTAGCCCATCGCTTTCGCCAGCGCGTTCATCACGTCCAGGTTGGGGCGGGCCTCGCCCAGCGGCGGAATGGCCGGCTGGCAGAGGTTCAGATAGAGATGGCCGTAGGCACGCAGCAAGTCGAGATGCTCCATTTGCGTGGTGGCGGGCAGGACGATGTCGGCGTAGCGGGCCGTATCCGTCAGCATCTGCTCATGAACGACGGTGAACAGATCGGTGCGGCACAAGCCTTCCCGCACCAGGTTGGAGTTGGGCGCGACAGCGGCGGGATTGGAGTTGTAGACGTAAAGCGCGCGAATGGGCGGATCGGTGGTCTCCAGAAGCGCCCTGCCGATCTCGTTCATATTGATGGCGCGAGGGACGCGCCGGCCCCACTTGATCGGCGACTCGTCGTCCGGGGAGTGCAGCAGGTCGGGCCGCTTGACGCTGCGCATATTCAGCGGGAAGTGGGCGCTGGTGGAGAGCAGCAGGCCGCTGCCGGGCTTGCCCCACGCGCCGATGACGGCGGGCAGGCAGACGATGGCCCGGATCATGCTGCCGCCGTTGCCGTTGCGGGAGAGACCATAGCCCAGGCGAATGGCGGAAGGCCGCTGTGTGGCATAGCCGCGCGCCAGGCGCACGATCTCCTCTGCGTCTAGCCCGGTAATGGCGGCGACGCGCTCCGGCGGATACTCGGCGCAGCGGTCGCGGAACTGCCGCCAGCCAATCGAATGCGCCTCCAGAAACGCCTCGTCGTGCAGCCCATCCGCAAAGATAACGTGCGCCATGCCCAGCGCCAGGGCCGCATCCGTCCCCGGCTTGGGCTGGACAAACCAGTCGGCGGCGTTGGCGGTGCGTGTCTTATAGGGATCGATCACCACGAAGGTCGCGCCTCTGGCCTGCGCCTCCCGGATAATCGGCATCATATGCACGTTGGTGCTGCTCAGGTTCGTGCCCCAGGCAATGATGAATTTGCTGTTGACGAAGTCCTCCGGGTCTATGCCGCCCGTCCAGCCGTTGACATAGCCGTAGCCTGCTTCCGCCGCCGACGAGCAGATGGTGCGCAGAAGCTGGCTGGCCCCCATGCGCAGCCACAGGCGGGAGTCACAGGCGCTCATGTTGACCACGCCCATCGTTCCGGCGTAGGAGAAGGGCAGGATGGCTTCCGGGCCGCTCTCGGCGATGATCGCTTTCCAGCGCCCGGCAATCTCGGCAATCGCCTCGTCCCAGGAGATGCGCTCGAACTTTCCTTCCCCCTTTTTCCCGACGCGCCGCATGGGAGTGAGCACGCGGTCCGGGCTGTAGACACGCTCCTCGTAATGGGCGACTTTGCGGCAGAGGTTGTCGCGTGTGTAGGGATTTTCCGGGTTGCCGGCCACTCCCAGCAGCCTGCCATCCTGCACAGTGGCGAGCATGGAGCAGGTATCCGGGCAATCGTGGGGGCAGGCCGTTTTAATGATCTCAAGCATCCTTGTTTCCTTGTTGCGTTATCCGGCAGGGGACTATCTGGTAGTGTCCCTCTACAGAGTTGATAAGGTCATCGGCGACGAAGTATCAACTCTCTATGGGTACACTACCGACTATCTAGCCTTGCGTTTGCGGGATGTTTCGTCCTATCGTACCCTAATTTGACCGGTCTTCCCTCCGTTCCTCTCTAATATTTAGACAACCGCGCGTGCGCTTCTGGTACAATGAAGGAGCCAAAAATCAAACCGGCAAGCGCTCTATGGAGTGAAAATGGCCCTTACCCCCGGCCCCTCATGCAGGGTGTAGGCAGTAGGGTATAGGGTGTAGGGGCGCCCTCCCCCCCATTCCCTACTGCCAGGGTCGGGCCTACAACGGACTGCAAGGGTCGCGCCTACAATGGTTCGCGCCACTGCCAGGGTCGGCAAGGGTACGGCCCTTGCCTCCGCCTGGCGATCCACGCTGCGGGAGAGGGGAGAGGCGTTTTCATGCGAGGAGGCGCGCCCCACGCATAAGTTAAGACTATGGAGGAAAGCAACAGAGTATGGCGTTGGTGAAAGTGGCGGAGGCGGCGGAGTTGTCGCCCGGACAGTGCCGGGTCGTCTCGGTCGGCAGCAGGGAACTGGCGCTGTTTAACGTGGGGGGCGAGTTCTACTGCCTGAATAACGAGTGCCCACATCAGGACGGCCCGCTGGGCGAGGGCGATCTGGAAGAGGATGTTGTGATCTGTCCCTGGCATGCCTGGCAGGTCAACGTGCGCACGGGTGAAGTGCTCTACATGCCCGGCCTCTGCGTCCGTACCCATCCCTGCCTGGTAGAAGACGGCGCCGTTTTCGTCGAGATTTAAGTCTTTTCCTCAGAGAGGATCGCCTGCGCAATGGCCGGTTTCCTGGCCGTCTCAAAAACGTTCGGATACCGTTGGCGAATTCAGAACCGGCTAGAATTGGACCTTGTGCTTCCCCTCGGATCGAACAGCCGAATCTCACGTTGAGACGGCAATTACGAATTCGCCAACGGTATCCGTTCGTTTCCGAAAGTACGACTACCCACGCTGATCCAGCGCGGTAGTCGTATAAGCGCCAGTATGGAAAATCTTACTTCAAATTTCTCCGCGAGCCAGATGGTTACAGTTTCATTACGCCCCGTTTAACCTGACCTTACAATTTCACCGAATTTCCGATTCGACGAACCTTCTTCCAGACCAATGAAGTATACTAGGGGAAGGTAACACGAAAATTACAATTCGTAACACAAACCCGCCCGGTCTTCTTACACGGAGGAAAGGAGACGTCCATGTGGCCTACGAAACGTACTTTTGCCGTCGGTTTCACCCTGATTGAATTACTTGTCGTCATCGCTATCATCGCCATACTCGCAGCGATCCTCTTTCCTGTATTCGCCAGGGCGCGCGAAGCCGCCCGCCAATCGGCCTGTCTGTCCAATGAGAAGCAAATCGGCTTGGCCGCGCGAATGTACATGGAGGATTTTGACGGCGCGCTTTACCACCACCATGAAGGGTGGGTGCTGGATGATGGCACACAGCTAGATACTCTGCCTTCCAATGCTGACGGCTGTGCGGGCGGTGGGCAGGGCAACAGCAACGCCGAAAAGCCCTGGGCGATCTTCTTTCAGCCCTACATCAAGAGCCGCCAACTCATGTTCTGCCCCTCCGACAGTGGAACCAAGTCCCAACACCTTGCCACCGATATCAACGATTACAACGGCGGCATTACTCAGATCGGAACGGAATGCAACGCCGCGCCCAATGGCGAGCAGTGCCAGGCCGAGAAGAACAACTGGGTGATGTGGAGCTATCTGTTGAACTCCATCTTCACGCACAAGTCGTGCCGCTATGCCGTCGAGGGGGTACTGCCCGGCTTTGCCACCGATGCCGTGATCAGCGGCCTGGAAAATCCCAATGTCATCATGTTCTCGGAGCGCAACTCCGGCGCTCTCAACGACCCCAACAACAGCGCCTTCGGCTATGTGCCGCAGGATGATTACGACACCTGGGCGGGGGAGGCGGCCTTAGTGCGGTGGGGAAGCGGCCCGGACGCCGACCAGGGGTGGATCAGGTATAATCGCCATAACGAGGGGGCGAACTATATTTACTATGACGGCCATGTGAAGTTTCTGCGATGGAGCAAGGCGCGGCTGGATCAGTACCCGGATCACATCGTTCGCCACCCGCTTTCCAATCCGCCGCAGTAACAATCTGCATGGCGCGGGAAAGGCTTGTGATACGATGAACAAATCCCAGGAAGGCGGGGAGACTGAAGACGAGTTAATCCGCTTCAGCGTCTCCATGCCCGCCCATCTTGTGCGCGATCTGGATAACTGGCGCAACGCGCTGGGCTATAGCAGCCGCTCGGAGGCGGTGCGCGATCTGGTGCGCGACAGGCTTGTGGAGGAGCAATGGAAGGCGGAGGAAGATTCCTGCGCTGAGAAAGTCGGCGTTGTCACGCTGGTCTATCAGCACAGTACCCGGCAACTGAGCGACCATTTGACGGAAATGCAGCATCATCATCATGCCGTCGCGCACGCGGCCTTGCATATCCATCTAACCCCGGAAAACTGCCTGGAAGTCATTGTGCTTCGCGGAGCAAAGGCAGAGGTCAACGCCCTTGCGAATCACCTGATCAGCACGAAAGGTGTGCTGCACGGCAGGTTTATAGCGACCACAACCGGGGAGGATATTGCATAGCCCGCCCGAAAAAACCTTCGTTTGTGACACAGACGAGCAGTACCCTTCAAAAGCCCCGATTTGGGGCTTTTTCTGTTTCTTTTGCCGTGCGGACTTACTTTTCGCAGGGCTTTTTCCAGGAGGTGAAAGCGGTGAAAAGTAAGTTCGTTTTCTCAGGGCTTCTGATAGAGGGTGAGCGTAGGCAGGATGTAGAGCAGGTCTTCCGGAAGGATAGGGCTGTATTGCGGCAGGCCGAACACCGGCGCTGGCGGCGGAAAGACAACCTGCCGATAGTTGGGCGGTATGGCCCGCACGAAGCGCACGGCGGCCTCCAGATGCAGCCGCTTGACGGCGTGCATCGTCTCTATGTTGGAGAGGACGATATAATCCGGCGGGGGCGTGAGGACGCTCGTATCCCACTCGGCTGCCGGGATGCGCAATTGAAAGCGGATGGTCTGCTCGGCGGCACGGGCGCGCATTGGCGCGGAAGGTGCGCCGAACAGGGGCGACAGCGGCGGTGAGAAGAACCAGGGCACTTTGGCAAAGGCGACAGAAGCGCCGGACGGGGCCGTCTTCTCCAGATAATCGGCGGCGGAGTCGCGCGGATCGCGCAGGGTCATCAGCCGGACTAGGCTGAACGTGTAAGCGCCGGTGACTACGACGATTAGCGCGCCGAGGGCCATGCCAACCTGCGCTACCCTAGATTGACGGAACGGCCCGGCGGCGAGCCGCGCCGTCAACACGCACAGCGCCGGGAAGAGCGGAATCATGTAGCGGGCAAAGCGCACCGCCGAAAGGCCCGTGATGAGATAGTAGAGCAGGAGGAAGGCGAGCAGAACCTTATCCTGCCGCGTATGACGGCGCACGGCCAGCGCCAGCCCGACGAGGGCGGCTGTCAACAGGGCATCGCCCAGGCCGAACCGCAGCGAGATCGCCAGGTGGTACCACCAGCCAGGGCCGGTCTGGAGGAACAGGTCGCCGTGCCCGGCCCGCGCGTGCTCGAAAAGCTCATAGCGCACACCAGAGCCGGGATAGGTGCCCTCCCAGAAAGCCTCCCAGTTGAGCCAGGGGCCAGGGCAGGCGATCAGGAAAGCGATGGCGGCAACGCCGATCAGGGCCACCCCTTGCAGCGTGCGATCCTTGCTGCGCGTCTCCGGCGGCTTATTCAGGACGTGGGCGGCCAGCGGCGCGATCAAGACAAGGCCCGTATTGTACTTGGTGGCGGCGGCGAGTCCCGCCCAGACGCCTGCCAGGAGATAGTTTTTCCAGGTAGGCGCGTCCAGCAGGCGCACGGCCCAGAGCAGGGCGAGCGCCACAAAGAAGGTCGCCGGGACGTCCACCGTCAGAAAGTGGGCGTTCAGGGTGGCCAAGGGCGCGATGGCATAGAGCAGCGCGGCGATCAGGCCCGCCTGCCGACCGAAACAGCGCCTCCCTAGCGCGAACACGACCGGGATAGTTGCCGCGCCGAGCAGCGCCGTCACCAGCCGCCCGGCCAGGAACAGCGCCGCCTGTTCGTTGGCCATCTGCGCGGCAGAGGCATTGGCCATAGGCGCCGGAATCAGCCCCCAGCCGCGCCCGACCGTCTGCGCCAGGCTGACCAGGTAGAAATAGAGCGCGCCGTAGTTATAGAAACCGATATCGAACTGGCCGTGCGGGATGTCGGCGGCACGGGCGGCGTTCAGGTTGACCAGCTCGTCCGGATGGTAGGTCGCCAGCGGATGGCGCACGTCTGGCAGGCTCCAGCCGATCCCCCACAGCCGCAGCCCCAGCCCCAGCAGGACGATCAGGATGAGGAGGCCCTTCTCCCAACCTTCTCTCCCACGCTGCGGGAGAGGGGAGGCCCCCACCCCCGCCCCCTCTCCTTCGTAAGGAGAGGGGAGCGGCTCCACTTCCAGGTTCTTTGGTTCTCCTTTATCTACCCTCATCCCCGACCCTTCTCCCTCCAAGGGAGAAGGGGGAGGAGCAGCCCCCACCCCCGGCCCACTGCTAGGGTCGGCGCTCAACGGTTCGCGCTGCTGCCTAGCGCCCCCCGGCGCTGCGGGAGAGGGAAGGCCCCCACCCCCTTCCCCTCCCCCAAGAACGGGGGAGGGGAGAGGAGAAGCCGGGTCACCCCCTTCCCTGGGAGGGAAGGGGGCCGGGGGGTTAGGTGACGGAGGCGTAGGCTCAGGCGGGGAAGGTTGCGCCACAGCGCGCCTCCAGTTGCTCGCGGATCCGGGCCAATGAGTCGTTGACGTCGGCATCCGTCAGGGTGCGGTCGGGCGCTCGGAAGGTGAAGGAGAGCGTGAAGCTCTTCATCCCTTCCGGCAGCGGCGGCCCGGTGAACACGTCCGTCAGATGGAGCGATTCCAGCAGCGGCACGTTGGCAGCGCAGATGGCGGCCTCCACCGCCGCATAGGGCAGGCTGACGGCAACGCGCGGGGCCAGGTCGCGCGTGACCGCCGGGTAGCGCGACAGCGGATGGTAGCGCGGCCCTTCCGGAGGAGTCGCCTGTTGCAGCGCGGCCAGGCTAATCTCGAAGGCGTAGACCCGCCCCCGAAGTCCCAGTTTGGCGACCACGCGCGGATGCACTTCGCCGAGGACGCCCTCCGGGCGCTCGTTGCCCAGGTGGATTATGGCGGTGCGGCCCGGATGGAATTGCGGCAGGAACGAGGCCAGTTCGCCCAGCGGGCGGAAGGAGGCGTTGGTGATGAAGAGGCCACCCAGCAGCCGCTCCACGATGCCGCGCAGGGTGGGATAATCGGCGGGGATGGGCGGCACATCGTGCTGCCAGCCCGGCTCGGTCAACTCCCCGATGAGCAGGCCCGCCACGGCCACGTATTCGACGGTGTCTATGGTATCAATGCCCTCGTTCTGGAACACCCGACCGACCTCGAAGATGGACAGCGCGTGCTGCCCGCGCGCCGCGTTATGCCTGGCGACTTCCAACAGAGAGGGGATGAGCGAGCGCCGCAGCCCGCTAACCTCCGCCGAGAGCGCGTTGCGGATCGCCACGCGGCGAACGGCATCGTCCGGCGCATCGAAGAAGGAGGGCGCGCCTAGGCTGTGCGTGACCACCTCCTGCAAGCCGCTGGCCGCGAGCAGCCGCTTAATGCGGATGATGAACCGGCCTTCGGCGCTGTCGCCTCCCTGCGTGGTGTTCCCGACGGGCAGCGTCTCCGGGATATTCTCGTAGCCGTAGATGCGGCCCACCTCCTCAATTAAGTCCTCTTCAAGCGTAATATCGGAACGGAAGGTGGGAATATGGACTTCGAGCGTATCCGTCTCGCCGTGCGCGTGGGTCAGCACCTCGAAGCCCAGCGCCCGCAGGCAGTCGGCGGCGACGTGGGAGGCGATGTCCATGCCCAGTAGCTCGGCGGCGCGGCGCACGCGCAGGAACAGGGTGCGCGGCGCTATCGGATGCGGGTAGATGTCTACCACGCCGGGCACGGCCTCCGGCTGGCCGATCTCGGCTAATAGCTCACAGGCGCGGTCCAGGGCGCGGCGCACGCCGTCCGGGTCTACCACGCGCTCGAACCGGTACGAGGCTTCCGTCCGCAGGCCGAGCGCGCGGGCCGTGCGGCGCACCGAGAGCGGATTGAAGTGCGCCGACTCCAGCAGTATGTTGGTCGTCTGCTCGCTCACCTCCGACTCGGCGCCGCCCATCACGCCCGCCACCGCCACGGGCTTCTCGGCATCCGCAATGATGAGCATGTTCGGCGTCAGTATCCGCTCCTCGCCGTCCAGGGTCGTGATAGTCTCGCCGGGATGCGGCCTCCGCACGACGATGCGCCCTTCGGCCAGCTTATCCAGATCGAAGGCGTGCAGCGGCTGGCCGAGTTCCAGCATGACGTAGTTGGTGACATCCACCACGTTGTTGATCGGGCGCATGCCCGCCGCCTCCAGCCGCGCCTGCATCCACGCTGGCGAGGGACCGATCTGGATGCCGCGCGCCAGCCGCGCCGCGTAGCGCGGGCACAGATCGAGGTCTTTGATGGTCACGGAGGTCTGCTCGGCGGTTGGGCCACCCTCGGAGGAAGGCGGCGGCACGGGCGGATGGAGCGGCAGGCCGTAGAGCGCGGCCACTTCCCGCGCCACCCCGATCACCGAGAGGCAGTCGCCCCGGTTGGGCGTGACGTAGACATCCAGCACCGGCCCCAGCGGCGACTCTTCGATGCCCTCCACCTCCAGCCCGCCCATCGTCAGGCGCGTTGCGACCTCCTCCGCTCCCGCCTCGATGCGGACATACTGTTGTAACCACTCTAAGGGTACTCGCATCCTGTTTATCCCCTGGCTCCCGCTTCGCGCAAGGAACCCTTCAAACAAATCAAAAGATTAAGCCCTCTCCATTCCGCTTTGGTAGACACTCCCAGCCGTGTGGATCAATCTCACGCAGCCTGTTGCTGAGGAGATACGTCAACACCGTTGGGAGCGATTACCTCCGCTTTTAGAGCGCCTCCCATGCCTCCGGGCTGATTCCGGCCTGCCGCAGAATAGAACGCAAGGTTCCGACCGCAAGCTCCCGATGGTGCGGCACAATCGCCGTGCGCAGCCCCTCCTCAGCCTGCCTAGCAAATTTGACATGGCTGCCTTCCTGACTTACCTCGGCAAAGCCTGCGGCCAGTAACTTGCGGCCCACTTCGCGGTAAGGTAGAGGCTTAAGCGGCATGCAACTCTACCTCGATGGTACGCATTTGGGGCAGAGCGGTGGCGCAAGGCGGAGTGAAATGGAGATGCAGAGCCTCTTGTAGATTTTTCAAGGCTTCCTCTTCCGTCTCTCCCTGGCTGGCAACATCCACTTCCAGACATTGCGCGACAAACCACTCTCCCTCTTGCCATACCGCTGCCGTAAATTTCCGTCTCATCGGCATCTCCCTCAGCGTTACGAGGCTCCCAGGATAGAATCACATGCCTGCGCATCGGGCACCTCCTTCCGAGGCAATCTTGTGCAAGGTAGGTCTAGAACTGTCTCAGGAAGCGCAGGTCGTTTTCCAGATAGAGGCGCAGGTCGTTCACGTCGGCCTGGATCAAATGGATGCGCTCGATGCCAAGCCCGAAGGCAAAGCCGGTGTAGCGCTCGGTATCTATGCCGTGCGCGCGCAGGATGTTCGGATGGATCAGGCCCGCGCCGCCCAGTTCCAGCCAGCGGCCTTTCCAGGCGATAGCGTAATCCACGCCCGGCTCGACGAACGGGAAGAAGTCGGGCCGGAAGCGCACCAGCGTCTCCGGGCCGAACATGGCGCGGGCGAACGAGCCCAGCGTGCCCTTCAGATCGGCCATGCTGATATGCTCATCCACCATAAACACGTCCACCTGATGGAACGTATGGTGGTGCGTGGCATCTATCGCCTCGTAGCGGAAGCAGCGGCCAATGGTGGCGATGCGGAAGGGCGGGCGGCGCTCGGCCATGATGCGGCCTTGCAGCGCCGTCGTCTGCGTGCGCAGCAGCTTCCGCTCCGTCACGAAGAACGAGTTCTGCTCGTCCATGGCGGGATGGTCTTCCGGATAGTTGAGGGCGTCGAAGTTATAGCGGTAGTCTTCCAGTTCCGGGCCATCCACGAACTCGAAGCCCATGCCCGAAAGCACCTCCTTGACCCGCTCCGCGGTCTTGGTCAGGGGATGCAGACCGCCGGTCAACAGGGGACGGCCGGGCAGAGTGACATCTATGGTCTCTTCTGCCAGACGCCGGGCAAGCTCCGCCTCCTCCAGCTCGGCGCGGCGGGCGGCAATGCGGGCACTCAGGGCATCCGCCGCCTCGTTAATGCGCGCGCCGAAGGCCGGGCGCTCCTCCGGGGGCAGCGTGCCGATGGTGCGGCGCAGCGCGTTGAGGCTGCCCTTGCGCCCCAGGTACTGCGCCTCCACGGCGGCCAGATCGGCGGTGCTGGAGGCCGCCTGGACTGCCGCTTCGGCTTCGTGTGTCATTTGGGCAATAGGGTCCGTTACCATACAATCCTCCAAACAAGCCAAAACGCCCCACTTCGAGTCTCTCCTGCCGTTGCGGGAGAGGGGAAGATGGGGCGTCTGGAACAAACGCTGGATAGGCAACAGGTTTGGGACTGCGCTAGGCAGCCGCAGGCTCTCCCGCCGGGGTCAGCGCGCTCGTCGCTTGCGCGACGAGCTGCGTAAACGTCTCGGGATCGCTGACAGCCATCTCCGCCAGCACCTTGCGATCCAGGGTTATGCCGGATTTGGTCAGTCCCTCGATGAAGCGGCAGTACTGCACGCCCTGGGCGCGGCAGGCCGCGCTGATACGTACGATCCACAGGCGGCGAAACTCGCGCTTTTTGTTGCGGCGGTCCCGGTAAGCATAGTTACCGGACTTCATCCACTGCTCGTGGGCCGTTTTGTACAGGTTACGCTTGGCACCCCAGTAACCCTTCGTCTCTTGCAGGATCTTCAGGTGGCGCTTATGCGTCATCGTGCCACGTTTGACGCGCGGCATAGGGAACGCTCCTTCCTAATTCAATGAGGCAACAGGTCAATGAGTTCGGATTCTCGTGCACTCATTATACCCATATCTCATTGTTTTTAATGCGGGATGAGGGCCTGAGAAGGCTAAATAACCCAAGTTGCTACCTAGGAACACGTTTGAGAGAGAATCGCTCTGGAAACCGGCTTTTGCATCACCGTTTGCCTTCTCGAAGAGGCAAGGTAGCAACTTGAGTTAAATACTTTCGCCTAGCATCCGGGAAATACGCTTGCGGTCGCCCTTGTAGAGCGAATCGCCGGCCAGCAAATTGCGGCGGCGGGAACCATCCTTCTTGCGCATCAGGTGGTTGAGGCCGATCTTGCCGCGCATGAGCTTACCGCTGGCGCTCAGGGCAAACCGCTTGGCGACCGTTTTCCGGGTCTTGACCTTGTTTTTCATAATACCAGCCAACTCGCTTTCGATAAGGGTAAAAGAGCCGCATCGTCCACGCGCGAAAAGAAGCCGGGAAAGCAGCACCCGGCTTCGCAGACGACGTCCGGCAATCTGTTTGTCTAGGTTTTCCCTAACCCATGCGCGCAGGCGCGTAGGGCTACACAAGCCAACGGGGCAAGAGACGCTCCAGGAGGGCAGTCCCGGACAACGCTTACGCCTTGGCGGAGGAAGCGCCCGGTTTGGGGCTGAGCACCATGGTCATCATCCTGCCTTCGATGGTCGGCGGCTTTTCGATGACGGCATGGTCGGCTACGGCTTCGACCAACTTGTCCATCAGGCGGCGCGCGATCTCCGGGTGCGTGATCTCCCGCGCCTTGAACTGGATAGTCACCTTGACCTTATCGCCCTCTTCCAGGAACTTCTGCGCAGCGCGCAGGCGCACCTGGAAGTCATGCTCCGCCGTGACAGGACGCATCTTAATTCCCTTGACGTCCTGCTGCTTCTGCTTCTTGTGCTGATCGCGCTCCCGCTTGCCCTGCTCG
Organism: Chthonomonadaceae bacterium; assembly: GCA_035650735.1. Classification (GTDB taxonomy): domain Bacteria; phylum Armatimonadota; class Chthonomonadetes; order Chthonomonadales; family Chthonomonadaceae; genus DASRGL01. The sequence continues at coordinate 26,195 of DASRGZ010000078.1, forward strand.
TACTTGTACTTGCCGTAGTCCATGATACGGCAAACCGGCGGCTGAGCTTGCGGCGCCACTTCGATCAGGTCGAGCCCTTTGTCCTGGGCAAGCGCGAGAGCATCGCGCACGTTCATGATCCCGATGGCCTGGCCCTCTTCGTCAATGACGCGCACGTCGCGAACGCGCTGTTCGCGCGGCCCCCGCAAAATCTGTTCGTTAACGCGGAAATCTCTGTTGATGGATCACCCCTCCGGCGACACGCAGCGAGACGCGACCGGTTCGCGCCCGGACTCCCAATGTAAGAGTCGTCGTCGCCAGACAAAGGCAGTATACCATAGGGAGAGGCTTTCTGTCAATCCTTCACTGCCGTACACTTTTTGGAAGGAGGGCGTAGAGGTTGCCGCATTGGGTACTCTAGTGCTTACCACAGACACTGGAGAACCTAAAATGAGCGACAACCTCACCCGTTATTGTGCCATAAGAGATGCCTTAAAGCGCC
>DASRGZ010000079.1:0-43375 GCA_035650735.1 Chthonomonadaceae bacterium
TCGAAGACCTGTTTGCACCCGGCCTGCTGCAAGGCATCCTTCTGCAAATCCAGGCTCTGATCCAGGGTAGACACCCGCGCATAGCCAATGAGCGTTCCTCTCTCCTTTCTTGCGATGGAATGCCCGATTGTAACCGAAACTTAGCCGTTCGTCAATAGATGGCACATAGATTTCGGGTACGGATTTTTGGAACAGAAAGGGCGGGGGATCGTATCCGCAAGACGCAGGGGCCAAGTGTCCCCGGAAACGCTCGTTTTCGGGAACAGGCGGAAGCGGCTTGGAAGGTACAATGAGGTCATTCTTATCCGCCGGAGGAGTGTCGCCATGTCCCTGCGCCCGCACAGTATTGAGCCTGTCCCGGAGCAAACCGCTCGTATTGCTCAGGCTGCTTTCCCCAAAGGCAACCTCTATATGCAGATGCGCCAGGAGTTAGGAACCTTCTACACCGACGCAGACTTTGCTACCCTCTACCCCAGGCGCGGGCAACCGGCCATCGCCCCCTGGCGTCTGGCGCTGGTGACGGTCATGCAGTTCGTGGAGAACCTCTCCGACCGGCAAGCGGCGGAGGCGGTGCGCGCTCGCATTGATTGGAAATATGCGCTCGGATTAGAGTTGATCGATCCTGGCTTTGACTTCTCCATCCTCTCAGAGTTTCGTGCCCGCCTGGTCGAAGGCGAGGCGGAACAGAGATTGCTCGACCGAATGCTGGAAGTGTTCGGCGAGAAGAAGCTCCTCAAAGCGCGCGGTCATCAGCGCACCGACAGCACTCATGTGCTGGCTTCTATCCGAGTAATGAACCGCCTGGAACTCGTCACCGAAACCTTGCGAGCAACGCTCAATGATCTGGCAAGCGTCGCCCCCGATTGGCTGCGCTCGGTCGCTCCGGCAGAGTGGCAGGAGCGCTATACTCAGCGCGCGGAACAGTCGCGGCTGCCCAAAGGGGAGAAGGCGCGCAAGGAGTATGCCGAAGTCGTGGGACAAGATGGCGTGTTGCTCCTGCGTCTGCTGGACGAGCAGCAACCGGGCTTGAAGAAACGGGCAGAGGTGGAGACGTTGCGCCAGGTCTGGGCTCGCCACTTTGCCCGCTGCGAAACCGGCGAACTTTTGTGGCGAGCCGAGGCTGAATTATCCCGCGCGGCCACCGCCATTGAATCACCCTATGACACCGAGGCGCGTCACAGCAACAAGCGCGACACGTCCTGGACGGGCTACAAAGTGCATCTGACTGAAACCTGCGATGCTGATCTGCCCCGGATCGTGACCGATGTGCTGACCACCGTTGCCACCACACAAGATGTGGCTTGCACCGCCGATATTCAGCAGTCGCTGGCGGACAAAAACTTGCTGCCCGCTCGCCACCTGGTAGACACCGGCTATGTGGATGGCGATCTATTGGTCAGCAGCAAAGAGAAACACGCCATTGAACTCTTCGGCCCGCCGCGCGAGGGACAGAGTTGGCAAGCCCGCGAAGGTGGTTACGACCAGGCGCGATTTACAGTGGATTGGGAGCGGGAACGCGCCTTCTGCCCGGAGGGAAAGGCATCGGCTTCCTGGCGCTCTTACACCCAAGAGCCGTATGGCTACTCCATTGTGAAGGTGCGCTTCGCTCAGAAAGACTGCATAAACTGCCTGAGCCGCGAGAGATGCGTTCGCTCGGCGGGAGGGCAGTCACGCACGCTTGTGTTGCCCGCGCGTCCTCTCTATGAAGCCTTACAGCAGACGCGCAGCGACCTGACTACCGAAGAGGGCAAAGCGGAGTATCGCAAGCGGGCGGGCGTGGAAGGCTCGCTGTCGCAAGGGGTTCGGCGAAGTGGAATGCGGTGTTCGCGGTATTACGGCTTGTCCAAGACGCACTTACAGCACCTGGCGACAGCGGCGGCACTCAACGTCGTGCGGGTGACGGATTATCTGGCTGGGAAGCCGCTGGCGAAGACGCGCCGTTCGCGTTTTGCGAGATTGGCGGCATGAATTCGCCAACGGTATCACCCCGTTTTTGAGACGGGGTATTTTTATGATCTATGATGGCAAACGAGAGTTATGGATGTTGGATGAGGACTTTGCGAAGTTCCGCCGCGAAGGTTGTTCCATCCAGGCGCGGCACGACAGTGACGCCCCCGTAATTCTAGCAGGGCCGTTTGGAGATATGAGATACTGCCCCCCGCTATTTTTCGTTCGGCAGTGGACAACAGCCCGAAGCAAGAGCCTGCTGCAAAGCGACAATGCCTTGCTCGTCCAGATGAACACGCGCTGCTTTTAGAATCGCGCTTTCTATCCCATCCTGCCGCGTCTTTGCCAGCTTTGTGGAACCGCTAACGAAGCGGCGATGAAAGACGTTTGCGAAAGCGGCCTCTAGCGCGCGGCCCTGCTCATCGGTGAGCGTTGTTTTTGCCTTCATCCTTCGGACGATGCGGGCCGCGATGATCCCCGCCTCTTCTTCGCTGAGGCGATCTACCTCCGCGCCGCGATACCAGCCTGCGTCCGCGCTGAACTCCTTCAGTGCGGCATTGCGACTGGCCTCCTTGAGTTCCTTTAGGTCGAAGTTTTGTTGTTTCGCGAGCGACCGGATCGCTTCGTCTCGCGCCGCCTGGGAGGAGTCTTTCTCCCACACAACGGCTATCAGGGTTCCGGGACGATTCAGCCAGGCTTGCGCCACCTCCGGCCTGCGCTCTAAGGCCAGAAGCACAGGTTTAGACCGGCTACCACACCCGATTTCCGGGGCGGCGGGGCAAACCAGGGGAACGGAGTAGAAACTCATGCGGTCGGGAGCGATATTCTGCATTGTGCGGTTCCTTTCTACGGCAAGGCTTTTCCCTGCCGCCTTAGCCAGTGGCGAAGGACAGCAGCCAGGCGCACCGTCCTCGTGCGCTCGCACGTTTGCGGCAATGACACCGCATGCCGCGATAGCGGCAAGGCCCAGGCTTAACGCGAAGGGGGTTCTGAACTGTTGAGTTTTCATCAACGTTCTCCTTTCTTCCAAGATCACGGACAACAGGGGGTGCTTGTCACTTCTTCACGGGGCAGCAGGCGTCTCCGTGAGAGGTTATCTCCGTAGCCGGGAAACCGGTTCGATCAATGGTTTCCCGTAGTTTTGGCACGCCGATGCGCGTCGCATCGTAGCGCACGGTCGCCTGCTTCGTGTCGAAGTCCACCTTCGCGTCGTAGACGCCGGGCGTCTTCTTGAGCGTGTCGGCGATATTCGCCGCGCACGCGGCACAGTCCATCGAGGGGATAGTGAATCGAACGGTCTGCGCCTTCACCGACGCAGCGACCGCCGGGACGGAAGCAGCCGACACTCGTGCATGATACGCGGCGATGTTGGGATAGGCCAGCGTCCCCACTGTGAAGAGCGTCACGACCCACAGCAGCGCCCGGCTGATGCGCCGGGCGCGCACGGACTTTGTATCGCAGTCCGTTTCGCACCCTGCTTTCCCTGGCCGGTAGGTGAAGTAAAACGCCGCGCCGAGCAGCAGCACGGTCAAGGCAATGAAGTAAGGACGGTACGGAACCAGCGCCGCACTGAGGCCCACCGTTCCAACGCTTGCCGCCCCTAAGAGGAGCGGGAGAATACAGCAGGCGGAGGCCGCGATTGCGGCCACCACCACGCCTAGCAGCACAGAAAGTTTTTTCATCGCAGATACTCCTTCACTCTGCGCAGCAGGAGAGCTTCGCCGGGTCTTTGTAGCGGGAGATGGCGGCGATCTTGAGCGCTTCCGCCATAGTCGGGTAAACGTGTAGCATGTCTATGAAGTCATGGATGCTGGCACGGAACCGCAATGCCATCGCCGCTTCGTGGATCACCTCAGCGGCGCTGTTTCCCACTATCGTCACCCCCAGCACCTCGTTTGTGTCGGCATCCGCGACCATCTTGACAAAGCCCTGAGTGTCGCGGATCGCGCCCGCACGCGGAACCAGAGACATGGGGATCGTGTTGCACCAGCAGGCATGCCCTGCGGCTATAGCCTGCTCCTCCGTCATGCCGACAATGCCAATCTGCGGGTCGGTGAAGATGGTGCGGGGGATCACGCGATGATTGACCAGTAAGGGCTTTTCCCCTGAGAGCGCGTTGTGCGCGGCTTTGCCGCCGTCTTGACTGCCCACGGGCGTCGCCATCTGGCTTCCGGTTTCGGCTCCGATCACATCCCCTGCCGCGAAGATATGCGCCACATTCGTCCGCAGGGTTTCATCCACGCGGACGGCTCCCGCAGCGTCCAATTCCACCCCTGCCTTTTCAATGGCGATGGTATCCGTATTGGGGCGGCGGCCTGTGGCAATGAGAATTCTTTCGGCCCGAAACTCCTGCGCACTATCTCCCACCTGGACGGTTGCGGCGACCTCGTTCCCCTCCTGACAGACGCGGCGTACCGTGGCCCCAGTGACGACGCGGATGCCCTCCTGCGTGAAGATGTCAGCGATGGTCGGCCCAACTTCTGGTTCATGACCGTGCGCCAGCAAGCGGTCGTTGCGTTCCAGAACGGTGACTTCGGCCCCGAATCGGCGGAACATCTGCCCCAGTTCCAGCGCGATGTAGCCGCCGCCCACGATCAGCAATGATCGCGGGCACTCCTTCAATTCCATCGGTTCGTCGTGCGTCAGGAGGTCACTGGTAAGATAGGGCACTCCCTGGAGGCCGTCAATAGGCGGCAGCACGGGCCGCGATCCCGTGGCGATGAGAATTCTCTCGCCGGTAAGCCGCTTGCCCCCAATCTCCACTGTGTGCGCATCGAGGAACTGGGCATGGCCCTTCTCGATGCTGAACTGCCCGCCAACGAGACTGTCGTATTTCTTATCGCGGTAAACCTGGATGACTTCATCTTTCTGGGAAATGAGTTTCCCGAAGTCCAGGCTCAGGGCAGCACCGGTCAGACCAGGAAAGCGCGGGTGCTGCGCGTCGTAGAGGAGTTTCGCGGCCTCGATCAAGTTCTTGGAGGGCAGACAGCCTCGGTTGACGCAGGTTCCGCCGATAGCACGTTCCTCGGTCATCACAGCGGTTTTGCCCATCTCCTGGGCGCGGAGCGCAGCGGCGAAGGCGGTAGAGCCGGAGCCGAGGATTACAAGGTTGAAATGCTGTTCATTCTGATCGTGATGGTCAGCCATTGCGGGCTTCTCCTTTGCCGTCCGGCGATGCGCTCGGACGATAGTGACACGTTATAGATAGTGGCTATAGAGGCCGGTCGGTTAGCCGCTTCAGCAGGAGCAGGGCGAGCACAAAGGCCCCGCCGCAGCAGATCAAGTGGACTATCATGGTTCTTTCCTTTTCTGTTCTTTCCAGGCGGTTCCCGGTGCTTCCCGTCGCCTGTTGGCTCATGGAGTGCGCAAGGCAAACGCCTTGCTCAGGTCGTCCGTCTCTTCCGTCATTACCGGGTCGCGGTTCCAGAGGTCACTCTCCAGCGTCGCCTTAACGACTGCCACGATGCGACGTGGCTCCGCCCTTTGCGGGTCAAAGCCTATCTCCAGCAAGAGGTTCGACCCCGCCTGCGTCTGCTTTACCGCGCTCACGCCGTCTACCGCCTTCACCTTCTCGACCACACGGGTCAAGCACGACGCTCAAGTGAAGCGGCTGGAACCCACAGCGACCCGGCCTTCCTCCTCCTTGTACCGGATGATGCCCCCGCGCCCGCTCGATCCTTCTGTTGCCGCCCTCTTCTTCGTCAGGATTGCGTTGAGGCGCGAGACTACATCCCCCGCCTGCGAATAGAGCAGCCGCGAATCCTTGCCGATGATCACGACATGGGGCAGAGCACCGGACACGCTGAACCGGTCGATCCCTGCCTGCTCGCGATCTATAAGATAGAGATACGTAAGGCGGTGCGCAGCCTTGAACGCCTTCGCCTTGCGTTCAGGGGTCGCCCGCATTGATGCCGATGACCTGGACGCCTTTGGTGTTCAACTTCTGCCACACTTCCTTCTCCAAACGCGGAGCCTCCGCGTTGCACGACCCTCAATAGGCGGCAGAGAAGGCCACCACCGTATGTCCTTTGAATTGGCTCAGGCGCACGGTCTTGCCACCGGTGTCTTTGAGCGCGAACTCCTTCACCACGTCACCAACTTTGTAAGGCACGGGCGGAGCGGCATCTGCCCCGCGCCGGTGAGCAGGATCGCTCCCACAATGGCAGCGATTTTCGTGACCGCTTTCATCACTGCACGCCTCCTCTCTTTCTGCGGGTCAGGTCATCAAGCAGTGCTCCGAGCGTTCCGTCGAGGTGTTCGTGCCGAATATGGTAGCAGGCGAACTTTCCCTCCTTGCGCACTTTCAAAATGCCGGACGCGGTGAGGATTTTCAGATGATGGCTCACTGACGGCATGGACATATCGAGCAGCACCGATAGTTCGCAGACGCAGAGCGACTCGTGCGTCAGCGCGAAGAGAATCCGCACGCGAACCGGATCGGCAATGGCTCGAAGCAGGTTCGTCGCCGCATCGAAGGCATCGTCGGGCGGCATCTGCATGGCAACGCGCCGCACCCGCGTAGGGTCGTCGTTGTAGGCGTCACAGGTCAATTCGGTAATGTCGCGGTCGTCTAGCGTGATAGGCATGTCTGATCCTCCTACATTCATTCTACCATACGATTCGATCATTGTTTAATCGTTGGAACAATTTTTGGTTTCCGACAGTCGTTCTGAGAGCAAGAGCGTGACGCGAGGAGGAACAAACAATGGCTAACGCGGTGACGAGTTATGGAACCGATGCGTGTCCTCCGCAGGGCACCGAGCGAGTGAACGGTGAACAGCCGATCCCGAAGAAGACAGTCGGCGCGGGGAGCGTCGTCGGAGACCTCGTGAAAGGAGCCGTCGCCGGACTCGTGGCGACGAAGTTAATGGGCTGGGTGACAAACTTCATCTGGGAGCACGAACCGCTCGCCGCTCGCCAGCAATACGAGCGAGTCACAGGCGGCAAGTATCCTCCCGACCGGGCTGCCGAATCCATAGAGAGAACGCTCCACCTCCAAGTCAACGAGAAACAGCACGGTGCGCTGGCTCAAGCCATGCACATGGGGCTTGGGATCGGGGCCGGAATGGTCTATGCGCTCATGCGGAGGCGGGTTAGGGGCGCAGATCGCGGGCAGGGTCTTCTGTTCGGATTATTGTTTGCCGCCATCGTGGATGAGGGACTGACGCCACTACTGGGCCTTGCCGAGCCGCCGCAGAAGTATCCCTGGCAGGCCCACGTTCGCGGTCTAGCCGGTCATGTCGCATACGGTGTGGCGGCAGACTCGACGCTGGATGTATTGGACAAATTAGCATGAATAGAGACTCAGGACGACCGAAGGGCTGGGGACTTGTGGCGCTGTTCGCGCTGCTACACCTGCTTTGCTGCGGTGTACCGCTTCTGCTCCTCTCCGGGGTGTCGCTGGCATTCCTCGCCCCGCACTGGCCTGCAATCGGAGTAGCGCTGGCGGTGCTCGGCGTGGTGGGGTTTGTCTGGTATCTCAAGCGCCGTTGCCCTACGTGTCCTCGGAATGAAGCCCGGTATCTATTGGATCGGCAAGCCAAAGATAAAGATGATGGGCAAGGTGAGCATCCGGTGACCAGGTAGCGCTGGGCCGGTTCCACGTATTTGCGGCGCACGACGGCTGTACCTAACCACCCTCGGCTAGGTAGGGCCCCAACAGCCCCACGTACTGGCTTGCGTCCTGCTCCAACAACGCCTCGATCCGCTTGCGCTCCTCGGCGGGGAGTGACCGCAGCACCCGATCCAGGCGACGCGCCAGCCCCAGGTCGATCTCCTCCGTGTCCTCCACCGCGTAGCCCGCTGTCCGCAGAACGACGGCCTCATCGACACCCAGGCCACGGGCGACGGTGGCGCAGGTATCACGCTGCGGATGCTTAACCATCCGCTCCATCCGGCTCCATGCCGTCAACTTCATGCCCGCACGCCTTGCGCACTCGGTTGCGGTGAGGTGGCGTGCCTCCCGCTCCTGCCGCACCCAACTTCCGAAGTTCTCTATCGCGCCTCCCTCCTGAACTATGGAGTTCATATTCCACGTGGGCTCCGCGATCTACTCCGCGACGTCATCATATTATGGTGAACGTAGGGATTGGCAATATGAGCTTTATAGTATATAACCCAAGTTGCTACCTAGGAACACGTTTGAGAGAGGATCGCTCTGGAAACCGGCTTTTGCATCACCGTTTGCCTTCTCGAAGAGGCAAGGTAGCAACTTGAGTTAGATATTATGATCGTACGCGTTCATGCTGGATACTTAACGAGTGCGTGAGAGGAGAATCAGATGTTCCACACTGACCAGATAGATCAGCCAAACCTGCCGACGATCATGCCGTTATTAACCGAGCCTGCCCATGCCATTGTTGCCGATCTGCAAGGCCAGAGGCAGGCGCAGCTGACGGCCAGTTGCGCCGATGGTACGGTAATCGCCTGTGGCGCGCAGTAGTCCCTCGGATTTCCCCGATTTGCGGTCTATCCGCCAAACTGCCGGGCAGAGCAAGAAAACTTTGCTCTGCCTATTGACATCGGCTGTGGAGTGTGTTATGTTTAGACAGACCCTTACGCTAATCGCTTGCCTAACTTTCTGCGACAGCCGTAGAAGCTAGTCGAGCGCGGCCTGTGTATCTCTCTTCAACACAGAATCATTCCTACTGGCACTTGCGAGGAGGCAGATTTTGGCAGTGACGCTGGCGGATGTAGCCAAACGGGCGGGTGTTTCCGTGGCGACCGCGTCCCGAGTTTTGAATAATAAGATGGTGATGCCGATCCCGCCGACCACCGTCGCCCGTATTAAGCAGGCGGCGGAGGAACTTCAGTACCTGCCGAATGCGATAGCGCGCGCGCTGGCGACCGGTAAGACGCGCACCCTGGGCCTTTACAGCCAGGAGATGACCGACCCGCATTTCGCGCAGATGCTGGAGGCGGCGGAAGCGAAGGCGCGCTCCCTCGGATTCCATCTGATCGTTTCCAGCACCCTGGAAGAGGTCTCGTGGCGCGGGCGCGTGGATGGCATTGTGGCGCTTGGCGCTCCCGACCAGCCGCAATTTGAGGGACTGGCAGACCGCCTTTCCACCGTTTTTGTGTTTCATGCTTCTCAGCCGAAGCCGAACCTGGTGGCCTGGAGCGACGAAGAGGGCATGTATCTGGCGACCCGGCATCTGCTGGAGCTTGGACATCGCAAGATCGCCGCGCTCTTCTGTTATGGCGAAGAGAGGTCGCAACCGAAAGTGGCCGGTTTTCGCCGAGCCATCGCAGAGGAGGGAGCCGAAAGCATCGAGTGCTGGCAGGCGTATAAGACGGATCAGACCATACACGGCAATCAGTTTGAAAACGGCTATCGCTCCGTGCAGCAGCTCTGCCAGGAAAGACGCGATTTTACCGGACTGGTGGCGCGCAACGATTTTCTGGCGCTGGGCGCGCTTCGTGCGTTGCGCGCTGCCGGAGCGGTTGTTCCCGAAGATGTCTCGGTCATCGGCTATACCGACAGTATTCACGCGGTCTGCGCCGATCCGCCGCTGACTTCGGTGCGCACGCCGATTGCGGAAGCCGGGGAGATGGCCATAGAACGGCTGGTGCGCTCCATCGAAGGCAAAGAGGCCGATTTCGAGGGCGTCTTGCTGCCGACGACGCTGACCGTGCGCCACTCCTGCGCGCCGCCTTCCGAGCGCGCCCGGTAGATCAGGGCCATCGCAGGATACGCTTTCCCTTCCCAATCGGAGCAGGCGAACATCCCTGTAATAAGATTCAGAGGCGATGGCCCTACCCGGTAGATTTAGCAGCATCCCTACTTCGGATAGTCCACTATGCAGAGAGGGTCCAAAATCACGCGCAGGCAGTTTGTTCGTCAGGCGGCTTACGCAGCGGCCGCTTTGAGTCTCTCCGCCCCCGCCGACGCGCTGCGTTCGGAGGCTCTGCTGGAAGTAACCGACTGGCAGCAGGCGCAACAGGTGGGCTGGACGTTCGGGGATAGCCGGGACGGACGGCACGACGGGCAGATCACGGTCAGCGACAAGATCGCGCGCGTGCTGGATGATCAGGACGGAAAGCTGGGATGGGCCGAGTTAGCCTACCCGCAGCGCCTCTCCGTGCCGGAACGCTTCGCCGTGACCGTACGGATGCGTTTCCTGCACATCGGTCAGGACGACGGCAGCACCGGGCAAAAGTCGCATCTGCGCCTGCAACTGGGCGTCCACGCGCCGCACGGCGATTTCGGCCTCGGTTTTGCTTTTACCGGCGACCGCTATAAGCTTGACGACCAGCTGAAAATTTTCCGGACGAAAGACGCCTGGCACGACTGGCGGTTCGAGGTGGATACGCGCCGCAAGACGGTCGCCATGTTCCACGACGGCGAGTATGTCTGCCTGCATCATGGCGGGGCCGCGCAGGAGCCGGGCGTGCGGTTTCAGGTGCAGGGCGCTTCCGATGTCCCCGCCCACATCGAGATCGGGCGGTTAATAATTGAGCCGTTGCCGCAAGAGATTGTGCCTTCTGTGCGGAAGCGTCCGCGCGAAACAGAGTTCACGCCCGGCGAATGGCCGATGTGGCGGCGCGATGTGCGCAATACGGCGTTCTCTCCGCTTGTCGGACACATCACGAAGCCGCATATCGCCTGGCAGATGCCGGTCGGCGGCGTGGCGAGCACGCCGCTCCTGTTCGACGTGGATGGCGACGGACAGAAAGAGGCCGTTGTCAGCTATGGCGGCAACCTATCGGTCTATCGCCTGAACGGGACGCGGCTCTGGCAGGAGCGCGCCGAGAACGCGGTCGTGCATGGCGCGTTCGATCTGGATGAGGATGGCGAGCGCGAAATCCTCGTCTCGTCGGGTGTTCCCTCGCAGTTGCGTGTTCTGCGCGGTCGCGACGGCAAGACTCTTTATGCCTGCCCGCAGTTCCCGAAGGCGAGCATTATGGCGGTTCGCGTCGCCAAGATGAATCCGGCCAAAAAGGGACTGCAAGCGGTCGTCTGGGCGCCGCTCCATGAAAAGGGATTCTGCCTCTCCTTTGCCGAGGGCGCGGCCAACGCTACAGTAGACTACACGTTCGACTGGCAAATGACCGGGTTCACGCCGGTCGTCGCGCTGGTGGATATGGATAGAGATGGCCTGCCGGAGATCGTCATCGGCACGTATGATCGCGTTCTGATCGCCAATGGGCAGACCGGCGCGCTGAAAATGAAGCTGAAAGCGCCGCTCGGCAGGAACTACGGCACGCTGGTCGTCAAGGACATTGACGGGGACGGCTACCCGGATGTCGTGCTGCTGGCCGATGTCCTGCGCGAGCATGTGGCCGTCGTTAAGAACGAAGCGGGCAAGTCGCTGCGGCTGCTCTGGGACAAGTTCTACGAGCAGAACTATCCCGAAGACCATTGCGCGCTGCGCGTGCTGACCGAGTCGGTAGACGACTTCGACGGCGACGGACAGACGGAGATAGTCTACTCGCTTTTCGACGACAGGACGGACGCCCGATGGCATACGCTCGTCGTGGACGCGGTTTCCGGCAAAATAAAGGCCGATCTTGCCGGGCGGTATCTTGTGGGGGCGGGCGCGCTCTTTCCCGACAGCCCGCCGGTCGTATTTCTCTCCGCGCCCGCCAGTCGCAACGACCTGCATCTCGATAACCTATCTCTCTGGAGCGGCAAAGGCGGCGTCTGGCAGGAACAGGCGAAGCTGCCGACCGGAACGCTGGTCGCCGCGAGCTCCGCCGCCGACTTTCCGCTGAACACCTGGGGGCAGGTCAGCGGGATTGCTACGGGAACGCCGACGCGCGTGCTGCAAACGCTGCCGGGGGGAGAGTCGGGCGTGTTCCTGGCGCGCTCCGGCAAGAAGGGACAGGCGCGGTCCGTCGTCTTCTTGATCGGAGACCGGGCGGGTCAGCTTCAGACGGCCTGGCAGGGCCGGCTGCCCGCCGATCTGCCTTCCGGCACGCTCCTCCATGTCGAGCCGATGGCTGCCGGAACGGAGGCGCTGCACACGCTGTATTCGGGGGCAGACGGCGTGGTGCGCGTTTTCAGTCCGCAGGGCGAACTGGCGGGAAGCATCGAGGCGCACGCCGGATTTGTGACGGCTCCGGTCGTGGCCAAGCTGCGGCCCGATGCGCCGCCTTCAGTACTCTACCTGGATACAAAGGGCGAGGTCTGCTGCCTCCAGGCGCCGCGCGGCCGCGGCACGCCGGAAAAACGGTGGGCGCGGCCTTCACTCCGCTCGCCGGAGATACCTCTGATCGGGCAACTGCGCCCGCTCGGCTGCCCCTGCATTCCGGTCGTTGCGGCCCTGAGCCGGAAAAGCGAACGGGAGATTCTAATTGCGCAGGAGCCGGATCGTCTGGTCGCCCTGAACGCGGAGGGGAAGCCGATGCGCGTCTGGAAACTGCCCTCGCTGCCGGTCGCCTGGAACTACGGCGATTTCGACGGCGACGACGCGCTCGATCTGTTCGTGACGCATAAAGTCGGCATGTGGGTGGATTTTGAAAGCGTCGCGTTGGCCGGAAAGGACGGCAGACCGCTCTGGCGCTCACACTGCGGCAACGGCCCCGCCGCCATCTACGACCTGGACGACAACGGCATAGACGATGTGACGCTGCGCGACCTGTATGAGCATCGGACGCTGAACGGGCGCACTGGACGCGATCTCTACCCGATCACGCAGTGGGCCGGATATCACACCCCGGCTATCGTCTCGCTCGACGGCCCGGACAAGCCGCCGGGCGTGGTCTGGACGGGCGGTAACTACTCGCTGGTCGTCGAAGATTTGGCAGGCAGGCAGCGCTGGTGGAAGCCGTTCATCGCGACCGGCCTCGAAGCCATTGCCGATGTGGATGGTGATGGACAGATGGAGATCGGGGGTGTCACGGCGGGGCAGCTCTACAACTGGCCGCAGTTCTATCCGGTAGACGGCCCGAACCGGGAATTCCTCTGCATTGAAGCGGCGACCGGCCAGGTGAAATGGACGTATCCGCTCGGCGTGACGGCCTCGGCGGTCGTCAGTGCGGATGTGGACGGCGACGGCAAGGCGGAGTTTGTGTTCGGAACCCAGGATGGCCGGCTGATGGCGCTGCGCGGCGGTTCGGAAGCGGCAGAGCGCGTGGTCTGGGAACTGCCGTTTCCGGCGGCGCTCGGGATGCCGGTTCCCTGCGACGTGGACGACGACGGAGCGATGGAGATCCTGGTCAGTTGCGCCGACGGCAATCTCTATTGCGTGAAATAGCTCTGCCGGGCATTAAAAGCGCCCGTGCAGTGACCACAGAGATCGGTAATTTCCGTACCCGGAGATAAGGATACGCTCATGCACATCACACTGCCCGTTCAATTCTATCGTGCCGTGCCGACTTCCCACCCGGAGGGGCATGTCCGGGAAGACTGGACGCTCGACCTGAACAAGACGGCCTTTGTCGCGCTGCACTGCTGGAATGTCGGCGCGCCCGACGGCCCGCCTGTGCCGGAGGACTACTGGGTGGACCTCGGCTCACCGCAGAACCACGAACTGGGCTGGCAGGTACTGACCGATGCGCTCGTTCCGGCGCTGGCGGCGGCTCGGGGGGCCGGAATGCCGGTCGTGCATGTACAGTCGGAACTCATCGGCAGACGCTATCCGCACCTTCAGCCGCCGATGCCTCCACGAGAAGCGCAGCCGGTACACGGCTGGTCTCCCGTCTCCGATCATGCCTCGCATCGCGCCGCGCGCGTGCATGGCGCGGGCTTTATGGAGTGGGAGGGATGGAAGCAACTGGACGCGCCTGGCCCTGCAAAGCCGCTCGACACGGAGCCAGTGGTCGTCGCAACGGATCAGTTCGACGCCTGGCTGCGTGAGAAGGGGATAGATACGCTTATCTATACGGGCTTTGCGACGAATCTGTGTATTCTGGACGCGCCTGCGGGCATGAAGCCGATGGCCGGATTGGGATATCGCTGCGTGCTTCTGCGGGAGGCGACGCTTGCCGTCGAGTTCCCGGAAACCATGCAGGAGCGAATCCATACCCAGACCGCCCTGCGCTATATCGAAGCCTGGGTCGGCTACACGGCCAGCGTCCGCGATTTTATCCTTCGCCTTTCTGCGCGCCGATGAGAGCGCTGCGCCGCTGCTGACGACAGAAGAACGTCTTGCCTTGCCGCCTCAGTTGATCCTCTCCTAGTGCCATGCGTGCCTAGATGGCGTGTACAAAGTCCCGCCCGAAGAGCGCGCCGCCTCTCTAGGGCGTCCGCCCGATATGACCCGCCCGGAGTGGATGGCTCTACCGGCGACCCTGACCTCTTGATCGAGATGGGAGTGAGCCGCAGATGTCGGTCGTACCGCGTCCTATGACCCAGGAGCCAGAATCGGACACCCCGGAGATTACAGCCGCGCCTCTGCCGGGCCGACGCGCGCTCGCGGCGATGGCGTTCGGCGTCGTCTATATTCTTCTGGTCGCGCTGGCCGTGCGCTACACGGAGATGGTGACCGGGCGCTACGTCAGTCACGGCGTGCCGCCCCTGCCGGCCTTTGCCGCCATTCTGCTGCTCAGCCTGCTGCGTCCCGTTCTCCGCCGCTTTGCGCCGCGCCTGACACCCTCGCACGGCCAGATGCTGCTCGTCTACGCGATGGTCGCGACCGCCACGATCCTGATGGGAGCCTACCATATCCGCGCCTTCCTGCCCCATCTGGTGGCCATGCAGTACTGGAGCAAGGATACGCCCGCGCTGGCCGAGTATGCGAAGTATCTGCCCTCCTGGCTGGTTCCCCACGATGCCGAGGCGATCCGGCGCTACTATGAGAGCGACCGGAACGGCGTGATTCCCTGGAGCGTCTGGATACCGCCGCTGTTCTGGTGGAGTCTGTTTCTGCTGGCCATCTTCCTGGGAGCCTTCAGCCTGATTACCCTAATTCAGCGCCGCTGGATTCGGGAGGAGCGCCTGACCTTTCCCCTGCTCGCCATCCCGCTCGCCGTTTCCTCCGACGACTGGTCTTCGTATGGCGGCACGGCGGGCCGTCGGCGCGCGCTGTTCTTGCTGGGGCTGGCGATTCCGGCGCTGTTTAACGGCCTCAACATCCTGCATGTGCTGGTTCCTTCGGTCCCTTCGCCCGGCTTCTATCAAAGCTTCCATGACTACTTCCCGGATCGTCCCTGGCAGCCTTTCGGGCAGGTCTATATCTTCTATATGCTAGAAGCCATCGGCATCGGTTACTTCGTGCCGCTGGAGATCAGCTTTTCGGTCTGGTTCTTCTACCTGCTCAATCGCCTGATGGCGGTGGCCGGATCGGCGGCAGGCTACGATGAGCCGGGCTTTCCCTTTACGCAGGAGCAGGCTGCCGGGGGCTACATCGCGATGGGACTGCTGCTGCTGTGGGGGCTGCGCCGCGCGCTGGCGCGCAGCCTGAAGCGCGCGTTTGGGTCCCTGGCCGCCACGTCGGACACCGCGCAGGAGCGCTGGGCCTGGATCGGTCTGGTCGGCAGCACGCTGTTTATTTTGGGTTTCTGTCAGGTGGCGGGCTTCTCGCTCTATCTGGCCGTCCCTTACTTTGCCATCATCGGCCTGTTCGTGCTGGTCTTTGCGCGCATCCGGGCCGAAACCGGCGTGCCGTTCGGGTTCATCTATCCCTACAGTCTGCCGAAAGAAATGCTGCTCAATACGATCTCGATTTCGCGCGCCCTGAGTTGGGGTGGAACCGGCTCGTTCGTTCTGTTCTCCAGTCTGGCCTGGCTCTCGCGCCATCACCTGCCGGAGGAACATGCCGCCTATCAGCTTGACGGCGTGAAGCTGGCCGAGGCCGGGCGTATCCCTTATCGCACAATGTTCGGCGCGCTGCTTCTGGCGTTCGTGGTCGGGTTGGTGGCCTCCTACTGGGTGCATCTGAGCGCCTACTACGCCATCGGCAGCAATCTGGCCGGAGGTGGCACGGGCACGGGGGAGTATCGCTCGATCGTCGCCTTGCAGGAGTACCAGCAGATGGCCTCCCGCATCAGTTCGCCGCCGAATCCGCAGCTTTCGCGCACGTTCGCCACGTTCGGCGGCTTTGCGTTCGTCTGCATCCTGACCGCGCTGCGCACGCATCTGCTGCGGATGCCGCTCCATCCGCTCGGCTTCCTCATCGCAACGGCCTATGGCGACTCCGGCACGGCCTGGTTCCCGCTGGGAATCGCCTGGGCTTGCAAAGCGACCATTCTGCGCATAGGCGGCCTGAAAATGTACCGGCAGGGCATTCCGTTCTTCCTGGGGATCGCCATCGGCCACTTCTTTATCGCGGGCATCTTCTGGCCGGTGCTGAGCCTGTTCATCACCCGTGAGGCGAGCCAGGGCTATCATCTCTATTTTGGTGGGTAGAGCGCAAAAAAGGCCCCTCATCCCCCGATCCCTTCTCCCTGTTTCCCGCTTCGCGGCAGGAGAGGGGGCTAGGGAGTGAGGGGAGAGGCTTGAAGGAGTTGAACTCGGACCATGTTCAGGCAGAATAGCGTCACGATCTTGTGTTGGAGCGCGGTGCTTTTTGCGTTGGCGGCACAGGCGTTCGGGCAATCGCCGCCGCGCGGGCTGTGGCTGCTGCCGCGTAAGGATGCCCAGAATACCGCGCGGGCCGATGTGCCGGGGAAGATGAAGACCGCACCGAAAGAGGTCTGGGCCTACGGCGGCGTTGCTGACAGCTATGCGTTCGCGAGTCCGGTGCAGGTGGGAGGCAAAGCCGCCTTCTTTGTCCAGGTGCGCTCCGGGCTGAAACTGGTACGGGCGGACGGCGTTAAGGTCTGGAACCGTCCGGTGCTCGGCGTCAGCGCCGTCGTTGCTCTCCTGGACTTTGGCGGGAAGCCGAAGGCCGCCGCGCTCGCTACGATAGGCAAAGACGGCTTTGCCCTGTTCGATGTGGCGACCGGCAAGACGCTCTGGAACTGGTCGCTGCCGCTCAACACCTACCTGGGAGCCTATAAGCTGCTGCGCGAGAAGGCCGGCGCGCGGCTGTTCGTCTTTCCGCAGGACTCGCTCTCCGGCGTCTGCTTCACGTTCCATGCCAACGAATCGAAGCCTCGGTTGCTCTGGGAGAACACCTATCCCAACACCTACTGGCAGAATTTCGGCCCGGCGTTCGCGCTGGCGGATATGGACAATGACGGCAGGCTCGATATTGTGGTGGCCGGAAAGCCGGGCTATATGGGCGTCATTGATGCCGACACCGGCAAACTCAAATTCGATCTCCACTACGGGATTCCGGGCGAAGCGAGTCTGGGTCGCCCCTACGGGCTGCTGCAAGTCGGAGATATGGACGGCGACGGCTATAACGATGTCGTCATGGTCTCTTGCCAGGTCGAGGAGTATATCGCTGTCATCCACAATGAGCGCGGCAAGGGATTGAAGTTAGCGTGGTCACAGTTCGTCGAGCACGACTTTCCTCACGATTTCCGCGAACTGCGCCCGAACGTGACCTCGCTGGCCGACCTGCACGGCGACGGCAAAAAGTCGCTGGTACTGGGCCTCTACAATATGGACGGCGACAATCGCTGGCATACGCTGGTCTTCGACGGCATGAAAGGCTTTCACGCCCGGCTTGCCGACCTGCCGGATCGCTTCTTCTGGGGCTGCTACGATCTGAACGGCGACGGTCGCCCCGAAATCATTACCTCAGAGGAAAAAGCGCGGCGTATCGCGGGCGTGACGACCGTGCAGGCCGTAGACAGCAGGACGTTCCAGGACATTGCGACGCTCGAGAAAACCTCCCTGCCGACTGCAAATCTGCCCCTGCCGGACGATACGACCTTCTTTTCCGCGCGCTTCACGCCTCTCTATCTGACGGAACCGGACGGCGCGAAGGGGCTGCTGGTGCGGCGCAGCGCGACCGGGCCGGAAGAACTCTGGCGGCTCGTGAACGGGAAGGCCGCCTTTACGCCGCTCCCGATGACGCCGCTCTCGCGTGTGGCGCTCTACTCGGACGGCTCCGGCAAAATCGGGCGGCGCGATCTCACCATCAAAGGCGAACACGAGGTCAAAACGCCTGCCGCCTCCGGCCCGCTCGTCACCATCGCGAACGGGAAGCGGGAACTGATCGTCTCCCTCTCCGACGGCACGATTCTCGGCGGCGTGCCCGATCTCTCCCGACGGGGCCGTTTCAAGACTTCTTGGAAAGTGCCGGGGACCGCGCCCGCCGTCTGGATCGGCCCGAACGGCGCGCGTGTCGTCTGCGCGATCTCGCCAACGGGCGACCGCATCTTCCTCTATCAGCCGACTTCGGTCCGTCAGAGCGCCGCGCCGCCGGTCACGATCACCCCGCCCTGGCCGGTCTACAACTATGCCTGGACGCGCACCGCCCGAACCCTGCTGCCGTTCGGACAGGAGCAGATGCGGCTGTTCGTCAGCCTCCAGCGCGGCAGGCACGCGCTGACAGGCGTCCTCTACGATGCGAGCGGGAAGGAACTCTGGCGTGATCCGCTCGATGGGCCGTATCCGCGCACCGCCGCCATCGCCGATCTGCGGGGGCAGGAGACCATCATCTCGGATGATCACGGCAAGCAGATTTTTTACGATGAGAGCGGGAAAGGCCGCCTGATCGCGGAAGGCTGGACGAACGTGGTGCCGGGCCGCGCCGATGGCTCCAAGTACGCCGTCCCCATCATCGGCCCGTTCGGGCCGGGCGGCAGCACGCGGATCGTTATGGCGCCGGGGCTGGATTCGCTAGAAGTGCTGGACGCTTCGGGCGCGCGGCTTGCCAAACGGGACTATGCCGAACACTACGAATTCGAGTGGTGCGGCGCGGCGGTCGCGCAGATTCGCGGCCAGGGAACCTGGGATGTCGGCATGGTCAACGGGCAGGGCGTTTTCCACTGCGAGGACGTGAACACCTGCCGGACGCGCTGGACTCTCGACCTGGGCACGAAAGCGACGTTCCCCATCAATGTCGTCAGTGGCGATCTCGACGGCGACGGGCGCGATAACTTCCTGGTCGGGCTGCCGAACGGGGAACTGCTGGCTCTGGATGAGAAGAACGGGCAGGGCGTCGTTCTCTGGAAGCTGACCTTTCCGGCAGGCGTGAAAGAGGCGATCCTGGCCGACATAGACGGCGACGGCCTGGCCGAGATCATCGTCGAGACGGACGACGGCCAGGTGCGAATACTGAAAACGTGATCGCCGTCCCTAATGGCCCTCGCCCCCGGCCCTTCTCCCTGCTAGGGAGAGGGGAGAGGCCCCTACCCCCGTCCCACTGCCAGGGTCGGGCCTGCAATGGACTGCCAGGGTCGCGCCTGCCATGGTTCGGCCACTGCTTAGGGTCGCCGGAGTTATGGCCTCCGGCTCCGCCTGGCGATCCCCAAGAACAGGGGAGGGAAGAGGAAAGCGTTGGCTTCTGCTTCCCCTTCTCCCTGCAAGGGAGAAGGGCCGGGGATGAGGGCGGCCCTACACCCTACCCCCTACACCCTACCCCCTACACGGGGGTTAGGTCATCACCGCGAGGATCGCGGCAGCGTCGTCGGGCAGAAGCGGCGGCTGCGGGCCGAGGGCGGCATCAAGCTGCGCGGGCCACTTCATGCCGGTTCCGGTCAGGAGCGCAACGATAAGCTCCTCGCGGTCGATGGCTCCGGCGGTGACCTGACGGCGCAGCGCGGCAATCGGAGTCGCGGAAGCGCCCTCCACGCAGATGCCGTGCCTGCCGAGCAACGGAACGGCGGCGAGGAGTTCCGCATCCGAAGCGTCCCAGGCATCTCCGCCCGTCTCTCGGATCGCTTCCAGCGCGCACTGACTGCCCGTCGGGTCGCCGATGCTCAGCGCGAAGGTCGTCGGCTCGACGGTCGGGAGATGATCCATCCCGCGCCGTACCGCCTCCACGAGGAAGTTTGCGCCGGTAGACTGGCACGCGGTCATGCGGGGCAGGCGGTCTATCAGTCCTAACTGCTGCATCTCGCGAAAGCCTTTGTAGGGGCCATACAGAGCGTCGCCAGCGGAGGTCGGCACGCAGACCCGGTCAGGAATGCGCCCAAGCTGTGCGGCGATCTCAAACGCAATGGTCTTATAGCCCTCCACGCCGTAGGGATTGGCCGGACCGGTAAACGGGCCGAGTATCGTGCTGGGATAGAAGCCGTGTTCGCGCACGAGCGTGTTCATCAGCGCCCGCGCATTGGGCATGACCGGCCCGGGTTGGCTCGGCGTGGTAATGTGCGCGCCGAACAGCCGCATCAAGCGCCGCTGCTCCGGCGAGGACTTCGGATCGGTGATGATGAGCAGGGAGAGACCGGCGCGAGAGGCATACGCCGCGCACGACACGCCATGATTGCCCGCCGTCGTCAGCAAGGCGCGTCGGAAGCCGAGTTCCCGCGCGACGGCCATGGAGACGGTATGGTAGCGGTCTTTGAACGCGCCCGTCGGGTTCACAAAATCCAGTTTGAGATAGAGATTCGGCAGGCCGAGTTCACGATTCAGTGCCTCGATCCGCACGAGCGGCGTCCGGCCCTCGCCGAGCGTCGGCGACGCACCCGCATTCCGCACCGGCAATAGCGGCGCATAGTCCCAGACGCGGCCCGGTCGCTTGAGAAAATCGGGCGCGATACGCTCCCGATCGTACTGGACTTCCAGCCAGTAGGGAGCGCCTGCGGGGTCGGTGCAGGCGGCGCATCCGAACCAGTGCGGCCCCGGTTCGAGCGTCGTGCGGCAGTGGGGGCAGACAAGCCAGAAAGCGGGCCTGGGCGCGGCAGTCATAGAACAGCCTCCAAAAAGGGATAGGGACGATATGCCCGATAACAAACCTCTCCAAATTGCGATGATCGGCCTCAGCGCGTTCGGTCTGCGCTGCATTCGCGCGCTGCGGGCGATGCATGGGGTCGAGATCGCCTGGTGCTGCGATCTCGACGAAGCCGAAAAGAGACCTTTGAAAAGGAGAACCATTGATGAGCGCGATTTCCAAAGAGAACGCCGCGCGTATTCTCAGTGATTTGATTGCGCTCCCGTCGGTCAATCCGATGGGACGTCCTTACACCGGAACCGAACGGATCGAGAGTAAGGTTGCGGACTATATCGAGCGGCTCTTTGCGCCGTATGGCGCGCCGATGGAGCGGGACCCTTACAGCCCCCTGCATGAGAGCCTGATGGTGACCGTGCCGGGCCAGACGGACGGCCCGGCGCTCTTCTTCGAGTCGCATATGGACACGGTGCCTGCCGACGACTGGCCCGATCACGCCTTTATCCCGCGCTGGGAAGGCGACACGCTCTTCGGGCGGGGCGCGTGCGACGACAAAGGCCCGCTCGTCGCGATGATCCTGGCGACAATGGCCGTACTGGAGAGCGGCGTAAAGCCGCCGCGCACCGTTCTGTTTCTGGCGGCGGGCGATGAAGAGAACAAACAGACCGGAATCAAGCGCTTTCGCGAGAAGAACGTTCCGCTCTCCGGCTGTATCATTGGCGAGCCGACGCGCTGCCTGCCGGTCGTGCAGCATAAAGGAACGGTGCGCTGGGACATCACGGTGCATGGCCGCAGCGCCCACACCTCACAGCCGGAACTGGGCGTCAACGCGATCTATGGCATGATGGAGGTCCTCGCCGAAATACGCAAACATCAGGAGGAGGTACGGCAGCGCTATTGCACGCCTCTGCTGACCGGCCCGCTCCTGACCGTCAGCCGAATCCAGGGCGGGCGCACGCGCAATGCCGTGCCGGACGAATGTACGATTTCGGTAGACTACCGCATCATTCCCGGCATGGAAGGCGACTCGGCGCGCGAGGAAGTGATCCGCAGGCTAGCCGCGCTCGGCCACAAAATCACGCATCATGAACGCCATATTCAAACAGAGCCTCTGCAAACGCCGCTCGATGACCCGTTCGCGCAGCATGTTCTGGAGATTTGCCGACAGGCTCTTGGCCCGGAAACGCAACTGTGTGGCGTCCCCTACGGGACGGATGCTGCCTGGATTTTCGACCGCGCGCCCACGCTGGTTCTGGGGCCGGGCGACATCGCGTCGGCCCACGCCATTGACGAGCATATTGACATTAACGAGGTCGTGCGCTGCGCCGAAATCTACCGGCAGATAATGCGGCGTCTTCCTTAAGGCAGGCGGCGACGCTTCCGTTTGCAGCCCCGAAAGCAGGAGTGTCAGGCAGGCGAGAAGGGAGAGCAGCGCCGGCATCATCCGCTTCGTCGGAACATGAGTTCCATGCCGTCGGTGACATCAACTGTCAACCGCAGATGACGCGGGCGGGCCAACTCCGCCCTCACCGGTTTCCCATCCACCCAGACGACCGGATTCTGACACCAGGCGGCAGGCACTTCCGCCTCCAATGTCAACGCCCGACGGACTACCTGCTCCGGCAGGTTCTCGAAGGTCAGGCGGTAGATATGCTCCTCGTCTGTAGCGCGCACCGTCTCGATGCGCGTGTGGCGGCGGGTTGTGTGATAGTAGATGACCTCGTCCGGGTTGGCGCACCAGACCGCGTCGCCGCCCTCGGAGAGCACCGCTTCAAAGCGGCGGCGCAGTTGAGCTTCCGAGCAGTCTTTATTCCGATGGACTGGCTTTTCCAGGGGACAATGGCAGTAGTCTATGATCCAGCCCTTGTCGGCCTGCGCGTGCCGGATATTGCGATAGGGGTCGAACTCGCTGTAGAACGGCTCATAGTACTGATCGTGCAGGGGCGTGCGGTTGAGCCAGAACAGTTCATCCCCGGGCCGATTGAGCGCGTCGGTGATGCTCATCGCGCCGAGATAGCCGTATTTGCGGCAGGCGGCCAGCACATGATCCGACATGTTGGCGTTGTTGCCTGCGGCGCAGTAGAGCGGAACCGGCCCGCCAATCGCCTGCTCCAAAACCTCTTTCGCCTCGCCGATCTCCCGGTCTACCATATCGGGCTGAACCAGTTCATGGCTCCAGGTATGATTGCCGACCCCCCAGCCGCGCGCGACCAGGTCCCGCAATCCCTCCGGCCCCATGTGATGAAACCCATTATAGCTGGACTGACCGAGTTGACGCACTTTGCCGATATGTCCGGCGACGGCCTCGACATGGCCGGGAATGCCGAACTCTTCATGGTAGGGAACGACGAAGCGATGCAGTTCTTCGAGCGCCTCGTCGTAGGTGATCGAGTAAACCCACTGTTTGTCGTATTTCCAGTCGCAGATTTTCAGAGCCATGCGTATCTCCCATTAGATTTCGTTCGCGCGTGTAAAACGGCCTCATACCCACCTTGCCTTCCGACTCCGGAGTGAGGCTTTGCCTTTAGATTTCGTTCGCGCGCGTGAGCGCCAGCAATGTCCAGCCGAGCAGCCAGGCCAGATTTTCGGGCGGGCGTGGTTCCGCCTCGCCCGTGACCGGGAAATAGCCGCCGGAATCCACGCTTTCCGGGGTGATATGCGCAAGCAGCCAGTCGCGCGCGGCCAGGGCTCTCGGGCGATAGAGCGTCTCATCCTCCGCAGAAAGATAGCCTGCGTCACGAACCCGCAGGAACGAGAGGATCGCGCCCGCCGTCGTGCCCAGATACTTGTCGTCGCGCGTCCGCATACCGAACGCCCCGTCCTCGAACTGGCAGGCGTCGAACTGCCAGCGCATCGAGGCGGCGCATTTGGCGGCGACCTGCGCCTTCAATTCGGTATCGGCGGTCGCGGCGGCCAGTTCCGTTAGAAACTCGATCCCGCCAACGGAGGAGAACGCCCAGCCGATCTCGTAGGACTTTTGGCCCCGGAAATGCTCGAACGAGTCTACCGGCGTCGGGCCGACGATCCAGGTGCCGAGTTCGGAAGACCAGCAGCCGACAAACGTTCCTGGAACGGCCTCCGTCAGATAGTAGCGGGCCAGACCTTCCGCCGTATGCAGCACGTCCGGGCGCTTGCTGATAGCATAGTAGCCCATCAAACCGCGTCCCATGTGCAGATTGTCGTCGGAGAAGCCGCAGTCAATGACGCCGAGTTTGTCGTTGCCGTAGCTATTACGGAAATAGCTGCCCTCCTTCCACCGGAACGTCAGCAGCCACTCGTACAGCGCGGCGGCTTTGCCGTCTATCGAAGTCTCCTCCGGGTTCTGCTCCCGGAAGCGTCGATATCCGGCCAGCGCCATGCCGTACTGATAGGGATATGAGGGATAGTCCTGCCGCTGGCCCCCTTCCGGCGGATTGCGCATACAGGCCAGGTAGAAGGTGATATAGCGGTCGGCGGCCTCTTTGTAGAGCGCGCGGCCTGTCGCCTCATAGGCGGCGTAGAGACCGAAGGCCAAAAAGGTCGGGCTGTGGAACTGCGTGGAGATGCAGGGGCCGGGCGTGACGAACGGACACTGCTTCGGATCGGGCCGGCCATAGGCCGTCTGCCAGCCTGCAAACCGGTCGGCCAGCAGGAGAATCGGAGCGAGGGGAAGCTCCGGCTTCTGAGTCGCCTCGGAGACACGCTCGATAGCGAGGGGCTTCACGCCTTCCCGCCGCATCCGCCGACAGACGGCATAAAACGCTTCGCTGCCCTCGCGAATGCGGGCGAAAATATTGACCGGAACCGGCCCGTCCGCCATCGAAGGACGCGCGTCGTTGTCATAGAACCAGCAGATCTCGGCAAAATCGCGCTCCACGCCGTAGGCGGAACCGGCGGCAAACCAGGTGAAACCGACATCGCCCTTCCGCACCTCGGAAGTCGCATTTTCCGCGTCCGCCCGCAGCAACTCCGGCAGGACGAGTACCGCCTCGCTCCCGGAGTAGATGGCATGGTGCGCCTCTCCCTGCACAGGAAGCGCTTTCCAGACGATCTCACAGGTCGTCGGAGCGAGAGTTTCGAGTAAATCGACGACTGCCGAGATACCTTCTGTCGCAAAGGTCAGGCGAATCTGACGAGCCATTTTTTTCTCCGGAAGGGGCGGCAAGCCAGCCTGTTAGCGGCGGTATTCGTGCTATACTTTAAGCGGAGAGCCTTGAAAGCGCATGGGCTAAACGGTTGCCTAGAATAATAACATCTGCCCGGTACGCTGTCAACCCTCTTTTTGCCAGGCATCCAGGGGCATTCCGTTTTCCGTCGCTCGACGCCGGGCAATAAATTTCCCGTCTGTGTGGCCTACGGCCAGGCGTCCTAGCGGACGCTCCGTTGCGGCAGGCTCTTCCCATTCTACAAAGGCAGCCACCTGCCGCCAGGATGGTGGTTCCGTCCGCAGGACGGTTGGCGGCAAAGCCGCCCCACAGACGGGTCATTCATGGCCCGGCTGCGGACGCCAAAAACGCAAAAGCGCCGAGAACGGAAGGACCCTGCCGGGCGTCCAGGTTGGGAGGAGGAACGCAGAATGGCCAACGATCTAGAGCTACTGACCGATGCGCAGATGCAGCAGTTTATCCGCGAAGGCTATCTTCTTATTCAGGCTGACTTCGCGCGCCCTGTGCATCAGGAGATCTATGAGCAGCTAGAGCGGATGCTCGAGCAGGAGAAGAATCCGGGCAACAACCTCCTGCCCCGCGTTCCGCAAATTCAGCAGGTCTACAACCATCCTACCGTTTGCGGCGCACTGACGAGCCTGCTGGGGCCGAACTATCTGATGAACCCGCACCGCTACGGCCATCTGAATCTACCGGGGTCGCCGGGCCAGCACTGGCATAAAGATAACTACGTCTTCGATGAGATCATTCGCCATCCGCGCCCCCGATGGGTCTTCGCCTTCTATTATCCGCAGGACGTCACGGCGGACATGGGGCCGACAGGCATTCTCCCCGGCAAGCACTACTATCATCACATCTCTAGCGACGATCCCGCGCAGACGACGGAAACCGAGCTGCCTCTGTGCGGGCCGGCCGGCACAGTCGCGCTTGTCCACTACGATAGCTGGCATCGGGCGACGGCCAACAGCAGCGCCAAGAAACGCTATATGCTGAAATTCCTCTTCGAGCGCATGGCAGAGCCGCGCCAACCGGCCTGGAACAACGCCAGCCCCGCCTGGCAGTGCGATGACTCCGACCCACACGCGGCGGTCAACGCCGATGTCTGGCGCTGGCTGCGCGGCGATACCGCCTCGCCAGCGGAAACGCCGGAAGCGCGCGACGCGGCTCCAAAGCTGCTGGCTGCGCTGGAGGACGAAGCGGAAGCCGTGCGCCTGAACGCGGCCTATGCCTTAGCTGCGCTGGGTGCGCCCGTCGTTCCCACATTAATCGAGGCGCTGCGGGCGGAAGCCGTCGCGATGGCCGACCAGATCGCGGCGAAAATGCCCGGCAATCCACGCGGCAGCAATCCGGCGGCCTGTCCTGCGGGCAATGCGTTGGCCGCTATCGGGCTGCCTGCCGTGCGCCCTCTGATCGGGCTGCTGCAAGACGATCACTGGTGCGTGCGGACGATGGCAGCGGATACGCTCGGCAACATCGGCCTTCCGGCGCAGGAAGCCGTGCCCGCGCTGATACAATGCCTGGACGATGGCCACCCGCGCGTTCGCCGCCATGCTGCCGAGGCATTAGGCCGGATGGAACAGGGAGCCGCAGAGGCAATTCCCGCGCTCATCGCCCATATCCGCGATAACGATGTGCATGTGCGGCATAACGCGGTCTTGGCTCTGGCGAAGATCGGGCTGCTGGCGAACGAGGCGATTCCTCCGCTGCTGGAAACGCTGGAAGACGAAGACCGCTATGTGCGCTATTTTGCTGCCGTTGCCCTGCGCCGGATCGGGACGCCAGAAGCGCGCGAGGCGCTGCTGGATGCACTCTTTACCGCGCGCTGGTGTCCATTGACCACCGGCGAAACGCCCTACTAAACTCACGCAAAGCCGCACACCTCGGCAGCTTCGCACCGGTTCCGGTTTTGATAAAAACATGGGCAGGAGACCCCTGTACATTCACGGGCATCTCGTTTTTCCCTCACCCCCTGGCTCCCTCTGCCGCCGAGCGCGGAGAATGGGAAGGTTAAGGCAGCGTGGGATTTCATGCGGAATCGAGCAGGCAGAGGCTGCCGTCGCCAAGCGCGGCGAGGATTTCGGAAGCGCCATCGCTATCCGCATCGGCGACAATGAGCGCGTGAACTCTGGCAGGCAGGCGCGCTTTCCAGACGAGATACGGCTTGCTGTGCCGATCCGCGAGGGCGTAGACCTCGCCGTGACTGGTTCCAAAGACGAACTCCTGTATGCCATCTCCGTTGATGTCGCAGGCGCAGACATCGGTGGCCGAACTCTGGAGCGGAAATTCCCAGCGCGTCTTGCCGGTTCGGGCGTCCAGGCAGGCGAACAGGCCGTCTTCGCGCCCGAACCCCATCAGCCATGTGCCGTCCGGCAACGGAAGAAAGCCTTCGGCCCCCGCGTGCGCGGTTCCAATCGGAGGAAGCTGATACCAGTACGGCGCGGCATGGAGCGACATTGCCGCGCGAAAATAGAATCCGGCTACCAGACAGACGGTCGGCTCGCTGCTGCCATTAGGCAGGATCGCGGGCAGCGTGTAGAGGCCCTGGCTTGGCTGATGGAAGATTTGTGGGGGAAAGATAGGGCCGAGCAGTGGGTCGCCGGTCGGCCCGGAAGCCACGCAATAGTAGTCCGGGCAGGTGAAGACCAGATCGTCCTTGCCGTCACCGTCGAAGTCCCAGACGGCGGCCTGATTGACGGTCGGTGCGAAGTAGCGCTCGAGGTTGGGAATCTCGCCTTTCTCCCACAGAATCGCGCCGGCGCTGCCGTCGAGCATCAGGCTGCGCACCAGCGGCATTCCCACATACACATAGATGTCGTAGGTCTTCTTGCCGGTAAAGCGCCCGGTCTGAAAATAGAGGGCGCGTCCGTAAGGCATTCCTTGCCGGTCGGGGCGCTTGAGCGTCACCTTCCAGAGCCGTTTTCCGCCCGTCCCCGGCTTGATCGCCTCGATGACCGGGTCGGTCGTGGGCGTGGCGGCTCCTAGAATCAGTTCGGGCCTGCCGTCGCCGTCCAGATCGGCCAGCGCCGGAGCGCCATCCGAGGGATAGGACTCCAGCTTGACAAATGTAGGGCCCGGCTGATAGCGATAGATCGTCGCCGTTTTCTCGTAGTAGTGGATGACCTCGTTTTTCCCGTCGCCGTCCACATCGGCGACGAGCGGAGCGTTCAGCGGCAGCCCGACATGGGCCGGGAGATGCGGGAACGTCGGGGCGGGCGGCGGCGCGGCAGGCGACCCGTCCGCAAGGCGAATCTGCTTGCTTACGTCCCACTTCAGGCGCTTCGTGCTGCCGCCGGTCTGAACATAGACCGCCTCGCGCAGCTGCTCTGCCGCCTTGCCCTCGCGGACGGGAAGGTCGACGGCGCGCGCGCCCTTCTCCTGCCATAGCTCGATCGGCGCGTTGTTGGCGACTTTGAGCAGGCTGGCTCCGGTGATCTCCGTGCGCGTCGGGTCCTGGGAGATATTCGCCAGTATCTCCGCCGCGCCGTCGCCATCCATATCGGTCAACTGCACGGCGATACGATCTGGCACGCGCGCCTTGATCGCTCCGGTCATCGCGTCGTAGATGCGAATCATCCAGCGGCCCTCCGACTCGGAGTTGAACATATTGACCAGCATCTCCAGCTTGCCATCGCCGTCTACATCGGCAATAGGCGGATCGGGCCAGGTCGTCGCGAGTTTGCTGGTCGTGACCGAGTTATCCCAACCATGCGTCCAGGCCAGCTTGAACTGCCCCTTCTCATTAACCAGAACTTCATGGTGGTGGGAAAAATCGCCGATGCAGAAGAACTCCGGCAGGCCGTCGCCGTTCAAGTCCTGAAAGCGCACCAGGCCGTAGCTGCGGACGTTGGCGGGCGCAGGGTTCCATTCGACATACTGATGTACCTTTCCGCTGCGCGCATCGAATACCCACATATGGCTGTGCGTCTCAACGCAGATTTCGTTCACGCCGTCGCCGTCCACGTCCGCCTTCAGAATGCTGGGGAAGCAGGTGTACTTATCGAAATCGTACCGCCAGAGCGGGCGAGGCACTGCGCCGGGCTTCTCGAAATGGAACAGAACGAGGTAGCCGTTCTGCTTGTCGGGCGGATAGCCGTGCTCGCACATCAGAAGCTGTTTTCCGATGCCGTCGGGCAGATAGTGATCGGCCTTGAGCGTCCACCAATAGGACATCGGCTCGACATCGTAGCGAAAGCGCAGTTCGCCGGTATCCGCTGCGACAAGCGCAACGGCTCCCAAAGGATCGGTAGGCCTGCCCGCCATCAGCGCCAGCTCAATCCGCCCGTCGCCGTCCAGGTCTTCCGCCGCGATAAGGCTGCTAAAGTTGAGGCCGGGCGGATGTGTCTCCCAGAGCAGCTTGCCTTCCGGCTGATAACAGCGCAACGCCCCATTTTCAAGCGCGACGACTCGATCTATCGGCCCGCCAGGCTTCGACACAAGGGGGTATAGCGCGCCCTGCCCTGTCGGAAAGGCGATTTTCGACATGATTTTGGGCGCAACCCTGATGTTGCCCGGAAGCGGTTGAACGCTGGTCAGGCAGCGGTTCTGGCGCGGGGTCGGCCAAGCGCCGGGCGTCTCTACAGGGGGCATCTTGCGGGCCGCCTTTTGCGGCAGCCCGGCCGGGGTTATCAGAGCCGCACTCATCGTCACCGTCTTTGCGCAGAACTCTCGCCGCGTCAGGCGGCGCTTCGGTTCCGGTGCTTGCATACCGAGTTCAGACCTTCTTTTATAGATTGGGGCCTCTGGCCCATGTCAGCCGTCGTGATATAGGCGCGCGAAGGCCGCGCGGCCTTCGGCAAAGAGTGCCGGCATCCGGACGCACTGAAAATCGCTACTGAAACGCGTGATAGAAACGATCCAGCAGCGTCATCTGATGGCGGCTTTTCCTCAAAAACGGCGTCAGACGCGATTACGGTCGGCGACGGTGCGGACGATCTGCGCGGCCAGTTCGCAGTGGTGCGGCTGATATTTCTCACAGAATGTGGACCACCGGATGAAGTTTTGCAGGAAGGCGTGCGCGGTCGGACAGGTCGTCTCGTCGTAGATGTATTCACGAGAAGCCGGCGGCATGGAATAGGGATAGACCTTGTTGCGGGCGTTGCGATTCAAGAACGTCAGCGCCTCCGGCATCAGGTAGTAGTTGCCGATGCCGGCTCCCGGAATGCCCGCTTCGGCAAGCTGCTGCGCGAACGTCTCGGCGTCGCACCGGAACGCCTGTGGGTCTATGCTCAGGCCGACCATCCAGCAGGAGTAGACGGTCACATAGTCCGGAATCGGCAGGGGCGTGATGCCGGGTATCTCGGCCAGCAGTTTGCTCAGCAGCCGCGCCATCTTATCGCGCTGCGCCACGTTCTCGTGGATGATCTCCAGTTGCGCCAGCGTGACGGCAGCCGTGCAGAGAGGCATTCGGAAGGCGTAGCCAGCCTCGGTATGCGTGCGTCCGAAGTGCGGTTTCATGACCGCCGCGCGGCTCTGCCCGATGAAACGCATCCGCTCTGCAAGTTTATCATCGTTGGTGACGACGCAGCCTCCGGTATCCGATCCCATCGTCTTTTCGGCATCGAAGGAGAAGGCGGCGGCATCGGCCAGCGTTCCCGCGATCCGCCCTTTGTAACGTCCGAAGACGGCCTGGCAGCAGTCCTCGATCACTATCAGGCCGTGCCTTTTCGCCAGCGCATTGATCGGATCCATATCGCAGATCAATCCGGTCTTATGGACGACCAGGATGGCGCGGGTACGGTCGGTGATGCAGGGAGCGATGGTGTCGGCATTGAGATTGACCGTCCCCGGCTCCGTATCGGCAAAGACGGGAATGTAGTTCTCTTTGATCAGGCCCTGGAGCGTGCCATAGTCGGTGATCGGGCTGACGATGATCTCGTCGCCGGGTTCAAAGGGCAGCGCCGCCGCCAGCATCGCCAGCGAGGGGGTGCATCCCGGCGCGGCGATGCAGTGCCGAACGCCGACCTCGCGCGCAAACGCCTGTTCAAAGCGCCCGACCATGTCTCCTGTCAGTCCGCCTTCCGCGACCTCTAGCAGATACTTCGCACAGTTCGGCCCCATAATGCGGGGAAACGGGGTGGGAAGTTCTCCTTTCAGGCCTTCATAGGCGGCTGCACCATATTTGGCTCGCTCCAATGTGGACATGCTCTCTAGCTCCTTCACAACACATAGTCAGGCTACATGTGTGCATACAGAATGGCCGTACAAGCGGCCCGTGTCACTGCTTTCGACAAACGCCGTCTCGTTCCTACCGGGCAATTCATGCCGTTACGGAAGCTACTGGCCCGAAGGCGCGGCAGATGGCGGTGCGGTCGAAGTTCCGCCGGGCGCAGGCGCCGTGCCAGGAGGCCCGCCTCCGCCGGGAATCAGGGGCGTTGCTGAGTTAGGAGAGGGCAGAGGAGCGCCCGGTTTCACCGCAGGGGGCAGCGGCCCGCCGCTCGAAGGCGCAGCAAAGAAGAGTTTCCAGCCAATTCCTGCCAGTATCAAGACGACTACACCGATGAGGACGATTGCGGCTTTAGGACTAATCTGTTGCTTCATTGGGGTTGCTTCCATCGGAATCTTGAGTCAGGTTCGTGGCAAGGTAGGGTCGCCTTGCCGCCCAGAGAAAGGGAGAGTTGTCCCCGGTACGGCCCGTAGCGAAGCAAAACGTCCGCTGCCGGTACGGTTCAGCCTCTCCTTTCTCTTTGCAGGCGTTCCTCACCAGAGTGGCGAGGGTAAGGTGGTTCTTACTTATCGCATTGGGTCGGGTCGGTTGCGTTGCGAATCTGGCACCACAGATTCTTCGGGCGAATCGTGGCCTCCGGACTCATGGGCTTAACATGCCCATCTACGAAGGCAATGTTCACCTTCTTGAGATGGAGCGGCAAAGGCGCTGACCATCTGTTGCTCGTCGGTTCGTAGACATAGGGATAGGAGTATTGCGCTCCGCTGGTATTGGCGGGAGAACAAGCGTAGTTGTAGATGCCCTCGAACGTTAGCGCGTTGCAGTCATCCGTACCGGGCCAAGCGCCGGAGTCCATGATCATCACCGTATCCGCCGGTTCGCTGAACGCTGCCAGAGACGGGCCTACTGGGAAGCCGAAGGCGCTGCCGGGAATGGGGGGATAGCCGCCCCACATCGTCGGATAAGCGTAGCCGTAGCTGAAGTACAGCGCAGGGTCGCCGTAGGAGGTGTTCTTGCGACTTGGACAGGCATAGACGTCGGTGTTCTTGACGTAGGGGCAGGTTTCGCACTGCGCTTTGGCCTGCTCTGCCGTCCAGCCCGGTGGATAGAGATAGGGGCTATGCGCCATAATCGCGCCGGGACTCCACTGCCACATGCCGGGGTAGTTCTCATCGTAATCCTGCGCATACATCACGGCGGCCAGACCCATCTGCTTCAAGTTCGAGACACAACTAATGGCTCGCGCTCTTTCCCGCGCCTGGGCAAACACTGGGAAAAGAATTGCGGCGAGAATGGCGATGATGGCGATAACGACGAGCAATTCGATTAGGGTAAAACCCTTTGCTATGTTCCGTTTCACGTTTTTCTCCTTTTCTGCCGAGCCTTCCTGGATAGGAAGCGTAAAACGCGGATGAACGTTCGGGCGAATTATCAACGATAGGGAATAATCACCCCCTCTGTTTAGCCTCTCGTTGAAGGAGCGCATGGGATGCGCGCAATGAAATCATCGGCTTCTCTACAGAAAGTAACCGCTAACGCTAACCGCTTGCCTAAGCAACGAAGAAATGTATGCTTTAGTCTGCCTCCTGATTGAGCGTCATCAAGATGCGTCTAACGGAATGCGAGGCTTGGTTTGCTGGATAGCTACGAGTCTAAGGCGCTACGGCAACGTAGGACTCACGCCCAGTAAGCCGGATAGTTAAAAGAGCGCCATCGAGCGTATCTGCTCCGCGCTCGATGGCGCGTACCAGATGCTCCATTGCGGTTGCCCCAGCCTCTTCACTGGGAGTACATACAGAGGTCAGCGCGGGATCGGCACAATAGGCAGTTTCAATCCGCACCCGGCCTTCGGGCCGGGTGCTACGCAGGAACGGACAAACAAACCCTATGTCAGTTAGTGAAAACCTTAACACAGTTTTTCGCGCCTGTCAAGTCCTTTCTGCGAACTCTTTTGCAATTACTTTAGCCTTTTCGGACTATCGAAGTTTCTCCGCGCGCTGTGCAAGCGACAACGCTTTGGCCGTGTATCCGCCTGCCATCAGAGCCTTCGCTGCCGCGATCAACGCGGCGGGAGCGTCCGGCAAACAGCGGAGCGCCTCCACGAATCATCCTTGCTCATTGAGCCGACGCCCGATATGCCGGAGGAACCGCCCGGCGTCAATCGAGAGAGCATCTAGTGTTCTGGGGTGCGCTCGGCATTCATTTCAACGAAGGTGTTGGCGAGGCGAGCAAACTCTTCCAGGGAAAGCGTTTCGCCGCGACGATTGCCATCCATTCCGGCGCGGGCCAGCAGCTTCTCGACCTCAGCACGGTCGTCCATGGTGAAGCCCAGGCCAAAGGAAGCGGGGGCGCGCAGCAGGGCGTTGAGCAGGGTTTTGCGGCGCTGGCCGAAGGCGGCACGGATGATATGGAAGAAGTGCGACTCGTCGCGAACAGGCACCGTGCCGGGAACGACGGGCGTGAGGGCGATGATGGCGGAATTGACCTCCGGCGCCGGCAGAAAGACTGTGCGCGGCACGACGCCGACCATCTCCACCTGGGCATGGTACTGCACGAACAGAGTCATCGCGCCATAGTCCGAGGTGCCCGGCGCGGCGATCATGCGGCGGGCAAATTCCTGCTGCACCAGCAGCACGATACGCTTGAGGCGCGCTTTGTGCGCCAGCAGCCGCTCCAGGATCGGTGTCGTGATGTAGTAGGGAATATTGGCGACGACCACGCCAGGCCGATCACCGAAGGCCTGATCGAACAGCGCCGGTATCTCCAGGCGCAGAAAGTCCGCGAAAATAAGCTGGACGTTGGGATGGCCGGAGGTAACTTCGCGGAGGATCTGTTCCAGAGAGCGATCAATTTCTATGGCGGTAACGGAGGGGGCGGTGGCGGCCAGGGCGAGCGTCAACGCGCCCAGCCCTGCGCCGATTTCGAGCGCCGGATCGTCGGGCGTGAGGTTAGCCGCCCGCACGATCCGGTCGAGAGTGTTCCTGTCACACAGGAAGTTCTGTCCCAGGCGCTTCTGGGGCCGCACCCCATACGCCTGAAGCAATTCGCTGGCCTGCCTCGGTGATGTCAGATCGCGTGCTGCCACGGGTCGCTCTTCCCTGATAGCCCTCCCTCTCCCGCAGCGTGGAGGAGGGGAGAGGCAAGCGTTGGCTTCTCGGTGCCCCCTCTCCTAAAGTTGGGAGAGGGGGGGCAGGGGTGAGGGCCTTAACAAGCATAAGAGCCGCCGGCGGTAGGCAAATCAGTCCAGAATGTGGACGCGCACCATGCTCCAGTTATGGATGTGCCGAACATCGTGCTTGGAGTCGATGCCCAGGTCAATGCGATTGCCCTTGATCGCCCCTCCGGTGTCGGCGGCGACGGCGTAGCCGTAGCCTTCAATGTAGAGGCGCGTGCCCAGCGGGATAAAGCGCGGGTCCACGGCTACCACGCCGTAGCCGCCCATTAAGCCCGACGCCGTTCGGCCCGTTCCTGAGCCGCCGCAGTTAAATGGGTCGTAGAGGGTGGCGCGCATCAGCACCACACGCCGACCCGAGAAATAGCCGCGCGAGGCCAGCCAGGTACGCCGTCCGATCTCGACGACCTCCGGTTTCGGCTTCTTGAGTATCCGGGTCGAGACGACTTCACGCCGGGTTCCGGCGCCGTCGCCGTGGATATAGACTCTATACGTAACTTCTTTGATTCCGTTGACCCCGTTACGCAGGGTGCGACTGGTGCCGCTACGCAGTTGGGAAGTGGTCTTCCTCAGGGTGGGATACGGGATCGGCTCGCGTTGCACGACGATACGCGTTGTCGGGGCGCTAGGGCCGCTTGGGACGGCGGGCGTCGTGCCGCTGTTCCTGTCCGTCTGTCTGGGCGCTCCCCACACCAGCGGCGTCAGGGTCAGCAGACCCAGGCCCGCCAGCGCGGCTAAGAACGCCCGGAAACGGGCAGTGGCTACGAGGGTCACTCGGCGTTCCTCCTTCCTTTTTCCTTCTGGGGACACCCGTTGGGATGCCTGTGTGTAAACCTCCTTGGCTGCTGGAAAGATCTCTCTGCGCGGCCAGCGAACAGAGGATGTGGGGCATTGCGTCGTCCAGGCGGCGAACGCGGGCGAGTCTAACACAATCCAAAACGCCTGTCAACCCCAATAGAGTAGACATTTGTTGGCTGTCCGTCTTCCTTGCTAGCACTTGCTGCCCCTGGTTGCCAACCGCAAACAGTAAAAATCGTGAAAAAAGTTTCGATTGCTTCCATAGAACCATTGACAAATTTCTACTATTCTGGTAGAATAGTAGCTAACGAGATCGAGTTTGAGGGGTTGCACGCGGCGGCGCTCGCCGTGTGCCTTTTCGGACGCGGGCAGTTGGGTCCGTGTAAAGGGAGAGAATCGTGAAAAAAGAGTTTCTTGTAGAGCGTCAGGGCAGGGCCTTCGTCCTCTATGCGGGGCTGCTGGATATGGCCCATCAGCAGGGCTTGAAGTCCATTCGCACGGAGTTGATCCAGATTCCTTCGGAGGCGAACAACCGCGTGGCGATCTGTGTGGCGACGGTCGTGCTGGAGAAAGACGGCGCGGAGCGCGTGTTCACCGGCATCGGTGATGCGGCTCCCAACAATGTCGCCCCGGCCATGCAGACCTGTTTGATTCGCATGGCCGAGACACGCAGTAAGGCGCGCGCCCTACGTGATGCGGTCAACGTTGGCGTGGCGGCCCTGGAGGAGTTGGGCGAGGAGGATGCCCTGGATGGCGCTCCCGAGCGCGGCTACGCCATCGGGCCTGCGCGCAGCGCCCGGTCTGTCCCGACGCCACGCGCGGCTAGCGCTATCCGGGAAGCGGCCAAGCCCGCCGCTCCGAAACCGGCGGAGAGCGCTCCGCTTCTGGCAGAGACGCGCAGCCCTGCCGCCAGCCCGATCACCGAGGCGCAGTTGGAGGCCATTCGCAGCCTGTGCCGCCGACGCGGGCAGGACGCGGACGACATCGCCCAGGCTAAATTTGCCGTGGAGAATGTAGCCGCCCTGACGCAGGCGCAGGCCAGCGAGCTTATCAAGGCGCTCAACGAGCGCAACGGCAACGGGCGCGCGGCGGCTGCGGCCTGATAGGTCTGCGCCAATCTCTCATCAGGGCAATTGCCCGAACCAAATTTTCTCTCTCCTCTGTGCCAGCAGGCATAGATGCAACAAGAGGAAGAGGCAATTGCCCTGAATCTCTCATGTTGCATCGGGGTGGGGAGCCGTGTTACAATAACAGCAGGTTTTCGTCCTGCTGTTATGAGGTAAGTCCCATGCCCCGCCCTAGCTTCGTCAGGCGTTCTCTCGGCGCCGCCGCGTTCACGCTGGTCGAGCTGCTCGTCGTCATCGCTATTATTGCGGTGCTGACGGCGATCCTGCTGCCCGTATTCGCGGCGGCGCGCGCTTCTGCCCGCCGCACCGCCTGCGTCTCGAACCTGCGCCAGATCGGGCTGGCGCTGGGCATGTACCGGCAGGACTACGAAGAGCTTCCTCCGCAGCTTTCGACCCTCTATCCGGCCTATGTCTCCGACGCGCGCCTGTTCCTCTGTCCCAGCGATCCCAAGCAGGGCCAGTACGAGGGCAATTCCCGGCTGGAAGGCAATCTGTATCTCCCCAGCGGCGTGAGCTACTGCTACATTCCGCGCTGGCAGAAAGCGCTGGATATGGGCTGGTGGCGATCCGGTCCGCCGTTCGGCCCCGGCAAATGGGAGGACCTGACGCCGGTGGCGGACTGTCAGTGGCACTGGGCGCGGACGTTCAACCCCAACTGGACGGATAATATTAAGGGCGCGCGCGGGTGGGATTTGGTGCTGATGATGGCCGGCAGCGTGCGCAAGATCCGCGTGGAGGAACCCCTGGAAAACTTTACCCCCGACCACTACCGCTGATGGGAGCAATTGAGTGAGTCAATCCATCTCTTTCCGAATCCTGGCCGGGCACGTGGCCGATGCGCGTGGTGAGCGCCAGAACGTCGCTCTGACTGTGCAGGCGGGCCGCATTGGGGAGTTAGCCCCCTGGAACGACGCGACGACGCCCTCTCCCGGCGACATAGACGCGCGGAACGCCCTGCTGCTGCCCGGCTTTATGGACATTCACATTCACGGCGGCGCGGGCCGCTACCTCATGGACGGCACGGCGGACGCGTTGGAGACGGTCGCCGCGCATCTGGCGCGGCATGGCGTGACCGGGTTTCTCTCGACGACCGTCACGGCTCCCTGGGAAGCGCAGTCGCAGGCATTGGCGGTGGCGGCCCGTGCGGCGCGTTCCCCGCAGAACGGCACGCGAGGCGCGGCGGTGCTGGGGTGTCATCTGGAAGGCCCGTACATCAACCCGAAGAAGAAGGGCGCGCAGCCAGGGCAGTATATCCTCAAGCCGGATGTGGACGACTTTCGCCGCCAGGTGGGGGACAACCTGAGCGCGGTGCGCGTGATGACCCTCGCCCCGGAGATGCCCGGCGCGCTGGAGCTCATTCGCTTTCTGGCCGCGCATGGGATCATCGCCTCGCTCGGCCACACCGATGCCACTTACGAGCAGATGTGCGCCGGAATAGATGCGGGCGCGCGCCACGTCACGCATTGCTTCAACGCGATGCGCCCCATGGAGAGCCGCGAGCCGGGCGTCGTAGGCGCGGCGATGAGCCGCTCGGAGCTAACGGCGGAACTGATCTGGGACAATGTCCATGTCCATCCGGCCTCCTGCCGCGCGCTCATCAACGCGAAGGGGACGGAAGGAGTCATCCTTATCTCCGACGGCATTCCGGGCACTGGAATGCCGGACGGCTACGAGTTCTCGCTGGGCGATCTGACGGTCGCCGTCCACAACGGCACGGCCCGTCTGCCCGACGGCACGCTGGCCGGCAGCCTGCTCACCCTGGACGTGGCTTTCCAGAATGCCTCGGCGTTCACGCTCCCGCAGCGCGCCGCCCTGACCTCCCGCAACGCCGCGCTCGCGCTCGGACTCGGCCACCGCAAGGGCCTGCTTGCCCCCGGCTATGACGCCGACCTCGTCCTGCTCAACCCGGACGGAACTGTGCGCCAGACCTTCGTGGCCGGTCGCAGCGTCTATCAAGCCGCAACGGCCTGATCCTGGCTCCCTTGCTCGGTTTCTGTCTCATCCAACCCAAGACAACTATGTTATAATGGGGATACGAGGGAACCGGAGGTGAAGGAGATGGCACAGCCTGAAATCATAGGACTGCATATCAGCGGCGCGGCAGAGCGAACGCGAATGCGAGCGCTCATGCGGCAGTATCGAGATACCCCAATGGATTTAGCCGATGCGTCCCTTGTGGCGGCAGCGGAGGCGCTCAAGGTCAGGCGC
This sequence comes from Chthonomonadaceae bacterium, assembly GCA_035650735.1. Lineage (GTDB taxonomy): Bacteria > Armatimonadota > Chthonomonadetes > Chthonomonadales > Chthonomonadaceae > DASRGL01. The sequence goes on from DASRGZ010000079.1 coordinate 38,172, forward strand.
ATCTTCACGCTCGATAACGACTTTTACGTCAACCAGATGGACGGCAACAAGCCCTTTGAGGTTGTCCCCTAAGCGTTTGCCACTTCAAAGCAGGCACAGAAAACTGACAGGCCGTATTCGCAGTCCCATGCAATGAAAATGTGCATATCAAGAAGCAGTTTCATGCTGTGCCCGCCTGCAATAAAGCGCGGCTGTGAATCCGCGCGGGGAATGTTGCTGGCGGGCTTGTTGTGCGTGTTCTCTCTGCGGGCGGCAGGCGCGGCTGCGCCGGGCGCGACACTGGCGACGGAAGATACGGCCATCCGCGTGGAGGCGCGCGATAATCGGGTCGTGCTTGTCTCGTTGAAGTCTGCCCAGGCGCAGTGGGACTGGATCGCGCCGCAGGAGGCAGAAACGGAGGGCCGTGATCCGACCAGCATTCCCTTTGTGGCGACTGCCGAGGTGGGGGGGCGCGCGATGCCGCTTACCTGGCGATTTGCCGGGTGCAGCGTCCTGGAAGGCACGCCGCGCCGCTGCGTCCTCACCTTCATCTGCTCAAGCCCGTACCTGGAGCTAAAATCCACCTGGCAGGCGTGGCCCGGCCCCGGCCCCATCGAGCACACCCTGACCATCGCCAACAAGGGCCGCGCGCCCGTCCTCCTTCCCGTGCAGCCCAGCCTCGTCTTCGATGCCCGCCCGCCCGCCAACCACACGCTCGAAAACTGGTGGGTGGAGAAGGGCGCGGGCACGCCTACCAACGTCGGCACGCACCGCGCAGCGGTCCATGCGGACTTCGCCCTCGCGCTCCTCTCTCTGCCCTATGCGCGCGATAACGCCCAGGAGCGCGACCCCATCCCCTGGACGGCGGTGCAGGATGTGCAGGGACAGCAGGGCTGGTACGCGGGCGTGGAGTTCTCCGGGCGGGTGCGGATGCGGCTGAGCGCTCTGCCAGCGCCCCATGTGGAACCGGGCCAGACGAGCGGCTTTGGCCTGGGACTGCGTGCCGAGATCGGCCTGGACCCCGACGAGAATGCCATGCTGCCCTACCGCACGCGCCTGGAGCCCGGCGAAACGCTGGAGACACCGACGGTCTTTCTCGGCTGCTACACCGGTGACGTGGATGACGGGGCCAATCGGCTGCATCGCTGGGTGGAGGCGCACCTGCGCCCGCCGGCGCCCAAAGACCGCTTTCCCCTGCTCGCCAACAACACCTGGGGCAGCGGCATGGCGGTCAATGAGGAACTGGCCCGCCGGATGATCGCGGATGCCGCCGACCTCGGCCTGGAGCTCTTTCACATAGACGCGGGCTGGTATCAGAGGGTAGGGGCCTGGTATCCCGATAGGGCAAAGTTTCCGCGCGGATTGTCTCCTATCGCCGCCGACGCGCACGCCCACGGCCTGCGGTTCGGGCTGTGGGTGGGATGGACGCAGGGCGGCGACCTGACCGATGCAACGGGCCGACAGGCATTCCTGAGCGTTTTCGACCCGGCCATGCGTCCCTGGTTTACCAAGAACTATCCGCGCGGCTGGAAGCCCGCTGACTTCACCGGCGCGGATGTCTGCCTGGGCGATCCACAGGCGGCGGACTGGTGCCTGCGGGAGTTGCGTCGCATTTGTCGCGAGTATAAGGTGGATATGTTGGAGCACGACCAGCGCATGATCGTGGACGACTGCGACCGCACCGAACACCTGCATACCTACGCGCCGACCGACATTGCCTACCGCGCCGCGCGCGGCTATTACCATATCTACGATACGCTGCGCGCCGAGAACCCTGGCCTGCTGTTCGAGGACTGCGTCAATGGCGGGCACATGGTAGATTACGGCGTCGTCCGCCGCACGCACTACATCAGCATCACCGATACCTACGATCCGCTTTCGAACCGCCGCGCCTTCTACGATGCCTCCTACGCGCTGCCGCCCTCGATGTGCGAATGCTACGTTGCCAACCATCCCACCGCCAGCCTGGCCGAGTTTGTCGCCATGCTCCGCAGCGGCATGATGGGCTGGTGTACCATCATGTGCGACACGAGCCAATGGACTCCGGAGCAGCATGCCGCCGCGAAACGGCAATTCGCCATCTATAAGACCTGGCTGCGCCCTCTCATCGCCAACGGTAACCTCTACCATATCACCGACCGCCCGGACGGCGTGCGCTGGGATGGGATGGAGTACGCCGACCCACAGGCCGGCAAGGGCGTTCTCTTCGCGTTTCGGGGAACCACGCAGGAAGAGAAACAGATTTTCAAACTGCGCGGCCTCGACCCCGCCGCCCGCTATGAAGTCTCCTTTGAGGACTCGAAGGCCGAGCGCTTCATTGATACCGGCGCCAACCTGATGCGCAACGGTATCCTGCTACGCCTGGCCGCGCCGCAAAGCTCGGAACTGGTCTATCTGTCGCGCCAGGAGGCGCAATAGTCCCTCAGTGGGCTGCCATCTATCGGGCCGTCAGGAAGAAAACCCACGCCCTTAATTTCGACGCAGGAAACGCGGGCGCCGTGCCGAATACTGTGGGCTGGAAAGTTCACGCCGAACGGCAACGAACTTAGCACTCAAGGAGAGGACGGAACGATGCGCGTCATGCTGTGGTGCGACATGGAAGGCGTGGCCGGTATATCGGTGTGGGAGCAGGTCAACGGCGGCGCGGCGCTCTATGAAGAGGGGAGGCGGCTCTATACCGCTGAGGTCAACGCGGCGGTGCGTGGCTGCAAGCGTGCCGGAGCCTCCGAGATCGTCGTCGTGGATGGGCACGGCGCGGGCGGCCCCTGGAGCTTCAAGAGCCTGATCCCGGATCATCTAGAAGGCGGCGCAGAGTACGTGCTGGGCTACTCCTGGGCGCGCTACGTGGCGCCGCTGGAGGCGGGCTGCGACGCGGCGCTCTTTGTCGGGGCGCACGCGATGGCCGGAACGCCCGACGGCGTTCTCTCGCACACTGTCTCCTCGCAGGCCTGGTACAACGCGCGCATCAACGAGACGCTGGTGGGCGAGTCGGGCATCGTGGCGGCCCTCTGCGGCGACTTTAACTGCCCGTGCGTGTTTGTCTCCGGCGACGCGGCCACCTGCCGCGAGGTGCGTCAACTCGTGGGCGAGAAGGTCGTCGAAGCGCCGGTCAAGGTCGGCCTGGGACGCTACAGCGCGCGGCACTTGCCATCCCACGATGCCTGTGCGCTCATCGAGGGGCGCGTCTATAGCGCGTTGACGCGGCACGACTGGCCCCCGCCGCTCAAATTTCCCGCGCCTGTCACCTTCACGGTCGAGCTCGCCTCGCCCGACCGTGCCGACGATTTCGCAGGCAGGCCCGGCGTTGAGATCGTCAACCCGCGCCTGGTGGTCTCCCGCGCCGAGAGCTTCTGGAAAGCCTGGGACCAGTTCTGGCCCCGCTAAATGCGCTTCAACAGGATTAACAGGATTTTGCAGGATTTCACAAAGCGACGCCCAGGCACAGGAAGTTGCATTATCGAAGGGCCAGAGGAGAGTTCTGTATGCAGGCTAAGGAGCGTATCATCTGCGCGCTCGACGTGGACAACGCCTACCGCGCCATTCAGCTTGTCGGGCAGCTCAAGGATCACGTCGGCATGTTCAAGGCCGGCCTGGAACTGGTGACGGCGGCGGGCATACAGATTTTCGAGAAGCTGCGCGACGCTGGCGCGGAACGTCTCTTCTACGACGCCAAGCTGCACGACATACCCAACACCCTCGTAGGAGCCATGCGCGGCGTAGCACGGCTCGGCGTCGAGTGCGTTACCGTCCATGCGGCGGGCGGCAGGGCGATGTTGCGCGCGGCGGTGGAGGCGGCGCACAGGGAGGCGGAGGCGTTTGGCCTGCCGCGCCCCAAAGTGCTGGCCGTCACGGTGCTGACCAGCATCAGCGCGGAGACACTGCGGGATGAGCTATGGGTAGAGCGCCCACTGACGGAGTACGTGCCCCATTTAGCGCGCCTGGCCCATGAGGCGGGCTGCGACGGCGTCATCGCCTCTCCGCACGAGATCGAGGCCGTCCGCACCGCAGTCCCGTCGTCCGACTTCCTCGTCGTGACGCCGGGCGTGCGGCCTGCCGGGGCTGAGCAGGGCGATCAGGCCCGCGTGCTCACCCCCGCCGAGGCCATCCGGCGCGGCGCGAGCTACCTGGTGATCGGGCGGCCCATCGTCGCCGCTGTCGACCCCGTTGCCGCCGCCCAGGAGATCGCCGCCGACATCGCGCACCATAAATAAAGACCTCAACAGGATGAACAGGATTTTACAGGATTAAACAGGATTTCTAAAACCAGCCCAATCCCTGCTTCTCTCTATAACCCATACGAGCCCTATATCTCTGTCTGTGTCCTCATCCTGTAAATCCCGAGAAATCCTGTTCATCCTGTTGGAATCTTTTTGGGAAGGGAGGCTTCCTGCGCATGAGAGGGTTTCTCGCCCTGATTTGCCTGTTTGCGCTCACCATCACCACGGCTCTAGCTCAGCAAGCCGCGCCCATCAATGGGCCGGGCTCGACGCTTTCGCAGAGCGCGCGCCCGAAGGTGCCCCGTTCCCCCAAACTTCCCTATGGCCTGCAACTGATGGCGCGTTTCGATCTGCTGCCGATGCTCCGCGATACCCGCTGCGTGCAGGATTCGAGCTACGACAGGTCGGGCGGCAACGGCGACGCGGGCCACTTCCTACGCATGGAGGGCAACACCGCCGTTCTGTGCGACATCCGGGGGCCCGGCTGCATCTACCGATTCTGGTCGGCCAATGCCAGCGGGCAGCTGCGCATCTATTTCGACGGAGAGGCCGCACCGCGCATAGACTGCCCTATGCAAGACCTGTTTCTGGGCAAGGTCGCCCCGTTTGTCTCGCCGCTGGTCGGGCACAAAAGCGGCGGGTGGTACAGCTTCTTCCCCATGCCCTTCCAGAAGGGCTGCCGCATCGAAGTGACCGATCCGGGCGGAATGTACTACCAGGTGCAGTACCAGCTCTTTCCCGACGGCACGCCGGTGCGTACCTTCACCCGCGGGCTGACCCCGGAGGACCAGCGGGCGCTGGAGACGGTGCAGGATCAGTGGGCGCATCTGGGAAGCGACCCCTGGCCGTCCTCCGAGCTGACGACGGAGGCCAACGGGCGGGTGACGCTGGCGGCGGGCGAAACCAAAACGCTGGCGACGCTCAACGGGCCGGCGGAGATCAGCGCGTTTCGCGTCAAGGTCACGCCCGCCGACCGCTATACCCTCCGGCAGACCGTCCTGCGCGTCT
>DASRGZ010000080.1:0-38552 GCA_035650735.1 Chthonomonadaceae bacterium
GTCTGAATACAGCAACGGGCAAGTCGAAGGTCAGGTCAACCGTTTGAAACTGATCAAGCGCTCGATGTATGGTCGGGCGAGGTTTGATTTGCTGCGGGCGCGGGTGCTGCCAATGCACAAGGCAGCCTGAGAAAAGGCCGCAGTGTTGCCCTTCGAGAAGGCTACTCCTCATTCACCAAATCGTCGGGAGTTCCGTTATACTGTACCAGTCTGACTTGGCGTCTGTGTACCAGTGGGAATCGCCCGATCTGTACCACCCAGGATCGCCCGCTGTAGACCATGCTGCTGTCGGCAACCCCACAGGTTTGCTTTGGTTTTGGGTCGCTGCCCCTGACCTTCCTCCTGCTCCGTCCTACCGGGCAGGAGGACATCATGGAGCGACTTTGTATGCAACTCATCCAAGACATCATCTACCGACTGTGCCAAGGCCAATCCGAGCGCGCCGTCGCACGCGATCTGGGACACTCCCGCGTGACGGTGCGCCACTACCGCGAACTGGCGCGGGAGAAAGGCTATCTGGACCGCCAGACGCCCCTGCCGGACGCAGCCCAATTGCTGGCGGAGTTTGGCCCCCCTCTGCCGCCACCGGTTCAAATCTCCACGGTCGAACCCTACCGGACCCTGGTCGCAGAATGGTTGGCTCAAGGGGTCGAGATGCGCGCCATGCACCGCCATGTGGTGGAACGCCACGGCTACACCGGCAGTTACGGCTCGGTGTGCCGCTTTGTCAAGCATCTGCGTCCGCCCACAAAGCAGGCAGTCGTGCGTATCGAGACACCGCCCGGTCAGCAGGCGCAGGTAGCTTTCGGCGCCGTAGGCAAACTGCGCGATCCGCAAACCGGTCAGGAGCGCCAGGCGTACTGTTTTGTGCTCACCCTCAGTTACTCGCGCCACCAATATCTGGAGTTGGTCTTCGACCAGAGCATCGCCACCTGGATTGGCTGCCATCGTCGCGCCTTCGAGAGCTTGGGGGGCGTGCCGCGTGAGATCGTGGTGGATAATCTCAAAGCCGCCGTTCTCAAAGCGGCTCTGGAAGATGCCATCCTCTGCGCTCCTTACCGCCAGATGGCTCAGCACTATGGCTTTCTCATTCATCCCTGTCGGGTTCGCACGCCCCAGCACATGATCTACCCCCGACAATTTAGGCCAATGGATGTGTTAGACTCCTCAGAAACGGAGGAGCCAATCCATGAAACAAGGCCAGTTCTCGCCGGAGCAGATCCTCGCTATCCTGCATGAGGCCCAGGTCGGCGACAAGAGCATCACCGAAGTCTGCTGCCAACACAACCTGACGCAGGCTACCTTCTACCGCTGGCGCAAGAAGTACGGGGGCATGAGTGTTCCCGAAGCCCAGCGGCTCAAGGAACTCGAAAAAGAGAACGCCCGCCTCAAACGCCTGCTCGCCGAGCGCGATCTGGCCATTGACGCGCTCCAAGAATATCTGGCAAAAAAGCAACCACACGCCCACAGCAACAGGAGGCGTGAGCCTTTCTCCGACACAAAGGACTGTCCGAGCGTTTTGCCTGTCGTCTGTTGCAGGTCAACCGCTCAACCTTTCAGTATCAACCGCGTCCCGACAAAAACGCGCCCCTGCGCCAACAGTTGCAGGATTTCGCGCAGAAGAAGCGGCGGCGCGGAGCCGTCAAAGCCCACAACTGGTTGCCTCGAAAAGGCATCCGGGTCAGCAAAAACCGGTACACCGGCTCTGGAAGCAGGAGCGGCTTCAGGTCCGCAGACGCACGGGCAAGAAGCGTAAGCCGCCGGGCAAACCGGATATGTCGCTCCTGGCAGCCACACATCCGGGTCATGTCTGGTCGCTCGATTTTCTCTTTGACGCTGCTGTTGGCGGAACAAAATTCAAAATCCTGACCCTAGGCGACGACTTCACGCGCGAATGTCTGGCTATCGAGGTGGCGACTTCCCGGCCCTCGCCGTCGCCATTCGGGTCGCCGTTGATCTGATTGATGTTGTTGTCCCGGTTATAGGAATGCACCGTCCAGGGATTGCCGTAACCGTGATTATAGAGGCTCCAGCCCTGAAACAGCATCACACTCACATAGATTCCGCGGTGCCCGGAGGCGGTTACGCGCTCCCGCAGCCGCTTGAAGTAGGCGTCGTCGAACTTCCGCAGGTCGAATTTCGGTTTGCCGTCCTGTGCCGTCCCTGGTCCGGTGCGCCGATAGGCGAGCGGCTCGTAGAAGCTCCGGTTCACCCCGCCTTCCCACGCCCAGAGCCGCACGAAGTTATGGTTCCAGGACTGAAGCTCCTCAGGTACGTCTCGAAGTCAAAGGTTCCAGGCTGGCTCTCACTCCGCCCGTCCGAGTCGCCAATCGTGCCGCTGTCCTGGAGGTTGTTCCAGGTGTGGGAGCCGGTCAGGTAAACCGCCTTGCCCCTGGTGTCGGCGAAGTAGCGGGGGTTTGCTGCGCAGACGCGGAGCGGGCCGTGGGTGCGCTCGGTCTAGGGCGATGCGGCAGAAGAGGGAAGCACCGAGGCGCACGCGCGCCGCAGATACTCCTCGAATTGCCAGTCGCCGCTACTGCCTGTCTGCCGCGTGATGACCAGGTCTAGGCTGGGTACAAATGCGATCAGCTGTCCGCCGGAACCGGGCTTTTCACGGGCGTCCGCAGGGATTCCTTCGCCGTTGCGACCGCTCTCGGGCCAATGCCTGGCGGGCAGCTCCCAACCGTGAGAGAAGACCTGGGGATTGAGCTTCCAGCGCATCTCGGGCATCGTTACCGTGTGCGTGGGAGCGGCGGTTTGGTCGACGAACCACCTGGGGATGACCTGCCGCTCTTTCCAGCGACCGTTACGGAGCATGCAATAGGCAATTCGCGCAAGGTCCCGCGCCGGCATGCCCATGCCATGCGGGGTAAGGTGTTCGAGTCCCGGACCTCCGTCACGGTGGTCGAACCACCAGTGCTCGATGCCCAGAGGCTTGAACAACGCTTCGATGGCGAACTGATCATAGGGCTTTCCCGTCACGTCCTGGCAGACCAGCGCCGCATGGTCGAACGCCAGGGTGGAGTAGCCGCAGCCTGTTCCCGGATCAAACGCCAGCCGCGCCGTCCGCGGGTCCCCGCTGTGGCCCAGCACATACTCCCAGGACCCTTCGTTGGGCGCGCCTGTGGCTTCGGGGCAGATTCCCGAAGTATGGTTCAGCAGTTGTTTCACCGTGATCCGGGCCTTCCTCGGGTCGCTCAACGGCTTGGCCCAGGGGATGAACTCGAAAGCCGGATCGTCAAAGCGCATCCGCTTCGGCGTGAGACCATGCTGGCTTCGCTCGGAAGCGATGGCCAGAACGGTCGCGCAGACCGCCTTCGAAACCGAAGCCACACGACGCGCATCCGTCCTGGCGCTGTTGCCACGTTCCACCTCCAGCACAATGTATCCATGCCGAATCACGACAGCGGCGAAATCCCGGTCGTCGCTCTGCAGCAGCCACTGTCGGAGCGCGTTGAGTTTCGCGGGGTCCATACCGGCAAGGCGTCGAATCTGGTCAGGCTGATCGAGCTTGCGCCAGCCGCCCCGGGATTCCGGCGGTGGGAAGTACGCATCCATGTTTTCCTTCCCTTCTCGCGGCGAAGAGGTCAGCCGCTGGAGCGCCGCGTAGACCACCGGGTCGTCTTCGGCGCCACCGAAAGCAAAGGGGTATCGCTGGTTCACCTTCTCTTCCATCAATCCCCATGAAACGTTGTTGGCAACACAGAGTTCCGCCGCGCGGGCGCCTTCTTCACCCACCTTATCGTCCTCGTTGCAGACGATCGGCTTCCGATAACGTTTGAGCGCCTCGATCCGTCGGGGCATCTCTTCCCGCTGCACCCCGTTAAAGTGCACAAGCAGGAGATCGCTTGCTCGCGCAACGGCATCCGGCACCGTGCCGTCGCCCAGGCCGCTGGTGGAGACCAACAGGCCCGGTGCGACACGCTTCGCCAAACGAATCAGATCGGCCTGTCCTTCTGCGGACGCCAGAAGGTGGTGGTTGAAGCCTGCATGGCCGAATTCATTGGCGATCTCAAGCACCACATTGGTGAAGCCGTTGCGACGAATCCATTGCGCGACGTTCCGGACGCCTGCGCGAACGGCCTCCTCGTCCCGGAGCCGCTCATCCTGCCTCTGATAGTAGCAGCCGAGAATGACCACAGCGCCGCACCGATCACAGGCCTCAATGACCCGCCGCACGCGCACCATGTATTCGTCCCGCAGCGAGCCGTCAGGCTCAAAAGCCGAGTTCACCGCTCCCTCGTACCCGGGCATTCCTCCCTGGAGATTCAGCGTGAATGCGCGCAGGCCGTATGCCACGTAGTCGGGCAGGCAGGCAAGGAACCGGCTGGTGTTGGCATCGGCGTCGAACTCCGGTTTGTGCGTGTCCTCGAAGACGGCATTGACCATGCGGGCGTTCATCAAGAGCCCTTCTGCGGCGGTACCGGGGTAGGTCAGTTTGCCGTTGATCCGCCACTTGCCGCCAGCAACCGTCACGCGCGTCGCTGGATCGCCGGGGCGGATGCGCTCGCTGCGCGGCGGGTACGGCGCGCACGCTCCCATCGCGGCGCTGGTGATCAGCAGAAACAGAGCCGACGCGGGCCAGTGTGTCATCTTCGCACCTCCTTCCTGGCAACGGAACGTACTCTCATCCTCGTCCTCGCATCTTTCCCGCTGCGGGGCTCGAATTGGCCCCAGCGCGGCCCGGCATCGCCCGCTCGCGTGTCTGGAGAGGTGGCCGAGAGCGCAACCGCTGTGAGTCCTACTGATCCGCGCATTGATTACTCATAGTGGAACAGATTGCATTCCTCTCAGAGCACTGGCCGGAATAGTAATATCCAATCCGGTGAATTTCTTCCCATATGCGCTGCACCTTGAGGTAGCCATACGATAAGTATTCCATCGGACTTGATATATAATAACCTGCGCTCGGATCAGTAGCAGGATAGCTTGCATCGCTTTGCGCTATCTCACCTTTCCGTTCCAGCCGAACGGATCCGACGACAGCGATGATCTGTCGGCGGGCCGTATGAGCGTTTCCCTGAGCGTCTTTGCGCGTCGCCTGGATCGTGTAGATGCCGGGAACGAGTCCCCGTGTTGTGAAGTCGCCCTGCACAGGCCCGCCCTGCCTCGTGTACGCAAGCTCGGCCACGGCCCGTATCCCTGCAAGGAGGACTGCCTTGACCTGCCCGCCAGGTTGGGCGGCACGGACCGTCCAGTGGATACTCTCACCGACGTAATACTCGTCGAGAGGCGTGGCGATGGCCAGCGGAGGCTCCTCGATAGCCTGAAGGGAGACGTCGTCAATATAGAACAGCGCCTTTCGGGTCTGCTCCGGATCGCTCGGTATCGGGCAACTGATGTGGATGTCCAGGCCCTCGAAGTCGTCACGCAGGCGACCCTCGGTCACAAAATGGTTCCAGGCGGCCGGATCCTCGATCCCTCCGGAATAGGAGAGTCCGCCCAGGAATTCGGCTTTCCCGAACTGCCGCAGAGTCATTCCCGGCACGGCCGCGCCACCGCCGTCCTCTCCGACTTCACCTCTAACCGCTTCGTCCGACCCAGTCAAACGGACCCGAAGCGGTTGCTCGAGTGGGACTGGATTGCCTTCTCTGTCCTCCCCCCAGGGTTCACTCCCATCGAGTTGTCCCCGCTTTGCCCGCTGGGCACCAACTCGGCGGTCGCCACCGTCAGCCAGAACAGATCGGTCGTGACGGCGCGCAATCTCGAAGTTGTGTCCGATGCCACCAACGTCCTGGCCCTCGAGTGTGCGGTGCGCCGACGCGCCCTCCTCGCAGCGGCTTCGCGCTCCCCGGAGGCTGTCCACCTGGCGGCCAGCCATCGGGTGCTCCGCCCCCAGATCTACGGGGATCCGCGTCTCCAGGCGCATTTCCGCCTCTTCAGCCTCTGTAGTGCCGGGCGGAATGTGGGCGCCAACCGCTTTGAGGAAGAAGCCCTGGCGGAACACGTTGGCTTCTACCTGCGGGCGCTCACTGCCTTCCTGGGCGGGGGAGCGGCCTTCCGGGTTTTCCGTGACCGACCTTGCCTCGGCCCCGCCCCGAGACAGATGGCTGTCCGTCGCTCTGGCCCCGCTGCGGGAGGAGTTTCGCGCCGTGGAGTTCGGATTCGACCAGGAGCGCTCCGCAGGGCGGGGCTACTATGACGGCGTCTGCTTCCATATCCACGAGACGTCTTCAGGCCGTCCCATTGAGCTCGTGGACGGCGGGGCCGTAGACTGGACGCAGAAGCTGCTCCACAGCGTCAAGGAGCGCCTCTTCATTAGCGGTATCGGCAGCGAGAGGGTTTGCGCCCTAGACCACCTTCCATAGAGTAAGGGGCCTTTTCATCGGTCGGACGGAGTAAACTGGGCCACGAATCCGCCATCTACGGCTACCCGCACCCGCAGCGTCTCGTCCGAGGAGGCCGCGAACGTCTCCACCGTCAGCCGGTTCGGGTCGGCTTCCGCCTCCGGCGCATCCTTCCAGACCTTCGCCGCGTACCGCCCCGGCCCCAGGAACGACAGCGGCAGTTCCACGACTCGCGCCCGCTTGGCTGCCATGCCGCCTACATACCACGTCCGACCCCGGCGCCGCGTCGTGACCAGAACCTCCCCCACCTCGCCCACCAGAGCCCGCGTCTCATCCCACCAGGTCGGAACTACTTTGAGGAAGTCAAAGCCCGGCTGCCCTTCGTAGGCGGTCGGATAGTCGGCAATCATCGGCTGGGGGTTGTCGAAGCAGACATACATCGCCAGATGATGCCCGCGCGTCCCCAGCACGTTGGGCGCGATGTTGTGGGGCGTAAACTGCGCTCGCGTCACCGCCCGGAACCCGCCCAGATGATAGTCCATCGGCCCTGCCAGCAGGCGCGTGAACGCCAGCAGCAGATTGTGCTCTGGCGTGCAGCGGTCGCTCCACTTGAGGTATTCGAGGTTCAGCGCGCCCTCGTGGTTCATCAGGTTGGGGTAGGTGCGCTGCATCCCGGTCGGCTTCCAGACGCCGTGAAAGTGGATCAGCAGATGATGCCGCGCCGCCGCCTGCAATATCTCCTCCGCGAGCTCCACCATCTCCTGATCGTCATGATCGAAGAAGTCCACCATCATGCCGCGCCAGCCTAGTCTCTCGAAGGCCGTAAATGTCTCCTCGACTCGCCCGCGCAGCGCCGCCTGATGCACCCACGTCCACAGCCGGACGCCCCTCGCCTCCGCATAGCGGCGAATGCCTTCCAGATCCAGATCGGCGCGGACTTGGGTGACGTCGGTGTCCGGGCCTGGCTCGATGCCCTGCTTCGACTGCCGGTACCAGGGCGTCACCGTTTCATCAGCGATGACGGAGTGGTAGAGAATGCCGTTGCGGGCGCAAAAATCTATGTACTTCTGCGCCATCGGCAGCGAGAGGATGGGCGGGCCTGGCCTGGAATCGTAGAGATTGCCGTTCCACCAGGACCAGGTCATCTTGCCGGGCTGGATCCAGGACGTGTCTTTGAGGACGGACGGCGCGTTGAGGCAGTAGATAACATTCGATTCCAGCAAGGCTCCGGCCCGGTCGCCGACCATCACGACGCGCCAGGGCGTCACCATCGGCAGGTCGCGGACGACTTTCGTCCCGTCCGGGCGCGGGGTGAGGCGGCAGATCAGTTCCGTTTTCTGCCCCCTCTGGGAAGGGCGCATCAGCGACATTCCGGCATAGCGGCGCAGCGCCGCCTCTGTAATGGCCATGTGGGTGCCATCGTCGAAGGCGAAGGTCGCGGGCATGTCCAGCAGCGTATCGGCCTTCACGTCGCGCAGGGGCGTCGTGGTGACGTTGTGCTCGTGCGAAGTGTGGTAGTTTTCCAGGTATTGTACGTAGGCGCGTGGATTGCCGGCAAGCCCGAACGACGTTCCCTCTTCGACCACGGTCAGCCGCTCCATTCCCTTCTGTTTCGGAACGACATAGCGAAATGCGAGGGCATCGTCGTAGCAGCGAAATAGCACATCCACGCGGCGTCTGCGGGGCGTTTCGAGGGAGAAGCGGACCTCCCGGTAGCGGTCTCGCGCGACCGCAGCCTTGCCGAAGAGGATACGAATGCGCTTATCCGCGCTCCGGTGGCGCTCGCTTCGCACCCGCACGCCCGCCAGCAGGTCGCCCTCGTCGGCGACGCTGAGGCTAAGGCGGCAGTCGGTCAGGAGCGGCTTGCCCTGAAACGTCGCCGACCACAGCGGCGTTTGCGCGGAGCCGGGCGGCGGCATCTGTATCTGTACGGAGAGGCGACCGTCGGGAGAGGTCAGGGTGCGGGGGATGTCGGCATGGGCAGCCCGCCCGCCGAGGACCGCTAGCCCGCCGAGGGCACAACTGATGATGGCGGCCCCGGAACACCGGGAAGAGGGAAAGCGATAGGGCATGAGTGGGGTTTCCGTGACAACACGTAAGCGTGACGCCGGTTTGGACGAGCGGAAGGTGAAAAGCCTGTCATCCCTACTATGTTATCCCGTCTTCTGCCGATTTCCTCCTTGCTCTAAATCCCGAATGTTTAGAGCAATCAAATTGACATCATCCCAATTATAACCGTTTTCTGCTTTCCAGACGAGGTTTACAGCTGCTTTGCCCGATTCTGCTTACTCCAGGACGCCTATGCCTGCCTGCGAAAAAGGCTTTCTTGATGAGAGTAGGGTAAAATAGAACCATGACTACTGGAATCTGTCCCGTCACCATTGACGACCCCATCAACGCTGCTATCCTGGCCGTCTCCGAGGATCAAATCCAGGGTTTTTTGGAAGACCCCTTCGGCGCTATCGCCGCCCAGGCCGGCCTGCCCGTCCCGGTGGTTATTGAGCGCATTGCGGGCATGTTGCGCGCCGGCACTATTCGCCGCGTCCGCCAGACCCTGATGGCTACCAACCTGGCTCCGGGCGCCCTGGTGGCCTGGCAGGTACCGGAGGAGCGCCTGCAAGACGCCTTCGATTACCTGTTCCAGCAAGACCCCTTCTCCGGCCACGTCGTCATTCGCACCGCCGATCCGGCCACCTCCGGCTCTCGCTACCGTCTCTGGACGACGCTCAAAGTCCCGCAGGGCTACTCGCTTAGCAAGCACGCCGACTTCCTGGCAGGCCAAATCGGCGCGCAGCGCTATCGGCTGATGCCGGCCCGATGCGTCTTTACCCTGGGGGTGGGCCATATCCGCCGGCGGGGCATGGAGATCGGCAGCAAGTCCGAGGAACTGGCCGACGTGCTGAAGACCGAGGTGGTGCGCCTGAGTCCGCTGGAATGGCAGGTGCTGGTGGCGCTCAAACGCGAGTTTGCGCCGGAGGAGCTTCGCCGCGACCTGTGGCGGGCGCGGGCGGAAGAGGCGGGCGTGGACCTGGCGACCTTCCTGAAGGTCGGGCGCTCTCTGAACGAGCGCAGGATCATCGGGCGCTTCTCTACGTTCCTGGAGCACGTTAAGCCGACGGCGGGCAACAAGCGGGTCACGCGCTACAACGCCCTGTTTCATTGGGCTGTGCCTGCGGGGCGCGAGATCGAGGCGGGGCGGCAGGTGGGCCGCTTCCACATCATGACCCACGCCTACTGGCGCGAGGGCGGCCCGGAGTTCCATAACGTCAATGTCATGGGCGTCGTCCACGGACTGGATAAGTCCGTCGTACTGGCCCACAAGGCCGCCATTGATGCGCATCTGGCTTCGGTAGGCATTCCCGTTAGCTACACTAACGTTTTCTGGGGAGGCCGCAGCGAGATCAAGCCCTCCGAGATCGCTCCCAGCGCCTACCGGCAGTTTTGCCAGGAGGTCGGGCTCGACCCGGACGCCATGCGGGAGTAGCGCCCACCTGCTCCGCGCTGCTTGAGGGCAGGCAAAGGAGAATCCACTTGCCCTCACCCCCGGCCCCTCTCCCGCAACGCCGGGAGAGGGGAGAGGCCCCCACCCCTTGATCCCCTCCCCCAAGAACAGGGGAGGGGAGAGGAAACGCTGGCTTCTCCTCTCCCTGCAAAGGTATCGCTAGGTGGAGGCACGAACCGTTGAGCGCCGACCCTGGCAGTGGGTTGGGGGTGGGGCGAGAAAGGAGAATCCATGCGAACGGAGAGAGTGGGACTCATTGCGGTGTGCGTGGGTCTGGCGCTGGCGGCGTTGGGAGGCGCGGCGCAGGCGCAGGAAAGCCGCTCGGAGGGGCTGCTGGCGGCGGCGGATAAGGTGGACATCACGCCGACGCACTCCGTCTATATGGCCGGTTATGCTGGCAATCGGCGCAGCGTGGGCGCCCACGATCCGCTGATGGCACGCTGCCTGGTGATGCAGCAGGGGCCAACGCGCATCGCCTTCGTCTCCTGCGACCTGCTGGGCGTGCCGCGCTACCAGATCGAGCAGATCCGCGCCAAGGTCCGCTCCGTCGCCCCGGAGCACCTCTATATCGCCGCCACGCATACCCACTCCGGCCCGGATACGCTCGGCCAGTGGGGGCCGGACCTCCAGACAAGCGGCGTGGATCAGGAGTGGATGGCCGGCTTCCGCGCGAAGGTCGCCCGGCTGGTAGACGCCACGGCGGCCAGGCTCCAGCCTGCGGTCCTGAAGTTTGCCAGCACGAAACAGGTGCCGCGCATCTCCAAAAATATCCGCGTGCCCCAGATACTCGATACCGAACTGGGCGTGATGCAGGTGCTGGCCCGCGATACACAGAAGCCCATCGCTACCCTCGTCAACTACGCCTGCCACCCGGAGATCCTCAACACGCACCATCTGACCGCCGATTTTCCCCACTGGCTCTATGAGACGGTAGAGGGCAAGGCGGGCGGCGTCTGCCTGTATCTCAACGGCGCGCAGGGCGGGATGGTCACCGCCGATTTTGACGAGACGACCGCGCCCAAAGGCGAGAACTGGCAGGCGGCAGAGGCCATCGGCACGAGCCTGGGCCAGCGCGCACAGGAGCTTCTAGGGCAGGCCGAGATCGTGCGCGAGGCGCCTATTCAGACGCAGCAGCGCGTCTTTACCGTCCCCCTGGAAAACGCGCAGTTCAAGGCGCTCATCGCCCTCAAGGTCTTTCCCAACCTGCTCAAAGATGGCCAGATCGAAACGGAGGTCAACCGCATCACTATCGGTCCGGCGGAGTTTCTGACCCTGCCCGGTGAAGTCCTGCCCAATATCGGCCTCTACCTCAAGCGGCTAATGTCCGGGCAACCCAAATTTCTCCTGGGCCTCACCTGCGACGAGCTTGGCTACATCCTGACGCCGGAAGATTACGGCCTCGACCTCTATCGCTACGAGACCAGCGTATCGGTCGGCTCAGAGATGGGCGCACGGATGGAGCAAAACCTGCGCGCCCTGCTCTTGACAGACGGACGGAAACGTGCTAGAGTCGGCAAGCACTAATTACAGGAGGATCTGGCTGTGTTGGCCCTAAATGTGTGCTTTTTGCCGAGTTTTGCACCGGTCGGGCGTAAGCGCTGCGGGCGCTGGAAGGGCGTAATGCGGGCGGTCTGCACGGCGGGCCTCGCGGCGAGCCTGCTGGGCTTGCTGCCCAGCGTGGACGCGGCGGCGCAGGACAGCGAAGCGGCCAAAGGCGCCGTTCCCGCCGCGCCCCAGAGCCAGGCACCGTCCCCCGCGCAGCCGACGCTCAACTTCCGCGAGCGTCCCAAGTATCCGACCGACCCGCAGCGACTGCGGCGCACCGTCCAGATAGACGGCGTGCTTAGCGATGGCGAGTGGGACCCATTCTATACCGTGACTGAAGGGCCCATCAAGGGAACCGTCTATTGTAATTGGGATGACAACTATCTCTATCTGGCGGCGCGCACGGATCAGCCCGCCTCCGTGCTGTTCGACCTGGACATGGGCGGCGACGGCTGGCTGCGCAGCGCCGATAACCTGGAAGTGGTGATCGGCAGCATCGGGGAGGGCAGCGCGCCGACGGTGGCAGCGCGCCTGCTGGATGCCGCCAACAGCAAGGATACCCCGGTCTGGAACGACAAAGCGGTGGATGTCAAGGCGCTGCCGGTGGCGGGCAAACTCACCAACGGCACACAGGTCGTGGAGCTTGCCATCCCGAAGGATACCGCCAGCCTAGTCCTGCGGCCTGGAGCAACCATCGGGGTGCGCGCCGAGTTCCTGCCACCCGGCCCGGCGACCGCCTACATTCCCACGCAGGCGTTTGAGCCGCATTTGCTGCTGGATGCGACGCTAGCCGAATCGCGGGTGCAACCGGTGGCCGGCATCAACCCGCGCCTGACTCTCTCCGATTATAAGTGCATCGCGGGCCAGAAGCTGTTTGCGACGCTGGAACTGCTCAACCAGAGAGATGTGCCGGTGCCTATCCGCAGCGTGCTCTGGACGGGACAGGGCAACTCCGTCAACGTGGTCAACACGGTGCGCGAAGTGACCGTGCCGCCCATTGCGCCGTCGAAGCGGCTCAAACTCAAGTACAGCACCGTTCTGCCGCCTACCCTGGCGCCCGGCTCCTACACGCTGATGGTCACGGCGGATCTGGAGGAGGGCAAGCAGGTGCAGTCGGCGGCGACCTTCACCATCGTCGAGCCGGTGCAGGCGCAGATGTCCGCCGAGCCGGAGCCGGTGGCTGTGGTCGGCTCGACGAAGCTGCGGGTCAACGTGGATGTCTTCAGCGCCGTTCCTCGCTACCTGGGCGGCAGCGTGGAATTGCTGAGCGTGCCCGCCGGATGGGAGCTTAAAGGCAGCAAGAAACGCGAGCTGTTTATTGACCACGAGGACGGGCAGGAGATAATCCGTTACGATTTCCGGCTGCCCTCCACCACGCCTGCCGGGGACTACCCACTGGAGGCGGCGGTTAACTGGCAGGGGCGCGTCTGGAAGCTAAAGCATGTCGTCCATGTGGTCCGTCCTGAGGAGACTTCCCCCGCAAAGACGGAAGCGAAGAAGTGATTACGGTCGGGTGGAGTGGGGCCAGAACGAGGATGCAAGTTTCGTGAATGCAATTGAGACCTTTGGATTGGGCAAAGCCTATCGGGGCCTGCCCGCCGTGCGCGACCTAAATCTGCTCGTGCCGCAGGGCTCGGTGTTCGGGTTCCTCGGCCCCAATGGCGCCGGCAAGACGACCACGATCATGATGCTGCTGGGCAACATTCGTCCGACCACCGGCAACGCGCAACTGCTGGGTAAGCCTATCGGCGATGTGGCGATCCGGCGGCGGGTAGGGTTCCTGCCGGAGAAGTTCCAGTTCCACGACTTCCTGACTGCCGTCGAGTTCCTGAACCTGCACGGCAAGCTCTCCGGCATGGATGGCGCCTGGAGGGCGCGGCGCGTGCCGGAGGTGCTGGAGCGCGTGGGGCTGGCCGATCGCGCCCGGTCCAAACTGCGCGAGTTCTCCAAGGGAATGCAGCAGCGCATCGGGCTGGCGCAGGCTATCCTCCACGACCCTGACCTCGTCATTCTTGACGAGCCAACCTCGGCGCTCGATCCCCTTGGCCGCCGCGATGTGCGCGACATCATCAATGAGTTGCGCACGGAGGGCAAGACGGTGCTGGTCAACTCGCACCTGCTCTCCGAGATCGAGATGACCTGCGATCAGGTTGCGATCATCAAGCGAGGACAGGTGGCAGCGCAGGGGACGATAGAGGAGCTGTTGGCCTTTTCGTCTACCGTCGAAGTGGAAGTGCGCGACATGAACGACGCGGCGATGGCGGCGGTGCGGCAGGTAACCCCCCGGCTCAAATTCGAGCGGGTGCCGATCACGCGGTTCACCGCCTGGGTGCACAGCGAGGACGATATTCCCGAACTGGCGCGGGCCCTCGTCCAGAACGGCGCCCGGCTCGTTGCTCTCATTCCCAAGCGCGAGACGTTAGAAGAGCTGTTTGTCCGCGTGATCGAAGGAAAATAACACAACCTCTAGCGATAGACCCGCTACAGCCGCAATGCCCCACAGCAGGCCACCGTTGTGGGGCATCAGCTTGCGTCCTTGTTGTTCCGCCAGCACCGTCTGTTCCGGCGCCAGCCCTTGCTCCGTGCGCAGTTGCTGCAGAATGCGTCCGCTTTGCCCCGTCCTTTCCAGTAAATTGGTATAGTTTGCATATCATTTAACGTTTTTCATTCTTGACAGCAATTACTTTATTATATATTATAACACTCACGGACAAGCGGCTGCGGCGGTGTCGCCTGGCATCCGATCTGATCGCAGGTTATCTAATTTAGAGGGTCTGGCTCAAAGCAATAACAGCGGTTAGAGAAAGGAAGGCAGGACATGAGCATTATCGGAACCGTGGATAGCCTGTGGCGCTATCCGGTCAAAAGTATGCGGGGCGAGACGTTGGACGAAGCCTTCATCGGGTTTTCCGGAGTCTATGGCGACCGCCTCTTCGCCTTCCGGAGTTCGGCCCAACCCAAAGGCTTTCCCTATCTGACGGCACGGGAGCAGCAAGCGATGTTACGGTATCGCCCTCGATTCCGTGATCCCGATAAGGCGGCACGTCCCCCGATCTCAACGAAGCAGAGAGCATCACACCCGGTCTTAATCCCCTGTACGCCGATCCGGCGGACCTGATGGTGGATGTCCAGACACCCTCCGGAGAGATTCTGGCTATAGACGACCCCACGCTCATGGGTATGCTGGGCGATGCGTCTACCCTCACGCTGGTACGCTCGGAGCGGGCGCTGACGGATTGCCGTCCCGTGTCGCTGTTTTCGGTACAGACCGCACAGCAGCTTGGGGAGGAGCTTGGAACCACAGTGGATCTGCGCCGCTTCCGGGCCAATGTCTATGTGGACTTGACTTCCGCAGGCGGCTTCGGCGAGGATACGCTTGTGGGCCGCTCTCTGCGTCTCGGATCAAAGGTGATGATCTCGGTTCTGGAGCGCGATCCGCGCTGCAAGATGATTACCCTGGATCCTGATACCGGAGCCTCGACCCCCGCGTTCCTGCGCAAGGTGGCCAAAGCCCATAATGGCATGGCTGGCGTCTATGGGGCCGTCCTGGTGGAGGGCATAGTGCGGAAGGGCGATGCCGTGGAACTATTAGACTAGCCCACGGTGTGCAACCATTCAAAAGCCGAAAGGAGAACGAAAATGCAAGCGAACGAACAGCCCTCGCTCTATGACCGATTGGGCGGCGTCTATAACATCGCAACGGTCGTGGATGACCTGATTGATCGGCTAATGAACGATCCGCGTTTGAATGCTAATCCCCGCGTGAATGAGGCTCACCATCGCGTCTCGCCCGCCGGGTTCAAGTATCTGGCGACAGAACTGGTCTGCTCAGCAACTGGCGGCCCGCAGACCTACTCGGGCCGCTCAATGGGAGACTTGCATCGGCATCTAGGGATCACCGAGGAAGAGTGGGCCGCCTTTATGGACGATCTCGAGCAGACGCTGAAGAAGTTCGACGTGCCGCAGCCTGAGCAAGAGGAATTGAAGGCCATCGTCGAGAGTACAAAAGAAGCGATTGTCATCCAACCGTGCTTAACCTAGTTGCCGGGTTCCTCCCAAAACAGTCTCACTTATGTGTGTCACCTACCAAAGTGTGACACACATAAGTGAAGCGAGACGGGGAATCGAACAGAGCGAGAACCAAAGGTCATAGCGCCTCGGAGACGATTCGGCGGGCCTCCTCCAGGATCTGGTCGAGGTGGGCCTGGCCTTTGAAGCTCTCGGCGTAGATCTTGTAGACGTCCTCGGTGCCGGAGGGGCGGGCCGCAAACCAGCCGTTCTCCGCGACCACTTTCAAGCCGCCGATGTCGGCGTCGTTGCCCGGCGCTCTGGTCAGCCTGGCGAGGATGGGCTCACCGGCTAAGGTTGAGGCGCGGACGGAATCGGGGGAGAGCTTCTTCAGCCGCTCCTTCTGCTCAGGAGTGGCCGGCTGGTCTACACGCACGTAGAGCGGATCACCCAACTGCGCGGTCAGGTCGCGATAGTGCTGGCCCGGGTCTTTGCCGGTGCGGGCCGTGATCTCGGCGGCGAGCAAGTCCATAATGATGCCGTCCTTGTCCGTCGTCCAGACCGTGCCGTTGGTACGCAGGAACGAGGCTCCGGCGCTCTCCTCCCCGCCAAACCCATACGCGCCGCTCAGCAGTCCCTCCACAAACCACTTGAACCCCACCGGCACCTCTACGACCTGCCTGCCGATAAGCCCTCCCACGCGGTCTATCATGCTGCTGCTGACGATGGTCTTACCGATGGCGCTATCGGCGGACCAGTCCTTGCGGTGGCGGAACAGATACCAGATGGCGACGGCCAGGTAGTGGTTGGGGGGCAGCAAGCCGACGCTCGGAGTGACGATGCCGTGGCGGTCGGCGTCGGGATCGTTGCCGAAGGCGATGCCATAGCGGTCCTTGAGGCGGACCAGGTTGGCCATCGCGTAGGGGGAGGAGCAGTCCATACGGATCTTACCGTCGTGGTCTACGGGCATGAGGCGAAACGTCGGGTCCACCGCCTTGTTGGTGACCGAGAGGTTCAGGCCGTAGGTATGGGCAATCGGCTCCCAATAGGCCGCGCTGGAGCCGCCGAGCGGGTCGGCGCCCAGCGTCAGCCCGGAAGCGCGGATTACCGCCATATCGAGGACGCTGCCGAGATCGTTGACATAGGGCCGGAGGAAGTCGTGTTGGTGGGTCGTTGGGGCGCGCAGGGCCACCTCATACGGAATGCGCCGGGCCGCGCGGTTCCTCTCCAGGAGCAGCGCGTTGGCCCGGTCCTGAATCCAGCCGGTCGTGCCGGTATCCGCCGGGCCGCCGTTGGGCGGGTTATATTTAAATCCGCCATCCGAGGGCGGGTTGTGCGAGGGCGTGATGACGATGCCATCGGCCAGGCCGCTCTCCCGGCCCTGATTATAGGTCAGAATGGCGTGGGAGATGACCGGCGTGGGCGTAAACCCGCCGTCGCGGGCGATAAAGACCTCGACTCCGTGGGCGGCGAGCACCTCCAGCGCCGTCCGCTGGGCCGGTTCCGAGAGGGCGTGGGTGTCCATGCCCATATAGAGCGGACCGGTGATGCCCTGTTGGCGGCGGTACTCGACGATGGCCTGTGTGATGGCCAGAATGTGGTCTTCGTTGAAGGTGCCTCTGGAGGGCGTACCGCGATGGCCGGAGGTGCCAAAGCTGACGCGCTGGCCCGGATCGGAGGGGTCGGGATGTACGTCATAGTACTGCGCCACGAGTTCCGGCACATCAATCAGAATAGCGTCGGGGGCCGGTTTGCCCGCCAAGGGATGAACTGCCATGCGTCTCTTCGTCCTTTTCAGTGGTTCTCTCCGCCTGGCAGCCCACCCGTAAACGAGTGGGCTGCGGACGGCAAGCCCCCTAAAGGGGGCTACGAGGGGCGGGTTAGCTTCCTGCAAAGGAGCCTTGTCAGGCAGAGCACTGAGGCATCTTTGCCTCTGGTAGGAACCGATCCACCTGGCGCAGCCCCATTTAGGGAGCTTGCCGCCCACGGCCCAGTCCTTTAGGGCCGGGCGGAGCCGGTTCCTTGCCCGCCTGGGAGCACGGGGGGCGGCGTGTAGGGCGGCAGCGTGCCCAGGAGTGCCTGCTTGACCCACATGCCGAAGTACGGCGTCGGCGTGTAGTTCCAATCCGAAATCAGGCAAGGACCGGCGGCAGGATGCAGGTCCCAGGCCGTCCAGTTCCAGCCGTGATCCTGGAGAACTTGCAAGACGTACCGGACCCACTGCTCACTCCTATCGCTGAAGCCGTTGCGGCTCGGCTGGCTGCCAAATTCGCTGACGATCACGGGCAGCGTCTTCGTCGCCGCTTCCATCTTTGCCGCCCACTGCTCCACCGTATCGCCCTTGAACGGATAGGTATGGTTGGCATAGAGGACACCGTGTCCTTTGGGATCGGAAAGCTGCTTGCCCGCCAGAATGCCGGAAAAATCGTAGGCCCAATCCAGCCCGCCGGCAACGACGACATTTCGCGCGCCCGTGCCGCGCACGGCGTTGAGCAGCGCCTGCATCCCGACGGCGTCATAGGTCTTCTCGTCACCCGTTCTGCGGTTCTTTTCCGTGACCTTGCCGCCCTCACGCCAGATGTCCCAGGTCACGTCGTGCGGTTCGTTGTAGAGGTCAAAGAGAACGGCAGGATGATTTTTATAAGTCCTGGCACAGTCCTTCCAGAAGGTCAGACTGTTCTGGTCGGGCATCTTATGCTGGCCGATCTGCTTGCCCCACTCGCCCTCATCCGACCAGTGCAGGTCCAGCAGGATATAGCAGGCCTGCGCGGCGCAAGTGTCCACGATCTGCCGGACGAGAGCGCGATAGGCTTTGCCTTCGTCCGTCTGTTCGGACGCCTTCCCAAACCAGCGATCCTGCGCCAGCGGCAGGCGAATGATATTGACATGCCAATCCCGAATGGCGGTTTGTACCGTGTCGAGAATATGCCCCTCGCCGTCGCTCGTCCATTCGAGGCTGGCCACGTTGACGCCGCGCAGATGGACAGGCTTGTTCTGGCTGTCCAGCAGTTGCGTGCCGACCACCTTCAGCGGCGATAGTCGGGCCGATGGCTTCCCTGCCGCCAGAGCGCTCGTTCCTGCTGCTGTCCATGCTACGGCGCATAGCAGCAGGCCCCAAACTCCATACCGAGCCGCGCGTGGTAACGTCCTCAACATTAATCTGATTTCTCCTTCAGCTAAGGTGCGAGATACATTCACTCACAGCGCACGTACTCCGGATGAATATCCGCTAGGGCCGGGAATGTCTCGCGGTAGGCCAGAAGCGCAGGCAAGTCCAGCTCGGCCTGGATGCAGCCCTCCGCTTCGCCCGCGTCCGCCAGAATATTGCCGCGCGGATCCACAATCAGGCTGCGGCCCGAATAGCAAAGCTTAGGATCGTCGCCGCAGCGATTGACGCCCACGACATACGCCTGGTTCTCGATGGCTCGCGCCTGCAATAGCGTCAGCCAGTGGTGCTCCCTGGGCTGGGGCCAGTTGGCAATGACCACGAAAAGCTGCGCGCCACGCCGCGCCGCACTGCGGAACACCTCCGGAAAGCGCAGGTCGTAGCAGATGAAGGGCGCGACCGTGAACTCCTGGCACGCGAATACAACAGGCTTATCGCCGGAAGCGTAGTGCTTCGACTCGCCGCCATAGGTGAATGGGTGCATCTTGCAGTAGCGGACGACCTCGCGGCCCTCCGGGTCAAAGACAACCGCCTCGTTGCGCCCGCGTCCGTCCGACCCCATAGTCGTCACGCCGCCGAGCATAAAGACGTCGAATTCCCGCGCAGTGCGCGCTAGAAACCGCTCCGTTTCACGGGCAGCGCCTTCAGCGATAGCGGCAACATTCAGGCTAAAGCCGGTCGAGAACATCTCCGGCAGCGCCACGAGCGAGCCTTTGGCGATGGAAGCACGCTCCAGCAGCGCGCGCACTTTCGCATGGTTGGCCGCTTTGTCTTCCCAGGCAATATCCAGTTGGCAGCAGACGATATGCATGGACGTTTACTCCTTCAACAGCGTGCGCAGTCCCTCGACGAGCCTGCCGATCCCCTCCATGGCGCGGTCTTTCGGCAGGGTGCCGTAGGAAACGCGCAGGTAGCAGCCGGCCTCCATGCCGAAGGTTGTGCCGGGCAGGGCGGCGACGCGGTGCTCGGCGATGAGCCGTTCCACCAGGCGCATCGGGTCTAAGCAGGCGTGAATCTTGAGCAGGAAATAGAACGCGCCTTTCGCCTCCGGCACGGTACAGAGCGGCTGGAGCGACCGCAGCGCCTCCAGGGCGACCTGGCGTACCTCGGCAATGTCCCGCAGATGCTTGCGGCAGTAGTCGGCGCCGGCCTCCAGCGCGCCCACCGCCGCGTACTGCGAAATCACCGGCGGGCAGATGAGCATGGTATCCTGGATCTTCTTCACAGGCACCAGCAGCTGTTCCGGCAGCACCATATACCCGATCCGCCAGCTTGCAAAGCCATACGCCTTCGAGAGCGAGTAGAGGGAGATGGTATAGCTTTCGCTGCCGGGGAGACTGCCGGGAGAAAAATGGCGCGCGCCGTCATAGGTGAAGTACTCGTAGGCTTCGTCGCTGATGTGATAGAGGCGATACCGACGGCAAAGCGCATTGATGGCGCGCAACGCCTCCTCCGCGTAGACCGCGCCCGTCGGATTGTTGGGCGAGATGGTCAGGATGGCCCGCGTCCGTTCCGTAATCGCAGCCTCGATAGCCTCCAGGCGCGGCTGATAGTTCTCGTCCGTTGCGACGGTGACAGGGCGGCAGCCCGCCATCGCCACCGCCATATCGTGGTTGAAATAGTAGGGCGTCAGCAAGATAATCTCATCGCTGGGGTCGGTGACGGCGAGGATGGCGTTCAGGAAGGCCATGTTTGCGCCCGCCGTAACGACGAGGCTGCGGCCTGCCTGTAGGTCTATGCCGTTTTCGGCGCGCAGTTTGGCGGCGATAGCCTCCAGCAGCGGCGGAATGCCCTGTACCGGACGGTACTTGTGATTATCGGGGTCGCTCAGAAAGCGCGCAATCGCCTCCACTGCTTGCGGCGGCGGGGGATAGTGGACGACGCCCTGCCCAAGCGAGATCGTGCCCGGATGGCGGCTGATCATCTCGCCGACAATCGGAATGACCGGCGACTGCACGGCCTGCATACGAAACGGTTCCTGCATAGTTTTACAATTCATCTATATAAGGTTAACGTAGGCCTGCTGCGACCGTTGGCAGCTCTTACTCCCATTGAAACTAGGCCAGCCGCTCGTTGGCGTCCGACATATTTTTGCTGCTACCGTTGGCAGCTCGGTAGACACCCCCAATTGTGTGGATACATCTCAAAAGCGTGCGCTCCATGAGAAGCGTCAACACGGTTGGGAGGGATTACCGGCAGCTCTTACTCCCATTGAAACCCCGGCCCCTCTGGTATCGCCGCGCAGCCGTCCCTCAGCTTGAGCGGCGAGTTGGGCGCAATCAGCCCGGTCTCCAGGTAGAGCGCGTTGGGCAGGCAGGCCATGATGTTAAGCTGCACCGGGCCGCCGCCGTGCGAGGCATAGGGCCGTCGAAAGGCGTCTGCCAGCAGGCCGATTTGCAGCAGAGCGGTCGGCCCACCGGCACGGCGCAGGTCAGGCTGCACGATGTCTACCGCGTCGCGGCGCAGGAAGCGCGCGAAGTCGGCGCGAGTATAGAGGTTCTCGCCGGTGGCAATCGGGATATCCAGGGCTTCGGCAAGACGGGCATACCCGTCCACGTCGTCGGCAGAAATCGGCTCCTCCCACCAATAGCAGCCCAAATCCTGAAAGGCGCGGCCCCGCCGCAGGGCCTCTTTGGTCGTCAGCGACTGGTTGGCGTCTACCATTAGCCGCACGTCCGCGCCGATGGCCTTGCGGACAACCTGAATACGGCGCACATCCTCTTCCAGGGTCGGGTAGCCGACCTTGATCTTGACGGCGCGGAAGCCCTGCTCGACGGCCTGGGCGCAGATGCGCTGCACCTCGTCGTCGTTATAGTTCAGCCAGCCCACCATCGCGTAGGCAGGGATCGCTTTGCGCGCCGCGCCCCACAACTGCCAGCAGGGAACGCCGCGCATTCGCCCCAGGCAATCCCAGAGCGCCACATCCACCGCCGCGATGCCGAACATCGCCAGGCCGAAGGAGCCGTGATACTCCGTTTCCCGCAGCATCGCTTCGTGCGTCTGACGGACAAGGGCCGGGTCGGTTCCCAGGACGACCGGTTTGAGGATATGTTCGATGAGCGCGGCCAGCGCCTCCGGTGCGCCCGCCACCCGCCCAAAGCCGACCTCCCCGACGCCGGAGATATTCTCCTCGGTGCGCACGACGACCTGCGCCGATCCGGCTCCCGGCAGGCTTTGCAGGGCATCGCGGATCGGGGTCGGGTTTGGGGCGCTGCGCCGCACGGTGACTTCTAACGCGGTGATTTGCATGGTATCCTCATGGGTTCCAGGGCGTGCAGGGCAGGTACTATGGGCCGCAGTAGCCTTTCGCGGCCAGCATGTCGGCGATGGCCGTTCCAGTGGCGGCGGACGGCGCGACTTCAATCGGCACGACGATCAGGCCCTCGCTGGACTCGCCGTAGGGGCCTTCGGCCAGGACGACTCCGCCTGGCCCTATCGCCAGCGAGCAGCCAATGCACTTGCGCCCTTGCCACGGCCCTGCGCTCAGCCAGCCCACGTTGCTTACCCCCACGACCGTCATATTATACAACGTGGCCAGCGTGGTATAGGCGGAGCGCCACAGCGCGCCGTAGGGTTCCTTTGCGTTGTCGTGATCGGCGTCTACCGCCCAGGCCGAGGGCGAGAGCAGTAGCTGCGCGCCCATGCGCGCCAGCGAATGGCCGAGCGCCAGGGAACTCGGAAAATTATCGGCGCAGATGGGAATGCCGATGGTTCCCAACGGCGTATGCGCTACGGAGAGCGAGTCGCCAATGGAATAGAGATCGTGGGCAATCTCCAGTTCGTTGATCTTGCGGTGCTTGAGCAGGATCGCGCCATCGGGAGAGGTCAGGACCGCCGCATTATAGATGCGATCTCCGGCGCGCTCCGTCAGGCCCGCCACCACGTAGATACGCGCTTGCCGTGCCGCCTGAGCCAGAATGTCGCTGTGCCTGCCGGGAATAGGCTGTGCCAATTCGCGCGCGGCGGGATGCGTCCAGCCGAGGTCCAGGCACTCCGGCAGCACGACAATCTGGCAGCCCTGCTCGCCTGCCGCCGCGATCATGTGCATGGCCCGTTGCAAGTTTGCCTCTACCGCGCCGCCCTCGACCCGCATCTGGCCTATCGCCAGCATAAACCTGTTGCCGCTCACGTTCGCCTCCTCGCCCATTGATTCTGCAAAGAGGGCCTAAATCCTTGCTGCTGTCTGGCTTTTCTGTGCTTGTTTGTCCCTTGCGAAGGAGATGATGGTGGAGGAGAGGAAAATAGGCTTGCCCTGGTGAGGAACAGCGGCGTGGAGTGTGACCAACTCCAGGTGTACGAGCAGGCAAGGGAGACGAGGGCAAAAGGAGAACCGCAGGTGAAAATCTCGATTGCTTCGTTCAGCTTTCATGGGCTTCGGCAGGAGGGCAAAATAGACGCCTTCGGCTACCTGGAAAGCGTCAAGTACCGCTACCGGCTTAACGCGGCGGACTTCTGGAACTATATCATCGGCAGCGACGATGAGGGCGTCATCCGCAAGGTCCGGCAGGCGCTAGATGAGAGAGAGATGACCGTCGCCAATTATCACGTGGACGGCGTGCATGTGTGGGAGGCGGACCCGGAGGCACGGGAGCGCAACTATCGGGGCGCGCTGCATCACCTGCGTCTGGCCGCCATTTTGGGGGCAGAGACGGTGCGCTTCGATACCGGCGGTCCGGTCAGCCTGGGAACGGGGAATGCGTTTGATCCGGCCAATGCCAGGGTTCCCATGACGGAAGAGCAATTCGATACGCTGGTGAAGCGCTATCAGGAGTACGCGCGCTTTGCAGGCGATCACGGCTTCCGCGTCGGGCCGGAGAACCACTGGGGCTTCTCGCTGATTGCCGACAACATGGAGCGTTTGGCAAAAGCGGTAGATCATCCCGCCTATGGCGTGCTGCTGCATATCGGCCACTGGGAAGACGGCGATGAGGAGGGCGGGGACCGCCGCATGGCTCCCTGGGCGATGCATACGCACGTAGACGCCCGCATCACGCAGACCTGCCTGGCCGAGCGCATTAAGATACTCCGCAATGCGGGGTATCAGGGCTATTGGGGCGTAGAGCATCATTCCGGCAAAAACGAGTACCGTGAGGTCGCCTATCAACTGGCAGCGGTGGAGCGTGCTCTGACCAGCACAGACACTACGCCGTGAGCGTAGATCGCACTTATTGCAACAATAAGAGAACTGCTGTCATATCCGCCTGGTTTCTTGATTCTTCCTGACTGTACCTCAAACCTGCCGGAACCGGTGAGTAAAGAATCGAGCCAATGCAGCCGGAAAGTTTATGGAGCTTGCCTTATCAAGAGGCCGAACAGAAGTGCCAAAAGAAGGAGTTACCATGCGTAAGATTACAGACGAAGAGATTCAGTTCTTTGATGAGAATGGCTATGTTATCTGCCGCAACGTCCTGCACGCCGACGAGCTGGCCAACTTCCGCGCGGAGTCGGCGCGCCTGATCGAGGAGATAGTCTCCGGCGGCCCGGCGGATAAGAAGTGCCTGCGCGGCCCGGAGGGCATTCCCTACTATCTGACCTATCTCCACTCCAACCCCAACACCTTCTCGCTGCGGCTGCTGGCGCATCCCTTCATCGGCGACCTGCTGACTCGCATGGTCGGCCCGGACTTTATTCCCTGCTATGAGTCGCTGGTCTTCAAGCTGCCGGGGCACGGCTCTTCGGTGCCCTGGCATCGGGACGGCAATGCCCTCACCGGCAGAGAGCGGATCTTTAACATTGACATCTACCCGGACTACTCAACAGTGGAGAATAGCTGCGTCTGGGTCGTGCCGGGCAGCCACCTGTGGGATGTGGAAAAGGCCAACGCCTGGGTCGAGCAGGGACGCAAGGACTTCTACTCCCTGCCCGGAGCCGTGCCGGCAGAGATGGAACCGGGGGACGTGCTGTTGCATCATGTGAAGGTGCTGCACGGCAGCACGGTCAATACGAGCAACGACCTGCGCCGGGTGGTCTATTTCGACAACCGCGCCGCCAGTTGGAACGAGAAGTACGGCTGGTTCGACCGCAGCGTGATCGAGAAGCGGTGCCGCCTGTATCAGTACGCGCTGCATGAGCGCAAGGTCAACCCCTATCCGAGCGACGATGAGACCTTTGACTACGCCGTGCCGGAGGGACTGCCCACCTGGCATCCCGGCGAGCCTGTTGACCTGTACGCGCGCCGCGAAGGCCCCGGTGGCGATTAACGGACGCACCCGTTAAACCTCAGAGTGTGTACGCTAACTTCTGGCAGCCCCACCCGTAAACGAGTGGGCTGCGGACGGCAAGCCCGCTCAAGCGGGCTACGCGAGGTGGGTTAGTCCCCTATAGGAGCTATAAGAAGGAAGGTTAGCCCCCTTCAGGGGGCTTGCCGCCCACAGCCCGGTCCTTTAGGGCCGGGCACAGCCGGGTTTCCATGGACACTCTCACACAGCAGAGGGCGTCTGCGCGCAGGCGGCGACGAACGCCTCCGTCGTGGTGGACCAGGCGTACTTCGTCTCGATCTCGCGCACGGTCATTGCCGTGGCCTGAAGCGTATCCACCGTATCGTGGAACTCGATGCCCGTCGTGGCGTCGCGGACGAGGATGATGTTATAGCCGCGCTCGTTCATCCTGATGATGCCGTAGTCACGCCCGATCACGCACCAGTTGGTCGCAAAACCGGCGTAGAACAGGTGCAGGATTTTGCGCTCGGCCAGCAGCGCGTGCATCTGCGCGCCGGTATGGATGACCGGCTCGCCGGGCAGCGGTCTGGCAGGCGGAGCGATATCGAGCTCGGTAACGTAGCGTTCGAGCGCCGCGTGCAGGCGCGGCTCGTCGTCGCGGCCAAAGGCGGCGTACTCTCCGGCGCGGTAGATGCTGCGAAAGCCGGCAGGGGGCCACTCCGAAGAGGCGGCAGGCGCGGAAGGGGCCGGCGGCGGAGCCGGGCTGTAGCGCTCTGCCACCTGCGGGCACGGCCCGTGAATGACGGCCATGCCGACGCGGCGGGCCGCTTCCAGCAGGGGAAC
This sequence comes from Chthonomonadaceae bacterium, assembly GCA_035650735.1. Lineage (GTDB taxonomy): Bacteria > Armatimonadota > Chthonomonadetes > Chthonomonadales > Chthonomonadaceae > DASRGL01. Next base: position 25,510 of record DASRGZ010000080.1, read on the forward strand.
AATGCGCGTTCGCGTGACCTCGGCGGCCCGCTGGAGCCAGTTGTCTATGTAGTGGGTGTTCCAGACATCCACCAGCACCAGGGCCGCCTGCGCCACGGGCACGGGCAGCGCGCGCTCGACGTAATGGAAATTACACTCGTCGCAGGGAACTTCCGGGTCGGTATAGACGCGATAGTAACGGCAGGGAAGGGAGAGCACGGGCGATTCGGGCTGGCCTGGCTGCATAGCAAGCTCCTTTTCCAAACCAATTCGGAACAGGCAGAGTCGCATATCGGAAGGGCGGCGTTGGCGCATTATAGCGCGGCGTCGGCTGGTTGTCAATGCGGCTCGTCTGGGCTTTACCTGCTGCGTAGGAGACGACAATGACCGGGCTGATGCACCTGCTGCTGAGCCTCTGCGTTCTTGGCTGGCTGGCGCTTTCCGCCGCGCAGGGCGCGGAAGGCGACTGGCCGATGTGGCGGCATGATACCTCCCTGACGGCCTACCAGCCGCTGCCGGGCGCGATGCGTCAGCCCCCGCGCGTGCTGGCGCGCTATTTCGTTGGCAGCGGACAGGGCGCGCACCGCTTTGCCGATCTGCGGGGCAGCGGGCGGGATACTGAAATTCTCGTGACGGCGCGGGCGCGGCTGATGGCCTATAGCGAACAGGGCAAGCTTCTCTGGCAGAGCGCGCCGCCGGGCTATGTCATCAGCGACGTGGCCTGGGTCGAAGACCTCGACGGCGATGGGCGCAAGGAGGTCGTCGCTCTGGCGGGGCACCTGGGCGGCACGCGGCAGGCGTACCTCATCCTGGACGGGCAGACGGGCCGGCTGCGGGCCGCCATAGACATCAACACCGGCGACTTTGGCTGGCGCGGCTGCTGTGGCGCGTATCTGCCAGACGCGCGGGGCAAGCAGATTTTTGTTGTCACCTCCATGCGGCAGGCGCAGGGCGGGCCGCCCGCCTCGAACGGAGAGTTCGCCCTGTGGAGTTTCGACGGGCACAGGGCGATCCGGCGCTGGGCCTGGACGCCCAAAGAGTACGCCGTCGAGTATCCTGCCGTGATGCTCGGCGACCTCAACGGGGAGGGACATACGCACGCCGTCGTGGATAGCTGGTGCCACGTCTGGAACCTGGACCTGGCCACCGGCGCCCTCGCCTCGCACACAACCTGGGACCCGCAGGGCGCCAACAAACGCCACTACGGTTGGAATGAGTTGGTGGACGTGGATGGCGACGGCAAGCTGGACTTCGTCAATATCTCCCTGACCAAGCACGTGGACGTGCTGCGCAACGTCGGCGGCAAGCTGGAGCTGGCCTGGACGCGCGGCTGGCCCGACCCGGTTACCACGGAGGCGCGCTCCATCCGCATGCCTTCCGACCCGGTGAGCGACCTGGACGGCGATGGGAAGAAAGAGCTTGTCGCCGCCTTGTTCGACGGCACGACCGATAAGCGCTGGCACCTGTTTATCTGGGATGGCGTAACGGGAGCGCAAAAGGCCGAAGCGCCCGACCTTGTGCCGATAGCGTCCGTGCCCATTCGGGGAGAACACGGCGGGCGCGCGCTGCTGTGCGTCCGCAGCGCCGGCCTCCAGTTCGATCCGCCGGCAAGTTACGAGGTCTGGCGGCTGCAAGGTGGGCAGCTTACGCGCCTCTGGGCCTCATCAACCGCCGCCTTCCTCCTGGAGTCGCTTCCTGCCGATGCGCGCCGGGATTTTGCCTTTAACGCCGTCGGCGTGCGGCGCGCGGTCATGGCCGGGCCGGATGGCGGGCGGGCCGCGTTCTTCACGACCGAAAAAGGGGGCCAGGCGGCGCAGGGATGGGCTATCCAGGCCGACGGCGCGGTTGTCACCAGCACGGAGACGCCGCCCGCGCCGCCCGTGCCTCGCGCCCTGCCCGACCTCCCTCCCTTGCAGGGCGTGATGGCGCCTTATCTGCTGGCGGCGGATATAGATGGCGACGGGCGGAACGAAGTCCTGCTCTACGACAACGCCACCGTCACTGTGCTACGGTTGGAGGGGGACGCGCTGCGCCTCGTCGAGACGTTTCCCTCCTCCGAGATTCCCATCGTCTGCGATCTGCTCGGCGACGGCAAGCCCTATGTGCTGACGGCAGGACGCGGCGCGGACGGCAATCTCTGGGTGCAGGCGCGCGGCCCGGACAGAAAGACGCTATGGCAGTACGTGTTTCCGCAGAGCGCGGCCTGCGGGCAGTATAGCGAGCGCCCGCACTATTTTACCGTCGGCCACTTCACAGGCGGCAAGCACCTGGATGTGTTCACCTACAGCACCAAGCCTGCCGCACGCGCCTATGTGCTGGATGGGCGTACCGGCAAGCCCGTCTGGGAGCGCGAAGAGGTTCCCGGCATCGAGCGGCATTTCCAGGCGTTCGGCGGGCGCGCGGTCGCGTGGGACTTCAACGGCGACGGCACGGACGACATCGTCTTCTGCAACCCCGATTTCTACTGCATCGCCGACGGGAAAACCGGCAATCTGCTGGTCGGGCCGGTCAATATCGCGCAGGTGCTGAAGTGGTGGGCGGCTTACGCCTCGCCGACGGTGCTGCAACGGGCGGGCGAAGCGCCTTTCGTCTATCTGGGCGGGGCCTATAGCTGCCGCGCCGGCCTCTCGCTGGACGGCACGCGCGGCCTGTGGCTGGAATATCTGCCGACCGAGCGCTGGCCGCTGCGCGGCGGGAATGCCGGCTTCAGTGAGGGGCTGCTGCCGCCTTCCAGAGTTATTTCCCACGGCTCGAAGGAAGAGCGCGGCTGGCGCGGCGCGCAGGTGGAGGCGGACGGCACGCTGGTCTGCTTTGACGCGGCGACCGGCAGGCATCTCTGGCAGATGGGGCTATCCACTGCGCCCAGCGGCATTGTCTCCGGCGATGTGGACGGCGAGGGCGCGCCGGAACTGCTCTTTGGCGGGCAGGATGGCAATCTACTGGCCGTCCGGGATGCGGGGGACCGGGGCAAAGTCGTCTGGCGCAAGACCTTCGCCGCGCCGGTCGGCACGCCCATTCTCGCTGACGTCAACGGCGACGGCAAGAGCGAGGTCGTGGTGAGCGTGGGCGACGGTTACGTCTACGTGCTGGGGCGCTGAAGGGAACGCGTTTTCCTTATCGGGCGGCTGAAGCCGCAGCAACAAGAGCACTAAACCCGCCTGCGCGGGTTCTGCCCTCACCCCAGCCCCTCTCCCGCAGCGTGGGAGAGGGGAGGATTTGAGTCGGCGGAGGTCGACTTGGTATCTTTGTTGCTGCGAATTTATTCGCCCGCTACCGAGAACGGAAGGAGCCTGAGAGAGAAGAAAGGAGAAGGTTATGTCGGAGATATTTGCAGCCACCGGCGACTCTATCGCCCGTATCGCCCTGGATGGCGATAAAGGCGTCGTCACAGCGAGTTTGAGGGGCAGCGGAGCGCAGTGCCTGACCCTGGACCCGCGCCATCCCGGCACCCTCTATGCGGGCACGCGCGGCCAGGGCGTCTGGAAGAGCGGCGACGGTGGGCAGACCTGGCAGGATGCGCGTTTGCCGGAGAAGGACGTCTTCTCGCTGGCGGTCAGCCCGGCGGATGGCGCCGTCTATGCGGGCACCGAGCCGAGCCGGCTGTTTCGCAGCGAGGACGGCGGGCAGTCCTGGGAGGAGCTGGAGGCGCTGCTGGAGTTGCCCTCCCGGCCCACCTGGAGCTTTCCGCCGCGTCCGTGGACGTCACACGTGCGCTGGATCGCGCCCAATCCGCACGAGGCGGGGGTGCTGCTGGTCGGGATCGAGTTGGGTGGCCTGATGCTAAGCCGGGATGGAGGAAAGACCTGGGCCGATCACCGACCGGGCGCGCAGCGTGACGTGCATGCCCTCGCCTGGCACCCGCGCGCATCGGGACGCGCTTACGAGGCGGGCGGAGGCGGAGCGGCCTACAGCGTGAATTGGGGAGAGACCTGGCAGCCGGCCGATAGCGGCCGCGACCGCAACTATACCTGGGGCCTGGCGGTGGACCCGGATGACCCCGATTGCTGGTATGTCTCCGCCAGTCCCGGCCCGCGCCAGGCCCACTACTCTGGCGATGCCCAGGCGTACATCTACCGCTGGCGCGGGCAAGGACCCTGGCAGGCATTGGATGGCGGCCTGCCCCAGCCGCTCGACAGCATGCCCTACGCGCTGGCCCATATCGGCGGGCGCCTGTTCGCGGGCCTGAGCGATGGGCGCGTTTATCTCAGCGACGATGCCGGGGAGAGCTGGCGCTCCCTGCGACTGCAAGGCGATCCGCTCCCCAGCGTGCTGGCGCTGGCCGGCCTGGAGTAGCGCCTATTAGCCGTGATCCAGGCGGCCCACATTGGAGCCCTTGCGGCGATTGCCGCCGGGCACCGTATTATCCGTCGGCGGGTTGGGCTCGCTGTGGGGAACGCCCGCCTGGGAGGGATGCCCGCTCGGATGCGGAATATGCTTGGGCCGGCCTTTGGACTGGTTGGCCTGCGGATCTTCAAAATCCATATCTTCGCTGCGGCGACCCCGATCCGGGAAGTGGTCTTTCTTCTCGTCCACGTCCTGATTATGGCCGCCGCCTTTGGCCCTGGCGACTCTAGGATTGCCCTTGGGGAACTTTGCCATATTCCCAACCCCTTTCTGCCCGTGTGCCGGGTCTGGTCTTGCACGTTGATTTCCGGCATTAGGACTCCGGGGCCAGAGGAAAGGTTCCTCCGATGAGCGGCGACGCGGTGGCGCCGGATGGGGATAAACTCACCATTCCAGCAAGTGCCGTAACTCTGGCGGCAGGCCCTCCCGCAGCGAATCCGGAAAGTGATCGCGGTACTGAATGGCCCGCAGTCCATTCCAGAGCCGCTGTGCGGAAGCGTCAAAGAAGGAGGCAAAGTAGACGTAGCGCGGCTGCTGCGTCGCGTTGCCGGATGCGGAATGGATCGCCATGGGATTGAAGATGATCAGGTCACCCTCACTGACGCAGACCTCGATGCCCTCGTCGAGATTGACGCCCGCATAGCGCACAGGATCTTTCTTAAACTGATCCAGCTCGGCCTCGGTCTGTAGAGCGGCGGTGGCGGCATAGGTCAATTTGTGTGAGCCGGGCACGATCATGAACGCCGCTCCGCCCGGAATAACGGTGTTGCAGGCGTGCACCATGTGGTAGTAGGCGCACCGGGGCGTGGACTCATACTCGTCGGGGAAGAAGGCCCAATCCACGTGCCAGCCGACCGGGCCGTAGGGCGGGGGCTTGGGGTCAGAGCGGATGAGCACCTGTTCGAGCAGGCGCAGGTCGGAGAGGCTGCCCACTCTGAGCAGGGTCATCGCCAGTTCCAGCAATTTGGGGTTGCTGACGAGCCGGGGCATGATCTCGCCGGGAATCGGGTGGCGCAGGTCGTGGATGCGCCTGAGGCCCGGCTGATCGGCGGGGGCGATAGGCGGAGCGAGGCTGTCAATATGGGCGCGGATGGCCGCGGTTGTGTCCAAATCGAGAAAGCCAGGCACGACCACGTAGCCCTGCGCATCCAACTGAGCCAGAAGGGAGGAAAGATCCATGCGGGCGCTCCTGTTCGGCGTTCGAAGGCTGGTCCCCTTGGGGGAGAGGAGAAGCCTTGTTCTACCCTCATCCCCGGCCCTTCTCCCTGCAAGGGAGAAGGGAGAAGAGAAGCCGGGTCCCCCCCTTCCCTGCCGCGTTAGCGACGAAGTAGGGTCGCAAGGCGGAGGGCTGTGGCAAGGCGGAGGCAGGGGCCCTAACCCTGCCGACCCTTGCAGTCCATTGCAGGCCCGACCCTGGCAGTGGGGCCAGGGGGTTTAGGTAAGTCCACGAAGGCGGACTTAGTGCCTTGGTTGCTGCGGCTTTAGCCGCCCGAAAAGAAAATGGAAGGCCCCTGCTACTTGACCTGCGCCTGCAGGAACTCGTCCCAGTTGGTGCTCCGCGCTAGCGCCAGGTTATTGTAGGCGCTCAGATAGAGAGGCTGCCCCGCTATGTCGAAGCCGGGAATGTAGATGGCGAGGCCGTGCGAGCCAGTTTGATCGATGTTGCCGTGCGACGAGGTGATAACGGCTCCGCTGCTACCATTGATTAACGCCGTCTCCATATTGGCCGCCGCCTGCTTGATGTCGATGGGTGAGGCAGTCGAGGTGCGCAGGATCTCGGCGTAATCGAAGAGGTCCTTGTTCTCCGGGTAAGCGTAGTTCTGTGCCCGTTCGCGGGCGTTGCTCAGCAGGTCGGCCTGGTCGTGGATGTGCAGGCGCAGGGTGTTGGCGAAGTTGTTAAGCGCCGTGGCGACATTATCCATCTTCGTCAGGTCCACAACAGACTGGGTAATGTTGGAGTTGTTGGGATAGGCGGCCACGAAGTCACGCACGATCTCCTCGCCCACCTGGCAGGGATTCAGCACGCCGCTGCTGGACTTCAGCGCGCCGAGCCAGGCATCGTAGGGATAGCCTTCGCCGGGCGGGCTCTCCTCCGAGCCGATCATGACGTGAGCCGAGTTCCGCACCTGGTAGGCCACCTCGACCATCTGCTCCAGCGAGGCATCGAAGATGAGCGTATCCACGGGCACGCCCGCGAGCGCCTGCGGGATCTGCTCGGTCTCGATTTCGGTGTTGAACTCGTCATCTTGCGAGACGGCACGGAAGCGCAGCTTCAGACGATTGCCAGCAGAGCGGGTCGGCTCCCAGCCGGAGCCGTGATCCCAAATGACGACGGCCAGATGGTCGGCGGGGAAGTTCTGATAGCCCCATTGCACGAAATTCTGCAACACATGCCAGTCGCCCATATCGGAGGTGCCGTTGACGTTGGTGGCCGGGTCGGGCAGACGGTCCTGATCCAGCGTGGTGAAGTCGCCGCGATGGACCAGGTAGCGGCGCGTGCCGACAAAGGTCGGGTTGCCGCAATCGGCGCAGTTGGCCTGCTTCCACTGCACCACGATGTTAAGATTGGCGTCCGAGCCGACGCTGAGGATCTGGGCCATATTGGTCAGGCTATCGGGCTGGAGGTTGTTGGCGGCGTTCATATAGATCAGCACCGTCCAGCGTGCCCGTCCGGTCTGATGCGGGTTCATCTGGCAGACGCTGCGCCCGGTTCCCGTTCCGCCCCCGCCTCCGGGATTCCCTCCGCTGTTGCCACCACCCCCGCCCCCACCGCCACACCCGGAAAGGGACGCTCCTAAAACGCCGACCGCTCCGGCCAGGACGGAGAGGCGGCGCAATGCTTTTCTAAAGGACATACTCCTAAAACTCCTTGCCGTTGGATGCTAACCGAGTATAGCACACAGGGGAGACGCCGCACAATCGTCGGGCGCTCTGCATGGACAGGCCAGGGGGAAGCGCGTCTGCAGGGGGGAAATTCCGGCTAGAAAAGAGCCGGCGCCCTTGAATTTGCCGGGGGGGATTTGTTATAATGAGCCGACAGGCGGGCGGGATACAGAAATCCTGTGGCCGTCTGTTAATCCTATTGTATCGCATTTGGCAGCGGTTTTGTTCCCGCTGTCTAAAGAAAGATAGGGAAGCGCCGTGAGTTCATTGCCACGCCGACGGCAAGCCAACGCACAACGGGAACGGCTCCACCCCGAGCCGGGCGTCTCCGCACAGGCGGGGCGCGGATCGTCGGCTCGCCGCCATCGGCAAGACCTGCGGGCGGATGCGTCCCAGAAAGGCCGCGAGGCGTCGCCGTTCCAGCGCGCCTATCGCGGCGCGACCTTATTGGCAGCCATCGTACTGCTGCTGCGCGGCGCCTGGCACAGTCCGCATTCTGCCGCGACCGCGTGCGCGGCGGGAATTGTCGTTGCGCTGGTGCTGCTGGCTCGGCTGATTCCCGTCGCCTGGACGCGGGAGCGCCCGCTGACCTTCACGGCTCCGGTGATTTTCGCCGCCGCGCTCTGGATGGGAGCGGAGACGGCGGCGCTGGGCGCGCTGCTGGCCGCCTTCCTGCACGCCCGTTTTGGACAGACCGGCGGCCACTCGCGCGGCTATCTGCGCTTCCAGGGCGCGCAGTTGGCGCTGTCCGCCTTCGTCGGCGGCGCAGCCTGGATGGTGGCGGCACGGCATCTGGGCCTGCCGATAGAAGGCGCCGGAGGCGCCTCCCTGCGGACGATGAGCAGCCTGACGGCGCTGAGCCATCTGGTCGCAGCGGCCTTCAGCGCCCTGGCCTTCGCCGCCACCAACGGCCTGTTCACTGCAGGGGCGCACCTGGGCGGGCTGCAAGCGCAGTGGCGCACTCCGCGCAGTCGAGTGCGTCTGGCTGGACTGATGCTCGTCTACGGGCTTGGCCTGCTGCCGGTCGTGCTGCTGGCTCCGCTCGGCAAGGCGCTGGGCCTGATCGTCGCCCTGCCGTTTACGGCCCTGCTGCTTCTCTGCGCCCAGGTGGCCCGGCTGACCCTGGAGGTCGCCAGCCTGCGCGGCCAGTTGGAGACCGCTGAGGCGATGGGCCGTGCCAGCATCGCCGATCCCTCCACCGATATTGACCCCGCCATCCTTCTCCAGCGCTTCCTTGCTCTGGCCCGCGCGCTGGTCACCGCCGACCGCGCCCTCGTCTGGACGCTCGACCCGGAAACGGGGGAGCTGACGCCTGCGGCGGCCCTGCCCAACATGGGCGCTTTCGCCGGGCAGAAGGCGATGTTTGGCGAGGGGCTTATCGGCCAGGCGGCGGCGCGCATTCGTCCCCGCATCATCGCCGACGCCGCCCGCGACCCGTATCGGGGCCCCCGCGAGGCCGCCTCCGGCGCCTGGCTGCTCTATCCTATTGTCGTCCACGAGCGGGTGCTGGGCGTGGCGCAGTGGATACGGCCCGCCCGCAGCCCTTTCACGCGCGACGATGTGGCCCGGCTGGCCTCCCTGGTGCCGCAGGCGGCGGTCGCCCTGGAGAATGTGCGCATCCGCGAGAAGATGCACAGCCTGGCCGCCACCGACGGCCTGACCGGCCTCTGGAACCATCGCAAGACGCACGAGTTGCTGGCCCGCGAGATGCGCCGCGCCTCTCGCTATCACCGCGCACTCTCCGTGCTGATGCTGGACGTGGACGGCTTCAAGACCTTCAACGATACCTACGGCCACCCGCAGGGCGACCAGTTGCTGCGCTGTATCGCCTCCATCCTGCAAGCCAATGTGCGCTCCGTAGACCATGTGGGCCGCTATGGCGGCGAGGAGTTTATGGTCATCCTGCCGGAGACGTACAAGGACAACGCCTGCCGCCTGGCCGAGCGTATCCGCAGTGCGGTGGAAGAGCAGGCGTTCGTCGTCGTCGCGGGGCAGGTTATCCGCCGCACCATCAGCGTAGGAGTGGCCTCCTACCCAGAAGACGCGCTCAACCCCTCGGAACTGGTGCAGCGCGCCGACGAAGCCCTCTACCGGGCCAAGCGCGCCGGCAAGAACTGCGTCCTCTGGGCCTAATTCCAAGTCGCGATGTGGAGACCTGTTATGAAACTGGCATGTCAAGAGGCATTGGCCGTCGGAACGACGCTGGAGGAGAAGCTGGACAATCTGGCGGCGGCGGGCTACGAAGGTATCGAGTTCTACGGCTCCGACCTCGCCGACCGGTTAGAGGAGATCAAGCGGGCGACGGCCAGCCACACGGTCAAGCCTGCGAGCATCTGCGCCGGGTATAGAGGCTGCCCGTTGGATACTGACCGGAAAGAGCGCGAAATCGCCTCCGCCGACATTCACCGTCTGCTGAACATCGCGGGCGATCTGGGCATGGCCGGCCTGATCGTGGTGCCCATCTTCGGCGGGCCGCGCATCCCCGACCTCTCGCCGCTCGCCTCCGCCGTCCAGTTGGAGAAAGACCTGCTCGCCAGGCTCTGCGAGGAGTGGGGCCAGACGGCGCAGCAGGCCGGAACCAACGTGCTGCTGGAGCCGCTCAACCGCTACGAGACGCATCTGCTCAAAGCGCTGCGCGATGCCACCGAAATCTGTGCGCGTGTCGGCAACCCCAACGTCAAGATCATGGCGGACTTCTTCCACATGAGCATCGAGGAGGCCGATATTCCCGCCTCGATCCGGCAGGCCGGGCCGTACATCGCCCACGTCCACCTTGCCGACAGCAACCGCCAGCTTCCGGGTTACGGCCATACGGATTTCACGTCCGGCTTTGCCGCGCTCAAGGAGATCGGCTTTAACGGCTACATGGCCTTGGAATGCGGCAACCCGGAGCTTGATAAGCAAGCCGGCCTGAAGAAAGCGGCGGAGTTCCTGCGCGCCCAGTTGTAGCCTCCACGCCCCGAGAAAGCGCCCGGCACTAAAGGGGTGGGCGGCCAGCAGAGTCCCTATTCTCGCTTAGCTTCCTATGCGGTGCGACTGTTGGCAAGCGCCAGCGCGCCGCGAAACGCTCCGGTCCGCCTGCCAGGAGTACGCGATGGGCCTGGACGTCGAACGCATAGAGATACTGCTCCTGGTCGCCGCCGTCGTCGCCATGCTGGTGCGCCGGCTTCGCCTGCCCTATACCGTGGGATTGGTGCTGGCCGGGATCGCGCTGGCGTTCTCGCCGCTGGGGCATCAGGTGCGCCTGACCCAAGAACTGATCTTTGGCGCCTTCCTGCCGCCGCTCATTTTCGAGGCCGCCTTCAATATCTCCTGGCCGGAGCTGCGCCGCGATCTGGGCGTAGTGCTCACACTCGTTACGCTGGGCGTTCTCCTCGCGGCAGCCCTAACGGCGGCGGGCCTGCACTTCCTTGTCGGGTGGGGATGGAGCGCCGCCTGGCTCTTCGGCGCCCTGATCGCCGCCACCGATCCGGTCGCGGTCATCGCCACCTTCCGGGAGGTCGGAATTCAAGGCCGGCTGCGGCTGCTGCTGGAGGCGGAAAGCCTGTTCAACGACGGCACCGCCGCCGTCGCCTTTGGCGTCCTCCTGGCGCTGGCCCAGGGCGGCGGGATGAGCGCCGGAGAGGTCGCGGGGAAGTTTGCCGTTACGGTGTTGGGTGGCCTTCTCTGCGGCGCGGCGGTCGGCGGCAGCGTGCTGCTGCTGGCGGGCCGCACCGACGACCACCTGCTCGAAACGACCTTCACCACCATCGCTGCCTACGGTGCGTTCCTGCTGGCGGAGCATTTTCATCTGTCCGGCATCCTGGCCACTCTAACTACCGGGCTTATCCTGGGCAACTGGGGCTCGCTGGGCACGCTGACGGATAAAGGGCACGAGACCATCGACTCGTTTTGGGAGTACGCCGCCTTCCTCGCCAACTCCCTGATTTTTCTGCTGATCGGCATGGGGCTCACCTCCGAGAGCTTCACGCCCGGCAAGATCCCTTCTCTCCTGGCCGCCATTGTCCTGGTCACCGTCTCCCGCGCGCTCGTCGTCTACCTCTGCTGCGCGCTCTTTGGCCGCTCCGCCTGGCGCGTGCCGCTGCGCTACCAGCATGTTTTGTTCTGGGGCGGCCTGCGCGGCGCCGTGGCCCTGGCGCTTGCGCTCGGCTTGCCGCCGCAAACGCCGCAGCGTGCGACGATCCTGACCGCGGCGTTCACCGTCGTCGCCTTCTCCGTCATCGTGCAGGGACTGACAATAAAGCCCCTGCTGCGGCGGCTTGGCGAGCTCCCGCCACAGCAAAGGCCTTGAAAAGAATAGGGGCTCTTAGCCCGTGATCACCTCAGGCTGCGCGGCGTCATGCGGGGTCTTGCCCGTCTCGATCAGGGTCTTCATGCGCGCCAGATCCTGATCCATCCTGGCCTTAGGATCGAAGCCGAGCAGGTCGGCAACGGTATGGCCCAGCGCCCCCGCCGGCGGATTGTAAGAGAACAGGATGTGGACGCGTGTGCTGCCGTCGGGATTGGTATCGAACTTAATCAGGCCGGCATGCTCCACCGGCGCGCCCGGCAGCGTCTTCCAGCCCAGCTCCTTATTGAGCTCGATTCGGGTGACCTCCGCGTCCCACTCAATCGGCACGCCGGCGGGCCCGGCGACGACCCAGTGCGAGCGCCCGCCGCCCAGATCGCGCACCTCGCGCACGCTGGACATAAAGTGCGGGAAGTTATCGTAGTTGGTCCAGAAGGCAAAGACCAGATCCCGGGGCGCATTGATGTTGAGCGTCTTCTGGATATCCACCGCCCGGTGCCCGGAATTCACGCCGACGATACGCTTCACTTCCTTATTGGTAAGCCCGCGCGCCAGCAGCGCCAGGCCGGTAAGCCCCAGAAGCGGCCCGAAGACTCCGCCGCGCCGGATTCCCGAGAGCGCCAGCGTGCCGCCCGCAACGCAGGCTACCAGCCGGGCGGAAGGCGACCAGTTGGCCTGCAGGAACTCCGGTTGGATTCCCGGACGCCGGGAAACTCCCTGTAAGCCAGGAATATCGCCCGCCGTCTCGTGCCGCTCCAGCCGATCCTCGACGCCCCGCACGCCGCGCAGCGAAGCCACGACCGCGATCAACGGATCGGCCTCCCGAGACAGAATCGGGCCCCTTAGCGTGACGATGCCCTGGTCGCAGGTCACCAGGATCGAACTGGGATGGGTCACGATCCGCCCCATCTTGGCCCGAACGCGCTCGACAATGACGGCATCCGAAGCCTGATCGCGGCGGAAGAGGTGGAGCGCCTCCGCCACATAGCCGTTTATCCGGTTGGTCAAATCCTGCACGGTCGCATCCAGAGCGTCGTCGGTCTTGTTGAGCATATGCACCGCTTTATCGCGGATCAACGCGCGACGCCGCCTGCCCCGGTCCGGGTCCCATAGATACATCAGCCCCGCGCCGAAGCCGACGCCGCTCAAAAGCGATAATCCTTTGTTCATGAGTTGCTCCTCCCCTCTCTATGCGTCCGGCTCAAACTTGCCGCTCTCCTGCATCGCTCATCCCTCATATGGCCCATTCCGCTCTGCGCGTGCCGAGGCGGCTTCCCGGAGAGACGATGCTCCTCCGCTTCTCCCAACGCTCGGCGGGCGGAAGCTTAATTAAGCTTCCGCCCGTTGATGTTTACAGTATGTGCTCGCACCCGAGCCTTGCCATCTATTTGTTCTCTTGCTCGGCCTGCTTGCCTTCCTCGATCAGCTCTTTGACACGCTGCCCGCCCTTATGGCCCAGCTCACTGTAGCCTTCGGGGCCCAGCTCTTCCTTGCGGGCCTCGCCGCCCTTGCGGCCTAGCTCCACATAGCCCTCATGGCCCAACTCCTG
>DASRGZ010000081.1:0-52222 GCA_035650735.1 Chthonomonadaceae bacterium
CCGCCTTGCCACAGCCCTCCGCCTCGCGACACCTAGCGACCTCTACGGGGACACCACAGAGCTTATCGCAAGGGAGTGCCCGCGTAGGCGGGCACTGGGCCGGAGGCCACCCAGCGAAGGGCTTTAGCCCGTCGAAAACAAAAGCCCGCCCGTGAACCTTGCAGGGAGAGGGTTGGGGTGAGGGTTGGGCCTTACAGCCAAGTTGTGTTAGGGACTCTAAACACTCCCGCAGAATCAACGCCTGAAATCGTATGGCGTCCATCGCCGACACAAACCAGGGAACTCTACGCTTGATTCCGCAGTCAATCAGGTTGTTGAACGCCCGTTTAATGGCCTTTGCCGGGTTCTTTTGCAAGATCGGCAACGTGGCAGGTCACATTGGGGGAGCGTGCACGTATCTGTAGGATCCTGGAGATCAATGATAACGTGCTATAGACTTCTTGCCTCTGTCCTCTGAGACAATCCGAATCCTATCTCATCGGAACCGTTAAGGCAAGAGGTCGAATAGATTTTGCGCCGCTTCCGGCGCGCCCAGGCGAACGGCCCATCGCCTATCGGATAATCCTAATTGAAATGGGGACGTGCGCTCCGCGTATTTCCGGCCGTGAGGAGGACGAGGGAATTCCCGACGCCTCCGACCTTGAAAGAGACGGAGAGGACCCATGGATCGTCATAACCGTATTTGGATTCTATCCTTAGGTCTGGGCCTTCTGGTTGGAGGGGTGCTGATCGCCGGCTGCGCCCAGGAGCGTTCGGCACCGCCCACGACGCCGCCCGCAACCCCGACGGCGGCCGCGCCACCGCCCACGTCAGCGCCGCCTGCCACGGCCCCTGCCGCCCCGGCTGCGCCCGCAGCCCAAACGGCGGCTGCGCCCACGACGCCCACGACGCCCGCCGCCGTTCATGCGCCGCAGACGTTTCGGCCCTATATCGTGGTGAATCAGCCGCCGCCCAAACCGGCGCATGTGACGCACCGGCATCGGCGGCTGCACCTGACCCGCTATCACCGGCGCTACTATCTGGCCGATGATACGGGCCGCTACTACGACATCGGCCGCGACCGCCGGGGGAATCTCTACCCGGCCTATCGCGACCCGGACAGCGGAGCCTATCTGCCGCTCCATTACGACCCGGATCGCGACCGCTACTATCGCCTTGCGCGTGACGACGAGGGCCACTACTACCGCAACTATACGGATGAGCCCGACGACCGCTACTACCCGGACGAGGACGACTACTATTACCATCGCCGACGCTACTATCATGCCGAGGACGACTATTACGATCAGGACGACCGGCCCGTCATTACCGCGCCGCATCACTCCAGCAATCGGGACGCCTGGCTGCTGGCCATCCCGGTGCTGATCGCCGCCTACTTTCTGCTGCGGCCCCGGCACCACAATCCGCCCACGCCGGTCACGCAAACGCGCACTGTGATCGTGCGGCCCGCCCCGCAGCCGACGCCGCCTCCGGTGAACGTGATCGTGATGCCGCCGTCGCCACAGCCTTCCAGGCCGCCGGTGGTTGTCAGGCCCGTGCAGCCGACACCGCGCCCGACGACGGTAGTCGTGGTTCCGCCCACACGCGCCGCCGCTCCGCCTGTGCGTCGGCTCGCGGTGGCGCCGCGTCCGGTTGTGCGTGCGCCCGCGCGGCCCATTGTGCGCCCGGCCCCGCCACATCCGGCGATAGCGGCTCCTCCGCCTACGCGGGTGGTCCGGCGCTCTGTCCCGCCGCTACCTCACCCGGCTCCGGCCCTCCATCCGGCAGCGCCGCCGCCGGTAGCCCATGCAGTGGCGCCTCATCTCCCGACGCGCGCCCCGGCACCGCCCGCCGTACATCCGGCCCCGCCACATCCTATCGCGCGCACTGTCCCGGCACATCCTGCACCGGCGCATGTGGTCGTGCGTCCGCCCATGCATCCTGCGCCGATAGTTCCGCGCGCGCAGCCAGCGCCCGTGCGGTCTGTAGCGCCTCCTCACCCGGCGGTTCGTTTCAGGGCTCATCGGACGCGGCGCCCCGTCGTGCGCGCCCCGGCGCGGCCCGTGCGGCCTATGGCGCCCCCAAAACCCGTACACCGCGCGGTGCCGGCGCATCCTCGCCCGCGCCCGGTAGTGCCTCCCCCACCGCGCAGGGTGGTCCGACCGGTTCCTCCGCCAGCTAGGGTGCTGCATCGCGCACCAGCCGCGCCGCGCGCCGTGCGTATCCATCCGGCAAAGCGTGCGCCTGTACGCCCGGCGCATGTTTACCGGACGCATCCCACGGTGGTGCGCCGATCTGTGCCGCAGATCGTGCGGCGCAAGCCGATAGTGACGGCGCGAACGCGTATCGTGGCCCATCCGACTCGCCCGGCGCCTCCCGTGCGGCTGCATGTCACGCGGCCCCCTGTCTCGTATCCAGGGCCGCCGGCCTATGGCGCCCGACGCAAATTCGGCCAGGCCCCGCCCATAGCCCGCGGACACTCTAAGGGGGAGAAGGAGGCAAGAAAAGCCGAGAAACACAACGAAAAACACTAAAAGTGGATTCCACCGCTTGACAAGCAAGCCGTCCGGCGTGTATAATCTGCGCACGTCACCATTGCTTGCAAGCGCTCTGTAGGGCGCAGAAGAAGCAACAGATTTATTCTCACCCCGCGCGGGAGAAACCGGGCGAGACGCGATCTCACTTCCGGGGTAGTCCTTCTCTCTGCGCGGGGTGAACCGAGAACAACGTACAGCGTCGAGAAGGTGGAGTAAGCGGGCGGCGCGGTCCCAGCGAGCCGGGTTGGTGAGAGCCGGTACGAGCGAACCTGCCGAAATGGCCTTTGAGCTGCGTCCGTGAAAGGCTTGGGCCGAGTAAGGGACGCCGGGGGGCTCCCGTTACAGGGTTAGGGTGTCAGGCGGCGCTGCCGTACGCAGATGGACCGCTGGCGCACCCGCTGAGGTCGCGTCCGCGAGGGCGCGGCGAAGACAGGTGGAACCACGAAGGCCTCAGCCTCTCGTCCTGTGCCGGGGACGAGAGGCTTTCTTGGTTTGGCGTAGAGGAGAATACAAGCGGACGTGGGGCGAGCGGTTACGCCCGCAGGAGGAAGGGGAATGGCCAAAGTACTCGGATTGCGATGCCGGGAGTGCGGGGAGGAGTATCCCATCAGCCCGGTGCATGTGTGCGAGCTCTGTTTCGGGCCACTGGAGGTGGTGCTCAACTGGGAGGAGGTCGCGCCCAAAGTCTCGCGCGAAACCATCGCCGCCGGCCCGCCGTCCATGTGGCGCTATCACGATCTGCTGCCCGTCGAAGGCCCGCCCACCGTCGGCAAAAATGTCGGGTGGACGCCGCTGATCCGGGCGGAGCGGCTGGGCCGCGCGCTGGGCCTGAATAATCTCTATATCAAGAATGATGCCGTCAACCATCCGACCCTCTCCTTCAAAGATCGCGTGGTGGCCGTCGCGCTGACCAAAGCGCGCGAGTTCGGCTACGATACCGTCGCCTGCGCCTCCACCGGCAATCTTGCCAACTCCGTCGCCGCTCACGCTGCCGAGGGCGGCTTCCGCTCTTATGTCTTCATTCCGGCCAACCTGGAGCAGGGCAAGGTGCTGGGCACGCTCATCTATGGCACGAACGTGCTGGCCGTCAGCGGCAACTACGACGAGGTCAACCGCCTGTGCGCGGAGGCCGCCGGCAAGTACGGCTGGGGCTTCGTCAACATCAACCTGCGGCCCTTCTACGGCGACGGCTCCAAGACCTTCGGCTACGAGATCGCCGAGCAGCTGGGCTGGCGCGCGCCCGACCATGTCATCGTGCCGTGCGCGGGCGGCTCGCTCATCAGCAAGATCTACAAGGGCCTCAACGAGTTGAACCGGCTGGACCTGCTGGAAAACGGCGTGCCGACCCGGATGTATGCGGCGCAGGCAAAGGGTTGCTCGCCCATCACCACCGCCATCAAGACCTGCGCCGACGTGTTCCGCCCCCAGAAGCCCGACACCATCGCCAAATCTATCGCTATTGGCAACCCGGCGGACGGCTACCTGGCAATGGAGACCGTGCGCAAGTCCGGCGGCTGGGCCGAGGACGTCACCGATGAGGAAGTCATCGAGGGCATCCGCCTGCTGGGCCGCACCGAAGGCATCTTCACCGAGACCGCCGGCGGCGTGACCGTCTCCGTAACCAAGAAGCTGGCCGAGCAGGGCCGCTTCCAGCCCGATGATGTCGTCGTCATCGCCATCACTGGCAACGGCCTCAAGACCCAGGAGGTCGTTGTTGGGCAGCTGGGCCGTCCTGTCGCCATCGAGCCGAACCTGGCTTCCCTGGATTCGGCGCTCAAGACCGAGAAATTGCTTGCAAGCGTGAATGCTTAACCTCACCCCTGGCGGCAGGCTAAACCCTGCCGCTGTGGGGCCTGCGGCCCGCTGCCCACCTACGTGGGCAGAAAAACCCTGGCTTCTCTTCTCCCCTCCCCTGTTGTTGGGGATCGCTAGGCGGAGGGCTGTGGCCAGGTGTGGCTAGGCGGAGGCGCGAACCATTGCAGCGCCGACCCGAGCAGGGGCCCGAGCCCTTGCAGGGCCGACCCTTGCAGTGGGTCGGAGGTGGGGGCCTTAACCGGGGTGAGAGCCAAAATGGAGAAAGAAAATGGCTGTTAACGTGCTGATTCCTACGCCGCTGCGGAAATATACCGATAATCAAGAGATGGTCACGGCCTCCGGGGACACCGTGGCCGCGCTGATCGCCGACCTGGAGCGCCAATATTCCGGCATCGCCGCGCGCCTGACCGATGAGCAGGGCGAGCTGCGCCGTTTCGTGAATATCTACGTCAACGAGGAGGATATTCGCTTCCTGGAAGGGAAAGATACCCCCGTCAAGGACGGAGACACTGTTTCCATCGTCCCCGCCATCGCAGGAGGCTGATTTCCGCGCCGCACGCCGTTGCTGGCCCCGGATCGCCGCCTCCGGGCTTGCACGGCATGGCTGACGGTTTCCTGTGAGTTCGGCCCTTCTAATGTTTGCCTATCGAATGGGGTACTTCCAGGGCTAAGACCTGCCGAAATAAAGAATGAAAGGACATTCAGAGGCTTGCCGCCGGCAGCCTCGTCCTTTAGGGCCGGGCAGAAACCGATGGATGCTCCTCAGGAGGAGGCGCCCTCGAATGCCTGTTGTTACCGTTGAATTGACCGCTGACAGCGATAGCGTAGGCCAGCCGATCATCTGGCGGCTCGGCAAGCTGTTTAACGTCGTCACCAATATCCGCCGCGCCCGCGTGACCGAAGACTACGGCCACGTGGCGCTCACCCTGGAAGGCTCCACCGGCGAAGTCGAGCAGGCCGCCAACTACCTGCGCTCTCTTGGCCTGCTCAAAGACACCGACGCTTCCGCTCCCTCTGCGCCGAGCAGCGCCGCTCCCCCGGAAGAGGCCATCCCGCGCCCCAGCAGCATCTACGTGCGCCTCAGCACGGTCAACGCCGCGCAGGGGCAGACGCCGTTGCTGTACCGGGTGGGCAAGGATTTTAATGTCGTCGTCAACCTGGAGCGCGCCGCTTTCGACGACGAAGAGGGGGGATGGGTGGAAATCACCATCTCCGGGCCGCTATCGGAGGTGCAGCGTGCCATCGCCTTCCTGCATACCACCGGCCTCCACGTCAACCCACGCCAGCGCTCCGTGACCGATTACGGAAACTTGTGACGAGTCTGACAGCCCCGCCGGAAACTGTGGTCCGACATTGAGCCTTCGAGAGGCAGCCACGTTTTCATGGGGCGCTACCGATCAATCTTTCCCAGCGAGCAAAACGGAGCAAGTGTCCACCCGCACGATTACGGAAACTTGTGACCAATCTCTCCGGCGAGAGTAGTAAGGGCTGTAATCACCTATGCATGTCTCCTTCCTTCCCTACCTGGTAGACCCGGCGACGCAGGAACCGCTGCAATTGGCGGTCGAAAAGCGTGAGGGGGATATTATCCTGGAGGGAACCCTGTATTCCTCCTCCCATCGCTATCCTATTGTGCGCGGCATCCCGCGCTTTGCTGGCTACAACGAGTCGGCCAACTACGCCCGTTCCTTTGGCTATCAGTGGCAGAAGTGGTCCCGCGTACAGTTTGAAAGCGAGAATCGGGGCAGGCACATGGAGGGTCATACGCTGCGCATGTGGGAAAGAATCACCGGCATCGAAACCCAGGACTTGCACGGGGCCGTGATCGCCGATTTTGGCTGTGGGCCGGGTCGGTTTATCGAGATCGTCCGGATGAAGAACGGCAAGGCAATTGGGCTGGACCTGAGCGAGGCTGTGGAAGCGGCGGCAGAAAACTTCCAGGGCGACCCCAACGTGCTCATCTGCCAGGCCGACGTCTTGAATCCTCCGATTCGTACCCGCTCGGTAGACGGCGCATTTTCTATCGGGGTTTTCCACCATACGCCCGATCCGGCGGGAGGCTTTGCGGCCATGGCCCGGACGGTGCGGCCCGGCGGATGGACGGCGGTGTGCGTCTATGGCAAGGGAGGTTACTACGATTTCCCGACCGTGACGCTCTACCGCAAGCTGTTCAAGCTGCTCTGGCCGATCTGCAAGCACTATGCTCCGCTGATCTACGCCCACCTGACCGTCTATCTGCTCAGTCCCATCGCCCGCATCCCGCTGGTGGGCAAGCTGGTGAAAGGGTTCTTTCCCTTCATCTGCCTGCCGGATGTGCGCTGGTCCATCCTGGATACCTTCGATAGCGTCACGCCCTCCTACCAATCGGCCCACGAGGCTTACGAAGTCTTCCAGTGGCTGAAAACGAACGGCCTGGTGGAGATAGAAACGAGCAACTGGGGCTTTGCCACCTATAACGGCCGCATACCGGAATGCGAAGTCGCTGTGGTTCCCTGTGCGGAACAGACGGCCACAGCAGCCCGCGCCGGCGCCCGATAACCTATCCGAAGCCTGACCCTCCGCTTTGTCCTGCTTGGCGCTCCACCGCATTTGCGGTGGAGCGCCCTATCTTTGGGGCCAGAGCCTAGCACAGCGCGTTCTTGAGGATAATGCGAATGAACTGCGGCGGGCGGGTGGCATTAGGGGGCAACGAAACATTGCGGTACGCGCTCCTCGACTTGCCGGACGTGCCGCTCTGTATGGGCCGTCATTATCTCCAGGCAGTCCGCTAGGTTCATGCGGATCACCCGGACGAACGGGTTGCGTACCGGCGCGCTACTGAGGTCTACGCCGGCAGCCTGATCCAGCAGCGAGAGCAGTTGGGTCTGCTGCTGCTGCCACTCCGCAAGCACCTCAAGCCAGGTCGGCACAGGGCGAGGGTGCAGAATCTTGGGGGCGGGCGCGTTGCCTCTGGGGCCGGCGGCCTTGATAAGCAGCCTACCGAAGAAGCTGTGGCGGATCGGAGGGTCGCCTGTGCACCGCCCTGCGCCCGCCAGGCCGCCCTGTATCGTCTGAAGGTAGGGTCGGTTGGCAAGCACCATATGTTCGACGACCTGCGCAGGACTCCACGTGCGCGGGTCAGGATGCCGGTTCAGCGACTCGTCGTCGAGGTCGCGCGTGGCGCGGACGAGGCGGCCCAGCAGCGCTTCGTTCCGTGTTCTCCAATCTACAAGGCTCTCTGAGCACTTCATCTGTTTATCCCACGCACTCCTGCTTGCCGGCCCTGTTTTTTACAGCGTGAGACGGAGCGAGGGCCTAGCGAAGCGCATTCTTGAGAATAACGCCGTCGCAGGCACTCGGCAGCTCCACTCCCAGCAGGGCGGAGAGCGTCGGGGCGATGTCAGCGGGCGAGACTGGGTCCGTCCAGACGCCCGCGCGGATGCCCGGCCCCGCAATCAGGATCGGAACGTGCAGGTCGTAGGCGTAGGGCATACCGTGCGTGGTGTAGTAGGGGCCGAGCTCGTTGACGATGTGCATCTGCTCGTTGACCACCACCACATCCCCGGAGATTTTCGGGTAGTAGCCGTTGACGATCCGCTTTGCTATCTCCGTCGCGGGCAGTTGGCCGTCCATGATCTGCGAGCGCGTGTAGCAGGCGTAGATGCCCGGCAGCGCGGCGACGGCGCGGGCCGCGACCTCCTCGATCTGGGCGCGAGAGGCCGTCTTGCCGCTGGATAGCGCCTGGCTGATCGCCGCCTCATTCAGGTAGATGTACGGCTCCACATAGCCGCCGACCACCTTGCCCTCTGCATCCTTGCCGACCCAGGTCCCCCCTCCAAACGCCTCCGCCAGCGCCTTCTGCGCCGCGTTATTAATATCCTCGTCCAGAATGCGGCCCGCGTTGATGTCGCGGGCTTGCAGGTTCTCCGGGATGGGCACGACGCCGTGATCCGCAGTCACGACAAAGACGACCTCGCGCAGCCCGCCGGGCACCGTCGTATTCAGAAAGTTGAGGAAGTCGGCGATCATGCGATCCGTCTGGACGGTAATATCCAGGGCCTCCGGGCTCAGCGGGCCGAACGCATGACCGATGTAGTCGTTGGTGGCCAGGTTGATGGCGAGCAGGTCCGGCGTATTGCCATGCTGCCCCAGCTTCTCCGCCGTGACCGCGCGCTTGGCCGTCTCAAAGACGTAGGCGTTGGCGGCGGGCGTCAGAGTAAACGCCCGATAGTTGGCGCGCGTCTTCTCCGGGCCGATATGGTGCGGGAAGCTCACTCCCAGGCCGTAGGGGTTGCGCTCCGGGGGCAGATCGGGGGGAACGGCCCGCGCCAGGGCCTCCGGCGGCACGGAGAGCGCCCAGGTCGTGCCGAGCGCCTTATCGGGCAAACCTTCGGCGTTCACCTCCTCGACCCAGGACGGCAGCCGGCCATCCCGGCAATAGGCGGTGCTGCTGATCCAGCGGCCCGTGCTGTCGTCGAACCAGATGCTGACATCCTGCGTGTGCCCGCCCAGCAGGATGGCGGCGCGATCCTTGAGCGAGAGGGTCACCACCTTCGCCGCGCCGTTGGTCGCCAGCTTGAGCTCATCGCCGACCGTCGTGGTGCGTAGGTTGAGCGGGCCCATCGGCGTAGCCTTGCTGTCCGGCCCTGCGCCGACCACCTTCTGCCGGGGATCGTCCACGCAGTAGACCACCGCATTGGTTGCTTTGTCCCACCAGGAGTTGCTGATGATGCCGGTCTTGTAGGGGTAGCCGCCGGTGAGGATGATGGAGTGGCCGGGGCCGGTGAACAGGGGAAAGTGCCCGTAGCGCGCATCCACGTAGTAGGAGCCCGCCGTCATCAGGTAGCGGAACCCGCCGACTTTGCCGTTGCCCTGCGTGGCCGGCAGGAACAGGTCGGTCAGACGGCGCAGGTAGTCGGCGCGAAACTGGTCAATGGAGATCACTACCGTCAGATGGGGGTGCTTGAACTGGCGGACGCTGGCGGCGAACTCGCCGTTGCCGTTGCTCTCGGCGCGCTGGGCTGGCACGGGCGCTGCCGCCAGGCTTAGCCCTATCGCCAGCCACAGCAAGAGCAGCCAGCAGCGCGTCAACGCACGGGGACGCAAAATCATGGAGTACCTCCTCATCAGTTCTGTCGGACGTGGCGCATCCAGGCGTGGTTAATAGCAGAGCGAACCCAGGCGGCATCGGGGGCTTCGGGCGCTCGCTCCAGGTAGCGCGTCAGCCATTCCACGCCGCGCGATAGGGCGTTCTCCTGTAGAAAGAGCAGGCCCCGGTCGCGCACGTCGGCATGGGAATCCGGGGCGACGATCAGCATCTGCTCCACCACGCGCCCGGCGCGGCCCGGCTCCTCGCGGCGCAGGTAGATCTGCTTGAGGTTGTTGAGCAGGCGGTAGAGGATCCGGCGCTTGGGCGTGGCGTTGAGGCAGGCCGGGTCGAAGACGATGGGCTGTCCGGCGATCTGTTCGATGCGCGCGCGGCAGTCCTCCGGGGTCAGCATCTCGCCGCCGTAGAAGGGGTCAATGAAAATCTCCTGCCCCGGCGCTATATACTTAACGATAAAGTGCAGCGGCATACCGACGCCGTAGAGGGGCAGTCGCAGACGGTGCGCGAGGGCCAGGTAAAGAACGCTGAGCGTGATGGGCAGGCCGGTTCGCCTGTCCAGCACCTCATTGAGAAAGCTGTTGGCGGGGTTGTAATAGTCCTCGCGGTTGCCGTGAAAGCCCAACTCGTCGAACAGAAAGGCGTTGAGCGCGCTCACGACACGCAGGGGGCGGCGCGTGCGCCCAATGCGCTGCCGAGCCTCCTTCGCCAGAGCATCCAGCCGTGCCAGATACCCCGCCATATCAAAGTCTACATAGTGGGCGGCGGCGATGGCGAGCGCGGCGCGTCCGAGATCGAGGGCGGCCTCGTCGCACCCAACGGCCTGCGTCAGCATTGCCAGCGGGTCGGAGGAGGACGAATTCGGGGACGGCTCCGGAGAGGGAAAAGAACGTCGGGCATTCACGCTCCCATTATGACAAGCTGGAGCCCGACTGTCAAGCGTAAATTCAACGCTTTACGCCAGTCGTGTTATAATAGATCAACCGTAATCGGAGGAATACAGCATGGCACCGCCACAAGTGATCGAAGGCACAGGCGAGGAGTTGCAGCGTCATCTTGCACAGTTTCCTAACGAGCGCTTCTTGCTTGTTCCCCTTTCCTCTTCTGGCGTAGATACGGCCCAGGAAAAGACGCAGGAGGCAGAGCTATCGCCGGTCGCGGAGGGAGAGATCCTGGCAGATTTCTTGGGTGACTTCATCGGCTGCATTCAAGGAAGCGGTGCGAACAATTCCGAGAACACCGGGCAGAAGTTTACGGAGTATCTTGTGAAGAAGCACAAAGAGGGCCACCTGTGACACTTACGGATACCGGCCCGCTCGTGGCGATGCTGGATAAGAACGACCCGAATCACGCGCGCTGTTTTGCTGCTGCACAGAAACTTCCAAAAGGCCGCGTAGGCTATTCGGCGAACAGGGAATAGAGACGGTATTCCAGGCGGGGCAGGAAGGGAATACGAGCAAATTCTGACAGGGAAGGCGCATCCCAACCTGCGGCGGTGCGGCGGTGCAGTTGCCGATGGGCATAGCGTACCCGGCGCTGAGCCTCCAGGCAGACAGCAAGCTGGCGTGCCGTGTATAAGCCCCGTGCAGGCGCGCAGGTTCGTAGCGCGCGGCGCTCCCAGGCTTCTAGCCCCACCTCGCAGGGATGTATCCGTTTGTTCCTCTCTTTCCTCATAGGAACCTCACTCCAAAACGCCCGACTTGATTTGTGCTCCTCTGTGACCTCTATAGAGTCTGCGTTCAGGGAAGCCTCAAGGCTGTGGCTCAGAGGATGCCCCGCCAGCCTCCTCTTCGGCGCTTTCGGCGGCGCGGATGATCTGCTCCAACGCCAGCAGGTAGCGGTGAAACGCGGCCCGTCCGGCCTCCGTGGGTGTATAGGTTGTACGGGGCTTGCGGCGCACGAACTCCTTATGCGCCTCCACATAGCCCCGCTCTTCCAGCAGCGTCAGGTGCGTGCTCAGGTTGCCGTCCGAGAGCGCCAGAGTCTCCTTGAGCAGCTTAAAATCGGCTTCGCCCAGAGCGAGCAGCGTGGACATGATCCCCAGGCGCACTTTCTGATGGATAGTCTCATCCAGAGTGCCCAGCGCCTCCAGTGCGGCGACCGCTTGGGGCGCTCTGGGATGGGAAGCAAGTATATCTATCATCGTCATACGTCCTCATTGAGAGAAGCAGGAGAAGTAACCTCCTCCACCTTTTTGTTCCTCTCTCCTGCTTTTCCTACCAGCCATCTTTCCCGGAAATCCCCAGGCCGTAGAGAATATGGAACCCGCCAAAACTAACGGCCATCATGATCAGGCCCCATTGCGGCGGCAGCAGCAGCGTCATCGCTCCTGCCCAGAGAAAGGCCGCGCCCAGGTAGGAGACTTCGCGCTGGGAGAACTGGCCGACGGCGCAGACTGCGATGCCGTAGCATAACATCCAGACCGAATAGATATATCCAAGCAGGTGATGCTGAAGGAAAAACAGCGTCAGCAGCACGCCGGTTCCAAGCCCCGGCGCCGAGCCCAGGAGCATCTGCCGGCCCAGGCGCGAGACAATGCGCTTGCCGACCTGCGCCGCGCGCCGCTTGGTCAGCAGGTAGTCGGCCCCGAGGGCAAAGGCGATCACCAGCGACCAGATCGTCAGAAACGCGGCCTGGAAGTCAGTCGGGGGTGGCGCTGCCAACTCCAGGCGGCGCGTCAGCAGACAGCCGACGATAGAAGCGATCCCGGCCAGCACGCCGGAGAGGCCGGAGAACGTCGAATACTTGGTCGAGCGCTCCATCAGGTCACGGATGACGCGCAGATTCTCTTCCGCTTCGCGCGCCTCGCGCCGGCGGTCTTCCTGCAACATAGCCATAGATTGTCTCCAGGGAAAGGATGAAGCCTGCCGCTTTGTATTGCAAAGTGCTTTGCACCTTTAGTATAAAGCCCTTTGCGATACCCTGTCAAGTGGTTGGCCAATGCAAATGGAGAGGAAAAGAGTCGCATAGTTCGAAAGTTAGCCCACGCCGTAGTCAGCCAATGCAAATGAGGTAGAAAAGGAAAGAATGGGAGAATGGGCCGCTCAATAGCGCCGAAGGCTGCATCCTTCAACGGGAGCAGCCTTCGGGAGGTGGGTTCGGCTCGTTGGGAGCCTCCGATTGAGATTGGTCGCTATGCATTGGGCTGGTTGTCAGATCTCCAATACAGACGGAGAGAGCAAATTACCAGGCGCAAAGGAGGCGCCGGGCATGAGTGAGTCAGGACGATCACGCTTTCCAACTGCCGCGTATCGTCCATTGCCGCCGACGACGGAAAGAGTGCCGGAAAGCCTGCCAGGAAAGGCTGGCCTCATGGCATACACGTAACACCGGCGGACTGATGACGCTCCAGAGGATGGGCAGCGCACTGCACGCCACCATCCAGGCGATACTGGGCTTGCGTTCCATACCAGCGCTCCTAGAAACCGCGCGGGCCGATGCTCAGCATCACGCCCAGCAAAATAGAGCCACCAACAATGATGACGCCGATGAGCAGCACAATCGCCTCTACCGGGTCGAAGCCTTTCTTATCTTCCATCGAGTTCACCTCCTCGGAGTTTTGCTATGGGAACAAAAGTCAGGCGAGAGCGCGGTTAGAGTCAAGCCCATATCGGATCGCCTGCCAGCAATGGCAGGCAAAAATTGTAGGATTAATCCGTAATTATCTGGTCTGTAACCTTCCGTGCGAGCGAACGATGCAGGAAATTCCTGCGGTAGGAGATGGGCGCCTCTCTTGAGGCTCCAATCGCCCGTATTGTCGTCTAGGATAGTACTTAGTATAGGACAACAATTGGTTCCTGTCAATACGTCCGTTGAATTTGCACCGACTTGCCTTCAAGGGCTATAGTGGCAAATCGCTAACCTGAGCCTCTCCTGAGCCCAAAGCGAAATCCCGGCATTTGCCTGTGTGAGAAAGTTAACAGGGGAGATGTGGAAAAGTTCCTATCCCTTGCATAAAGCTTCTGTTATTATACCCGCGTTACGAGGAATCGTTTGGTTGCTTCAAGAAGGAGGCAGTACCATGCTGACGCGCCAGCAGCTCAAAGAGAGACGCCAACAGGGGCAAGTGCTCAAGCAGGCCGGTTTCTCCCGGCATTGGGCCGTTCGCTATATCCCCTGGCTACTCATTTCAATCACCGTAGTGGCCGCTATAGTGGTCGGCATCCTGATGCAGAGTCAGACAGGCCGGGATGGCGTGCAGGCTGCCGCAGGATTGGTCGCTTTTGGCGCCGTCATTGCCGGTTACTGGCAGTGGATGCAGGCACGCCATGAGATCGCCTTCGACAAATTTTACGAGCGGTTGAACCTGGCCAACCAGAGACTGGACACCTGGCCTGCCGCCCGCGGCCTGATCAATCCTCTGTGGTCCGGAGACGCAGGCAGGGATCAATTCCACCGTGAAATGTATGTCTTTACCGAGCTGGATAACCTGGAGTATGCCATCGAGAAGTACAAACTGGGCTACATGAGCACCACCAACGCTTACCGGGCTTTGGAAACCTTCATGGCGCGCTGCCGGCCCTCCCGCGATTTCTGCGAAGCGGCTTTGCGACTCGTTCGCGGGAACAACGGCTATACGGAGACAACGATCAAGGTCGTCGAGGCCGTCGTAGAGCAGGCGCTTCAAGATTTACACGAGCCGAACGTTGGGGAAGGCGGAGGGTTACCCTGCGAGGCCGTCGTAGGGAAGGCGCCTCAAGACGTAAACGGCCAGCCGGCAGCGGCCCAGGAACCAGACCCGAATCTGGAGGCGAACCGCCATCAGCCGGCAGCTTAACAGCCTGAGATCCCGTACAAAAACACCCTCTCGCGCTGTGCCGGGCACGGAAAGTACCCGGCTAGAGGGCGGCTCTGCCGCCAACCGTCCTGCCGGACGGAACAACCCGGCTTGGCTTTGCGTCCGCCAGGACGCCTGGCCGTAGGCCCTCCAGACGGGGGTTTTCACCCCCCGACGTGCCGGGGCGGCTATGCCTGCGGACGGAACCACCTGCCTATCGGGAGGTTGCTCTCTGCGTAGAGCAGGAAGAACCTGCCGCAATGGGGCGTCCAAAGGACGCTTGGCCGCTGGCCCCCAAGACGGGGGTTTTTCACCCCCGGCGCCGCTACCGGGCGGAAAGCGGTAAACACGCCTGGGCGCGCTTACCGAGGAGAGGTTGCCGGCCCGCTGGAGGCAAGATCTCTCTGGAAGCGATCTGTTTTCTCCAGGTAGTCGTCCTGGGAGTAATAGTAGAGGTAGCCCCCATCCCCGCGCGAGGCGTGGCGATTCGAGTAGGCATTCCCCCAATTAGGCTGCGAATAGCTGTCTTCCTGGCCCTCCTGGTCGTTCCCTTGCGCGACAGGTCCTCTATCGCCGCGGGCATCGGAGGACATGCCCTCCGAATCGGCAGGCTGATCGACCTCTTCGGAATCGTCAGGGGGCGGGGCTGCCGCAAACGATTTAGGCTGATAGTTGTCCGGCTGCGGCTCTATCTCCGTGCCGGTGCCAAACACCTCGTCGTGCTCCTCTTCCGTGCGCGCCAGCCCCTGCTGCTGCTGCTGCTGCAATGTCTTCTGCAACTGGGCCAGCGTGGGAACCGGCAGTGGGCCGGGCGCAATGCCGCGCTTGCGATTGTATTTCTGCTGGAGGGGCAGCGCCGCCGCCATAAAGCGCCGCCAGATTGGAGCGCAGAGGTGTCCGCCCGTCGCGCCGGGCATCGGCAGATAGCGTGTCACGATGAGGGACTTGCCTCCGGCGGCGTGCTTTTTGACTTTGTGGGCGTTGGCTACCCAGACGGCGGTCGCCAGGTCGCCCGTGTAGCCGACAAACCAGGCGTCGCGTCGGCTGTCGGTCGTTCCTGTCTTGCCGCGTGCGTCCGGGATGAAGGCGGCGGCCGCGCCCGTGCCGTCCAAAACCACATGGCGCAGGGCGGCGTTGAGTTGATCGAGCGCGAGCGGCCGTATAAAATTGGGATGCAGCCGCGCCTCGGGATTGTCCTTGAAAACCTCCTGGCCCTCCGGCCCGTTGATCCGCACCACAAAAGCCGGGTCGTAGCGGTAGCCGCCGTTGGCAAAGGCGCTGTAGGCCGAGCAGATATCCAGTGGATGCACGCCGGAGGCGCCCAATGCCAACGGCAGGCCCGCCTGAAGCGGCGTGGTGATCCCCAGGTTGTAGGCATAGCTGGCGATGGTGCCCGGATCGGTCTTTTCCGCCACCTGCACCGCAACCGTATTGATCGAGAAGCGCAGCGCGTCCAGCACCGAGACGGGGCCGCTGTAGCCGCCGGAATAGTTGTGCACCACCCAGGTCTTGGGCGGCACGGAGTAGACCAGCTTCTGGTCCTTCACCGTCGTCCACAGGTCGCAGATGTCGTTATCGAACGCGGTCAGGTAGACAAAGGGCTTGAAGGCCGAACCGGGCTGGCGCACGCCCTGCGTGGCCGCGTTGAACTGGTCGCGCCGGAAATCAGCCCCGCCGACCAGCGCGCGGACATAGCCGGTACGCGGGTCAATGGAGACCAGAGCGCCCGTGGTCGCGCCCCATTCGCCGTGCAGCGCGGAGCGCAGCGCCCGTTCCGCCGCCTGCTGCATCCTCCAGTCCAGCGTGGTCTCTATCGTCACGCCGGCATAGAGCATCTCCTCGCCATAGGATTGGCGCACCTGCTTGAGCACCTGGGTCACGAAGTAGGGAGCTTTCCAGTCGGCTGCCGTCTCCACATGCGGGCGCAGGATATGCAGCCGTTGGGCTTCCGCCTTAGCTTTCTGGCCCGGCGTGATCATACCCAGCGCGGCCATACGCTCCAGCACCTCGGCACGGCGCTGCAAGGCGGCGTCGCGATGCTGCACGGGCGAATAGGCGCTGGGACGCTGGGGCAGCCCGGCCAGCAGCGCGGCCTCGCCCAGCGTGAGCTTGCTGGCCGGCTTGCCGAAGTAGGCGCGCGATGCCGCCTCCGCGCCGTAGTTGCCCTCGCCGTAGTAGACCAGGTTCAGGTACATCTCCAGGATTTCGGGCTTGCTGTAGGCCGCCTCGATCTTGCGGGCCAGCAGTATCTCCTGGAGCTTACGGTTTAGCGTCTTCTCCGGAGTCAGGAACACGTTGCGCGCCAACTGTTGCGTAATGGTGCTGGCTCCCTGCCCGACCGGATCCCGGTCGCGCAGATTGCTCCAGAGCGCGCGAGCGATGCCCCGGTAGTCCACGCCATGATGCGTATAGAAGCGGCTATCCTCAATGGCCAGAGTAGCGTTGATCAGATTAGGTGAAATTTGCGAGAGAGGCACAGGCCGACGATGCTGCGTCTCCAGCGTCGCCAGAACCACGCCGTCGCTGGAGACGACCCGCGTGATGGCCACCTGGCGCAGATCGGCGAGATTTGCGATGGAAGGCAGGTTCGCGCTTAGCGCGCGAATCAGCCAGACGCCATAGAGCAGCACGACGGCGACCGCTGTCAGCGCAAACAACAGCACAACGGCCGCAATACGCTTGAGGATGGCCTTGCGTGACCGTACAGTACGAGGGCGCACCATCCCTGTGGTGCGCCCTCGCCGTGCGGTTCCTGGATAAACGGAACCCATTGCCATTTGGATATGCTCCCCTCTTTCGGCCCCACACGGGACATGGGATGAGGCATAGCAAACGAAAAGCGCCTGCACGCGGCGAGGGATATAAGTCGCCGGTTCAGACGCACAGGGCCTCTTCCAACTATCCTCAAACAGGGAGGACGCTGGAGACGATATTCAATTCTCCTCTGCCGACCGCATAGAGGCCGCCGGCAATTGACGAGGATAGAGTATTCTAGGGTTGTAGTGCAGCGCTTGGTAGCATAGCGCTTGGTATTCAAATTTCAAACTTCACGCATATAGACGCAGAGAAACAGACTATGTTCCCAAAGTTTGCCTTCGGTACCCGAAGGCAAACTAGCCCTGTTCCTCCCCGCCAATTCGTGATATAATCTTGATGGCTTCACGACCGAACTTTACCCGGCCTTTCCGTACCCTTGATCTAAGGACATTTTGGTGAGACAGTCACTCCAATCCGCCGTCCATGCCTATCACCCTGAAACGAATACCAACCGAAGCGGCAGGCCCTCCAGCAGCGTCTTTCGCCGCCTGTTGCCCTACCTGCACCCCTATCGCTGGAAGATCGCGCTGGGCGTTTGCCTGCTGCTGCTCTCCACGCCGCTCGGCTCGGCCCATCCGCTGATCTGGAAGCAGATCGTGGACGACGTGATCGGGCATCATCACCCGAATCTGCTGGCGATGTGGCTGCTGATCATGTTCGTCCTCCAGGCCATAGCGACCCTGCTCGACGCCGGCAAGAGCATTCTCCTGGAGCGCGTCGGGCAGCGGTTCGTTTTCGATCTACGCAATGCCATCTATGCCAAACTACAGCGGCAATCCCTGGCGTACATGCATGAGCACCGCATCGGCGACCTGATCGCCCGCGCCATGAGCGATGTGGACGTGCTGCAAGAGGTGGCCTTCCAGAGCATTGACGCCGTGATCGGCAATACGCTCAGCTTCCTGGTCGTGGTCGGCATTCTCATCGGCTTGAACTGGAAGCTGGGCCTGGCGACCCTTTTGCCGATTGTCGCCGTCTTCTTCCTGACCCGCTTCTTTAATGCGCGCGTCAAAGCGCTCTATCGGCAGGCGCGCGACAGGTTGGGCGAGGTCAACGCGCGCCTCCAGGAGAACTTGACCGGGCTGACGCTCATCAAAGCCTTCGCCAAAGAGCGCTACGAAGCCAGCCGCTTTCGCGCGGTCTGCGAACGGTACTTACAGACCAATTACCGCGCTATCGCGGCGCGCAACACCTTCTTTCCCGCCGTCCGATTCATCGGCTTTTTCAGCAACGTGATCTCAATTGGGTACGGCGGATGGCTGGTGCTTCACGGCCAATTCACTATCGGCGGCCTGCTTGCCTATCGTGGTTACTGGTGGCAGCTTTTCAGCCCTATCAACAGCCTGGCGACCATCAACGAGCTTCTCCAGCGGGCCAATGCGGCGGGCGCCCGCGTCTTTGAGCTGCTGGACGCGCCGGAAAGCCTCACCGATGCGCCCGACGCAAAGACGCTCCAGTTGAGCAAGGGCGAAAGCCGGGTTGAGTTCCAGCACGTCTCTTTCGCTTATGGCGCCAAGCCGACGCTGCGCGATGTGTCGTTTGTCGCCGAGCCGGGGCAGATGGTGGCCCTGGTCGGGCCAAGCGGCGCCGGCAAAACGACCGTCCTCAACCTCATTCCCCGCTTCTGGGATGTGACTGCAGGGCGCATCCTGATCAACGGGCAGGATGTCCGGCAGGTCACCCAGGAGAGCCTGCGCCAGCATATGGCGATGGTGCTGCAGGAGACGTTCCTGTTCAACGGCACCATCCTGGACAATATCCGCTACGGCAGGCCGGACGCGGGGATGGATCAGGTGGAAAGCGCCGCCCGCGCGGCCAACGCGCACGACTTCATCTGCGAGCTGCCCAAAGGCTACGAGACGGAGATCGGCGAGCGCGGCGTCAAGCTCTCAGGCGGACAGCGGCAGCGGCTCTCCATTGCCCGCGCCTTCCTTGCCAACCCCGAAATTCTCATCCTCGACGAGCCGACTTCCAGCGTCGAGCCGGAGAGCGAGGCCATCATCACCCAGGCGCTGGAGCGGCTGATGCAGGGCCGGACGACCTTCGTCACCTCGCACCGGTTCTCCATCGTGCGCAATGCCGATCAGATCCTCGTGTTTGAGAGCGGCAGGCTCGTGGAGAAAGGCCGCCATGCTGAGCTGCTTGCGCAGGGCGGCCTGTACGCGCAAATGTACACGCTGCAAATGGGCTATGAGGCCGAGATGATGGAGGACGCCCGCGTCTAATGCTGTGCGCTTTATTGGGCAGCAATCGTGGGAGGCTCCTCTGCCGGCAGGATTTCCAGATGGCAATGGGGCGGCGTTCCTCGCTCGCACTGCTGCTGGACAGGCACTCCCATGATCGCGCTCACGAGAGCTTGAGCCAGTTCGCAGATAGTGGGGTTTCTGGCCGCAATGGTGGAGAATGGGCAGCGATGGCCCTCAATGAAGAGCCTGCCATCCTCCCTGGCCTCTAACTCTACCAGGCCCCCCAGGCTGGTCAGCGCCTCCAATGCCTTCCCGATCCGCTCCTCTAGGGCCGCTCCCTCTCCCGCCCGGAGATATTCTTGCGCTATCCCTTGCCCTGCTGTATGGAGAAGCCCAATAAAAGCCTCGGATGGCAGGCGGGCTGCAAGCGCCCGCAGCAGATGATCGAGTACCGGATCGCACGCTTCAAGAAACAGCGCCTCTCCGGCGTCTGTCAGGTTATAGGCATAGTGCGGCTTTCTCAGGCCAGGACGAAGACCCCGCTGCTCTACCAATCCATCACGTTCCAGAGTGGCCAGGTGGGCGCGCACCGTGTTATCTGCCAGCTCCAACGCTTCCGCCAGTTCCGTGACCGTACGACTTTGACGACGAAGCAGCGCCAGAATGCGCCCGCGTGTGCTCGCAAAAAAGCGTCGGTTGCGCTCAAAAGGCCCCATGCGTTTCTCTCCCCCTTATCCTATCTATACGCGCCTGA
Organism: Chthonomonadaceae bacterium; assembly: GCA_035650735.1. Classification (GTDB taxonomy): domain Bacteria; phylum Armatimonadota; class Chthonomonadetes; order Chthonomonadales; family Chthonomonadaceae; genus DASRGL01. The sequence goes on from DASRGZ010000081.1 coordinate 19,949, forward strand.
AGAATAAATTGCACAATGAGCTAAAAGTTAGGAATTTTTGGGACTTATTCGACTCCTTTGCGTATACGCGGTTATCGAAGCCCGCTTGTGGCCCTAGCTTGGGAACAAGCCAAGTGCGAGTTCGACTTTGGGAGGCAAACGATGCGTTATTACAAGGTATCTCTCCTCGCTGCCGCTTTGGGCCTGGGCCTCCTGCCGGTCTCGGCAAGGGGACAGGGCATCGGCGATGTCTTGCGTCTCTTGCGGCCCGAAGTGCTGCGCCAACTGAACGGGGACGTGGTACGGCTGGTCAACTTTCTCCCCCAGGTAGACGGCCAGAACAGAGCCATTGTGGGTCGGCTGTTCGCCCATGGCGGGCTGGGACATGCCAAGTTAGGCAAGGATGGGGTCTATCGCCTGCTCATCCGCGTTCCTTCGGGCCAGTTTATCTGGCGGCCCGCTATCATCGTCATGGGCCATGCCGGAGACCTGGAGCTAGATTTCAGCAATGAGGACGAGTTCAGCCACCATGCGGCCATTCTGCCTAGCAACGGCGGGCGGGTTTTCATGATACTGCCCCAGTACGAGCGGAGGCGAGCGCGCCTGCATCTGGATGCCCCTGGCTACTACTGGTTTGGCTGCCCGGTAGCCAACCATGCGGGTCGGGGAATGCTGGGCCTCATTCTTGTGCTTGGGGATGTTCCTGACGAAGCCAAGCTGGATCGTCCCAAGAATCTTCGTCTGCCGACTCCTAGCGCCCGTTCCTCACGGGAGGACACAAGCCATGGACGCCTCACGTCGTTGCCTGCTGCCTACGGCAGCACTGCTTTTGCTTTTGGCTCCTTCACTCCAGGCACAGAAGCCTGGCAACCCGCGGGAATATCCCTTAACCCAGACGGCGCAGCCCTTAGCTGCCTCTTCTGCCGCCAAGGGGAGCGCGCCGCCCGTCGCGCAAAACCTCACCGCAGAGCGGCTCGTTAACGCCCGCGCAGAGCCGCAGAACTGGCTCACCTACTATGGGGCCTATGATGGGCAGCGCTATAGCGCCCTCGATCAGATTAACGTAGACAACGTTAAAAACCTCAAGCCGGCCTGGATTTTCCAGTACGGAAACATCGGCTTACTTGCCACGCCCGCCACGTTCTCCTTTGAGGCCGCGCCTATCGTCGTGGACGGGGTGATGTATGTGTCCGGCTGGGATGGCTACGTCTGGGCGCTGGACGCCGCCACCGGTCAACTGCTCTGGGTCTATCAGCACGCCATACCGCTGGACACGCCCATCTGCTGCGGCAACGTCAATCGCGGCGTGGCCGTTGCTAAGGGAAAAGTCTTTGTCGCCACGATCAACGGCTACCTGCTCGCCCTGGATGCAGCCACGGGAAAGCTCGTCTGGAGCCAGCCTTTCTGCAATGTCCGCTCCGGAGAAAGCGCCACCGCCGCGCCCCTGATCGTCAAGAACCTGGTCATCGCGGGCAGTTCAGGAGCGGAATACGGGGTGAGAGGCCATCTCGATGCCTTCGACATGGATACCGGCAGGCGAGTCTGGAGGCGATACACCGTGCCCAGGCCGGGAGAAGCGGGCTCTGAGACCTGGGGCAAAACCAACGATGGCTGGGCCGTCGGCGGGGGCAGCACGTGGATTACCGGCGCCTACGATCCCGCGCTCAACACCCTCTATTGGGGAACCGGCAACCCCGGCCCGGACTTTGATGACCGCCTCCGCCCTGGCGATAACCTCTACACCTGCTCGGTCCTGGCCCTCAACCCGGACGATGGCTCCATCAAGTGGCACTACCAGTGGACGCCTCATGATGTCTGGGACTATGACGGCATTGGTGAGAACATCCTCCTCGACCAGGGAGACCGGAAACTGCTCGCCCACTTCGACAAGAACGGCTTTCTCTTCCTTCTGGATCGCGTGAGCGGCCAGTTTGTCCGAGCCATCCGGTTCGGCAAAGTCACCTGGGGAGATATTGACCCGAGCACAGGCAAGGTGTCCGTCCTGCGCACTCCCACGCCGGAAGGCCAGGAGATATGGCCGGGGCCTGCCGGAGCCAAGGAGTGGCCGCACGCGGCTTACAATCCCACAACCGGCCTGCTCTACACGCCGGTCATCGAGGCCGGAGCGATTTTCAAGGTCCGGCCAATGCAGTTCCGCGAAAGCATGCCCTACTGGGGAGGCGATGCCCATGTGATCGGCAAAGACCATCCTGGCTACATCCGGGCCTTTGATCCGAAGACGGGCAGCCAGGTCTGGGAGTACAAGCACGACTATCCGATGGTGGCTTCGGTACTGACCACAGCGGGGGGCCTGGTGATCACCGGTAAGCCGACCGGAGAAGTGATTGCCCTGAACGCCCGCACGGGAGAACTCCTGTGGCAGTTCAATGCCGGCAGCGGCATCCATAGCAATCCCGTCACCTACAGCGTCAATGGCAAGCAGTACATCGCCGTGCCCAGCGGCTGGGGCGGTTGGATCGAGGGGTTTGCCCCCAACCTGATTGGCGGCCCACGCGGGAATGCGCTCTTTGTCTTTGCTCTCCCCTGATTCTACTCCGTCAGCGTCCTCCTCAATCGCGGTTTAAGGCAGAAGGATGAAGCAAGCACGCGCCCATTTCATCCTTTTGCCTTCCTCTACATCCTTGCCTGGTGGCAGAGCTGTCTCTATTGCTAAAGAGCTTAGCCCTGTGAGCTGAAATATAAAAAAAACTATAAAATCCTGATTTTTTGTGCTTGACTGCGTGACATGCCCACCACTGCCTGGTAAACGCTTTCAAGGGGTAAGCGTTCGATTCCGATAGAATGCCTGTCTTCCCGAATTCAGCGCCCTGTCCGACCTACATTGTCTACCTAAAAAGAGGAGGTGGCTATGTTGCAAACTACGAAGTCACGCACCTACGTTCTGTGTGCCTGCCTCAGCCTTGCCCTGCTGCTTTCCGCCTGCCTGTTCCGGGTGAAAGCACAGGGGCCGCCACACAGCCATGCCTTCGACAATGCGATCCTGCTCAACGCAGGCCGCATGCTCGCCGATGGCAGAAGGACCTTCCGCTTTGATACCTTTGGAGACGAGGCGTTCTGGGGCGACACGCTCAAGCTCCACCAGGCTATCGAGGGTCAGACCTTTGGAGGGGTTGGCCCTGGGGTCAGCCCCCGACAGGCGCTGGCTCTGGGGTTGAAAGTAGATGTGGATGCCCTGCCAGCCGACCTGATGCAAAAACTGAGAAACAATCAGGTTAACCTCGATGATCCGGCGAACACGCTGGCCCTGATGAAGCTCAACGCGGTGGTGGGAATCACCGGCTTCTTTAACCCCGATGGCAGCCTGAAGTCTATGGGTATCCAATGTGCTCTTTGCCATTCAACGGTGAACGACTCCTTTGCTCCCGGCATCGGCCATCGGCTGGATGGCTGGGCCAACCACGACCTTAATGTCGGCGCGATCATCGCCTTGGCTCCCGACCTGAGCGCGCTCGTCAACCTGCTCAAACTTGCCGACCCGACCGTTACCACGGCTCAGCTCAAAGACGTGCTCCTGGGCTGGGGACCCGGTAAGTTCGACGCCGAGCTGTTCCTCGACGGCAAAGCCCTCAACCCCGACAGCCCGATCTCCGGCAAGTCCGCCGCCACGCTCATTCCCAATGCCTTCGGCCTGGCCGGCTTCAACCTGCACACCTGGACCGGCGGATGGGGCACGGTCACCTACTGGAACGCCTTTGTGGCCAACATCGAAATGCACGGCAAAGGCACCTTCTTTGATGAGCGGCTGGATAATGCAATCCAGTTCCCCATTGCCGCTGCCGCCGGCCTGGGGCATCTGAAAACCGACCCGGACAGCGACCTTATCACCAAGAAGCTGCCGGCGCTCCAGTTCTACCAGTTAGCCATTCCGGCCCCGAAGCCCACGCCCGGCGTAGATTTCGACCCGGCAGCGGCGGCACGCGGGGATGAACTCTTCGGCGGCAAGGCCCAGTGCGGCAACTGCCACATCGAGCCGCTCTGGACGGAGCCGGGCTGGAATACGCACAAACCAGAAGACATCAAGATCGAGCGTTTCCAGGCCGACCGGTCGCCGGATCACAGCTACAAGACAATGAACCTGGCCGGTCTCTTTGTGCGCGAGCGCGGCCTGTTTATGGATCCGGCCAACAAGGGCCGCTTCTATCACGATGGCCGCTTTAAGACGCTGCGGGATGTCGTGGATAGTTACAACGTCCGTCTCAACCTGGGGTTAACCGATCAGGAGAAGAGCGACATCGTTGAATACCTGAAGTCGCTGTAGATATGAGTGAAAGAGCCTGGAAACGGTTTCACCGCCCGTTTCCACAACCACATGAAAAGGAGCCGATAATGGGCCGCAAGCTGCTTCTTCCCTGTATCGGTCTGCTCGTTTGCGGATGGTGCCTAATGAGCGTCCTGCCCTCGCAGGCACAGGGGTTATTTAGCGTCCATCTCGACACGTCGCCTTTGATCGGTGCCGCCACAGGCTCCTTCTCGCTCGACTTCCAGTTGATTGATGGCAGCGGCATAGGGGATGGCAACAACACCGCCACGCTCAGTAACTTTCAATTCGGCATGGGAGGCGCTCCCTCCGGCAGTCCCAGCCTGCTTGGGGATGCCACAGGAGACCTCGCTTCGACTGTAGGGCTGGGGGATACGACAGCCTTCAGCGAGTTTGCCCAGTCCTTCACGCCGGGGGATGCGCTCCGGTTTGGCCTTCAACTGACCAACAACCCGGATATGAGCGGGATCTCCGACCAGTTTGCGTTTGCCATCCTGGATGGCAGCGGAACGGCGATTCCAACCGAGGGACCGGGGAATGCCTTGTTTACTGTAGACCTGGCCTCCGGGGCCGTACAGGCCTTCGGCACTTCCGCTGCTGCTGCCGTTACGCTTGCTGCGCCCACCGTGCGCACCGTACCCGAGCCGAGTACGCTGGCCTGGCTCCTGGCAGGCCTGCTCGGATGGGCCACCAGAGGACAACGCCGACGCAGATATCCCCAGCGAGTCCGCTAATCCAGCAGCCCCGCAGCAAACCGGATTTTAGATTGAGCCTTCGAGAGGCAACCACGCCTTAGAGCCTATCCCGGCAGGCAGGCTTGCGAGAAAGCAGCCTGGCCCTACGGAGATAGGCTCTTATTTTAGTATTCCCGGTTAGGCGGAAGAAACAAAAAAGGCTTGCAATCCCGTGCCCATCGGCGTATAATGGGACAAATCATGTGGAGGTTTGTATAGGTTGCGCGCTGAAGTCGTCTCTGTTGGAACCGAGCTGCTACTCGGCCAGATCGTCGATACCAACGCCGCCTATCTGGCGCGCGTTCTCTCCGACCTGGGTATTTCCCTGTACCGCCGCACGACCGTCGGCGATAACATGGAGCGGCTGGTAGCGGCGCTGCGCCAGGCGCTCGCCGACGCCGACGTGGTCATTACCATCGGCGGCCTCGGCCCCACGATGGACGACATCACCCGCGACGGCCTCGCCGAGGCGATGGGCGATACCCTGCATACCGACCCAGAGATCGCCGAGCGCCTGCGCCAGTTCTTTACCTCGCGCGGGATGACGGTGCTGGAGAGCAACCTGCGCCAGGCGCTGGTTCCCGCGCATGGCCGCGCCATAGACAATCCCAACGGCACCGCTCCCGGCCTCCTCTTCGAGAAAGAGAGCAAGATCGGCATCGCCCTTCCCGGCCCGCCCAACGAGTTCATCCCGATGGTAGATAACCACGTCGTCCCCTACCTGCGCCAGAAGACCGGCAACGTCGGCACGATCCGCTCGCTGGTGCTGCGTATCGCAGGCATGGGCGAAAGCCAGGTCGAGGACAAGGTGAAGGATCTGATGCTCGACTCCAACCCGACCGTCGCGCCCTATGCGAAGGTGGGCGAGGTGCATCTGCGCGTGACGGCGAAGGCCGACACGGCGGAAGAGGCCGACCGGATGATCGCCGCGCGCGCCGCTCTGGTGCGCGCCCGGCTCGGCGAGGCCATCTATGGCGAGAACGACGACCCGCTGGAAAAGGCGGTCGTGGCCGTCCTCAAGGAGCACGGCAAGACGGTGGCGACGGCGGAAAGCTGCACCGGCGGCCTGGTGGCCCAGCGCATCACAGATATTTCCGGCAGTTCGGCGGTCTTCCTCGGCGGGGTGGTCGCCTACAGCAACGCCGCCAAGACGGCGTTTGTCGGCGTGCCTGCGGAGATGATCGCCCGTGTGGGCGCGGTCAGCCCGGAGGTCGCGCAGGCGTTGGCAGAGGGCGCGCGCAGCCGCTTCGGCGCGGACTATGGCATCGGCATTACGGGCATCGCCGGGCCGGAGGGTGGCACCCCGGAGAAGCCGGTCGGCCTGGTCTATATCGGCATCGCCTATCCCGGCGGCTGCGAGGTGGACAAAAGCAACTACATCGGCTCCCGGCAGATCGTCCGCTACCGCGCCTCCCAGACCGCGCTCAATATGCTCCGCCTCCGCGCGCTGCGGGAGGGATGAGGCCCTGCTCACGTTCCCCGCACGCTTTATCGCTCTGTCCCCGCGCGCCAGGGGAGGGATAAAAACGGCTCCATGAGGAGGGCAGTAAGGAGATAACCGTATGGCAACCAAATCACGAGCGACCATTGACGACCTTTACAACGTGCCCGACAACGGCAAGGCGGAGATCGTCAACGGAGAACTGATATTGATGAGTCCTACAGGCAACAGACCGGGCCGAGCCGCTGGCAAAATATTCGCCAGTCTGAACAGATATGAGGAGGAACACGGCGGCGGCGATGATTATGGCGATAATGTCGGCTTTATCGTCCATCTGCCAACCGCGACTCCTTCAGTCCCGATGCGGCCTGGTACACCGGCAAGGTAGATGCAGAGGATATGAACTTTCTGGAAGGCGCTCCCATATTCGCCGTCGAAGTTCGCATCAAGGGCGATTACGATCCGAAGGCGGAACGCGCCATTAAACAGAAAATCGCCGACTATTTTGCCGCCGGAACGCAAGTCGTCTGGGACGTGGACCTGCTCAGCGAGGACGTGGTAAAGGTCTATCGTACCAGCGCCCCCGACCATCCTGACATCTACCGGCGGAGAGAAATAGCCGAGGCGGAACCCGCCGTTCCCGGCTGGAGAATGCCCGTAGACGATCTATTCGAGACTAATGGTGCTTGAACTTAGCGGGTATGCGGTTGCGGTCTGTCGTGCAGATAGCGGGAGAACGCTGGCCTTGAGCATATGCTGTATGCGTGAAGCACTTTATAGCAGAGAAAGGGAGAAGCGGATATGGCAGAGGAACTGGGGCCGGTACTGCGGGAGATTGCGGATCTGCTCAAACAGCGCGTGGAGCATGACCGAAAGGTTCTTGAGTTTCAGCAGGAGAAGGAGCGGCAGCAGCGAGAACTGATGGCCCAGGCGTTTGGGAAAGTGGCCGACTTGAAGTCCGAGGCTTCCGAAGCCCATTCTGAGCGCCCCGAACTGGCTGGCATTGCTCGGATGCGAGAAGAAGCAGAAAAGTATAGGCAGGAGACAAGGGCACAGATGGAGCAGGAACGGCAGGAACGACGCGAGTTCCGGATGCGGCGGCTGGCGGAGTTGGAACGGCACAACAACATGTTGGAGCGCATTCTGGAGAGGTTGACGCGCTGATGCGGCTGTTTTTTGCGGTGCTGCTTACCGAGGAGGCGCGCGAGGCTGTCCGCCGCGCGCAGCAGGCGTTGCGCGCCTCTGCCGGCGAAAAAGGGATCAAGTGGGTGACGCCGGAGCAGTTCCACTACACGCTCAAGTTCCTGGGCGAGACGCCGGAGGAGCGGATGCTGCTGGCGATTGAAGCCGCCCGGCTTACTGCCACGCAGAGTGCGCCCTTCTCGTTCACGCTGGCCGGCGTTGGGGCTTTCCCGCAGCCGCGCCGTCCGCAGGTTTTATGGATCGGAGCCACGGAAGGCGTTCCGCTTTTGGCAGGGCTGGCGGAGTCCCTGGATAGGAACCTGGCGGAACGCGGTTTTGCGGCGGAGACGCGCCGCTTCAGCCCGCATCTGACCCTGGCCCGTGTCAAGTCGCCGGAGGGACAGGAAGCCATCGCAAAGGCGCTGTCCGCCCAGGTCGCCGAACTTAATAGCGTAGACAAATTTGGCGTAATTCCGGTCGAATCGTTCGTAGTAATGAGAAGTGAACTGCGTCCTGGCGGGCCGATTTATACCGTCCTGGAGACGTTCGCGCTTACCCGATCAGGAAATGGGGAAACGCGGCAATAAGGAAACGGTTACGTCCTTTCCTTTCCCCGTTCCCTCCTTTCCTGCGTACTTTCCCGTTGTTTTGACGCCGGAGGCCACTCGCGTCCCCGCCGGCAGTGCCGGCAAGCCGCGCGCGTCGTTTGCCGCTGCAAATCCATAGGCAGCGCGCAGGCGGCGGCGGGTGGGACGCCGCTGCGCCCTCACGAGACGCGCCCACGGGCGCAAAGAAAGGATGAACTGACGTGGCTACTGAAGAGCTTGACAGCAAGATTGACCCCAAAAAGCAAAAAGCCCTCGATATGGCCCTGACCAATATCGAAAAGCAGTTTGGCAAGGGCAGCGTCGTGCGGCTTGGCCAGTCCATGCGCCTGAACGTGGACTCCATCTCCACAGGTTCTATTGCCCTGGACATGGCCCTGGGGGTCGGCGGGATCCCGCGCGGACGCATCACCGAAATCTACGGCACCGAATCTTCCGGTAAAACCACCATCGCCCTCCAGGTTATCGCGCAGGCCCAGAAGCTGGGTGGCGTCTGCGCCTACGTGGACGTGGAGCACGCCATTGACCCCGAATACGCGCGCAAGCTCGGCGTGGATGTGGACAACCTCTTCATCTCCCAGCCGGCTACCGGCGAGGAGGCCCTGGAGATCATGGACGCGCTCATCCGTTCCAGCGCCATTGATGTCTGCGTGCTCGACTCGGTGGCCGCGCTGGTCCCCAAGGCCGAGCTGGAAGGCGAGATGGGCGACTCACATGTGGGCATCCATGCCCGCCTGATGTCGCAGGCCCTCCGCAAGATCGCCGGCAGCATCAATCGCACCAATACCGCCGCCATCTTTATCAACCAGATCCGCCAGAAGATCGGCGTTATGTTCGGCAACCCAGAGACGACCCCGGGCGGCCTGGCCCTCAAGTACTACGCCTCCGTTCGCCTGGAGGTGCGCCGCACCGAGACGGTCAAGAGCGGCACCGATGCGGTCGGTGCGCGCGTCAAGGTCAAGGTCGTCAAGAACAAGGTCGCCCCGCCCTTCCGCCAGGCCGAGTTCGATATCATGTTCGGCAAGGGCATCTCCCGATCCGGCAGCCTGCTGGATATGGGCGTGGATCTGGGCGTCATCAGCAAGAGCGGCGCCTACTTCTCCTATGGCGATATCCGGCTCGGTCAGGGACGCGAGAACGCCCGCCAGTTCCTTGAGGACAACGAGGCGCTGATGGAGGAGATCGAGGGCCGCATCCGTACTAACGGCGCGGACACCCCGATCCTGACCGCCGCCGTCGTCGAAGAAGAGGAATAGACCCTCTCTGTCCGTCTTCCCCTCTTCCTGCTTCAGGGAGAGGGGAATTTTTTTCCGGCCCGATTCACGATCAGGGTATAACGAAGAGAGTAATCGAGAGGAGGCACAGAAATGGCCGTCTTACCCAAACCGGACAAAAAGAAGCTCTTCGTCACCGGCGCAGAAAAGGAAGCCTTTCGTAAATTGGCGCGCGAAGTGAACGAGCGGATAGAAATTACCTACCCTCCAGCCATGACCATTGAGGAGTTATATGCGAGCCAGGTTGCGCATGGGATCCGCCCTGAAGACAACGGGGCCTCTCGCGAACTGATGCGAATGCGCTACGGAGATGATTACAAAGAGGATGACGAACAGGAGTAATTCATGCCGCAACTATTGTGGGACGCTAGCGCACTGGCGAAGCGGTACTACAAGGAAAGCGGAAGTGATACTGTGCTCGCTCTATTCGCTGCTGTGCCTACCGTGCCAATGATTACAACCTATATGAACTACGCAGAAACCGCTGCCATTCTGAAGCGTGGGCTGAATCCGAGCTTTCTAACTCTGCTTGAATTTAACACGGCGCGTGTTTCTCTTGAGGATGAGGTTCTCACGAGCGCCGACTTTGCTCTGCTTTCTGTGGACGATGCCGATGTCCTGGCCGGTATCGCTCTTACCGATGCGCATAACCTGAATTCGACCGATGCGGCGATATTGGCGGCCTATCTCCTCTATGCGCTGAGCCTGGCGCCTTCTGAGCCGCCCTGCGTTCTGGTAGCTTCCGATTTACATATGCGCCGCGCAGCGGTGGCCGAAGGATTACGGACACTGAACCCCGAACAATTAAACGTCGCGGATGTTCCCGCCTTCCTGTCTACATGAAAGCCGTCTGGCCGTCGGCACGCAGTATGAGTTCAGGACCTCCAGCCTGTGCCGCCGTTGGCGGACAAGGCGGAGCAGAGACGATTTCATACGTTCTGCGTACTGAGGAGAGCGGGGAGAATCGAGAACAGCTATGGATACAGAGGCATTGGAGGCGGCCCGCGCGGTCGCCTTTCGATTTATAAGCTACACGCCGCGCAGCCGCGCCGAGATCGAGCGGCGGCTGGCACGGGCAGATTTTGACCCGGAGATCATTGCGGCGGTCGTCGCCGAGTGCGAAGCGCTGGGCTGGGTGGATGATGAGGAGTTTGCCCGCCGCTGGGTGGATGACCGCGCCGACCGCAAGAAGTACGGGCGGACGCGCCTGGCCGCCGAGTTGAGCCGCAAAGGCGTGGATAAAGAGGCGGTCGAGGCGGCGTTAAGCGCTACGAGTGAGGAGGATGAGCTAAGACGCGCCCTGGCCGCCGCCCGCACCAAATGGCGCCTGCAAACCCTCGCGGATGTGGACGAGGAGACGCTGCAAGCCGAAAAACGCCGGCTCGTAAATTTTTTACAGCGGAGAGGCTTTTCCTGGCACCTGATCACGCAGGTATTGAGCGAACTAATGGCGAATAAGGAATAACCTTCTCTTGTTTTTCTGGAAACAGCGTGGTTTCCAGCTAACCTGCCAGTCATCGGCAGGGCGGAGCGGAGATAATCGTCGGCGGCAGAGGCCCGATACAGCCCTTTGCCCTCCACGAAGGGAAAACTCCTTTTCGTAGAGGGAGCGGGCGTGGCCGCTGCCGTGGTGGCAATCCCGCCATGCCGATACCCTCGCTCAACCTCGGACAAGGCTGACTTGCATTCAAGCCGATGTCTGGAGGTGAGAGAGTGCCAAATCAATTCTACTTTGTTCTGGAGTTCATCATAGTCGCCATCGTCGGCTTGATAGCCGGGGCGGCGGTTGGCTACAATTACTTGATTCGCCCGTTAGATGCGCGAGAAAGGGCACGCATCAAGGAGATAACCGAGGCGCAGATTGCCGAGGCGCACCGCCTGAAAGAGGATGCGCTGAAAGAGGTGGAAGCCTCCAAACGGCAAGCGTTGTTGGACGCCAAAGAAGAGGCGCTCCAACTGCGTACCGAAGTCGAGAACGAAAACCGGGAGAAGCGAGCCGAAATCCAGAGGTTAGAGCGAAGACTGGCACAGAAAGAAGAGAGCCTCGACCGTCGGGCCGAGGGCCTGGAGCTTAAAGAGCGCCAGCTACAGGCACGGGAGGCGGAGGTGGCCCGCGTGCGCCAGGAAGCCTGGGAGTTGCGAGAGCGCCAGGAACAGGAGCTCCAACGGCTCTCCGGGCTGACCGCCGAGGAAGCCCGCAGCCTGTTCCTGAAGGCCATAGAGGACGATTGCCGCCATGAGGCCGCCAAGCTCATCCGCGACATCGAGGAGGCCGCCCGCCGTGATGGCGAGCACCGCGCCCGCCGGATCGTGACGGATGTCATCCAGCGGTGCTCGGTAGACCAGACATCGGAGACGACGGTTTCCGTCGTTCCCCTGCCCAACGACGAGATGAAGGGCCGGATCATCGGGCGTGAAGGCCGCAATATCCGCGCCTTTGAGACCCTGACCGGCGTAGACCTTATCATTGATGATACCCCCGAAGCCGTGGTGCTCTCCGGCTTTGATCCCGTGCGGCGCGAGGTAGCCCGGATCGCGCTGACCAACCTGATCGTGGATGGCCGTATCCATCCGGGCCGCATTGAGGAGGTGATTCGCAAGGCGCAGATTGAAGTGGACAGTCGCATTCAGGAGGCGGGCGAGCGCGCTGTGCTGGAGACCGGACTGACCGGGCTTTCGCCGGAGATCGTCCACCTGCTGGGCAAGATGAAGTACCGCACGTCCTACGGCCAAAACGTGCTCAATCACTCCATTGAGGTGTCCCTTATCTGCGGCATGTTGGCGGCGGAAATTGGCGCCGATGTCTGGGTCGCCAAGCGCGCGGGGCTGCTGCATGACCTGGGCAAAGCGGTGGATTTCGAGATAGAGGGCCCCCATGCGCTGATCTCCGGGGAAATCCTGCGGCGCAACCGGGAGCCGGAAGCGGTCGTCCATGCGGCGGAAGCGCATCACTATGATGTAGAGCCTGCCACCGTGGAGGCCATCCTGGTCATCTGCGCCGACCAGATTTCGGCGGCACGGCCCGGAGCACGGCGCGAGACGCTGGAAACCTACGTCAAGCGCGTCAAGAAGATCGAGGAGATCGCCGACGGCTTCCATGGTGTCGAGAAATCGTTTGCGGTGCAGGCGGGGCGTGAGGTGCGCATTATCGTCAAGCCGGAACAGGTTGACGATCTTGCCGCACTGAAGCTGGCCCGTGAAATCGCCAAGCGCATCGGGGAGGAGATGGAATTTCCTGGCCAGATCAAGGTTACGGTCATTCGGGAGACGCGCGCGGTGGACTTCGCGAAATAAGCCCTCGTCTCTAGCAGACCTCACCCCCGGCAGGCTAAACCCTTAGGGGGCCTACGGCCCGCTGCCCGCGCAGGCGGGCAGCGGTATGGAGAGAAGGGAGAGCAGAAGCCGGGTCCCCCCTTCCCTAGCGAGGAACGAGCGAGTAGGATCGCGAGGCGGAGCCGTGTCGCAAGGTATCGCTAGGCGGAGGCAAGGGCCGTAACCTTGCCGACCCTAGCAGTGGCCCCAACCATGGCAGGGCCGACCCTTGCAGTGGCCCGAACCATTGTAGCGCCGACCCTTGCAGTGGGGGACGGGGGTTAGGTCAAGAAGGGGTCTGGATGAACGCTTCCGGCGTTTATCCCGTCTAAATAGGCAGAGAAATCGGGAGGGGACGCCGCTGCTTCCCTCCCTTAGAAAGTCAACGTGCTCCCTTGCGAATACTGTTCGTCGGCGATGTGGTCGGCAAACCGGGACGGCAGGCTATCCTCGATTGGCTGCCCGACTTGAAGGCCCAGCATGCCGCAGATTTCGTCGTCGTCAATGCGGAAAATGCGGCAGGCGGCGTGGGCATCACGCCGGAGATCGCCGAAATGCTATTCCGTGAGGCCGGGATAGATATCATCACTCTGGGCAATCATGCCTGGGGCAAGCGCGAGGTCTATCCTTATCTGGACAGCCAGCCGCGCATCCTGCGTCCCGCCAACTACCCGCCGGGCACGCCGGGGCGTGGCTACGGTCTCTTTCCTTGCCCTGCGGGGCTGATCGGGATCGTCGCGCTGCAAGGCCGCACCTTCATGGACCCGGTGGACGATCCGTTCCGCGCTGCCGATGCCATCCTGGAAGCGCTGCTGCCCAAGACGCGCCTGGTATTCATTGACTTCCACGCCGAAGCTACCTCGGAAAAGCAGGCTTTCGGCTGGTATGTGGATGGACGCGCCAGCGCGGTCATCGGCACCCATACGCATGTCCAGACCGCCGATGAGCGCATTCTGCCCAGCGGAACAGCCTACCTGACGGACGTGGGCATGACCGGGCCGATAAACTCGGTGATCGGCATGCGCCACGACGTCATCCTTACTAAATTCACCACGCTGCTGCCGGCGCGCTTTGAAGTCGCCGAAGGCGAGACACAACTGTGTGCCGCACTGGTGGATGTGGATCCGGTAACGGGCCAGGCTGCCGCCATTCAACGCTTACAAGTTCCGGCGCATATCCGGCAGAGGAGCGCTGCATCGGTGGAACAGGCCGGCCCGGCCAAACCGAACGCTTAAGGCGGAAGGGGAAGCCGGAGCCTGTCCCAGATGCGGCCAGAGATGGAGATTCAGGAGGAATCCTTACGATGAGGAGAAAGCAGCTTTTCGCGCCTGCGCCGCTATCGCTGGCTCTGGTCTTAGGGGCGGGCCTGGCGGTTGTCGGGTCCATCGGGTTCCTGCGCCCGGCCAGGGCCGCCGGCCAGAATCCCGCCGAGACGGTTCTCTATCGTGGCGATAGCCCGCAAGTTTCCGGCATCCGTCTGGGTAGCTGGGGCAGCGGCACGGTCGAGCCGGATACGCGCATTGCCTATAGCGGCAAGGAGTCGCTGCGTATCGTCTCGCAGGGTCCCTATCAGGGCGTGCGGGTGGAGCTTTCCCAGCCCGCCGACCTCAGCCCTTACATTGACAATAAGTTTGCCTATCTGCAATTCGCCGTGCGCATTCCCTCGCTCGGCACAGGCGGCACAAACTCCCGGTTTCCCGGTGGTTTTCCCGGCGGCTTCCCTGGCGGGTTCCCCGGTGGGCCCCGGGGCGGCTTCCCCGGCGCCGGTCCCGGTCCCGGCGGCCCACCGCCCGGCATCTTTATGGGCTATGGTGGTCGGGGCAGGGGCGCGGCCCGAAGCCAGAACGTGCGGTCGCAGAAGCAGCAGACGGTGGAGAATCTGCGTGTCGTGCTCGTCACGGCGAACGGCAAGCCGCTGGAGTTTTTCCTGCCGGTGGATGCGGCCAGGCAGGATAACCAGTGGCTGCTGCTGAGCATCCCGGTCGCGGGCATTCCGGGCATCAAGCCGGATAATGCCCAGATCCAGGAGGTCCGCCTCTTCTCCGACATACCGACGACGCTGTGGCTTGGCCGCATTGGGGTGGTTACCGATGCGACGCCGATTACGGTGGAGCGGATGGAGGAGAAATATATTCCCCGCAACACGCCGTACCGCTTTACCGCGAACGCAACCGGGGGCATCACGCCGCTGAAGTATAGCTGGGACTTCGACGCTTCCGACGGCATCCAGGATGAGGCGGAAGGTCGTTCCATAACGCATACCTTCTACAAGACCGGCGACTATACCGTCACGGTGACGGCGAGTGATCTCTACGGCCTGAAGCCGTCCGCTAAGACGACCTTCCACGTTAAGGTGACGCCGTAACCTTAACCTGACTCCCATCCCCTCAAAAGGATAGGTATGCACGTTCCTTCCTTCCCTTGACAGCCGCACACGTTGAGAGAGGCTGGGTGAGCTTACCTATCCCTTTGAGTCTCAGGCAAGGGATGGGGGGCAGGTCAATGCGGCTCTGTTTGCCCGGATTTGTAGGCTACTTTCAGGCCAGCAGAGTCGCCTCGATTGGGCAGCCTTTCCGCCACGAAATCGATCCTGGCCACTGCGGGCGCCTGTGGATTGCGCGGTGCCTCCACCTTCTGCTCCACGCGAAAGCTAATATCCGCAGGCGGGGCCGGCAGCTCCGACCATAGTTCCATGAACAGGATCTGGAGCAGGGCCTGCTGCTGCGCCGGGGACATCTGGGCGAGCGGCAAGCCCTGTGGCGAGAGCGCCTGGCGCTTCTGTTCCTCGTTTAGCTGCGCGTAGACCTGGAGATAGCTATAGGCTCCCCGCGCCAGACTGTCGCCGCGGAGCCGCTCATAGGCTTCGGGGTCTGTGTAGCTGAGTTTCAGGCCGCCCTTATCCAGGGCGGTGAGCGCGTTCAGTCCTTCAAGCTGCCGGCGCGTCAACCGGCTCAGGGCGTCGAGGGCCTGCGTATCGAATTGTCCGCTGGTTTCCAACTGTCTTCTCAGCAGCGCCAGCACGGGCGGCGGGACTTCATATTGCCGCTCGATAAACCAGGTGCGGTTGCGGAAGAACAGCATGCCGTCCTCGTACCACCAGAGGTAGTGGTAGCGGCTGCAGAGCGCATCCAGCCCTTCTGCCAGAGAGAGCTTGCTCAGATCGGGCAGGTTCGCGCTGTCGCGTTGGCGCGGCACGAACCGGAAGGTAAACGCATCGGAGAACAGCGGCAGGGATAGATGCCTGGATAGCTCCGCCACGACCTGTGTCCAGGTCGTGGTCTTGTTGGGGTCAAGCTTGAACTCTGGCGGAAAAGGAGTGCGCTCCAGGTCGGGGTAGGCGGGCGGTTGGGTTCCGCGCTGCCGCTTATAGGGGTAGCCGCGCACGGGCAGCAGGTCCGTCATGGGAAGCGCGCCCTGCGGCGAGACGCCCGCATAGTTCATCCCGCCCAAGCCATAGCCGAATCCGATCCAGGCGTCGGTGGCCGGGTCTATCTCTGCGTGCAGCACCAGCCCAAACTGCTTGAGCCATTCCACGCTGTCTTCGGCCCTCTCCCCTTTTCGGAACGGCGCAATCCCTTGCTCAGCGTTATTCTGCCTATCTTTGCCGATATTGAGCGCCAGGATCTGAGCTAGCTCCCGCTGGCGCGGCGTCATGGCGCTCCAGGGCAGGAAGTAGCGCTCGTCTGACAGCAGGGAATAAAGTTGTTCCGAAGAGAGCGTCAGCGCCAGTTCCAGTGCAGCCCGAGAATCGGCATGGCTCAGGTACCAAACGTTGCCGTCTCGCAATTGCGGGTCCTCCGGCTCTTGATGATTGGCCTCAAGCGATTGCTCCAGACGCTTGAACTCTTCCGGCGGCGTCTTCAGGTAGCCGGCCAGCTTGAAGAGGGGCGTGGCCCGCTGCTCCAGGGTCTCCCGCCAGAGCTGTGCCTCGTAGTCCTGCGCACGCTGCCCCTGTATCAGCGTGTATTTGCCGGGAGGTGGGGCAGACGCCTCTTCCATCCAGGCCGCGTTGAACAGCTTGCTTAGCCCGGACTGGAGCCGTCGTAAGGGAATTCCATGCGCAAAGACCGTGGCGCGATCCCATTTCAGCGCCCGTCCCGCCTCCAGTTGCGGCCTGCCCGGCGCGTTCAATCCACGCACCAGCTCTTCCAGGGTTTGCTCGCGTCTGGCAAGAGTAACCGCTGCCGCCAGCGGCTCGGCTTTGCGTGTGGATGGCTCTTGCGCCGCTGCCGACAGCGTCAGGCCGGTTCCGAGCAGTACAGAGAGCCATCCGAGAAAGGCTGTACGTCGCATGGCATACCTCCGTTCACCTAAGGTCGTCCTTTGTGCGGCAGGCTAAACCCTGCCGCTGTGAGGCTCTGCTAGGGTCGGAACTGCGCACGCTCGACTGCCAGGGACGCCGCTCAACGGTCCGCGGCTCTGCCTGGCGATCTCCGCCTGGCGAGGCCCGCTGCCTGCCTACGCAGGCAGAGAGCCTTGCCCGCCTGCGTGGGCGGAAAGATCCCCCTCCACGAAAGGGCAGACAAGAAGCCGGAGGCACCATTAAGACGGCGGCGGCGTGCATAACGTTACAGCGCGGGACTGAACTGCTGCTGTGGGGCTGGAGAGGGCTGTTTGCGCCAAAGCGGAAGGGAATAGGGTTTCTCAGTCAAAGCGGCAGTTCAGGCGCAAGGCTCGCTGGAGGTGGCCATAATAGACGCGGTGAGGTATCTCGATGGTTCCGAAGCGTGCCAGGTGCGGCGTCAGATATTGTACGTCCAGCAGGGCAAAGCCGCGCTCTTTCAGGCGCGCTACCAGGGCGGCCAGCGCCACCTTGGAGGCGTCCGTTTCGTAGTGGAACATACTCTCGGCCATGAACGCGCCTCCCAGCGCCACGCCATAGGTCCCGCCGACCAGCCGCCCGTTGCGCCAGGTTTCCACGCTGTGCGCCTTGCCCATCCGATGCAGCGCGCCGTAGACCTCGATAAACTCTTCGGATATCCAGGTATCTTCCGCGCGGTCGGCGCAGCCGCGCATCACGCCCTCAAAATCTGTGTTGAACCGCACCTCAAACACGCCCCGGCGAATCGTCCTTGCCAGGGAGCGGGAGATATGGAACGACTCCAGAGGAAGGATCGCGCGTGGGTCGGGCTGAAACCAGTAGATGCGATCCGTCCTTGGGTCGTGCATGGGAAAGATGCCGCGCCGGTAGGCGAACTCGATTCCGATGGGGGTGAACATCAGATACATAGCATCTTCCAGGCTGTTGACAAGCTGGCACGCATCTTGCGACGAGGTATTCGGCGTCGGGAGCGTTCCCGTCCGGGGCCGGGAGGGTGCGAAATCGTCTTTCGGCGCTCTCCACCTGGCTAAATTGCGTATCGAGGCGCAGAACTCCTGCTCCTGAGAGAAAGTGGAGCGCCCCTGGAATTTCCCTGCGCGTTAGGGTAGACTAAAGCACGCTTTGAGCGGGCCTGCGGCAAAAAGGGAAGGAGACGCGAGCCGATGAGTTTCAACACCATCGAAGAAGCTATTGAGGATCTGCGCCAGGGAAAGATGATCATCGTCGTAGACGACGAAGACCGGGAAAACGAAGGGGACTTCATCGTTGCGGCGGAGAAATGCAGCCCCGAGATCATGAACCTGATGATCAAGTACGGGAGCGGCTTTGTCTGCGCGCCGACCACCGCACAGCGGCTGGTCGAGCTACAGATCCCGATGATGGTCGAGCGCAACTCCTCCCGGCTTGGCACCGCCATGACCGTCACGGTGGATGCGCGCAAGGGAACCACCACCGGCGTTTCCGCCCATGATCGCGCCGTGACCGTGCGCGCCCTGGCCGATCCCAACACCCGGCCCGCGGACCTGACACGGCCCGGCCATATCGTCCCGCTGCGCGCCGAGGAGGGCGGCGTTCTCAAGCGCGCCGGTCATACCGAAGCGACGATAGACCTCTGCCGGCTGGCCGGGCTCTATCCAGTCGGCGTGCTGGCGGAGGTGATGAACGACGATGGCACCATGGCCCGCGTGCCCCAGCTGCTTGAGATCGCCCGGCACCTTGGCGTCAAGATCATCACGATTGCCGACCTCATCAAATACCGGCGGCGGACAGAGCGGCTCATCACGCGCGTCGCCACAACGAAACTGCCCACCGGGCGCTATGGCGAGTTCACCGTCCATGCCTACGAGGCCAGCGTCGAGCCGCATCATGTGGTCGCGCTGGTCAAGGGCGATGTCACAGGAGGAGAACCGACCCTGGTGCGCGTACATTCCTCCTGCGTCACCGGCGACCTGCTCGATTCGCTGCGCTGCGACTGCGGCAGCCAGCTGCACCTGGCCCTGCAAAAGATCACAGACGCGGGGCGGGGCGCGCTGATCTACCTGGAGCAGGAGGGACGCGGCATCGGCCTGATCAATAAGATCCGCGCCTATGAGCTACAGGAGAAAGGCGCCGATACCGTAGAGGCCAACGAGATGCTGGGCTTCAAGCCCGACCTGCGCGATTACGGCATCGGCGCGCAAGTGATGGTGGATCTGGGCCTGAAGAAGATCCGCTTCATGACGAATAATCCCACCAAGGTCGCCGGGTTGGAAGGCTACGGCCTGGAGATTACGGAGTGGGTGCCGCTGCCCGTCCAGCCCAACCCGCATAACGTGAAATATCTTGAAACCAAGCGGGACAAGATGGGCCATGTCTTCACGGCAAACGACTTGACTCTGGAGGGCCAGAAGTGGATGGAGGCAGCAAGGGCCGAGCCTAACTCGGACCAGACTCCGCCGGCACAGGCCGCACAGCCGCCGGACGGGCAGGAGAAGGAAGGGGACCGGGCCGATGCTGCATGAGGTGGTGGAAGGCAAATTGACGGCGGCGGATCTCTCGTTTGGCATCGTCGTCAGCCGATGGAACGACTTTATCACGAGGGCGCTCCTGGAAGGCGCACTGGACGCCCTGCGGCGGCACGGCGCCGACGAGAGCCGCATCACCGTCGCCTGGTGTCCGGGCAGCTTTGAGATTCCCATCACTGCCAAAGCGATGGCGCAATCGGGACGCTACAGCGCCATCATCGCGCTCGGCTGCGTGATACGCGGCGCCACGACCCATTACGACCATATCGCCTCCGCCGTCACCAGCGGCCTGAGCAGCCTGGCGCTGGAGGTCGGCGTGCCGGTCACGTTTGGCGTGCTGACCGTCGAGAGCATCGAGCAGGGCATCGAGCGCGCGGGAAGCAAGGCAGGCAACAAGGGGGCCGAGGCGGCGCTGGCGGCGGTGGAGATGGCTAATCTCCTCAAAGAGCTGGGGCATATCCCCGGCCCGCGGCAGGTCCATTTTAAGAAGTAGAGGCCACAGGTAGTGTCCCTCTACAGAGTTGATAAGGTCATCGGCGACGAAGTATCAACTCTCTATGGGTACACTACCAGGCCACAAGCCGATAGTGATACTACCGTTTATCCTGAGAGTGTATACGATAGCTTCTGGCAGCCCACCCGTAAACGAGTGGGCTGCGGACGGCAAGCCCCATAAATGGGGCTACGAGAGGTCGGTTAGCCCCCTTCCGAGGCTACCAGAGGGAAGGGCAGCCCCCTTGCGGGGGCTTGCCGCCCACAGCCCGGTCCTTTAGGGCCGGGCACAGCCGGGTTCCGTAGACACTCTCAGTATATGGGTTGGTCTGGCAAGGAGCAAGTGCAAGATGGGAGTGCGGCGCATCCTGGGATTTGGGCTTGTTTTCGGTCTGGGAATTGCGGTCGGCATGCTCATGCTGCGGACTACGGTCGTCCGACCGGCGACGCTGGCGGAGGCACAGCGCCACGCCCTACAGATACTCGATCAGCCGCCTGTCGGCTTTCGCGTCAGCGATAATAAGATCGTCAGCGCCGTGCAGCGCATCGAGCCGGCGGTCGTCAATATAGATACGGTGGGCCGCATCCATACCGACGACGACACCGGCGTGCCCTGGATGCTGGATCAGGAGGTGCGCGGCAAAGGCTCCGGCGTGATTCTGACCCCGGATGGCTATATCCTCACCAATAACCACGTCATTGACGGGGCCAGCCGTATTCGCGTCACCCTGCCCGATAACCGCTGGTTTTATGCGCGGCTGGTCGGGCGGGACCCGCAGACCGATCTGGCGGTCGTGCGCATCGAGGCCAGCAACCTGCACGCCGCTGAGTTGGGCGACTCTGACCAACTACAGGTAGGCGAGTGGTGCATCGCCGTCGGTAACCCGCTGGGCCTGGGCTCGACGGTCACGGTTGGCGTTATCTCGGCGCTCAACCGGCGCAACCTCCAGATAGACGAGAACCACACCCTGGATGGGGCCATCCAGACCGACGCAGCCATCAATCGGGGTAACTCCGGCGGCGCGCTCGCCAATATCAACGGCCAGCTGATCGGCATCAACACCGCCATTCTCAGCTCCGGCCCCAACGGCGGCAACATCGGCCTGGGGTTCGCCATTCCGGTCAATACCGTGCGCCGCGTCGCCCGCGAGCTTATTCAGAACGGCAGGGCGCGCACGAATGTGGTCAAACATCCCTGGCTGGGCATTCAGTATGGGGCGGTGCCGGAGGAGGTCGCTCAATCGCTGGGCCTATCTCCGGATCGCGGCGTGCTCATTCGGCGCGTGCTGCCGGAAAGCCCGGCCAGCCTGGCTGGCCTGCATGATGAGGATATTATCCTCTCCATTGACGGCAAGATCATCGGCGACGAGCGCGACGTCAAGGAGGCCGTCCTGCAACGCAAGATCGGCGACAAGGCGCTGGTCCATATCCTTCGGCCTGCCGACCGGCATGAGCGGGATGTCCGCGTCACGCTCCAGGAAGGCCCAGAGCACATTCCGCCCGCCCCATAAAGCAGGGTAGACACCCCTAACCGTGTGGATCTCTCCCAAAGGATATGGCTCCATCTTTGCTCCCACCCACTGAAAACGGGTGCTTCTCGTAGGCGGCGACGACACCGTAAACAGGCATAAGCGAATTAAAGAACATTTTAACGCTGCTTTGGTGCTACAGCAGGAGAATCCAGGAAGAGCCTCGAAAAAGCCCACGCGTTCGGCTTTTTGAATAAAGGAGCACTATCCATGAAATCCTTCGTTTCAGCCCTGCTGTTCGTGGGCGCGGCCCTGTGGCTTATGTCGCCGTCGCCTGTCTACAGCCAGGGCGGTCCCGGCAGCAGGGTGATCGTGCCCGACTCGAGCATCGAGCAGCCCTGGGATGTCGGCCACCGTGCCCACACCAATCACCTGATCTACAATCACGTGCGGTTCGGCAATCCCCAGGGAGGTCTGGGGCCTGGCGGCGGGATGACCCCGGCCCAGATTCGGTCCTTTTACAATCTCCCTTCTACCGGCGGATCGAAGGCCATCGCCATTGTGGACGCCTACCACTACCCGACGGCGCTGAACGACTTTAACGTGTTTTCGGGGCAGTTCACCCTGCCCAAGGAGACCTCTGCCAATCCGCTGGCTTCCACGAACCAGGTCTTCCAGGTCGTCTATGCCAGTGGCAGACAGCCCCGCACCGATAGTAGCTGGGCGCTGGAAGCGGCGCTCGATATTGAATGGGCGCACGCGATGGCCCCGAGCGCCAAGATCGTGCTGGTGGAGGCAGCCTCTAATAGCTTTGCGGACCTGCTGGCCGCCGTGGACAAAGCCAGCCAGATTGTCCGGAGCGCGGGCGGCGGGGAAGTCTCCATGAGCTGGGGCGGCAGCGAGTTCTCCGGCGAGACCGGCTACGACTCGCACTTCCCAACGAAGACGGGAGTCGTCTATTTCGCCGCGAGCGGCGATACGGGCGGCCAGACGATCTGGCCCGGCACGTCTCCCTACGTCGTCTCGGCGGGCGGCACCAGCATCACAACGGACAAGTCCGGAATGGTGGTGGTCAGCGAAACGGGCTGGAGCGGCAGCGGCGGCGGCCCCAGCCTGTATGAAAGCATACCCTCCTACCAAGGCGTGATTGCCAATATCGTGGGAAGTCAGCGCGGGGCTCCGGATTTCTCCTTTGATGCCGATCCCAACACGGGCGTGGCGGTTTATGATACGACTCGATACCAGGGCTACAAGGGCTGGTGGGTTGTGGGAGGCACCAGCGCCGCGTCGCCTGCGCTGGCCGGCATCGTTAATCTGGCAAGTACCTCCTCTGGTCATTTCTCTTCAGATTCCTACGACGAGCTGACTACCATCTACAGTAATCTTGGGAACAGCAACGATTTCCGAGACATCACGTCCGGCTCGGCGGGTAGTTATACCGCAGTGGGCGGTTGGGACTTCGTCACCGGCGTGGGCAGTAACCTGGGGCTGAATGGGAAGTAGCTTTCTCCGAAACCATCTTCTTTCCCTTCCTTCTCCTCTGGCTGGCCAGAGCTGAATGGGAAGTAGCTTTCTCCGAAACCCCGATTGTGCCGCACGCAGCCGAACGCAAACAGCTTGGACAGGACAGAGGGGGTAAGCCGTTCGCTTGCCCCCTCTTGCAGTTTCAATAACTCTCCTCACCGACCGCTCCCTACGTTCCGGGCGCGGAACGCATAGAACAAGCGGTTAGCAGCAACGCGGACTCTGGAGGCAGGCGATGTCGGATCGCCCGTTGGTAGCGTTGGCCCTGGCTTTTGCGGCGGGGATCGCCCTGGCATCTCTGGCCGGGCCGCTGGTGCTGGCGTGCCTGCTATGCCTGTTTCTGCTGGGCGTCGGCTTTGCCATCACCCGCCGCCCGATCTGGGGCCTGGGCGTCCTGCTTCTGGCGTTCGCGCTGCTGGGCGCGGCCCGCTACTATGCCGCCTCCTGGATTGCCCCCAACGATATTTCCCGCTTGGCGCCTGCCGTTGTCACCGTGACGGGCACGGTGCAATCGGAGGTGGAGGTCTCGCGCCCCTTGCCGCGCGCCGGACGGCAGGTCGCACGGCTGACGCTGGCCGTGCAGAGCCTGGCCTGGGAGCCGGAGAGTGAAAGCACGCAGCGCGGGCGGCTTCCTGTCTCCGGCAGCGTGGCCGTGCGGCTGCCGCTTCTGCCGCATTCTAATCCTGCCCGGCACATTCCCCGCTACGGCGACACGCTCACCATCTATGGCCGATTGGCGCAGCCCGAAGGCCCGCGTAATCCCGGTGTCCTGGATTACCGGGCCTACCTGGCCCGTCGTGGCATTTATGCCATGCTGACGGCACGCCGCCCGGAAGACTGGCGGAGAGCGCCGAGTTCGGGAGGCAATCCGGCGCTGCGCCTGGCGTTCGCGCTGCGGCGGCGCATCCTGGGGCACGCGCAGAGCGCGCACGCGCCGACGCCTGCGGGCGCGCTCAATGGCATCCTGCTGGGCGAGCGGGCCGACCTGCCCGGCGCGCTAACCGACGACTTTGAGCGCACGGGAACCGTTCATATCCTGGCGACGGCAGGGCTGCATGTGGGCATGGTGGTCGGGCTGCTGCTCAGCCTGCTGCGCTTTTGCCGGGTGGCGCGGCGTCCGGCCCTGACCCTGGCGTTGCTGTCGCTCTTGCTCTACGCGGTGATGGCGGGCGGACGTCCCTCGGTGGTGCGCGCGGCGGTCGTGGCGGGCGTCTATCTGCTAGGAATCCTGCTGGAGCGCGAGCCGGATCTTCCCAATGCGCTGGCGCTGGCGGCGCTGATTCTGCTGCTGATCAATCCCTACCACCTGTTTGATCCCGGCTTTCAGCTCTCCTTTGCGACCGTCATCACCATCCTCCTGCTCATGCCGCTGGCGGAGGAGGCGCTGCGGGGCCTTCGCCGGGAACCTAACGGCGCCTGGCCCGGCGGGCGGTGGGCGCGCAGCGCGGCGGCTGTCCTGGCGACCTGCTTTTGCCTGGCGGTTGCCGCTCAAATCGGGGCCGCGCCGCTCGTCGCCTACTACTACAACGATCTCTCTCTGGTCTCTATTCCTGCTAACACCCTAGTCGTGCCGGTCATCGCGCTTATCCTGGCCCTCGGTTTCCTGGCGGCAGCGTTCGGAACACTGGCGCCCCTGCTGGCCTTTCCGCTCGACTGGCTGCTCTCCGGGCTGCTGGCGTATGTGATCGGCGTCGTGGAGTGGTGGGCGGCCCTGCCGTATGCCAGCCTGCCCCTGGCCTCCCCTTCGCCCTGGCTGATTGCCGGCTATTATGGGCTGGTGTGGGGCCTGGCATGGCGCTGGCAGGCCCGTAGGAAAGAGGAGATTGCCGGGTACGCATCGAAAAGACTGTAGCATTTACCTTGCTTTTGCGTCTTATTAGAGACGAGCGCGCCACAACCCCTCGGCGCGCATCCTGGAAAGGAGAAGGAAACGGTTGTCAGGAAAAAACAAAGGGGCTGCGCTGCTACTGGCGGGCCTTCTCTCTGGATCGCTATGGATGACGACGGCCTTTGCGGCTCCGCCGAAGAAGAAGCCTATCAAGAAGAACGATAAGGGCAACACGGCGCTGATCGCGCAGGGCAAAAAGGTTTTTGCCGCCAATGGATGCGCCAACTGCCATGCTATCAAGGGCAAAGGCGGCACGAGCGGCCCTGAGCTGACCAAGACCGGGGCCGATCCCAAGCATACGGTCAAGTGGTTTGAGGAGAAAGTGACGAACCCGAAAGCCGCCAATCCTGACTCGACCATGCCGGCCTTTGCGGGCAAGATCAAGGGCAAGGACCTGACCGCCCTCGCTACCTACCTGGCCAGCCTGAAAAAATAGCCCCTTGCGATCCTTCCCGCTGGTGACGGCACAGGGGCCTTCCGTTCTTGGTAGCGGGCGAATAAATTTGCGGCAAGCCCTCACCCCCTACCCCTCTCCCACGCTGCGGGAGAGGGGAGAGACCTCGCCCCCTGCTCCCTCTCCCACGCTGCGGGAGAGGGGAACGGAGAAGCCGGGTCCCCCCCTTCCCTAGCGAGGGACGAGCGAGTAGGGAAGGGGGCCGGGGGGTTAGGTGCCTTTGTTGCTGCGGCTTTAGCCGCCCGAAAGGAAAGGCGGCCCACGCCCATCGCATTCTCTCTGAAGAAGGAGCGGCTCATGTCGCAGCCTGTCCCTGCCAATATCACCCTGGACGCCGCTACCCTGCGCGACGATGCCGCCGCCCTGCGGCGCGAGTGGCTTGTGACCAACGGACTGGGCGGCTACGCCTCCGCCAGCGTCGCCGGAGCCAATACGCGCCGCTATCACGGCCTGCTGGTTGCCGCACTGCGCGCTCCCGTCGGGCGTGCCGTCCTCCTCTCCAAGCTGGAGGAGACGCTGGAGGTCACCCTTCCCGACGCGCAAAGCCCGCAATCCTTCCCCCTCTCAACCAACCTGTATCCGGGCGTCCTGCACCCGCAGGGCCACTATCAGCTCGAATCGTGGACGGCCTATCCCGCGCCGACCTGGGTCTGGTCGCCCGCGCCGAGCGTGCGCTTGGAGAAGCGCGTCTGGATGGCGCGCGGCCACAACACGACCTATATCGCCTATCGGCTGCTGGAGGCGCCGCCGGGCAGCACGGCTCGCCTCTCCCTGGTTCCCCTGCTCGCCTGGAAGGACTACCACAGCGAAATGCACGCCGGCGACGTCCGCGTGGATGCCGCCTGGACGTCGCCGGCGGAGGGAGCATCAGAGACGGGCCTGTTGCGCGTCACACTGCCGGGCGTCTGGGGGATAACGGAAGGGGCGTTCTCTCTGAACCTGTGGGTAGCAAAAGCGGACGGCGCCGCCTATCCGGGCGCTGCGTTCACGGCGCAGGCAACCTGGTACTACCGTTTCCAGCACCCGCGCGAAGAGGAGCGCGGCCTGGACCATGAGGAAGACCTCTACACGCCCGGCACGCTCACGGCCCCGCTGGCGGTCGGCGAGAGCCTGGTGGTGGTCGCCTCGGCGGAAGAAGGCCGCGCCCCGGCGCCACAAGCCTCTTTGCAAGCCCTGGAGGCACGCCAGACCGAGCTGCTGCAAAAGGCAAGGGCGCAGAACGAATTCATGCAGCTACTGACGCTGGCCGCCGATGCGTTTGTGGTGGAGGTGCCCGGCGTCCGTACCTCCGTCATCGCGGGCTACCACTGGTTTGCCGATTGGGGCCGCGACACGATGATCGCGCTTCCGGGCCTCTGTCTGGTCACCGGGCGCCCGGAACTGGCCCGTGAGATCCTGATATCGTTTGCAGCCTACGTGGATCAGGGCATGTTGCCCAACCGCTTCCCGGACAAGGGCGAAACGCCGGAGTATAACACGGCAGACGCCACGCTCTGGTACTTCAACGCCATCTACCATTACATCCTGGCGACCGGCGACGTGACGTTGCTGAAGGATGCGCTCTGGTCCGTGCTGGAGGGAATCGTCGGCTATCATCGGCAGGGAACGCGGTATAATATCCATGTGGACGCCGATCATCTGCTCTACGCGGGGCAGTCCGGCGTGCAGTTAACCTGGATGGACGCCAAAGTCGGCGATTGGGTGGTGACGCCGCGCATCGGCAAGCCGGTCGAGATCAACGCCCTCTGGCACAATGCCCTGCGGATCATGAGCCACTTCGCCGGTCTGCTCGACGATGGGGACGCGGCGGCGCGCTACGCGGCGGAGGCGAAACAGAGCGCCGACAGCTTCCTGGCCCGCTTCCCCCGCCCGGATGGCAAAGGGCTTTACGATGTGCTCGATACTCCCGACGGCGGCGCGCCCGATCCTGCCGTGCGCCCCAACCAGGTCTTCGCGCTGAGCCTACCGTTTGCGCCGCTGGAGCCGGAGGGACCGGTCGCCGAGTCCATTATCGCCGTCCTGCACGATAAGCTCTGGACCTATTTCGGGATGCGTACCCTCGCGCCGGACGACCCAAACTATCGTCCGCGCTACGGCGGCGACCAGTGGAGCCGGGATGGCGCCTACCATCAGGGCACGGCCTGGCCCTGGCTGCTGGGGCCGTTTGCGGAGGCGTACTATAAGGTGCATGGCAACAAGGCGATAGCCCTGGCGATGTTCGAGCCCCTGCGCGAGCACCTCTCCGAGTTCGGCCTGGGCTCCATCGCCGAGATTTTCGACGGCGAGGCGCCCCAGCATCCGAACGGCTGCATTGCGCAAGCCTGGAGCGTGGCCGAAACCCTGCGCGTCTGGAACGATCTTTTGAAAGGGTGACGACGGCACGCGCCCTGATGGGCGCGACCTGTAACGGATGCCGCTGTATCCCCGGCTGAGAGCCTTTGCCCATAGGCCGGTTTTCCCATCCTGGCAGAACGCCGAAGGGGAGAGGCGCTTACAAGGTGGAGGCTTTAGCGGCATGGAGATAATAAGCAACATGGCCGAGACCGAAAGCATTCGCGTCCAACTCGACTACCCGCTCGAACGGGTGACCCAGCCGATCATCTATCATCTGGTGACCGACTACCACCTCATCCCCAATATTCGGCGCGCTAACATCGACTCGCACGCCGGCGGCATGATGGTCCTCCAGATCGAGGGCACGCGCGCGGACCTGGAGGCAGGCATGGACTACCTGCGGCGCCTGGGCATTACTGTCACCGAGGTCGGGCTGGAGCAGCCATGGGCGGTCTGAACAACTCCAGGGCGTTCGCCTCGCTTCAGGGCTGCTGCGGCAAAGTCGAGCCGCTGCCGCCCGCGTCGGCGCTGCACAACGAGCCGCTGCCCCGGCTGTTCAAGGCGGTGGAGCAGGCGTTCCGGCAGCAGGCGCTCCAGCAGATGCGCGCCGAAGGCATCGCCGATGTCTTCCCCGGCGCAACCCCGCTGATTCTGCACCTGGGGGAGGAGGATGGGCTGACGCTGTCGGAGCTGGGCAAGCGCTGCGGCCTGGAAAGCTCAACCATCACCCCGCTGGTGGATGAGCTAGAGCGCCATCAGATCGCCGTTCGCGCCCGCGATCCCGCCGACCGGCGCGTGGTGCGCCTCTACCTGACCGAATATGGGCGCTCTCTGGCCCCACGCCTGCGCGGGCTGCTGCTGCGCTTGCAGGAGGTCGCTCTGGCGGGCATCTCGGAGGAGGAGCTGGCGGCGCTGCGCCGCACTCTGGAACGCATTGCCGCCAATTTGAACAGCCTGGATAGCTCCGAGTAGGCCCGTCGCGCGCTTCGCCCAAAGCCGCTCTCTTTTTATTTTGCGTCGGCCCGGCAGGAATTCTCCGCGCCTCCGAAACGTATCGAAGAAGAAATCGGCCTCTTGCCTGCCTGGGCTCTTAGCTTCGGGCCCTCACCCCCGGCGCTGCGGGAGAGGGGAGAAAGACCTCACCTCCGGCCCCTCTCCTTCTAAAGGAGAGGAAAGCAGCCCTCACCCCCCAACCCCCTCTCCCACGCTGCGGGAGAGGGGGAAGTCGGGTTCTAGCCTCCTCCCCGGCCCTTCTCCCTGCCAGGGAGAAGGGGGAAGAGAAGCCGGGTCCCCCCCTCCCTGCCGCGTCAGCGGCGAATCAGGGAAGGGGGCCGGGGGGTTAGGTCAAGAAGGGCAGGGGGTGAGGGCCGAAAACAAAAGAATCCGGCGCGAAAATCTTCAGTTTGGGGTATCCTGTTATCATTAGCTCGGTACAGAAACTTTTCGTTATCTAAAGTACGTGGCGTTCGGCGCTTTGGGCGGCAGGCAGGCGCGGAGCGCATTCTCGTTTCGCTCAACGGAAGGAACCTGCGCGGCGCGCGTGGTTGGAGGAGAGGTCATGCAGAAATTAGCGGAAGTCTGTGTGCGGCGTCCCGTCTTTGCGACCGTCATTATCCTGGCGCTGGTGGTGATCGGCCTCTTCAGCTACACCCGGCTCGGCGTGGACCGCTTTCCCAAAGTGGACTTCCCCGTCGTCGTCGTCACCGTGCGCGAGGACGGCGCTTCCCCGGAGGACATCGAGACCAACGTCGTGGACAAAGTCGAGGAGGCCGTCAATACCATCAACGGCATTGACCAGCTCTCCTCCGTCTCCTATGAGGGGCTGGGACAGGTCATCGTCACCTTCCAGCTGGAGAAGGACATCAACATCGCCGTCCAGGAGGTCCGCGATAAGGTCAACACCATCCTCCCCGACCTGCCGCTGGACATCAAAGCTCCCATTGTGGATAAAGTGGACCCGGACGCCGCGCCGATCCTCGACATCGCCCTCTCCGCTCCCGGCGACATCCGCGACACCACCGAGTTTGCCGATAAGGTGCTGCGGCGGCGCATCGAGAGCATTCAGGGCGTCGGGCAGGTCAACATCATCGGCGGGCGCAAGCGCCAGATCAATATCTGGCTCGACCCGCAGCGGATGGAAGCCTACGGCCTGACCGCCACCGACGTCCAGTACGCCCTCCAACGGCAAAACATCCAGATCCCCGGCGGCAAGGTGGACCAGTACAGCCGTGAGCTGACCCTGCGCACCTATGGCCGCGTGCAAAGCCCGCAGGAATTCAACAACATCGTCGTCGCCAAGCGCGGCGGCACGCCCATCTATATCTCCGACATCGCCCGCGTGGACGACAGCACTGAGGAGGCACAGACGGTGGCCAAGCTAAACGGCGTGCCCACCGTCCTGCTCTCCATTCGCAAGCAGTCCGGCCTGAATACGGTCGCGACAGTGGATGCGGTCAAGGCCCGCCTCAAAGAGATCGAGCAGACTCTGCCGCCCGGCTACAAGCTGATTATTGCGCGCGACCAATCGCTCTATATCAAGGCCTCCACGCACGCCGTCCAGGAGCACCTGATCCTGGGAAGCGTGCTGGCCGCCGTCGTCGTCCTGCTGTTCCTGTGGAATATCCGCACGACGATTATCTCCGGTATTGCTATCCCGGCCTCGATCATCAGCACGTTCGGGCTAATGTATGCGATGGGCTTCACCCTCAACGGCCTGACGCTGCTGGCCCTGGCGCTTTCGGTAGGCATCGTCATTGACGATGCCATCGTCGTGCTGGAAAATATCTACCGTTTCATCGAAGAGAAGCGGATGAATCCCTTCGAGGCGGCGATTGAGGGCACGCGCGAGATCGGCCTGGCCGTCATGGCGACGACGCTGTCGCTGATCGCTGTGTTCCTGCCGGTCGCCTTCATGTCGGGCATCGTCGGGCGCTTCATGAACTCATTCGGCCTGACGATGGCCTTCGCGATCTTCGTGTCGCTGATCGTCTCCTTCACGCTGACGCCGATGCTCTCCTCGCGCTGGATCAAGACGCCGCCGCATCCCGCCGAGGAGCCGGAAATGCCGGAAAACATGCCGGTCGGCCTTCCGATGAACGACACCGAGGCGGCAAGCCAAAGCGAAGCGGCCAGAGGGAGGCGAGAAAAGCCGGGCGTGCCGCCGGCGCAGGAAAACCATGCCCCGCACGCTGGCTCAAAGCAGACCGGGCTGTTCAAGCCGATTGACGCCTTTTACACCTTCCTGCTCAAATTCTCCATGCGGCACCGCTGGCTGATCGTGCTGGCCTGCCTGTTTACGCTGTTCAGCATGAAGTGGATCGTGCCGGCGGTGCCCAAAAACTTCCTGCCCGACGACGATGAGTCTCAGTTCCAGATCAGCGTGCGCGCGCCGGAAGGCTGGAGCCTGGCGGCTACCGAGGCGCTGGGCGGGCGCATCGCCGCCGACGTGCGCCAACTGCCCGGCGTGGCCTATACGGTGCTGACTATCGGCAACAACGACCAGCGCACGCCCAACCTGGCTAACATCTTCGTCAAGCTGGTAGATGTGGAGAAGCGCAAGGGGCTATCGCAGCAGGACCTGATGCAGCAGGCGCGCAGCCAGATCCTGCCGCGCTATGGCTCGCTGCGCACCAGCGTCGGGCCGGTGCCGGCCATATCGGGCGGCGGGGGGCCGACCGGCGCGATCACCTACTTCATCGCCGGGCCGGACCTCGATAAGCTCACCGAGTACTCCCAGCGGGCGATGGCGGAGCTGCGCAAGGTGCCGGGCGTGGTGGATGTGGATTCAACGCTGGTGGTCGGCAAGCCGGAGCTGGGCGTTCACATTGACCGTAAGCGCGCCGCCGACCTGGGCGTCTCCGTGGAGGATATTTCCAATACGCTGCGCCTCCTGGTCGGTGGGGCTAAGGTGAGCGACTACTTTGAGAAGGGCGAGCAGTACGAGGTGCATCTGCGCGCGCCGCTGGAGTACCGCAACGATCCGGACATGATCGCGCAGATGGCGGTGCCCTCTTCGACGCAGCCGAGCGGCACGGTCAAGCTCAGTCAGGTGGTGGACTTCACCACGGGCACCGGCCCCTCGCAGATCAGCCGTCTGGATCGGCGGCGGCAGGTGACGATCTCCTGTAACGTCCTGCCGGGCATCTCGCAGCAGGCCATCCAGCAGGAGATCAGCAAGATCATCCAGGGGCTGCATATGCCGCCGGAGTACACCTCAGGCGTGACGGGCACCTCGCGGGAGCAGGTGCGGGCGTTCGTGGCGTTCATCGCCGCCTTCGCGCTCGCCGTCGTGTTCATGTACCTGATCCTGGCGGCGCAGTTCGAGTCCTGGGTCCACCCGATCACGATCCTTATGGCGCTGCCGCTGACCATACCGTTCGCGCTGCTGGGCATCCTGATATTCGGGCAGTCCCTGAACATCTTCTCGATGCTGGGCGTGCTGGTGCTCTTCGGCGTGGTCAAGAAGAACGGCATCTTGCAGGT
>DASRGZ010000082.1:0-47232 GCA_035650735.1 Chthonomonadaceae bacterium
TTCTTCGGTTCTGCCTTCTCTCCCCTCCTCCCCGGCCCTTCTCCCTGCAAGGCAGAAGGGAGAGCAGAAGCCGGATCATCCGCTTCCCCCTCTCCCGCAGCGTGGGAGAGGGGCGGGGGGTGAGGGCGACCCTACACCCTACACCCTATCCCCTACACCCTACACACGGGGCCGGGGGTGAGGGCCGCTAGGCCGCCCGCAGTCGCAGGAACCAGGGATGACGGCGAATTTCCGCCGTCTCGGTAAATTGCACCCCGTACTCAAAGAGCGCCTGTTCTGCTCCCTCGATCAGTTGCTGGCGCATGATCCGCGCGCGTATCGGAGGCAGTTCGCTGTCGTTCGGGGCATACAACAGTACGTAGCTCCCACACGGAAGGCATACCTCCGCGCGAAACCGCAGGCCCCTGCGGCTGATATCCTGAAGGATGCCCATGTGCTTGCCGCACTCGGAATGCTCAATTCCAATCGGTTGCGCTTTGGCCGGCAGGCGCAGCGCCGACCGGCGATCATCGGGGGCGATAACCGGCTCGAACGATGTGTCCACGCGCGTCATTTCCTCTCTTCTGAACGGAAGGATCCTTGTAATAGGCTTCACCTTCCGCATTATCGGCAGCCTGCCCGGCAGGATTAGGGGAGGGCTGCCCAGCCATCCTACCGGTTTGCAGGGGCCGAGCGGGTGTTCCGTGCCCGGCTTTGGCCTCTTATTTCCCGCTTCTTATGACTACTGACCACTGAGCACGGACGTTCTGCGCTCGACTCTGGCCCTTTCTTCTCCGCTGCCTCTGCCGGCAGCCCGTATGGGTTCCTCCGAGTTGTCCCGCTCTCCAGCGCTAACATCGCTCTTCTTTCCGGCTGCGGCTGGAGACCCGCATGACCTCTGCCGCAGTTCTAGCACTTCCTACAGCCAGCTTTCTCTTCCCGAATGGCATAATCCCTCTTGGTGGGCTAACTCCGCCCCCGACAAGGGCAAACCTGCCGTAAGGCAGGGACGCAAAGCCGACGGGTCTCCGCTGATAAGCCGAGACGGCCGGGCCGCCGAACGGGCGATCACCACAGAGATAGATACATTCTGGTTGGATGCCTCTATCTATATTTTCCGCGTCGGGCAGGAGCCACCTCAGGGATAGTCTCCTATTCTCCAGCGCAAGCCAGAGGATAGGAGGCTGCCCGCACCACCAGCAGTTCCTTCGCAATCGAAAACGGCAAACCTGGCGAAAGCCAGGGACGCAAAGCCACGGACCTACCCTGGCTTGCCTGTAGGGCAAGCAGTATGGCCGCCGGGCTGCCGAATTGCAGGATTACGAAGGAGAGAAGATATGGTTGCTTTCAGTAAAAAATGCTGCTTGCAGCCCAAAAAGGTCCGGTTGGGTCTCCGCCAACGCGCAGGCCGGCGCCTCTCAGGACTCCTGATGGCCGCGCTGGCCGGCTGCCTGCTCACAGGCAGCCAATGGCCTGTCCGAGCGAAGGATGCTATCAGTGCAAAATGCGATGGCTTTCTTCAGGAGAAGCTCGCTAATCGGAAGCCCAGCGATTGGGTCTCCGCCATTGTCCGTGTCAATGGAACAGGGCAGGCCGCCCTGGAACAAGAGCTTAAATCGCTGGGCGGAAGCGTCTATTGTCGCCTGCCGTTGATTAACTCCGTCGCCGTGCGCGTACCGATCAACCGCCTGGCGCATCTGACCAACATGGCCTTCGTGGACCATCTGTCCGAAGATACGCAGGTAACGAAACGCGACGAATTCACCGTTGGCTCCAGCGGGGCCGATGTGGCTTTCCAGCAGTACGGCCTGACCGGCTCCGGCGTGAGCGTGGCCGTGCTGGATACGGGCGTCAAAGACGCCACCGATCTCGATGACGCCAGCGGCAACAGCCGCATCGCCGCCAACGTCAGCTTCGTGCCCAGCACGACCTCGGCCGATGACGGCAACGGGCATGGCACCCATGTGGCCGGCATTATCGCCGGTAACGGCGCCGCCTCCACCGGCAGCGCCTTTTACCGAACGTTCTACGGTATCGCCCGGCAAACCCGGATCGTCAACGTCCGGGTGCTGGATGCCAACGGCCAGGGCGACGTCAGCTCGGTCATCGCCGGCATTCAGTGGGTTGTGGATAACAGGGCAAGGTACAACATCCGGGTGATCAACCTGTCGCTGGGCCATCCTGTGGGCGAAAGCTATACGACGGACCCACTCTGCCAGGCCGTCGAGCAAGCCTGGAAGGCCGGTATCGTCGTCGTCTGCGCTGCCGGCAACGAAGGCCGACTCAACGACACGGCCACCCAGGGAGCGGACAACGAGGGCTACGGCACGGCCTACGGCTCGATCAACTCACCGGGCAACGACCCCTATGTGATCACCGTCGGGGCCATGAAGTCGGTGGATGGGATTCGCGCTAACGATACCATCGCTACCTACTCCAGCCGGGGGCCCTCCCTGGTCGACTTTGTGCTCAAGCCCGATATTGTGGCGCCCGGCAATAAGGTCGTCTCGCTTGAAGCGCCTAGCAGCACACTGGTCAACGCCTACCCGGCCAACTGCCTGAAGTGGGCGGATTATAAAGTCCGAGGCAATACCAGCTACTCGTCCAAGTACTTCGTCCTGTCGGGCACCTCGATGGCGACGCCGGTCGTCTCGGGAGCCGCCGCCCTGCTGTTGCAGAAGGATCCGACGCTTTCTCCGGACACGGTGAAGGCCCGCCTGATGGTTTCCGCCGATAAGTGGAGCTTCCCAGACGGCACCTATGATGCCTGCACCTTTGGCGCCGGTTACCTGAATATTCCGGCGGCCCTCAACTGCACGGTCACGGCCACGCAGTCGGCCCTGAGTCCGTCCCTCTACCAGGATGCGCAGGGCAACGTGCTGATCGACAATGCGATCTGGGGCAATAACGCCATCTGGGGATCCGGCATTACCGACCTGCGCGCTATCTGGGGAAGTAATGCGATCTGGGGCAAAGACATGCTCTCTTCCAGCAATGCGATCTGGGGAAAGAGCGTCTGGACCGACCGGGCCATCTGGGGAAGCAGCACCAGTCAAATAGACGGGTTAGCCGTAACCGTTCAAGGGGATAACTGAGAGGGGCCGCTTCGAGCCCCCCTTAAGCATCGCCTTTGGCACGGTTCTCCACGCAGAAGACCTTTACTAAGCGTAGAGCGAACACATTTCACGCGACGATTTACGGATGCTCCCGAAACGGCAAACTGTCCGAAAGGGCGGGACGCAAAGCTAGAGGGCCTTCCCTCCGCTAAGGAGGATGGCAGCCTGGCCACCGAAGAGCTTCTTGAGATACTGAGAGCATCCAACCATGACGACACAAACTCGCGGCAAAAAGAATACGAAAGTTTTCAAGCAGTTCTCGCTGCTATCCACCCTGAGTCTGATGGGCCTGTTGCTGACCGGCGTGCGTCTGCCGGCCCGCGCAGATGCCTTCGCAGATAAGAGCGACAAGTTCCTCAAAAACAAGCTGGCTACGCTGCCGGCTGCCAATTATGTCTCTGCCATCGTTCAGGTGAAGGGCGACTTCACCGATACGTATAACACCCAGTTCCAACTGATCGGCGCCTCGGTCTACCAGCGCCTGCCGCTTGTCCATGCGGTGGCGTTACGGGTGCCGGTCAGCGCCCTGAAGCTCCTGGCCAGCCTGTCGTTTGTCACCCGTGTCTCGGAAGATGTCCCGGTACAGAAACATGACGAGTTTACCGTCGCTTCCAGTGGCGCCGATACGGCTTTCCAGCAGTACGGCCTGAACGGTACCGGCGTTACCGTCGCAGTCGTGGATAGCGGCATTCGCTCGCATCCCGACCTGAACACTTCCACGAGCGGAGGCTCGCGCGTTCTGGCCAGCACCAGCTTTGTCAACGATGGCTACGGTGCCGACGACCCCTGCGGCCACGGCACCCATGTCGCCGGCATCGTCGCGGGCAACGGCCAGGCTTCTTCTGGAGGGAACTGCTACCGCACGTTCTATGGCATCGCCCGCAACACCAATCTCGTCAATGTTCGGGTGCTGGATGCTAACGGCCAGGCCAGCGTCAGCACGGTCATCTCCGGCATCCAGTGGGTGATTAACAACAAGGCCACATACAACATCCGGGTGATGAACCTGTCGCTGGGCCATCCTGTGGGCGAGAGCTATACCACCGACCCGCTCTGTCAGGCCGTGGAGAGCGCCTGGAAAGCCGGCATTGTCGTCGTCTGCGCCGCCGGCAACAATGGCCGGCTCAACGCCTCGGCCACCCAGGGATCGGATAACGAGGGCTATGGCACCAACTACGGCTCCATCGTCTCGCCGGGCAACGACCCCTATGTGATCACCGTGGGGGCTATGAAATCGGTAGATGGCGTGCGCGCCCATGATACGATCTCGACCTACTCTGGACGCGGGCCTACGCTGGGCGACATTGTTCTTAAGCCGGATATCGTGGCGCCGGGCAACAAAATCATCTCGATGCGCTGCCCGAACACCTATGTGGATGTCACTTACGCCAACACGAACCTGATCCCGTTGAACTACTATAAGACGGTGGCCTCGACCTCCGACTCGCCGCAGTACTTCCGGCTCTCGGGCACTTCGATGGCCGCTCCGGTCGTCTCCGGCGCCGCCGCTCTGATGCTGCAGAAGGATCCGACGCTTTCCCCGGACACGGTGAAGGCCCGCCTGATGGTCTCCGCCGATAAGTGGGGCTTTTCCAACGGGCTTTACGATCCCTGCACCTTCGGGGCCGGATACCTCAACATCCCGGCGGCCCTCAACTGCACCGTCACGGCTACGCAGCCGGCGTTGAGCCCGACCCTGGTCTCCGATGGCGCGGGCAATATCTGCCTCAATAACGTAATCTGGGGCACCAACGTCATCTGGGGAACCGGCATCAACAATCTCAATGTTATCTGGGGCACCAATGTTATCTGGGGTACCAATATCATCTGGGGAACCAACGTGATCTGGGGCACCAATGTCATTTGGGGCACGAACGTTATCTGGGGAACCAACGTGATCTGGGGCACCAATATCATCTGGGGCACAGGCGGCAATGGCACTGATCTGTCCATGGCCAGCATCTTCGGAGACGACTGATCGGATGTGAGGATGCCGCGCGGAACAGCACGCGCGGGATGCTGAGACGGAAACTAATCAGGGCGTGGGGCAATTGCCCCACGCCCTGTTCCTTTGGGATTGTGTCCAGAAAAGCGTGCGAACTCGGCCTGCGCCGTGATAACGAGGCAAATGCCGCATCACCTTCTGGATGCAATCTTCTTTGGTGCTGGATGTCCTGGGGGACGTGGATTCGAACCACGGTTAACGGCTCCAAAGACCGCTGTCCTGCCACTGGACGATCCCCCACCGTTGGTCCCCGCGTTGTCGTCAGGGACAGTATACTCTGCCCCTCCTGCCCCTGTCAAGCCGAGCGGAAAACCCCGGCCTATCCCCTCTGCGATGCCCTTCCAGGCCAGGACTGCTTCTTCGGCAGGCTTGTCCCCAGACAAAAAAAGAGACCGCAGAGGCCCTCGTTCGCTCTGCGGTCCCATAGTGTGGAAAGGAAGCACCACCGCAGTGAATCCTCACTTACAGCAGAACCTCACAATATCGTTATACGATATTTTGGCCGATTTTGGGGCTCGTCAGGCTACGGGATTTCCTACCCCTACCGAAAACTCCAGGGCCAATCACCAGGAAATCCCTATTCAGGCGTTAACGCAGGGTCCTTCCGTTTTCCCTGCGGCTCTCACCCTAGAAGACCTCACCCCCGGCCCTTCTCCCTCTAAGGGTGAAGGGAGACGAAAAGCCGAAGTTAAAGAGAGGATAACGGCTCAGCGGACGACTTTGGGGGCCTTTGAGCGGCGCTGGCTTTTCAGGCTCTTAATGATCTCGCGCAGGTCGTCCCGGCGCGCGACGGCGCGCGGGTACTTATTCGGATCGAAGGGCTGGTAGAGAAGCGCGCCGGCAGGAATCGCGAAGGCAAACTCCTGCGGGCCGAAGGCCGGATGCGCCACGATGAGGTTATCGTAGGTGATGCGCGTCTTGACCGGCAGGATGGAATCCGAGAGAGTATCGCTATCGTCGGCGGCAGGCAGACCGCCCGGCCCTGGCAGTTTGGGCGTGGGCGGCTCGGCGGGCAGGGGGGCGTCGTCCAGCAGTTCATCCAGCGGGTCGCCGATTTTGCCGGGTGTGTTGTAGGTCAGGATCGGCGTGGTTTCAGTGACGAGGCGGCGCAGCAGGAGGTCCTGTTTGCCGATATAGAGACGGGTTTCCGTGACCGAGCCCGGCGCGGCGATCCGCAGCGCTACTACCTCGGTCGGCACGCCGCGCACCTCTTCCTCGCCCTCGTAGCGGGCGCTGTCCACCTTGCTTTGCAGATCGGCAAAGGGGTTCAGGCCCAGGATCATGAGCAGTTCCAGGCTGCCGCTGTTGAGATTGGGCAGCCGCAGAAAGTCGCGCAGCTGCCCCGGCGCCTTCTCCTTCGTGTAGGCGTTTTTCTCCTCGCTATACGTCCAGAACGTCTTGCCGTCGCTCACCCATTGCGTGATCATTGGCTTGCGGGTTGTCGGGTCCACCTGGCGCAGCTCCAGCAGCAGACGGTTGGGCCTCTGGACAAGCAGGCGCAGGCGCCGTGGGTCTTCCTGAGTTTTGGTCGCCGGGAGCGCAGCCGCCGTCCCTTTTGCCTCGGACGCGGCGTTTCCCCCTGTCGGGGCGGCGGGCGGCGCCTTCCCCCCCGGCGGAGGCGGCGGCGTAACCGGCGTGATGGAAGAGGTGAAGACCGTCTCCTGGCTGAGCGCGGGCAGATGGGCATAGGTGTCCGCCATCTGCTGTAGCAATTGCAGTGCGCGCGGCTCAAAGTCGGGGCGCGTGCCGGACGGCGCTCCTTGTTCCTCCGCCGAGGCCGCCCACGCGCCCTGCCCCATCAGCCCAACGGCGATCCAGAGGGCGAGAAGGCCTTTTGAGAACGCCTTCGCTGGCCTGCGCGTATTTTGCGACAGCGCGCCTGCCAAGCGGCGCTGCGCGGCAATGACATGCCTGGCTATCATTCTGAAGTTCCTCGGCAATGGAAAGCGGGATGCGGGCGGGGCAGGCAAGCGGGCCGGGGCGAGATCACTTCGCCTGCGGCGCGGCACCTGTCTCCCTGGCATCGGCGGGCGGCGTGAAGGCAAAATCGGCGTCCGTCAGGCGCGGATTCGCCTCCACCTGGGTATATTCGACCTCGACCGTTGCCTTCTCCTCCGCCTCTAAAAACGGGCTAACCGTGCCGGGATCGGGAAGAATGCGCAGCGTAAAGCCGCGCAGCAGGTTACTTTCGGGATCGAGACGGTAGCGCAGCGTGCGCCGTGCGCCCTCCTGCTGCGCCTCTACCTGCAATACGTTCACGGCCTCCTGCGCCTGCTGCTCGAACCCGGCTGTATAGTGGACGGGGGCGGTCTTCTCCAGAGCCGCAAACGGATCGGCGTCCCGCAGCAACAGGTCGAACTCCGGGCCGCGCAGCGAGCCCGCCAGGATCAGCTTGTCCAGCTTCACGGGCGCTTTGATCCGCTGGAACGTATGACGCGCGCTGTTGTAGAAGGTCAGCGTCTTGCCGTCGCAGGCCCAGGTCAGATGCCAGCGGCCCGGCTGCGCTATCTGCGGATAGTCCACCTGAAGATAAAGACGGTTCGGCTTCTGGAAACGAAATTCGATTTCGATGACGGAAGCCTGATCGGGCGCGGATTTCCATTGGCGCTGTATGACGTGGGCCCGATAGGAGCGCAAACTGCGGTACGCCCGCACCATCTTCTCGCGCAGCGCCATCGCCGCCGGTTCCCGAGCAATAGCCGAAGGGCTGCCCGGCGTGCCGGGCGACGCCTGCGCACCGCTAGGAGAGACGGCCCAGGCCAGCCAACAGCCCGCCAGCAGCAGCCACATAGCACGAAGGCGTAGGGGTAAGACAGGGCGGTGAGAAACGAGCAGTGCCATGCGGGAATATCTCCCTCGTATCCACCGGAGGCTCCGGCTTCCGCGTTAGGCGCAAGCCTGCGTCTTAGGGCGTAGATAGTTGACCCAGCCTCAAGGCTGCGGATTCCAGATCACATCCGGCAGGCCGCTGCGGTGGTTGGCGGCGCGCGCCAGCACAAATAGCAGATCGGAGAGGCGGTTGAGGTAGCGGAGGGTCTCCGGGTTCAGCGGCGGCTGGCCCGCTTCCGCCTCCGCCTGCGCCAGGGCGACGCAGCGGCGCTCCGCCCGCCGACAGATCGTGCGCGCCAGATGCAGCGCCGCCGCAAGCGGGCTGCCACCGGGTAAAATAAACTGGCGCAAGGGCGGCAGTTCCGCCTCGTAGCCATCAATCCAGGTTTCCAGTTGCGTCACGCGGTCCGACCGGACACGCTCGATGGTCACGCGCCCTTTCTGGGTTTCGCTCGTCTCCGGAGTCGCCAGGTCGGACCCGAGCGTGAAGAGGTCGTTTTGCAGGGCGGAGAGGACGCCGTCCAACTCGGCATCTGCTCCCTGCGCGCGGGCTACTCCGAGGGCCGCGTTCAGCTCATCCACGGTGCCGTAGGCTTCGACGCGCAAGTCATCCTTGCGCACGCTGATCCCGCCGAAAAGTCGGGTTATGCCGGCATCGCCGGTCCGGGTATAGATACGTGAGGCCATGGATTAGAGAAAGAGGAAGCCACCTCACCCCCATCCCCTCTCCTTCTAAAGGAGAGGGAGAAGCCCTCACCCCTCTCCCGACGCTGCGGGAGAGGGGAGAGCAGAAGCTGGGGTTTGTCTCTTCCTGCGCAGGCAGAGCGTTTCGCCCACGTAGGTGGGCGACGGGCGCTCTGCGCCCCACAGCGGCAGGGTTTAGCCTGCCGCGAACAGGAGGGAGAGGGCAGGGTGAGGAGAAGGGCATATACGCCGTCTACTTGCTGTGGAAGAAGTCGGCGTTGAGGGAGATATAGTCCTCGTACTGCTTGGGCACGTCGCTATCGGCAAAGATGGCAGTTACGGGGCACTCCGGCTCGCACAGCCCGCAGTCAATGCACTCATCGGGATTGATGAAGAGCATATCGTAGGTCTGGCCGTCTTTCTCTAGGATACCCTCATGGATGCAGTCCACCGGGCAGACGGTCACGCACGATTTATCTTTGACCCCGATGCAGGGCTCGGTAATTATGTAGGCCATAGTGCAGGTACCTCCTCGGCGATATAGGTAGTGTTCGTTGCTTTTTGTCTGCTGTCAGGCGCAATCCTCCGTTCCATTGATGCATGCCCTGAGGAGCCCTTTTGCAGATAGAGCGATTTTTCCAGCGTTAGTATACCCCAATTGAACGCAAACCGCGTCCATTTTTGCGTAAGGAACATGCGGCAGGTTTCCCGCAAGGAAGGAGCCGGATCTTAGACCTAAGGTTCTAGGGGATTAGGGTTCTAAGTCCTTAACGCGGCAGGTTTTCCGTAAGGAGCCGAATCTTGGAGCCGGAAGGCGACGTTCTGGAAAAGCTGATCGATCACGACGCCCGCTACTTTACGATGGTGGCGTCTCTGGAGAAGACGCCCTGCGCCTGGTTTCTCTACGGCCCGGAGTTGCCGGAGTATGGCGACGCCAACCGCGCCCTCCGCCTGCGCGACGATGGGCGCGGCCCGGAGGCGGTGTCGCGCGAAGTCATCGCCTACTTCCGGTCGCGCGGCCTGCCGGCGGTAGCTGACGTGGACGCTGTGGCGGAGGCGCAGGGCATCGGGTCGGCGCTGCGGCGCATGGGCATTGTGCCTGTCCTCGGCGATACCCTCTGGATGCGCTACCCGCTGCCGGAGCCGCCCAACGTCAACGCGCCCGGCGCTCGCGTTGACGTGGTTCCCAACGAGACGGGCGCCGGTGAGGCGCGCGTCTGGATCGAGACCACGCTGAGCGATGTCGAAGGGACCGAAAGTGCGGCCCTGTGGCGTGCCGTCGCCGAGCGCGAAGCGCGCTATCTAGCCTGCCGCCTCTACCTGGGTCTGCTCTCCGGGCAGCCTGCCGGGACGTGCGACCTGTTCGCGGCGGAGGGCTGGGGGCGCGTGGAGAGCGTAGCCACGCGCCCGGAGTTCCGGCGGCGCGGCGTGGCCTCGGCG
Source organism: Chthonomonadaceae bacterium (assembly GCA_035650735.1). Taxonomy (GTDB): domain Bacteria; phylum Armatimonadota; class Chthonomonadetes; order Chthonomonadales; family Chthonomonadaceae; genus DASRGL01. The sequence goes on from DASRGZ010000082.1 coordinate 10,054, forward strand.
GTGGTGGCGCGGGCGGTCGCCGACTCGCTTCAGATGGGCAACACCGTCACCTACCTGCTCACCGAACCGGGCGGGGCCGGCGAGCAGGTCTATCGGCGCCTGGGATTCGTCCCCTGGGGCCTCAATATCCTGCGCCGCCATCGGACAGCCCAGAGCTAAGCAGGCTTACGCTTAAAGCTGGACGCGCGGGACGCTGGCGCACGCGATGCAGGCGCCCAGAGCTAAGCAGGCTTACGCTTAAAGTCCACAGCTTTCCGAGAGGTCGTTGCTACGCTCTTTGGCTTCAGGGCGACTTAGCGCAGAAAGAGATCTTGCGCTCTGGTCGCAACGACGAGCAGCAGGCGAGGGCGGAAGCCCTGCTCAGTTAGCGCAGAAAGAGGTTTTTGTGCTCTGGTCGCAACGGCCAGGCCGAACCGAGAAAAGAGGAAGAGACGCCCGTCCTGCGAACGGCCCCTCCGGCTTGACAGGCCGACCGATTTTCTTCTACAATGGCGCATAGACGCCAGACGATCTGGCGTGCGGGCGCACAGGAGGTAGGGATGAAGCGCGTCGTCAGCATCAGCCTGGGCTCTTCGCAGCGGAACAAGAAAGTCCACGCCAGTTTCTTCGGGACCAAGTTTGAAATAGAGCGCATCGGCACGGACGGCGATAAGCAGAAGTTCCGGCAATTGGTGGCCGAGCTCGACGGCAAGGTGGACGCCTTCGGCGTGGGCGGCACCGACATCTACGTCTACGCGGGCAACCGGCGCTACGTGCTGCGCGACAGCCTGGCGCTGATGTCGGGAGCTAAACAGACACCCTATGTAGACGGCAGTGGCCTCAAGCACACGCTGGAGCGGGAGACGGTCGCCTATCTCCAGGATCAGGGCATCGTGGACTTTGCGCAGAAGAGGGTGCTGCTGGTCTGCGCGGTGGACCGCTTCGGCATGGCGGAGGCGCTGGCCTCTCGCGCCCGATCTATCGTCTTTGGCGACCTGATGTTTAACCTCGGCATTCCCATCGCGCTGCATTCGCTGGAACTCGCCAAGAAGCTAGGCTATCTGCTATTGCCGCTGCTGGTGCGCCTGCCTATCGAATGGCTTTATCCGACGGGCGAGAAGCAGGAGCGCAACACGCCCAAGTATCAGCGCTACTTCGCCGAGGCCGATGTGATCGCCGGGGATTTCCTGCTCATCTACAAGTATATGCCCGAAGACCTGCGCGGCAAGATCATCCTCACCAACACAACGACGGAGGCCAACGTCGAGGAGCTAAAGCGGCGCGGCGTCCACCAGTTGATTACCACCACGCCGGTCTTCGAGGGGCGCTCGTTCGGAACGAACGTGATGGAGGCGGTGCTGGTGGCGCTGCTTGGCAAGCGCCCGGAAGAGTTGACGCCGGAGGATTACCTGAGCAAACTAAAAGCGCTGGGCTGGACGCCGCAGATACGCCAGCTCAATCCCGCCATCTGGAGCGACGATGCAGCGATTCGCCTTTGTCATTCACCCCATTGATGTCCGGCGCGACGTGGGGCGCAAATACCCCATCGCCAGATACCTCCCGGAACGCCTGATCGAATGGTATATCCGGCGGCGCGATCCGCTGGTCGTGTCGGAGGTGGTGGGCGTGCGCTCGCGCACCGGCGAGGAGGCGCACGGGTGGTTTATCGCCTGCCCGCTGACGCCGCGCCAGATGCTCTCCCTGCCGCTGGATTTCGTGTGGGAGAAGCTGGAGGCGTGCGGCCAGATCGCGAAGGAACTAGGTGCGGGCATCATGGGGCTGGGCGCCTTCACGTCGGTCGTCGGGGATGGGGGCGTCACGCTGGCAAGGCGCCTTTCCAACCTCGCCATCACGACCGGCAACTCCTACACGGTCGCGACGGCCATTGAGGGCGCCAAGCGGGCCGGTGAGCTCATGGGCTACCATCTGCCGGACGCGCGCGTGGCGGTCGTCGGGGCGACCGGGTCCATCGGGGCGACGTGCGCCGAGATATTGGCGCGGGAGGCGGCGGAGATCGCGCTCGTGGGCCGCGACCAGAGGCGCCTGGAGGCGCTCGCGCAGGCGCTCCAGCCGAAGAGCCGGGCCGAGGTCAACGTCTATGCCGACGTGGCGGCTGGTTTGAAGGAGGCAGATATTATTATCACGGTGACCAGTTCTGTGGATGCCGTGATCCTGCCGGAGCACATCAAGCGCGGAGCGGTGGTCTGCGATGTGGCCCGCCCACGCGACGTATCGGTGCGCGTGGCCCGTGAGCGCGACGACGTGCTGGTCATCGAGGGCGGCGTGGTGGCCGTGCCGGGCCAGATGCGCCTGCCCAGGCCGGATAAGCCCGACAGCCAGTTCAGCTTCGGCTTCCCGCCCGGCACGGCTTACGCCTGCATGTCCGAGACGATGATCCTGGCGCTGGAGGGCCGCTACGAGAACTTCACGCTGGGCAAGAGCGTCTCCGTGGCGCAAGTGGACGTGATCTCCGGCCTGGCGGCAAAGCATGGCTTCCACCTGGCCGGCTTCCGTTCCTTCGAGCACGCGGTAGATGAGGAGACCATCGCCCGCATCCGCCGCAACGCCTTCGGCGTCGGCTCTCCGCCCGCGACCTCCCTCACCGTCGGGGGGGCGCAGCAGGAGCGCTCCGTCTGATCGGCCCGAAAGCCATTCAGTTTCAGGTTGCGGGCGAATCCATTGAGGCCCGGTCCTACATAGATGACCGTGCTCGCTTGCTTCAAGCGCGGCCAGCCCCGTATCCTTAAGTGGCCCACTTTCCAACACGGAGGCGCCTTCTAGGATACACCAGGAGCCCCGGCTTGTCCGCCTGGCCAACGCCCCGACCCACTACCCCAACCGCCCCCCAAGCCAACCCCCGGACACCCGCTGGCCTCCCAGACGCCCCTGTGGGTCCAGGCGCTCCGGATGAGGCACGGGCGTCCCTGGCACCCGGTGGGCACCCGGCTTGCGGGCCGGCACCAACCGACCCCGCAGAGGCAGAGGGGCCCCTGCTCCACCCCTCCGGTGCCTTTCCCGCCCTGGCCCAGAGCGTGCCCGACGGGAGCGGTGCCGGGGGCCGGTAGCGTTGGAACCTGCTTGGTCTGTGGCCGTCCCAGGGATGCGCGCGCCCGCGACAGCCCGCTCTTTTGGGCGCGCGTGTGCTCGACCCAGGGGCTTTGCTGTATGGTCAGCCACCCCCGTTGGGCCTGCGGGCAGGCTGGAAACCGTGGTTGAGAGCGGCCTAAATCCTTGAGGAGCGGGCCTCAATGCATTCGCCCGCAACAGCGCAGGAATCAGGGCGCGGCGGGGTGAAGACCAAGGAAGATAGACGCTCAAGCACTTGCGTTCTATGCTACACACTCTTTATCGCCGCCCCGAGTGAGAGGATAATAACAGGAGAGGAAATGGCTGGACTGACGCCCGACCAGATCGCCTTCTTTCAGGAAAACGGGTATCTGCTCGTCGGGGAGGTACTCACCGATGAGGAACTGGAGATACTGCGCGAGCGCGCCGAGTGGATCGCTTCGGGAGAGGCAGCGCACATTCCGAGGGAGTGCCTGCAAGTCGAGCCTCGGATCGCACGGGGCGAATTGACGGCGGACAACTTCATCCTCTCGCTGCGAAAAATATCCCATCTGGCCTGGCACGATGACGTCATGCTGGCACACGCTTGCCGACCATCAATCGCCGAGAAGATCGTGTCGCTGCTGGGCCACGATGTGAGGCTCTATCAGGACCAACTCTTCATGAAGCCGCCGCGCGTCGGCTCACGCCAGCCGTATCATCAGGATCAGCCTCTGGGGTTCTACATCGATCCCCCAGATCGGATGGTGACGTGCTGGACCGCTCTCGATGACGTCACGCTGGAGAACGGCTGCCTGCGCGTCATTCCTGGAACCCACAAAAGCGGGGTGCTGCCGCCGGAGGTGATTCAGGAATATGAGCAGAAGGCTCAGAACGGGCAACTGGACGGAGAGGTGCCGCTGGTCATGAAGGCTGGGGAGTGCAGTCTTCATCATGGGCACCTGCTGCACAGCAGTCACCCTAACCTCTCCGGCAAGCGGCGACGCGGCTATGCCACGCATTACGTAAGCGCACGCTGCCGGTATACGGGGCCAGGACCGCGACCTTCCTTCCCCCTTGTTCGGGGCGAGGCCATTCCAGGCTGTTTATGAGACGGCACAGGTCGGTAGGGGCACCTGATGCCGGTAGGAACTATCCCGATCTCCACCACGAGGTGCGCTCGGCGGCTTGCGCCCGCATTTTCGCTTCTGCGACCTCTTGACGGTTTGCCCCGAATTCTGTATACTTCCTCATCATGGCAGACACGACTTCCACCACTCCTTCCGGGCGTCCGATTCCTACGTCGGTACCTCCTGGCTACGAAGGCAACACGCCGCTGCTCAAGCTCTACTTCGCTACGCGCAACGAACACCCCGGCATAATCCTGCTGATGCGCGTGGGCGACTTCTTTGAAGCCTACGGCGACGATGCCGAAACCATTGCCCGCGATCTCCACCTCACCCTGACCGGGCGCGAGGACGGCGGCGTGCGCGTGCCGATGGCGGGCGTGCCACACCATGCCTGCGAGCGCTACGTCGCACGTCTGATCGCTAAAGGGCGGCGCGTCGCCATCATGGATCAGATCGAGGACCCCAAGTACGCTAAGGGACTGGTCAAGCGTAAGGTCACGCGCGTGGTCACGCCGGGCACCGTCCTGGAAGACAACATGCTCGACGCCAAGAGCAACAACTACCTGGTCGCCGCCGTCGTGGGCGAGCCGGTGGCGGGCCTGGGCGTCGTGGACGTCTCCACGGGCGAGTTTCTGACGACCGAGATCGAGGGCGAGCGGCGCGTGGAGAAGTTGCTGGACGAGATCACGCGGCTGGAGCCGGCGGAGATTCTGATTCCGGAGGACGTTTCCGAGGAGTTTATCGAGGCTCTGCGCGCCTCCTGCGCCGCCACCCTCACGCCCTTCGCGCCGCGCGAGGGGATGCACGGCCACCGGGCGCGCAACAGCCGGGAAGTGCTGCTGGCGCACTTTAAGACGCAGTCGCTGCGCGGCTTCGGCTGCGAGGAGTACACGGCGGGCCTGGACGCCTGCGCGCTGGTGCTGGGCTACCTGCAAGAGACGCAGGTGAACGCCCTGCCCCACATCCGCACCCTCAGCACCTACGCTACGCACGAATTTATGGTGCTGGACGGCCCCGCGCGCCGCAATCTGGAGCTGACGAGCGCGTTGGGCGAGGGTGGCAAGAGCCGCACGCTGCTGGGCGTCCTCGACGAGACCCTGACGCCGATGGGCGGGCGCCTGCTGCGCCGCTGGCTGGAGGAGCCGCTGCTGGATGTGGGCCGCATTCAGAGACGGCATGAGGCCGTGGAGGAATTGGCGCAGGACCTAATCCGGCGCGGCGACCTGCGCGACCTGCTGCGCGGCATGGGCGACATGGAGCGGCTGGTCAGCCGGGCGGCGGCGGGACTGGCGAACGCCCGCGACCTGGTGGCCCTCAAGAGCGCGCTGCTGCGCCTGCCGGAACTGGCCGCCGCGCTCTCCGGCGTCCGCTCCGAGCAGCTTAACGACCTGGCGCGGCGGATGGCCTGCCCGCCCGACATCGCCGAGCGCATCGCCTGTGCTATTACGGATGACCCGCCCGCAGGCTTACGGGAGGGCGGCCTGATCCGCCCCGGCTACAACGCGGAACTGGATAAGCTGCTCACCGCCTCCGCCGACGCCAAAACCTGGATCGCCAACCTGGAGGCGTCGGAGCGGGAGCGCACCGGCATCGCCTCGCTCAAGGTCGGCTACAACGCCGTCTTTGGCTACTATATCGAGGTGACGAAAGCCAACCTGAGCAAGGTGCCCGCCAACTATATCCGCAAGCAGACGACAGCGGGCGGCGAGCGCTACATCACACCGGAGCTAAAGGAGTACGAGGCGTTGGTGCTGGGCGCCGACGAGAAGGCGGTCGAGCTGGAGTATGAGCTATTCCTGGGCGTGCGGGAGCGGGTGGCGGAGGCGTCCGGCGAGGTGCTGGCGGTAGCGCGGGCCGTGGCGGAACTGGATGTGCTGGCCGGGTTCGCCGAAACCGCCGTCCGCAGCCACTATGCGCGTCCGGTCGTCAACGAGGAGGACCTAATCGCGATCCAGGGCGGGCGGCACCCGGTCATCGAGCGCATTCAAGCGGAGACGCCCTATATCCCCAACGACTGCCGCCTCGACGCCGACTGCCGGATGGCCATCATCACCGGCCCGAACATGAGCGGCAAATCCTCCTACCTGCGGCAGGTGGCGATCATCACGCTGCTGGCCCAGATCGGTTCCTTCGTTCCGGCAGACAGCGCGACTATCGGCGTGGTGGATCGCATCTTTACGCGCGTCGGCGCCCACGATGAGCTGACCAGCGGCCAATCCACTTTCATGGTGGAGATGAACGAGACCGCCAATATCCTCAACAACGCCACGCCGCGCAGCCTGGTCATCCTGGACGAGATCGGGCGGGGCACCAGCACCTACGACGGTCTCTCCATCGCCTGGGCCGTCGCGGAGTATCTGACGCGCGTGGGCTGCAAGACGCTCTTCGCCACGCACTACCACTATTTGAACGAGCTTGCCAAGCACTTCCCGACCGTCCACAACTTCCGCGTGGCGGTCAAGGAGCAGGGCGACCATATTGTCTGGCTGCGTAAGCTGGTGCCCGGCGGCACCGACCGCAGCTACGGCATCCAGGTAGCGCGGATGGCGGGCGTGCCCGCAGAGGTGCTGGATCGGGCCAGGGAAGTGCTCAAGAGCCTGGAGCGCGGCGGCGCGGGCGCGGCGCGAGATCTGATTACCGGCGCTGAGGATGTGGCTCCACGCAGGCAGAAGGTGCAGTTGACCCTGTTTGAGGCGGAGAAGCATCCCATTCTGGAGGATCTGGAGACCCTGGACGTCACCGCCATGACGCCCATTGAGGCCCTGATGAAACTCGACGCTTGGAAGCGTATGCTGCGCCAGCCCTCATGATCGCCTCTATCGCTGTTATCTCAATTTTGGGGTAGGGAAAGGACTCTTGGGCCTTGGGCGCGAATGTGTAAGCATCGTAAGTTTATGGGCAGGAGCGTTTCGGCGAGGGATTGCCAGGCGGAAGGCGTTTAGATTGAAAAGAGATCAGGAGAGGGAATATGCGACTGGAAATAGATCCCCAGGATGCCCGTGAGTCGCCGCAGCCGGCATTGGTCTGGATTACGGAAGAGGAGGCGCAGGCGATGTCGGGCGCTTCCGGCTGCGATGTCGCGACGCTCAATCAGGCGCTCATCCGCGCCTATAACCCGGCGGGGTGGGTGGTGGAGGGCGGCGCCGAGACCCTGCGGCGGGTCGGGTTGGAGGAGTGGGCCGTCAAGGCCGAGCAGGAGGTGGCACGGCTCTACGCGGCAAGGTCCTCGCGGCGTCCTGTTCCCGCCCTGCAAGTGGAGTTGCAAACTGACGTGACAGGGGAGCTGCTGACGCGGGACTACGCCCCGGTGCGCGAATATGCCGAGCACATCGAGAAGCTGCGCGCCGCTCAGAAGGCGCGGGAGCGGATGGCCGAGGCCGCCCACCCCAATCGGCTCTTGATGCAAGCTATGCAGCCGGTGAAGCATTTTGCAGAAGTCCTGGAGCAGGCCGGGGTCATCAAATGCGCCCTCTCCCGCCCGGACATCCTGTGGCCCAACTGCGCCTTAGAGATTCAGCGGCCTAACATCGGCTTTAGCTCCCCGATGGTGATCGTCTATTGCGTGAGGGCGGGGGCCCGACGTGGAGGAGGGTCGCTCACCTGGCAGATCAACGTCTGGTCGGATGCGGTGACGCGAGGCAGCCGCCGGTTTACCCATCGGGATGGCTATGATGCGCTCTTTCACTATGTGACCGATTGCCTGGCGCGGCTGTAGACGTGGCTTGCCTCCCAGATGGTTTCAAGGAGCGTGCAGGAAGCGAGTTGCCCTGGCTCTTCGGCTGGTTACAGGCCGCCGTCTGCGAATGTGCGGCACAGCCCGCAAGGCTATTTTTGTATGACCTTTCGGCGCAGGCAAACTCTCTTTCTGCTCGTTCAAATGGATGCCCTGCTCGGCTAACATCTTCACCAGATTGAGCAGGTAGGGCGAGAACGGATTGGTTCGAGCCTGCTTCCGAAGCGTATCAATGGCGTGCTTGGCCCGGTGGCGCACCAGGTCTGTGTCATCTGTGCGGCTGTCGTAAGTGCGGAAGATCGCCATCCAGACCTCCACATCGTAGACGCGGTTGCGGCAGGGACACAGGAGGCGAAGTACGCGCTGTTGCGCGTTCTCGGTACCGCAGCCCAACGTTGCTAACAGATGCGGTATATCTTCGACGTCAATTTGGTGGTCTCGTTTCGCCATCGTTACTTCCTTTCCCCCAAGCGAGACGTAGTTTCCCTTCTTTATCGTTCGAGAATAGGCGGCGGTTAAACACACCGCTGCGCCTTCTCTCTGCCCCGACTATCCCTCGGCTACCTATCTGTCGTCCAACAAACGACTTGATACAGAGACCAAATGCAAAGTTGCACAGAGGACCGCGCTATTGACAGGGCAGGAACCGGGCGTGGGGTCGTCGAACCTTTCTGGCGTTCCGGAAATCCACTTCCTCGTTAGAAAGAACTGCTGTATTCTCATGAGCGATGCGCCTACAGCTTACGCTAAGCTTGCTACCTTCCCGGATGTCGCCGCCTTCCGCGCCTATCTGAAAACGCTGGGCCGCGACCTGCCGTGCGACACGTCACTGGAAACCGGTAGCGCTGCGCCGCTGGCCCAGCCGCTGAGCGCCGCAGGCTTTACCATCGGCAACCGCTTCGCCATTCAGCCGATGGAAGGCTGGGACGGCAATCCCGACGGTACGCCCTCCGAGAAAACGCGCCGCCGCTGGCACCGATTCGGCCTGAGCGGCGCAAAATTAATCTGGGGCGGCGAGGCCGTCGCCGTGCGCCCGGACGGGCGGGCCAATCCCAATCAACTGATGCTCAACGCGCACACGCAGGCGGGGCTGGCCGAACTGCGCGACCTGCTGATCGCCGGGCATAGGGAGGCGATGGGCAGCGCGGAGGGGTTGGTGATCGGGCTGCAACTGACCCACTCCGGGCGCTACTGCCGCCCCAACCGCAAGGATGCGCCCGAGCCGCAAATTGCCTTCCACCACCCCCTTCTCGACCGCCGCCTCAACCTGCCGCCTGACTTCCCGCTGCTCTCGGACGGTGACCTGCGCGCCCTCGTCGCCGACTACGCCCGCACCGCCCGGCTGGCCCGCGACGTCGGCTTTGATTTCGTAGACATCAAGCACTGTCACGGGTATCTGGCCCACGAGCTGCTGGGCGCGCACACCCGGCCCGGCGACTATGGCGGCTCGTTCACAAACCGTACCCGCTTCCTGCGCGAGATCGTCGAAGCCATTCGCGCGGAGGCGCCGGGGCTGGCGATGGGCGTGCGCCTGTCCGCCTTCGACCTGATCCCCTTTCGGCCCGATCCGGCCCGCTCCACTCCGGATCGGCCTGGCCCCGGCATCCCAGAACCATTCGCCATCTGCCTGCCCTACCGCTACGGCTTCGGCGTCAGCCAGGACAACCCCACGCAATACGACCTGACGGAAACGTTCCAGTTTTTCGACCTGCTGCGCGCGCTCGGCATTGCCCTGGTCAACGTGACTGCCGGCAGTCCCTACTACAACCCGCACATTCAGCGCCCGGCGCTCTATCCGCCCTCCGATGGCTACCAGCCGCCCGAAGATCCGCTGGTGGGCGTGGCGCGGCAGATGCAGGTCTGCCGGGAACTGAAGGCGCGCTACCCGGAGATGGCGGTTGTCGGCTCAGCCTATACTTATTTGCAAGAGTTCCTGCCCTACGTGGCGCAGGCGTCGGTGCGGGAAGGCTGGACAGATTGCGTGGGGCTGGGGCGCATGGTGCTGGCCTATCCCGAGCTGCCCCATGATGTGCTGGTCGCCGGGCAGATACAGAAGAAGCGGCTCTGCCGCACCTTCAGCGATTGCACCTCCGGCCCGCGCAATGGCCTCGTCTCCGGCTGCTATCCCCTCGATCCCTATTACAAGCAAAGCCCCGAACACGTGCGCCTGCTCGAAACCAAGCGCGCTGCCCGCGCCCGCTCGCGGTAATGGATTCCCCCCCATCCCCTGCCGAAAAATTGCCTGGAAACTTGTGAGAAATCACTTCCCTGCCGCATCTGAATAAGTAGAGGGCGCATGCATTGCCGCCCACAAGCGCTATGAACCGGTCAGCAAGGTGGCCCTGTGGATAACCTCATCACCGTGCGGTACTTTCCGCGAATGGATGTGCCCGACGAAACAAGCTGGCTTGCGGCTGCCCGATGTGGCGAGCGGTGGGCGCTGGAGCAGTTTTACGCCTGCTACCAGCCTCAGATCTACACGCTCTGCCAGCGGATGCTGGCCCATTCCGAGGATGCCGAGGATGCTATGCAGGCGGCGTTCGTCAAGGCGTTCCGCGCGCTGCCGCATTTCCGGGGCGAGAGCAGCCTGAAGACCTGGCTGTACCGTATCGCCATGAACGAAGCCCTGAGTGTACTGCGCAAGCGGCGGGGAGAGACGGCTCCATTGGGCGAGAGCGTAGCCGTCGCCGATGGCACGCTGCCGGTAGCGCAGCGGGTGGCGGTACAGACGGCCCTGGCGCGTATGAAGCCCGACCATCGGGCCATTCTGATCCTGCGGTTCTGGGAGGAACTCAGTTACGAAGAGATCGCCGCTGTGCTGGGCATCTCCCTGCCCGCCGTCACCATGCGGCTGCGGCGGGCGCGGGAGGAGTTCCAGAAGCGGTATGAGGGAGCCCCATGACACACCGATGGCGTATGCGGGCCGCGCTGCTGGCGTTCCACGAAGGCACGCTGCCGGAGAGTGAGCGCAGGGCGCTGGCCCATCATATAGAAGGTTGTCCGGCGTGTGCCGGGGAGTTGCGGCGGCTTGCGGAGGCCGATCGCCTGTTAAGGGGAGCGCAACCCGAACCCCGCGCGCTAGGGCCGGAAGCGGCATGCGCCCTCTTTGAACGCGCTTACCTGGCCTCCGCCGTTGCAGAGCGGCCCACACAGCCGGGGTTTTGGCGTCCTCTGCTCGGCCTGGCGGTAGCGGCATCGCTGGTGTTCCTGCTGTGGAGCCTGGGGCAACGCACGTACCTTTCCCACAACAAGACCGGAACTACCATTATAACTCGAAAATCTAACCCCGTCCCACCCATACGGATAGTCCGAATAACCCCTCCGTCTAAAGCGAGCGATAGGCACGGCCCGCGCACGACAGCGCCACCTCCCAAACGCTATGTAATACGTTGGAAGCCGCGCTTGTGGAGACGCTACCTTGCGCTGGGGAGGCACTGGCACAGACGCCATTCCCTCCCGACAGAAAACAGGCCGGAGATACGGTTTGCCCAAAATCGGTGCGCTGCCGGGACGCGATTTGCCGAGGCGCTGGCGCTGGCACTGGTGCCGCGCTATGGGGAAATGCCTGTTCCGGCACGGGAGGAAGCGCCTGCGCCGGTCGAGAGCCGCCCCCCTGCGCATCTGTTCGTGATGGTGACCAACGCGCCGGAAAAGCCGGAAGCGCTCCACGTGGCGGTGACGCAGGCGGCGGAGAAAGAGGCGGGCACGGCGCGCGTGGCGGCCTACCAGATGGATAGAATGGGCGGCAGGGCCGTGACGGAATATACCGTCGCGACCGAAAAAAACGGAATGACTTCCACGCGTTATACGCTTGCGGCCATTGGCCCCGATCTGAAAATGACGTACCTGGCGGTGCAGACGGCCTCGGCCAGCGAGGAAGGAGCCAAGGAGATTAAACAATGAGATGGATAGCCAATAAGGTGGGCCTGGCAGCGCTGACGCTGGTGATCGGGGGCGGGACGGCGCTCTCTCAGGAGGCAAGCACCACGGCGCCGCCCGCAGCGGTGGAGAAACCTGCTGGCACCCCATCAACGCCGGCTCCCGACCAGGCGACAACTAATCCCCTCGTCGCGGGACAGCCTCCATCTGCCGCCACAAGCGTGATGCAGCTTGGCAGGTTCTTTAGTGGGATGCCGAGCGCGCCGATATTGCAGCGCCCGGTGGATGTTCAGATGGATCGTGCGACCGTGCGGCAACTGGCGGAGGCGCTCTCGCGGGCGTCGGGCGTGTCCGTTCGGGTGGATAAACTCGTCCCGGACCAAACGCGCATTACCGTAGATGCGCGGGGCGTGGCGCTGGGAACTGTGCTGGAAGCGGTAGCGCGGCAGGCTAACCTGATGATTGCGCCGGATTTCGAAGAGAAAGAAATTGTGCCTGAGAACGAAATGGCGCCGAATCCGAATGCGTCTAATGCGAAGGGCGCCGCGCTGAAAGGCATCGTGCTGAAGACCTGGCCCTTACTCAAGGTTAGCGGCCAGCCGGAACAGACATTTGTTGGTCCCAATGCTCCCTGGAGCGATGGCTGGTTCCGGCCCGACTTCCTGGTGCGATGGAGCAACCCGGGACCATACACCGGTAGAGTCCTGGACGGCCAGACTGCTCTCCTTAGCCCAACCAGCCCGTTCGGATCGGCCCCCACCTCTTTTTTTGCGGAAGCCGGGTTCAGTCCCTTTGCGCTGGCCTCCCTGACCAATAACACGGTGGTCGTGGCGGAACCGGGGCAGGACGAACGCGGCGAGGCTGGCCTCTGGCTAACCGTCTACCGATGGGACGGCGCTCAGCTCAGGAAGGTCAGCGCCACATTCCACAGGTTGGCGGCGAGGGCGAAAGCGAAGCCCGGCGCGGCTATGGGCGGTCTGGGGGGCTTCGGAGGGGGCGGCCTAGGCGGGGGAGGCTCTGAAGGCATTTTCGGGGGCGGGGAGAAACGGTGATAAAGGCCGCCTCTCCCCGATGCGCCCGGTACCTTAGACGGGATTTCCCTGCGCGCTCTTAGAGCGGGAGAGCCTTGGAAACGGAGGACTCCTTGACCTCGTCGGCTGTAACCTCCCGCCCTTGCTTCTCAGAAAGATAGATGCCTTCCGAAATGAGCATCGTGTTCAGGGCGATCTCGGCGGTGGGCCGCAGTTTTACTTTGCCTTGCAGGGCGGCGATCCAGTGCTGCTGGGAATTGCCGTAGAGCGGTGCCTCGCCCCGGATGCTGTTCCAGCGGAAGCGGGCGGCGTTCAGGTCCACCGTAGCGTTCAGATCCAGATCGCCGACGCTGCGGTGGAAGCTGAACGGACTCAGGCAGACGCCGCCCTTCGCGCCCAGGATGCAGGAGCCTTCAAACCCGCCGAGATTGACCGCCCACGCCTCCATGATGTCCATCGTTAGCTCGCCCTCGAAGCGGACGAAACCGAGGCCGAGTTCCTCTACGTTGTAGCCGGAACTCTGGCGTCGTTCGGCGTCCATGTCCAGCTTCTGGTAGGTCTTGCCGCTGACGCGGGAGACCGTAGGATTGTCCAGCAGGTAGAGCAGCTCGGAAATGTGATAGACGCCCATATCGTAGAGCGCGCCGCCGCCAGAGGTCTGCTTGTTGACAAAGGGTGGCTTGCCGTAGCCATCCACGTAGGGCCGACCGCGACGGCGGAAGCCGGTGGAGCGAGCGTGGTAGAGCTCGCCGAGCTCCCCGGCGTCGATCAGTTCTTTTGCAGCGCGCGTTTCGTCTCGATAGAGGCCCGCAAGCTGGATATGGAGCTTGAGGCCGCGCGCACGGGCGGTCTCCAGCATGGTCTGCGCGTCGCGATAGGTGCCGGCCATCGGCTTCTCGCAGTAGACGTGCCTGCCGGATTCCAGGGCCGCGACGGTGGCGGGCATGTGCAGGTTGTTGTGGACGCAGACATCAATGGCGTCGAGGTCGTCGCGCTTGAGCATCTCCTGCGCCGTATAGTAGATGTTGGGGATGCCGAAGGTCTGCGCGGTCGTGTCGGCGGCGACGGGGTCTATGTCGGCACAGGCGACCACCTGCGCATCCGGGATTTTGGCGTAGGTGGAGAGGTGATGCTGGGCGATCTGGCCGCAGCCGATGATGCCGATACGGATCGGTGGGGTTAGGTTTGCCATAGGATGCTCCGTGGATTAAGATAGCGCCCCTCTCAAACCCCTCTCGCGCTGGGAAAGGGAATAAACCTTTTCCCTGCTGGCATGGAAGGGAGAGGAGAGGGACGGAAAAGCTCTCAATAGCCGTTCTGGCGTAGCGTTGCCAGGGCTGCGGCCAGGTGCGCGTTGGTCTTCTGACCGGTTTCCTCTACAGGATCAATTTCGGTGGCGGCGCGGCCCCGAAAACCTGCGGCCTCGAAGATCACTTTGACCTCCCGCAGCGGCATCGCCTCCAGAGGCCGCTCCTTGCGGTAGCCCTTGACGTGGAATTGGACGACGCGCGGGGCGACCGTGCGCGCCGACTCGATAGGGTCATCGCCAATGTAGAGGCCGTTGGCGATGTCGAAATAGACGCCGACGTTTTCCGCGTTGACCCGCTCCGCAAGCTCGAAGACCTGAGCAGCGGTGTTGCGGTACTTGCTGCCGGGAATGTGCTCGATCCCCAGCTTGACTCCCAGGCGCGCGGCCCGTTCCCCGGCCTCCTGAAGAAACGCGGTATAGAGCGCATCGTAGTCGGTCGCATTCTCTCCGGCCCAGTTGGGCAGCAGGAGGACATCGCCCCCGGCAGCGGCGAGCGTTTCGCAGGCGCGCGTCAGGATGTCGAGTTCTTGCCGGCGCGCTTCGGAGGTACGCAGCCGCTTGCCGAGGTCGGGGAAAGTGCCCAGGATGGCCGAGCGTACCGGGCAGCCCGTGCGCTCTCCCAACTTTCGAAGCTCCGCACCGAAGGCTTCGCCCAGACGCGGTAAGTCCTCCTCTCTCCAGGCCGGCTCGATAAAGTCGAAGCCGAGCGACCGGAGCGCGGTCATTTTCGCTTCCAGGTCCGCGCCGACGACCTGGCCCGCGCAGGAACCGATTTCCATTTCTGCTCCTCTCTTAAGCCAGTGGGCCAAGCACTTCCTCGACTTTGACCAGCCGCCCGCCGTTCTCTGCCGAGAGGTTCGCCGCAAGCGTCACCGCGCAGGATTTCAATCCATCGTCGTAGGGACTGAGCAGGAGGTCGCGATTGCCGGTGGCGACGGCGCGCACGAACGCCTCGTCTGCGCTCATGGTTTCTGTCGGCAGCGGCGGGATGGGGTAGCTGCCCTCCGGCTCGACCTTGACCCCGTCGCTCTGCAAGCTCACCCGCCCATCCTTGATGACGAACTCCGTGTCGCCTTTCCAGCCTTTGCCGGCGGCGCAGGAGGTATTGAGGGTGGCGGAAGCGCCGGAAGCAAAGCGCAGCAGGACGGCCTGGCTGTCGGGCACGGTCAGGCCCGGCTGTCCCCGGAACAGGCGGTCAAAGGAGTAGCCTGCGGCCACCGCCTCAATCTCGCCCATGACCCAGCGCAGGATGTCCACCTGATGCGTGGTCATCTCGACCAACTGGCCGCCGCCCTGGTCATAACGGTGCCACCAGTCCTTCTCCGGCGTGCCCGACCAGCGATAGACATGGGCCGTGCCCACCATCTTATCGGCCAGAAAGGCCCGAAGCTGCTGCACGTTGGGCTGATAGCGTAGCTGATAGCCGACCTGGCTCATCACGCCCGCCTTGCGGATCGCTTCCCACGCCTTGCGCGCCCGGTCTATATAGAGGTTGACGGGCTTTTCGACGTACAGATGCAGGCCCTTCTCGGCGGCACGGATCTCGAGGTCCTCGTGCGTGTGCGGGGGCACGCAGATATAGAGCGCGTCTAGATCCGCGTTGGCGATCATCTTGGCGCCATCCGTATAGACTGCCGCGCCCAGCGGCTCGGCTACCGACCGAACCTTCTGTTCGTCCCAATCGCACAGGGCAACCAGTCGGGCCTGGGGGATTTCGGCCAGACGGCGGATGTGCGCCTGCCCCATGCCGCCCGTTCCTACCACACCGATCCGAACTTCTTTCTCGGCCACGATTCTTCTCCTCCTCATATCCTCTCCCATCGGCGGGCTGCCGCTTCGACGCTGGCGCCAGGGGTATCCTGCCGATTGAGAACGGCTTGACAGGGATGTTATTCGCTCTTCTGGACCGCATCCCCTGCCCGAAAGCCGACAGCCCTTGGCCCTGAGAAGGATTCCTGGCCTCCGCTGTGCAAATCCCTCCGGTAAATACCGGCTTCGGCGGGGCTACCACCGGAGGCGTTGGCGGAAGACTCAATGACAGAAACCCAAAATCAAGAGTGGCAAGCGTTGGTCAGAGCATGGGATGCGGGCGGCTCCCTCCCAGAGACGGAGGCGCTCCGGCAAAACGTCGAGTGGCTGCAATTGGCTCTGGACGCCGCGGAGATAGGCGCCTGGGATTGGGATGTCCGAACCGGCGCGGTGTGCTGGTCGGGCAATCTGGAGGCCGTGCATGGTTTCTCTCCTGGCGCCTTCGACGGCACCTTCGAGGGCTACCTGAACACCATCCATCCCGAAGACCGCGAGCGCGTGCAACAAGCCCTTACAGAGGCCCTGGCGGGACGCGCGGACTATAACGTCGAGTTCCGCACGCTCCGGCCCGACGGCACGACCCATTGGACGGGCGCGCGCGGCAAGGTGCTGTGGGACGAGGCAGGGCAGCCCGTGCGCATGTTCGGCGTCTGCATGGACATCTCTGAGCGCAAGCGGATGCAGCAGGCGATGAAGGAAAGCGAGGAGCGGTTCCGCGCACTGGTGGAGAATAGCTCCGACGCTATTGCGGTCATCAGTGCCGAGGGCATCTTGCTCTACGCCAGCCCCGCCACCCATCGGATACTCGGCTATGCGAAGGGAGAATATATCGGCAAAAACCCCTTCGCTCTGATTCATCCGGAGGATGTGGCCCGCATCTCCGCCGCGTTCGCCAGGCTGGTTGCCCAGCCCGGCAGCAAGGTCTCCGAGCAGTACCGGGTTCAGCATCAGGACGGCTCGTGGGTGTGGGTGGAAGGCGTGGGAACCAACCTGATCCATGAGCCGGGCATCCGGGGCATTGTCGTTAATTATCGGGACATCACCGAGCGCAAACGCCTCGAAGAAGAGCGGCGCTACATCATGGCGAGCGCGCGCTGCCTGCTCTGGTGGGCCGAGATCGAGGATCACGGCCATCCTGATTATCTCCACTGGGAGATGCGGCTTGCCGACCCCGAAGCGGCCCAGCGTTTCCTGCCGCTTGATATTCAGCCTGGAGAGGACTATCTGACGGCCTGGTATCGCTGCCGCCTGCCGGAAGACCGCGCGGCGTGTGATCGCTTGGGTACGGCCTCCGTCCGCGCCGGCCAGAGCTACCAGCAGGAGTTTCGCTGCTGCTGCGTGGATGGGGAGATACGCTGGCTGCATGAGGATGTGCATATCGAGGTCGTGGAAGCGGGACGGCGCTGGCGGGCCGTGGGCGTCGCCACCGACATCACGGAACGCAAGCGGCGCGAGCAAGAGATCCAGGATTTGAACGCCCGACTCCGGCGCGCGATGGCGGAGACGCACCATCGCGTGAAGAACAACCTACAGGTGATCGCGGCCCTGGCCGAGATACAGGCTGCTGGAGCCCGTGAGACCGTGCCGGTGAGCGCGCTCCAGCGGGTCGGGCAGCACGCCGGCACGTTGGCGAGCATTCATGACCTGCTGACGCACGGCGCCAAGACCGAAGGAGACGCCCAAAGCCTCTCGGTGAAGGCGGCCCTGGAGAAGCTGCTGCCGATGATGGAGACGACGCTGGGCTCAAAGCGCATCCGCTATCAACTGGACGAGGTGAGCCTGCCGGTACAAAAGGCCGCGGCACTGGCCCTGATGGTCAACGAGCTGCTGAGCAACGCCGCGAAACACGGCCAGGGCGATATCGAGTTGACGCTGACGGCAGACGGAACCGAGGCTCGATTGGCCGTCTGCGATGACGGCCCTGGATTTCCGCCCGATTTTGATCCCTCCAGGGCGGCTCATACCGGGCTGGAGATCGTCGAATCGGTGGGCCGGTGGGATTTACAGGGCCAGATCACCTACGAGAACCGGGAATCGGGCGGGGCGTGCGTGAGCCTACGGTTTCCTCTGCCGGAAGGCGATTCAAAGCCCCCGTCTGAAGGCATCTCCTAGATTCTTCTCCCTTAGAGATGCTGGAACGCCTCAATCAAGTCATGCTGAAATGGGAGGAAGATGCGTAGGATAGACGTATCCCAACGGAGGAAGCTCCATGCCCCTAACGATAGACCTAACGCCCGAAGAGGAAGCCCGTCTCAAAGCATTGGCCCAGGCCGAGGGGGTGGACGTTGCCGAGTATGTCCGCCGGCAGCTACTCACCAGCGCGCCGAAGCGCCCCATGACGCCTGCCGAAATGCTGGACTACTGGCAACAGATCGGCGTGCTCGGCGCGTGGGCCGATAGAGAGGACATTGGCGACACGGAGGAGTTCGCCGAAGAACTGCGCCGCCAGGCCAATACACGCGATTGGGAGTGAGGGCATGCGGCTGCTAGATACCGACTCAAGCACTTTGCGGCCATTCCGGGTCTGCTGCTGGAACAGCCCTACAAAAACCATGAGCGAGCGCAACGGCCAGTAAGGATGGCGGACTGACCGGCTCAGGCACATCCCTAACGCTGAATAGGGCCGACGTAGGCCGTGCTGACCACAATATCATCAAACCAGACGGTGTTGGTGCGCTTCGGATGGGCGACGCGGTTCTGACGGGCGGAGTTCTCTGTCACATAGTGGAGCAGCCAGAAGAAGTTGATTTTCAGATTGTTGCTGGTGCGCCAGCGAAAGCCCTCAAAAGGTTCTCCGTCCTGAGCCACCAGGCGGAAGCCCATGCCGCTCCAGGGGCCGCGCCGCACGCCCGGCGCAAAATGGGCGACAAGCTTCCCATCCAGCCATAACGCCAACTCGCCGTCGCGCCGGTCGGGAGCGGAATTGCACTTCATCATGATCTCGACGCACTGCCAGCGGTTGCGCGGCACCGGCTGATCCCGCACCGGGCGCAGGCTATTGCCCCAATATTTGCCGTCGGCGGAGATCTTCATCTCGGGCCAATAGGCGTAAAAGTTCCAGATGCCCGGCGCAGGGTAGCGCCCGTAATCCCCATACGGCTCGATGCCCGCCGTCATGCGGTCGTCGCCGCGCGGGCGCTCCCCAGCACCGCCCTGCGGGTAGGAGGTCGCCGGAAAGTAGCCGCCCAGCGTAACGAAATGATGAATATAGTCGGCTTCGGGCGCGAACTTGACATAGAACCGCGCGAAGGCGGTATCCACGCCGCGCGGCAGGCGCGCATAGAGATGGCCGCCCGTGTTCTCGTCCAGAGTCGCCGTCATCTGCAGGGAGCGCTTCCCGGCGCTCTCTGCGGGCCTGTCCGGGCTGAACGCAAGCACTTTGCCGCCCGCATTGCTGACATCACTCCAGCGCTTGCCGAGATCTGCTATCGGACCGGATTCAAAATTTTCCGCGAAGAGGACGTGCGGATCGTGCGCGATTCCTTGATCTCCGGGGTATTTAGCGGCCAATCCCGGCCCCTCCGGCAACCTGTGCTGCGCTGGCGCCACCTGCACCGCCAGAGCAAAGAGAGCGCAAATCCCCATCCATGCTAAGCCCCCAATAGCCATGTTCTGAACCTCGCTTAAGTTATCTGCTTACCACGTGCTGCTTCCCGCTTGCCAACCGGTATGCCCTTTAAGGCGCCTATTCCTTATCCTCCCCTGAATCCTCCCCTGACACTCTCTTCTTGAGGATGGCATCTATCTGGGCCAGGTCTTCGGAGGAAAGTTTGACGCCGGAGGCTTTGGCGTTCTCCCGTACCTGCTCGGGGCGGGTGGCGCCGATGATGGGCGCCGTCACGGTCGGCTGATGCAGCAGCCAGGCCAGAGCCAGTTGCGAGAGAGTCAGGTCGCGTGCGTGGGCGAAATCGCCGAGCGCTTGCAGGGTCGGCAGGGATTCGCGCAGACGCTTTTCCATGCCTTCGTTGCCTGCGGCGCGCGTTCCCTCCGGGATAGCGCCGCTCAAATATTTCTCCGAGAGCAATCCCTGTGCTAGAGGGGAGTAGGGAATAAGGCCTAATCCCTCCTTCGCGCAGCGCGGAACATCCCGCTCCTCAATGCCCCGATCGAGCATGTTATAGTAGGGCTGGGAGGAGATGAACTTATTCAAGTTGTGCTGCTCGCAGAAGCGGGCCGCTTCGCCGATCAGTTCACTGCCAAAGTTCGAGCAGCCGATGTAGCGCACTTTGCCCGCCTGGACGAGCTCATCGAGGGCGCGCAGGGTTTCCTCCAGCGGCGTTGCGGGATCGGGCCAGTGTATCTGGTAGAGGTCAATATAGTCGGTCTGGAGGCGTCGCAGGCTGTCATGGCAGGCGTCTAGAATATGCTTGCGGCTCGCGCCCTCCCCATTGGGGCCGGGCCACATCCGTCCGCGGCATTTGGTGGCGATGGTCAGCGTGCGCCGATCCTTGCCCTTCATCCAGCGGCCCATCACCTCCTCGGCTTTGCCGCCTGCATAGACATCGGCGGTATCGAAGAAATCAATACCTTCTTCCACCGCGGCTTCCAGCACCGCGAACGTCTGTGCGTCCTCAATCCGTCCGCCGAAATTGATCCAGGCGCCCAGACAGATTTCCGATACCTTCAGGCCGGATCGGCCCAACTGCCGGTAGTTCATAATCCCTATCCTCCTTCCATGCCCTCGGCAGGCGGCGAGGGCGTCGTTGATGGCGTTAAGAGGGTGCGCAACGCGGCAATCAGCGCCGCCACCGTCACAGGTTTGGAGAGCATCAATTCCGCGGCGGAGGTATCCGCGCCGCCTGGCGGCGTTGCGCCCCAGCCGGACAGCAGCACGCGCCGCACGTGCGGATACAGTTGCCGGATATGGGCCAGAAGCTCCAGCCCCGTCATGCCGACCATGCCATGATCGGCGATCACCACGTCGCAGATGCCGTCGGCCTCCTGCAGCCAGGCGAGGGCCTGTGCCGCGCTGTCCACTGCCTGTACCGTCGCGCCCGACTGCGCCAGGCTGCGCGCCACCGCCTCCCGAACGGACTCTTCATCCTCCACCAGCAGGACGCGGGCCTGCAAGGGCATCCGACCTGTCGGCGGCGCGGGCGCGGAAGCAGAGGGACGGCGGGAAAGGCGCACGCGCATGGTCGTGCCGCATCCTGGCGCGCTCTGGACTTCGATCCGCCCGCCATGCCGGTCTACGAGGCTCCAGGCGATAGAGAGACCCAGGCCCGTTCCGCGCTCCACGCCTTTGGTCGTAAAGAACGGCTCGAAGACGCGGCCCGCCGTCGCCGCATCCATCCCCACGCCAGTATCGGCCACCTCTGCGAGGGCTTCCTGGCCCGAGGCGGCACAGCGCACGATGAGGATACCGCCCTGCGGCATGGCGTCACAGGCATTGCGGATCAGATTCACAAAGACTTCCCGCAGCTCGGTAGGATGTCCCGCCACGATCAGGCCGGGCCGCAGATCGCGCACCACCTCGATAGGCGTGCCGTTGGCCAGCGCCTCGTTATGCCAGCGGGCGCGCGTCAGCTCCAGGGCCTCGGCCAGGATGGCGGCCAGGTCGGTTGGCTGGCGGGCCTCCTCGCCGGACTGCCGCGCAAAGCGCTGCAGCCGCCGAACGATCTCGGAGCCATCCAGCGCCGCCTTCTCGATGATCTGGGCGTCCCGCGTCACCGCTTCCGGGACATCGGTTTCGCTCTGGATCAGTTCCGCATAACCGAGAATCGCCGCCAGCAGGTTGTTGATATTGTGGGCGACGCCGCTGGCCAGCTCACCCACGGCGCGCAGCGTTTCGGCGCGCACCAACGCTTCCTGCGTCTGCTTGAGCGAGCGATAGAGGTCGGCGTTGTGCAGCGCCAGCGCCAGCGAAGGAGCCAGCACTTCCAGGGTCGCCTGCTCCTCGGCAGAGAAGGCATCGCGCCCGGCGCGCGCCAGATTCAGCACGCCCAGGCAGCGCCCATCCATCCACAACTCGATGTGCAGCATCGAGCCAATACCCAGCGCCCTTATCTGATCAGAGAGGGGACCGCCATCATTGGCGGCATTGGGCCGGTAGTAGAGGATCGGGCTGAGGCGGGCGCGCTGCAGCGCGCCCGGCGTGCTCCGCTGGATGGCGCCGACAGGAGGCCAGAGGGGGGAATCGGTCGCATTCCAGGCGGCGGCGACGCGCCATTCGCCCGGCGCCTCGCCCGGGCGCGTGATGCTCACCCGCAGATACGCGCCCAGCCGGCGTACCTCTGTGATCACGCGCTCCAGCACCGCGTCAGGGTCGAGCGTGGAGCCGACCGCCCGGGAAACGGCATTGACCAGGGCTTCGCGGTGCGCCTGCCGTTCCGCCTGGATGAGCGCCTGATCCCGCTCGGCCTGTAACTGCGCTCGGTGAATGGCCGCTGCTGCCTGCTCGCAGAAGGGCAGCAGCGCCTCGGCATCCGCTGCTTCGATAGGGCGGCCCGAACGCAGATTATCCATCGAGATCATGCCGAGCACCTGGCCCCGAGCGCGCAGGGTAATCTCGATATGGTCGCCGACGGCGCGCAGCGGATGGTCCTCCGGCAGGCTCTCGCCCAGGCTGTGGCACAATAAGTATGGGGTTTCGCCCCGCAGCATGCGCGCGGTCTCGGCGATGGCGCCCGTCTCTTCTCGCAGCGTCAGCGGCCAGGCGGTTCCCGAGAGATCCTTAAGCCGCCCTTCCGCATCCGTCCCGAACACGCCACGCATCTGCTGCGCCTCGGCATCGTAGAGGAACAGGGCCGCGCGGTCGAAGCCGCTGGTCTGCGCGATGGCCTCATACACCAGGCGGAGGATGGCCTGCAAGTCCTGGCTGGCGTTGATGGCGTTGCCAATTTCCAGCAGGCGGCGCTGCCGGTCCAGCAGACGCTGCCGCTCGGCGGAGAGGGCCGTATTGTGCAGGGCGAGGGCGGCATGCGTGCCGATCTGCTCGAAGAAGGCGATGTCCTCCGGCGAGAACGAATCGGCTGCGGCCCGCAGGAGCATCAGCACGCCCTGCGCCTGTCCCTCGAAGACCAGCGGAATATACAGCGCCGTGCGGCAGCCTTCGGCCAGGATACGGCCACGCCAGGACGATTCGGTCTGCTCTATATCCGGCACGTAGCAAACCTGACGCTCCTGCATGGCCCGGCGAACGAACGCTCCCATCAGCCCAACCGGGCCGTCCGCAGGATAGAACCCGGAGATCGGTCGGTTGGCCCGCAGTATCTGGAAGCTGGCGCTGCGGGCATCGTAGCCGGCAATGGCGGCGATCTTGCAGGGACGCCGACGCTGTATCTGGGCGATCAGGGTATCCAGGCAAGCGTCCCAATCGCGGGCGGAATGGATGGCGCGGGCTACCTCGTTGAGCGCTTCGAGGTCGCGCACGCGCTGTTCGGCGGCGGCGGCTTTCCAGGCGCGCACCCGCTCGGTGACATCCACCGATATCACCAGCAGGCGCGCGATCTGGCCGGAGGGGTCGCGGAGGGGAAGCGCGCACCAGTCGTAGTTGCGCACTTCCCCGTTGCGCAGGCGAAACTCCACGCCAAGGGCATGAAGCGGCTGGCCCGTCTGTGCTGCCGATTCCAGATCGGCGCGCAGCCAGCCGGCATCGCTGGCCTCGCCGATCCAATAGAGCGGCTGGCCGATCATCTCTCCCTCCGCCTCGGCCTGCCCCGCCAGGGCGCGGCGCCAGACCGCGCGGGCGGCGGCGTTGGCGCGCAGCACGCGCAGGCTGTGTGCCTCCAGCAGCGCGATAATGAAGGGAACGGCCTCAAAGACGGCGGCATTGTGTTCCTGCTCGTCCAGCAGATGCCGCAGCAGGCTCTCCTGTGTTTCCGTCTCTTCCATGTGGGCGTTTACAGCTTGGGCAGCTTCCAGGGCGCGCGGTATTCGGGCGTTATCAGGTGATTGGCCTCCCGGTCGCCGACGACTTCCCACTTCTCCGCGTCCCAGTGGAGCTTGCGCCCAACATGCAGGGAGAGATGCGCCAGGTTCATGGCGGTATGCAGGGGAAGATGGTTGGCGAAGCTGCAGGAGCACTCCTGGCGCGATTTGACGCCATCAATGAACTCGCGCTCGTGGCCCGGCGAATCCGGCACCGACTTGGGATAGTTAACCCCTTCCACTTCCTTGCCGTCCTTGTCGGTCACCTGCGGCGTGCCGTAGTTGACAATGGCGAGGGTGCCCTCTTTGCCGTGGAAGACGATCCCATTGTGGCGGCCCGGTCCCGGAGCGCCTACGCCGAAGTGGAAGGCGTTGTGCTGCATCAGATTCCAGGTCATGGTCATATCGGGAAATTCCCAGAGAACCTGGAGGGTATCGGGCACGTCGGCGATGCTGGTGGTGGCGTACCGTCCGCCGGAGGCGGCGATGCCGGTCGGATGGCCCAGCTCCAGCGCCCAGAACGGCAGGTCCACGATATGGGGACCCAGCTCATGCAGCCAGGAATCCACGTAATCCTTGAAGTAGCGGTGCATGCCGTCGCGGAACCGCCCGATGTTAAACGGGACTTTGGGCGCGGGTCCCAGCCACATGTCCCAGTCCAGGCCAGGCAACGGCTCGGAGTCGGGCGGGTTGCCCAGGCCCTCGGAGTTATCGTTCATGGTGCAGAAGTTGGTGACGGAGGTGATCTTGCCTAAGGCGCCGGAGCGCACCACGTCCACGCACTTATGGTAGTTGGGGGTGGCGTGTATCTGCGTGCCGACCTGGGTGATCCGCTTATACCGCTTGGCGAACTCCGCCATCACGCGCCCCTCGGCGGGAAAGCGGCACATCGGCTTCTCGCAATAGACGTCCTTGCCGGCCTGAAGCGCCTCCGCCGCGATAATCGCGTGCCAGTGCGGGGGCGTGGCGATGGTGACCGCGTCAATATCTTTGTTCTCGAGCAGTTGGCGGTAATCGTGGTAAGCTTTGGCCTTGCCCTCTGTAGCGGCTACCGCGCGGTCAAGGTGGGTCTGGTAGACATCGCAGACGGCCCCGATCTCGACGTCCGGGAACCCGCCGAACGCTTTCATGTGCGCCCCGTAGCCGCGCCCGGCCACGCCGATCACTCCGATGACAACCTTATCGTTTGCTGCTGTCGCCATGTTGCGTTTTGCCTCCCTTTGCGGTTCCGTCGTCGCTGCGGAAGCCGCCTGTCCTGTTGTGGCCGCCAGGATGCCCAGCGTCGCCACCGCTGCGCCGGAAGAAGCCTGGAAAAACTCCCGCCGCGTCATCTGCGTCTCTTCGCTCATGTTCCATCTCCTGTTCGCCGTCGGGGGAATGCTATGGGCTTGCTTACAGGCTGGCCGCG
Source organism: Chthonomonadaceae bacterium (assembly GCA_035650735.1). Lineage (GTDB taxonomy): Bacteria > Armatimonadota > Chthonomonadetes > Chthonomonadales > Chthonomonadaceae > DASRGL01. The sequence goes on from DASRGZ010000082.1 coordinate 35,246, forward strand.
CCCTGAAGCCCGGCGTCACGCCCTGCGAATTCACCGTAGCCTTGCCGAACTCCTCCCTCACTGTTTTTTTCTATGCGGCCCTTCTTGACCTAACCCCCCAGCCCCCTTCCCTGCGAGGGAAGGGGGGACCCGACTTGAGAGGGTTTAAGGCCCCCCACCTCCATCCCCTCCCCCTGTTCTTGGGGGGAGGGGAGAGTCAGGGTTGGCTTCTGCTCTCCCTTCTCCCTTGTAGGGAGAAGGGCCGGGGAGGAGGGGAGATAAAAGAGAACCGAAGAACCTGGCAGTGAGAGAGTCTCCCCTCCCCTAGAATTGGGGGACAGGGGGTGGGGGCCGCAGCCATCCCAGGTTGGGTCCCCCCCTTCCCTGTGAGCGAAGCGAACGCATCAGGGAAGGGGGACGGGGGGTTAGGTCAAGAAGGGTCAGAGGTGAGGGATCCCCTACCCCCTACCCCCTACACCCTACCCCCTACACCCTAAACCCTACCCCCTACCCCCTACCCCCTAAACCCTAGGGTTAGGTCAAGAAGGGTCAGAGGTGAGGGCCAGAATACCCGGCTGCTGGGAGGGTATAATTCTTCCTGGCCCCATGCGGGGATTTTTCGGGCCGTTTGGCAGTATATATGAGGAGGAGAAATAGATCCCTATTTCCGCTTTTATCCTCAAGAAGGGAGTCCGGCTTATGTCCCGTCCTCTGGTTGCCATCGTCGGCAGGCCCAACGTCGGCAAATCCACGCTGTTTAACCGGCTTATCGGGCAGCGGGTCGCCATCGTGCAAGATACCCCCGGCATTACGCGCGACCGGCTCTATCACGATGTAGAGTGGCGCGGCAAGGAATTTACGGTCGTGGATACAGGCGGCATCATCCTCAACGAGTCGGACCCGCTGACCGTGCAGGTGCGCACGCAGGCCGAGATCGCCATGGCCGAGGCGGACGTCATTCTCTTTACTGTGGACGCCGCCGACGGCATGACCAGCACCGACCAGGACATCGCCGACGTGCTGCGCGCCTCCAGCCAGCCCGTCCTGCTGGTGGTCAATAAGGCCGACAATCCCCGTCTGGAGCAGGAGGCCGCCGAGTTCTACAGTCTCGGATTGGGCGAGGTCTACATTATCTCCGCCATGCATGGCAGGGGCATCGCCGACGTGCTGGACCGGGTCGTCTCCCTGTTCCCACCGGGGGCGGACACCGAGCCGGAGGAGGAGGATGAGGTCCGGCTGGCTATCGTCGGGCGGCCCAACGTCGGCAAGTCCTCGCTCCTGAACGCCATCCTGGGCGAGGAGCGCGCCATCGTCAGCCCGCTGCCCGGCACCACCCGCGATGCGATTGATACGTCGTTCGCGTGGGATGGGCAAAAGCTGGTACTGGTGGACACGGCGGGCATCCGGCGCAGCGGCAAGATCCAGGGAACGGTGGAGTATTACATGGTGCTGCGCGCGCGCTCGGCTCTGGAGCGCAGCAACGTCGGCATGGTCGTCATTGATGGCTCGGCGGGCATTCTGGACGGCGACAAGCGGGTCGCCGGCATGGCCCACGAGGCGGGCCGCGCCTGCATCATCGTCGTCAACAAATGGGACCTGGTGGACCCTGGCATTCTGCCCGAGCCCGGCAGGCGCCCGCACGCCAGCCGCGCGGCAATGGAAGCCTTTACCGCTGAGTTCCGCAAGGAGTGTCCGTTCCTGCACTATGCCCCGCTCGTGTTTGTCTCCGCGAAGGAGCGCTTCAGCGTCCGGGCGGCGGTGGAGACCGCCATCACCGCCGCCCAAAACCACGCGCACCGCATCCCGACCGGCGAGCTCAACCGCCTGATCCGCGACGCTATAGAGCGCCGCCCGCTGCTGGAACATGGCCGCCAGTTCAAGGTCTACTACGCAACAATGCCGCGCGTCCAGCCGCCGACCATCCTTCTGTTCTGCAACGACGCGGAGATGCTGCATTTCTCCTACCGGCGCTACCTGGAAAACCAGCTGCGCGCTACCTATCCGCTGGAGGGCACGCCCATCCGCATCGAGGCCCGCAAAGCCGAAAGCCGGGAAAGAGAGCAGGGCTAGCGCATCAACCGATTTTTCTGTCTCATCATGCCAACGGAGCCTATTCGCCATGAGAGGAAGAGGCGCTGGCCCTGAGAAAGAGAGCGAGTTTCGTAGATGGCGAGATTACAGACGCGATATATCTGTCAGGAGTGCGGCTACGACACGGCCAAATGGATGGGCAAGTGCCCGGAGTGCGACGCCTGGGACTCCTTTCTCGAGGAGGTGACGCTCAAGGAGAAGCCGGGCGCGGTCGGCAAGGGAGGCGGCCTGGGCGTCAGCGCCGCCGTGAGTGGGCGGGCTATCGTGCCCAGCGGCACGGGGCCGGTGCCGATCACCCAGGTGGAGGCGGTGGCCCAGGAGCGGCTGTCCACCGGCATCGGCGAGTTTGATCGCGTGCTGGGCGGAGGCATCGTGCCGGGAGGGCTTATCCTGGTCGGCGGTGACCCCGGCATCGGCAAGTCCACCCTGCTCACCCAGGTCGCGGCGTGCGTGGCCGGCGCTCCGGCGCCCGAAGGCGTGGAGGCGCACACCGTCCTCTATATCTCCGGCGAGGAGAGTGCCCAGCAGATCAAGCTGCGCAGCGCGCGGCTGAATGCCGAGACGCCTCAGTTCATGGTCAGCGTGGAGACCGAGATCGGGATTATCCTGCACCATCTGGACGCGCTGCGCCCCAGCCTGGCGGTGATAGATAGCATCCAGACCATGTCCGACTCCGCGCTCGAATCGGCGCCGGGCACGGTGAGCCAGGTGCGCGCCTGCGCCACGCATCTGGCCCGGTTCGCCAAGGCCACCGGCGTTCCGGTCGTGCTGATCGGCCACGTCACCAAAGAGGGGAGCCTGGCCGGGCCGCGCGTGCTGGAGCATATCGTGGACACCGTCCTCTATTTTGAGGGCGACCGCCATCACGCCTACCGCCTGCTGCGCGCCGCCAAGAACCGTTTCGGCTCGACCGATGAGCTAGGTATTTTCGAGATGCACGAGACCGGGCTGGTCGGCGTGGATAACCCGTCCGCCGTGCTGCTTGCGGAGCGGGCGGAGGGCGGCACCGGCTCCGCCGTCGCCTCCACGCTGGAGGGCTCGCGCGCGCTGCTGGTGGAGGTACAGGCGCTCGTCTCGCGATCCAACCTGGCAAGCCCGCGCCGCGCGGTCACCGGCATGGATCCCAACCGCGTCAATATGATCCTGGCGGTGCTGGAGAAGCGCGCCGGGCTGAAGATCGCCGAGCAGGATGTCTTTGTCAACGTGGCGGGCGGCATCCGCATCCTGGAACCGGCGGCAGACCTGGCAACGACCATTGCCATCGCCTCCAATTTCCGCGAGCAGCCGGTGGACCCGACGACGATCCTGCTGGGCGAGGTCGGGCTGGCGGGCGAGGTGCGCGCCGTGTCGCAGGTGGAAAAGCGGCTGCGGGAGGCGGCGCGGCAGGGCTTTACGCGCGCCGTGCTCTCCAAGCACAACGCGGCCAGGCTGCCCAAGAACCTGGGCCTGCAAGTCATCGGCATTGCCACCGTCCATGACGCCATCAAGGTCGCTCTGCTCCCCACGCCTCGCTCAGAAGCCTAGAGCGTGTGATGCACTTGGGTCCTCTTGAGGAGATAGGCCAGCCGCTCATTAGAGGCTTTGGGCTCGCTTTTTAGTGAGCACAAAGCGGTCATCAGCCTCAAGGTCCTCTCTCGAAGCAGGCAAAAAAGGGCATAGCACCCTCTAGAGTGAAAACCGCCTGTCCCCCTGCCCCTGCTGCTAGGGTCGGACCTGCAATGAATGGTTCGGGCCTCCGCCTTGCGATCCCCAAGAACAGAGGAGGGGAGAGGCCCCCACCCCCAAGAACAGGGGAGGGGAAACGGAGAAGCCAGGATTTACCTCTGCCTGCGTAGGCAGGCAGCGGGCCATAGGCCCCACAGCGGCAGGGTTTAGCCTGCCGGAACGGGGGGTTAGGTCTCCCCGATTTTCGCAATATTTCCGGGAACACCCTCGATTTGGTTTGCGTCCAATGGGCAATGCACGTACCCGGAACGGGAAAGACGACAGGCAAGTTCGTTCCGGAAAGGACGGTGACGGCCCGACGCATTCCGTTCGCGGGTTACGTGCAGTCCAATCGGTAATCTAGAAGCCACAGGCGCACTCGCAGTGACCTGTGGCTTTTTCTTCAGCGCGATGGCCGGCGTGCCCTCTGCACCCTTCCGGCCATCCTGAGCAGGCGAGAGGACCATGGCAGAGCAGAAAGACGCATTGGAGACAACCTCGACGACCGTTCGTATCGAGTCCCCCGCGCTCAACCGCGCGGCCCGGCGCGGACATCCGACTGAAGATGAGAAATTGTTGGCGGCCCCGCGCCCGGAAGAGGCGGCGTTTACGCATACCGATCCCTGGCGGGTGCTGCGGATAGAGAGCGAATTTGTGGAGGGTTTTGATGCCCTGGCCGGGCTGGGGCCCGCCGTTACCATCTTTGGCTCCGCCCGGGTCGCGGAGAAAGACCCCATGTATCAGGCTGCCCAAAAAGCTGCCCAACTGCTTGGCAATGCGGGCTTTGCCATTATCACCGGGGGCGGGCCGGGCATTATGGAGGCGGCCAATCGGGGCGCACGGGAGGCCGAGGCGAAATCGGTCGGCCTGAATATCGAGCTGCCCTTTGAGCAGGCGATCAACCCTTATGTAGACATCTCCGTCGAATTTCACTACTTTTTCGTGCGCAAGACGATGCTCGTCAAGTACGCACAGGCGTTCGTGATCTTTCCGGGCGGTTTTGGCACCCTGGACGAGCTATTTGAGTCGCTGACGCTCATCCAGACAGGCAAGGTGCAGAACTTCCCGATCATTCTCTTTTGCTCGGCTTACTGGCGCGGACTGCTCGACTGGCTGAACGGGCAGATGCTGGCCGAAGAGAAGATCTGCCCGGAAGATTTGGATTTGCTGCTCATCACCGACTCCCCCGAAGAGGTACGCGACCTGGTGGTGCGCTCGATGGAGGACGCCGAGTGGCGGCTGGCGCAGGAGCACCCGGCACGCCAGAAGACACGGCAAGTTCTGGGGTTGGGAGAGGCACGTAACTGCCCATAACCGCGCGGTGGGGCCGGTTTGCGTCTCCTCTCAGTCCTCCCTGTGTCGGGCGCACCACCGAGCATGAAACCACCTCTCCCCTCTCCCGCAGCGTGGGAGAGGGGAGAGGGTGAGGGCCATTGTCACCTCGGCCCGTTGGGAAGGCATGCGGGAGGAGCCTATGCAGGCCCGTTACGATCTGATCCTGCGGGGCGGGCGCATTCTGGATCCGGCCCAGAATCGCGACGAACGCTGCGATGTGGCGCTGGCCGAGGGCCGAGTGGCGGCGGTCGCGCCGGAATTGCCGCCGGGGCAGGCGGCGCGCGAGCTAGACTGCGTCGGCAAGCTGGTCACGCCCGGCTTGATTGACCTGCACGGCCACGCCTACTGGGGCGGCACGATGCTGGGCATCCTGCCGGACCCGCTCTGTAACCACACCGGCGTCACCACCTTTGTGGACGCCGGCAGCGCGGGGGCGGATAACTTCCTGGGTCTGCGCCACTTTATCCTGGAGCCGGCGCGTGTGCGTGTCCTCCCGTTCCTGCATATTTGCAGCATCGGACTGGTCAACCAGGGCGTCGGGGAGCTGCTGGATAACCGCTATGCCAGCATCGAGAAGGTAGTGCGAACGGTGGAGGCGCACCGGGACGTCATCGGCGGGCTGAAGGTGCGCCTGGGCGGGTGGATCTCCGGGGCCAACACGGAGGCCGGTTTTGCGGCGGCCTGCCAGGCGCGCGATACGGTGGGCCTCCCGCTGATGGTGCATGTGGGCGGACAACCGCTGCCGCTGGAGGCCATCCTGGATCGCCTGAAGCCGGGAGATATTCTGACTCACGCCTTCCACGGCCATGCCAACGGGCTCCTCGGCCCGCTCGGCCCAGCAGCCCGGCCTGACTGGCTGGAAGATGGCCGCTCCGGCGCGGTGATCCCGGCGGCGCGGGCGGCCCGCGAGCACGGCGTCCTGATAGATGTCGGGCACGGCTCCGGCTCGTTCTCGTTCGCGGTGGCCCGGCGCGCGCTGGAGCAGGGGTTTCCCCCGGACACGATCAGCACGGACATCTATAACGCCAACGTCAACGGCCCCGTGTTCGACCTACCCACCACTCTGACCAAGTTCCTGGCGCTGGGCATGGCGCTGCCGGAGGTTATTCGCTGTGTGACGGCCAACTCGGCGGCGGCGCTGGCCCATTGCCCGCGCGCAGCCGGCATCGGCATGCTCCAGCCGGGCGCGCCGGCGGATGTCGCCGTGCTAGAGTGGGAAGAGGGCGAGTTCACGCTGGTGGACGCGCACCGACAGACGCTGCCGACGAATCGCCGCCTGGTAGTGCGCTACACCATCCAGGGCGGCCAGATTGTCGGCGGCGCCTAAGTCGGTGCTCCTCCGTGCTTGCCCTCTCTGACGCTTCTTTCGAGAGAGGGCGCCGCACAGACTTTGGATGACCTACTTAACCGGAGATTGTTGCAAGCGCTGCCGGCGCTCAGGAGGTGGGCGCTTGCTGGGCGGGGCGGTAGGTGTGGACGATGGTAGGGAGCGGTTCCTGCGACTTTTCGTAGTCGGCAGCCGGCATCACGAAATAGTCCTGCCCGATCATCACCACATGCACCGGCTGATGAATGCGCTCGGCCAGAGCCTGCGCGTGCTCTCTGGCCTGGTCCCAGGTGAAAGCTTGCATCGTCTTCTGTCTCCTTTTCTGCCGTGATACTCTTTAAACGCGCTGCCTTGGAAACCTGTTCCCGTTGTGGGCAAATGAATTTGCAGCAACAAAGGCAGGAAGCCCTCACCCCCTTCTCCTCTCCCACGCTGTGGGAGAGGGGAGCGGACCCCCACCCCTTTATCCCACTGCAAGGGTCGGCCCTACAATGGTTGGGGCCTCTGCCTTGCGACACCCCTCCGCCTAGCGATTCCCAACAACAGGGGCGGGGAGAGCACCTTACTCCCAAGTGCTTCTGTCCTCTCTTATCTCCCCTCCTCCCCGGCCCTTCTCCCTGCAAGGGAGAAGGGGGAGCAGAAGCCGGGTCCCCCCTTCCCTGCGAACGCAGTGAGCGCATTAGGGAAGGGGGATGGGGGGTTAGGTCAAGGAAGAGCCTTCCACCATCGGCGCGAGTTTCCGGTAGCAATCGGCCACAAGCTCATCTATCTGGGCGACGCTGTAGCCGCTCTGCGTGCCCACGATCTCCAGAACGAGGTAATTCAAATCCGGTTTCTGCTTAAAGGCGGCGATAATCGCCGGCAGATTCATCGCGCCGTTTCCCGGCATCTGGTCTTCTGGCGAGCCGATGGCCGGTTCCCGGCTTTGGGTGTCCCGGATGCGCGCGGTCAGCAGATAGGGCAGGAGGCGGGGGATCGACTCTTCCGGCGTCTCCTGATCCGGGGTGCGCCATAGATGCGAGGGGTCCACGTTCAGGCCGATGACGCTGGTATCCACCTGCTGCATCAGGCGCAGGGCCGTCTCCGTATTGTAGACTGCCTGACCGACGTGGGGTTTGATGCTGATCTTGACGCCGGTTTCCACGGCGATGGGGGCCAGGCCGCTGAGGACGGCCACGACGGTTTGAAAGGAAACCTCGTCGTTGGGGGCGCCGCCCGCGCCGGTGGTGATGGCGGGCGCGCCCAGCTTCTGGCCGGCCTGCATCAGCCGGATAAAGCGGGCGCGCGCCTCCGGGGCCAGCAGGTCGGTGCTGGCCCCGATGGACTCAATGGCCAGGCCGTAATCGGCTATCTGCTGCTTGCGCTGGGCCAGCAGGGTATCCGAGTCGTAGATCTCTACGGGCAGATGGTCGGCCATGCCGGGAATGGCCGCCAACTCAATCGCCTTATAGCCTGCGGCCTGAATACCGCTGAGCGCGGCTTCCAACGGGTGGCCGCCGTAGAGCAGGGTGCTGCATCCAAGTTGCATCCAGGTCGTCTCCTCTCCGTGCAAGGCGGGCGCAGCGCGCCCGAAGTGAGCCGCCAAAGTGCGGATTGATAACACAATTCCCGACGCACGACGGCGTCTCCTGCCGCCTCTGCAAGGGCAGCCTTGACTTTCCACCCTCAGATTCGTTACAATCACCCCGAAAGACCTCGTGTTGTCAGGGAGAAAGTTTGATGTCCGTTCGATCCGCGCGTCCGGCGGGGTGGTGCCTGGCTGCGCTTGCCTGTATAAACCTGTCTCTGCCTCTGTACGCGCAGGCGCCGAAGCCGGCCCCTTCGTCCGCTGCTGCCGCGCCCGGCAAGGCTGGGAAGGCCCCGGCTGCCGCGCCGCTGCCGCCCGCCGTCAAAAGGGCCGCCGCCCAGTTCGAGCGGGCCGTCGCCCTCCATCGCGCCCGGAAGGTGACGGAGGCCATCGCCGCCTATAAGGAATACCTGCGCCTGGTCGCCGCCGCCAAGCTGCCGCCCAATGCCGCGCTGCCCGCCTACCAGAACCTGGCCGTCCTCTACCAGTTCCGTAATGATCTCAAAGGCGCGGAGGAGTCCTACCGGCAGGTGGTCAAGCTCGATCCGCACAACGCCAACGCCTACGCCCAACTCGCTACGATCTATCTCCAACTTCGGCGCTTTGACGAGGCCCGGCAGGCCGCCGATAGGGCGCTCAGCCTCTCGCCGCCGAAAGCCGCCGCTGCGCCCGCCCACTTCGCGCTCGGCATCGCCGCCTCGGTCCACAACGACCTGCCTGCCGCCGCGAAGGAGCTGGAGGCGGCGGTACGGCTGGCCCCATCCAATCCGCAGGCCCATCTCAACCTCGGGTTCGTGCTGGCCCGCCAGAAGAAGTATCGGCCCGCGCTCGACGAACTGGAAAAGGCCCGCACGCTTCAACCCAAACTGACGCCCGCGCTCTTCTATATCGCCGCCGTCAAGCAGGAGATGGGCGACCTGCGCGGCGCCCTGGCCGCCTATGAGGCCGCGCTCCAGCAGACGCCCCATGATCCGCTCGCCCTCTTCAATCGTGCGCTGCTGCTCCAGAAGCTGGGCAAGACACAGGAGGCCATCACCGCCTACCTCGCCACGCTCGAGGCGGCCCCACAAAGCTACGGCGCTCATCTCAACGTCGGCGCGCTCTACTACGACATCGGCAACTACGAGGCCGCCCGGCGTCACTACGCCGCCGCCCTCAAGCTCAAGCCTGGGGATACGCAGGCGCTCCTCGGCCTGGCCTACGCCGAAACGCAGGCCGCTGCCGGCCAGGTGGAGACCGCCGCCCGCGACGCCGGGTTTAAGGAGGCGGAGACGCATTTCAAGCAGGCCCTTGCCGGCGCGCCGAAGAACCAGGCGGCGCAGAACGGGCTTGGCTATCTCTACGAGCGCATGGGCCGCTTCGACGATGCCCTCGCCCTCTATCGCCAGATGCAGGCCGCTGCGCCCGACGACATCGCCTCCTACTATCGGCTGACGCGCGTCTATACCATGCAGCGAAAGGTGGATGAGGTTGTGACGACCTGGCAGCGGTATCGCGCCCGGAAGCCCGACGACCCGACTTCCTACGAGGAGGCCGCGCACATCCTGGAGGCTCAATCCCGCCTCGAGCCGGCCATCGCCGAGTGGCGGCAGCTGCTGGACCGAAAGCCCAACCCCGGCGTCACGGCCAACGCGATGGTCTCTATCGGCAACGACCTGGCGCTCTTAAAGCGCCCGGAGGAGGCGCGCACCCAGTACAAGGCCGTTCTCGCCCTGGACGCCAGCGGCAAGGGCTTAGACCCCAAGATCAAGGAATCGGTGCTGGCCACGCTGGAGACGGCGCGCATGGAGGCGCTGCGCGGCCTGGCGAAGGTGGCCGAGTCAGAAGGCAAGGCCGACGAGGCCATTGCCTGGCTGAATCAGCTTAAGGCTCTGGAGAGGACGCTCGCCGCCAAAACCGGCCAGCCGCCCAACGCCCAGACCTATCTGGCCATCGCCCGCGCCTACGAGCAGGCCAAAAAGCCGGACATGGCCATCGCCGAGTATCGCGCGCTGGCGGAGGTGGCGTCCCACGACCCGACGCCCTATATGCAGTTGGGACGGCTCTACGACGCGCAAAACCGACTGGAGGAGGCCGTCGCCGCCTACCGGGAGGCCGCAAGGCGCACCCAAGATCCGGTCGAATACCGCCTGGAGATCGCTGACCTCTACCGGCGCAAGGGCAAGCTCGATCTCGCGCTGGCCGAGTACGCCGCTTTGCAAACTGAGCATCCTACAGATCGACGTCTCTACGACCCGATGGCCCGCGCCTACGAGCAGGCCGGCCAGTACGAGAAGGCGCTGGCGGCCTACGATGCGCTGCTCAAGGTAGACCCGACCGCAACCTGGGTCGAGGACCGCAAGGCCGTGGCGCTGATTCATTTGAAACGCTACGCCGCCGCGCGCAGTCTGTATGAGCAGATGCTGGACCGCAATCCGAATAGCTACCAGACCTACGCCGACCTGGCGCACGTCTATAAGCTGGAGGGCAAGCCGGAAGCCTATCTGCCCTGGCTACAGGCCCGGTTTGAGAAGGCGCCCGGGCAGCGCACGCTGATGGCCGCGCTGATCGATGAGTACGCGCGGCTGAAGCGGGAGGAGGAGGGCTGGGCCTACCTGCACGGCATCGCGGAGAAGCATAAGACGGATCGGCCCTTCCTGGAGGCGTACGCGGGCCTCCTGACACAGCGCAATCATGGCGCGCAGGCCCTGGACATCTACCGCCAGATCGCCGACCAGAACCCGGCGGACCTGGCCGCGCAGACCGCGCTGATCGATCAGCTTGACCTGGCCGGGAATAAGGCCGAGGCGACCCGGCTGACCGAGAAGCTGGCCGCCCGCGCCGACCTGCCTGCCGCCGAGCGCGCCGTTGTGCGCCGGCGCCTGGCCCAGCGCTACGCCCAGGAGGGCAAGACCGCCGAGGCGATCTCCCTGTACCAGGAGATCGTCCGGACAGAGCCGAACGATTTTCTTGCCGCCGCCGCGCTGGCGCGTCTTTTGACGACGGCGGGCCGCGAGGCGGAGGCGATTCCGCTCTATATGAACCTGGCCAATCAGGCGGCCTATCCGCCCGAGGTGCGCGCCCAGATACGGGTGCGCCTGGGCAGCCTCTATGAAAAGCGGGGCAACAAGGCCGATGCCATCGGGCAGTACCGGGAGGCGCTGAAGATAAGCCCGCAGAACGCGGAGGCGGCTGCCGGCCTCAAGCGCCTCGGCGGCTGAGCGCCTCGCCGGGACGTTGCGTTGCTCCTTATGGATCGTTGCGCGCGGTCCCGGCAAAGGCAGTGCCAAAGGAACGCTTCCCACAATTAGAGCGTGTTATGCACTTTTCACCAGCCTCTAGCGACAACAGCTACCCATAAGGCGAGCAACAAGTCGGTTCAGCCTGCTTTAGAGGATAGCTCGCTGCTCTATGTAGCACTTTCTGCGCCGCACAGAGCCAAACAGAGCGTCAAACGGTTCCCAAGTGCATAACACGCTCTACGGGAAACGCGCTGGTCATGGAGAGGGAAGCGCATCCGAGGAAGGCAATTTAAAATGAAAGCTTCACACGGCATGTTTAGGGAATTACTCCTGCGGCTAGCGGGCCGCAAGCCGGTCTGGTATATCGAGCCGGAAGACGAGCATCCCAGCCAGACGCTTTTGCGCGCTGCCAGCGCGCTGACGGCGCCTGCCTATCTGCTGCTGCGCCCCGCGACGGTGCCCTGTGTGCCCGCCGATGCGCGGCGCCAGTCGGCTCAGGACGCTTCCAAGCCGGCCCTCTAGAGCCAGATACCTAACCCCCCGGCCCTGGTGAGGGGGTAGGGGGTAGGGGATAGGGGATAGGGGGTAGGGTGTAGGGGGTAGGGTCGCCCTCACCCCCCGCCCCTCTCCCACGCTGCGGGAGAGGGGGAAGCGGATGATCCGGCTTCTGCTCTCCCTTCTGCCTTGCAGGGAGAAGGGCCGGGGAGGAGGGGAGAGAAGGCAGAACCGAAGAACCTGGGAGTAAGGCTGCTCCCCTCTCCTT
>DASRGZ010000083.1:0-20216 GCA_035650735.1 Chthonomonadaceae bacterium
GGGCGCGTCATCTGCCGCCCGTTCGTGGGCACCGAGGGGAATTTCCGCCGTACCGAACGCCGCAAGGACTTCCCCGTAACCCCGCCGCCGACCGTTCTGGACGAACTGCAAGAATCCGGGCGAGCCGTCCACGCCATCGGCAAAATCTACGAGATCTTCAACGGGCGCGGCATCTCTACCTGGGACCACACGACTAACAATCCCGATCACACTTCGGCCCTGCAAGCGGCGGCGGAGACCAACGAGAGCGCGCTCATCTTTGCCAACCTGGAAGACTTCGATATGCTCTACGGCCATCGCAACGACCCGCAGGGTATGGCTAGGGCGCTCGAAGCCTGGGATAAGGCACTGCCGTCCATTCTCGCCGCGCTGCGCCCCGGCGACCTTTTCCTCATCACCGCCGATCACGGCAACGACCCGACGACGCCCTCCACCGACCACTCGCGCGAGCACCCCTTTCTGCTGGCCTACGGCTCCGGCCTGAAAGCGGGCATCAACCTCGGCGTGCGCGCCACCTACGCCGACATCGCCGCCACCGTCCGAGATGCCTTCGGCCTGCCGCCCGGCGCGCACGGCGTCAGCTTCCTGCCCGAACTGCTACCTTAATCCATAGATACCTGGAAGTGTGTACGCTAACTTCTGGCAGCCCACCCCTTTAGGGGTGGGCTGCGGACGGCAAGCCCGCTCAAGCGGGCTACGAGGGGTGGGTTAGTCCCCTATAGGAGCTATAAGAAGGAAGGTTAGCCCCCTTCAGGGGGCTTGCCGCCCACAGCCCGGTCCTTTAGGGCCGGGCGCTATCCCGTATGCCCGGCATCTTGCTGAAAATCGGCGTAGAAGCTCAACAGCCTGGTAAGCCTGGAGTGTCCCTGCCCGTAGTTCTTTTCGTAAATTCTTATCGCCTGTCGGAATAACTCGCCCGCCTCTTTAAATTGGTCTTGCTTCCAGCGGACAATCGCCAGACCCCAGATCACCGTTCCCGTCTCCGGGTGCTCATTCCCTCGCCACTCCTCGTTTATCTTCAGGGCGCGCAGAAAAAGCTCTTCAGCTTCGGTATAGCGGCCTAAATTGATACACAGCAGCCCCAGGTTATTGCAGCCGGTCGCGATATTAATATGATTCGGCTTGAGCGCATTTTCGTATATCTGCAAAGCGCGCCGGGAGTATGGCTCGGCTTTGTCAAAAGATCCCTGGTAACGGTAGACGCCTGCCAGTTGGGTGAGGGCGGCTGCTAGCAAATTCTCGTCATCCTGCTGCTTCTCGCGGATTGCCAGCACGCGCAGGAAAAAGGCCTCCGCTTTGGCAAAGTCCTTCTGTTCCATATACAGCAGGGCCATATTATGCAGCTTGCCCGCCGTCTCGGAATGTTCCGGCCCTTCTACCTCTTCGACGATTTTCAACGCGCGCTCATGCAGCGGTTCCGCCTCCTCACAACGGTCCAGTTCCCGATACAGGCAGGCCAGGGCGTCGAGGTAGTCTGCGGTGGTGCGGTGTTGCGCGCCATACACCTTCTCGGCGATTGCCAGCGCCCGCCGCATCAGCGCTTCCGCCTCTCCGTAGAGCGCGCGGGCGCGCAGATAGCGCCCCGCCTGATAGAGCAGGTAAGCCGCCTCCGGTGTCTCCAGGTTTAGCTCCTTGACGTATTCCGCGCAAAGCCGCCAGTGCGGCAAGAACAGATCGCAAAGCGACCACTCCTCGAACTCAAAATCGGGCGTGGCGTCGGAGACAGCGCGCACGGCCCGCTCGATCCATAGGCGTCGCTCCTCGGCGCTCATGGTCTCCCGCATCACCCTTTGCACCAGGCGGTGAACGGAAAGCGTTTTATTCTCCGGATACCGGCTCAGGAGCGAGTAGCCGCAGGCGGCAGCGCTGACCTCAAAGTAGTAATCCACTGTATCGAGCGGCGAAGGCCCGTCGTTCTGCGCGAAAGGATAGGAGGTGAAAATCGCTTCCGGAATGGCATCGGGGGCAAGAAAGGCGCACAGCCGAACCAGTTCCACCGCCGCCTGCCCATACCTGCTGCGCCTGGCCACCTGTTCGAGCGCCAACCGGAAGGTGACTGTAACCGATTTGTGGTCGCGATCCCGATACTTATCGAGCAACGGCAAGCCGTATTTGCGGTACACGGCCAGATATTCCGGCACGGTCATCATGGTCTCGGAGATATACGCTCCCGCCTGATCGAGGGCGAGCGGCAGTCCCTCCAACTCGTCGCTGAGCTCCATGGCGGCCTGCGCCACGTTGGGAAGCGCATCATCAAGCGTCTGGCTGATGTCCAGTACGCCGGCGCGGCGCAACAGCAGCAGCGCCCCTTCTGTCCGATTGAATTTCAAGAGCTCAATGGGGACCGCCCACTTGACGGTATTTCTGGCCCGCGTCGTTACCAGCAGACTGCCGGTGTGGTGGCGGGGGAAGTGGGGAGCGAGCGTTGCGATGTCATCTGCGTTATCCAGGACGAGGAGCCAGTCGGACTCGTTCTGGAACCAGTCATGCATCTTTTGCAGCGCCTCTCTCTGGGTGGTCGGCCCCGGAGTGAGCAGCTTGAGCTCTTCCGCCAGGCTGGCCAGGCCCTCGTTCAGGGCCTCCACCGTTTCCGCGCTGACCCAATAAACCCCGTTGTAGTCGTTCCGATGCTCGTAAATATAGGCGATGGCCGTCTGGGTTTTCCCGATGCCTCCCAATCCGGTCAGGGCCTGCGGGTCGGGGACAAGCGCGGCGGAGCCTGCCTTCAGGGCCGTATGGAGTCGATCCAGTATATTGCGGCGCCCCGTAAAAAGCCGATTGGGACCCGGAACCTGACGCGAGAGCCATCCCCACCGGCTGTCTGAGGGCAGCGCCTCCGCGATGTCCTCCTTGACCTTAGTATCCGCTCTTGGCGTGTTATCTGCTCTGGGCGTGCCCTCGACAAAGACGTAATCCTCGCCGCTGATGAGATAAGGCAGCGTGGCTTTGTTTTCCTCGGCGCAGCGCTGCAAATAGTCCCAAATTCTTTCCAGCGTATCTAAGAAGACAGGGCCTTGTTTAAAGACTCGCTTGACGGTATTTATGGATGGCGTATTTCTGTCGCCAACAATATCGTCAATTGTCTTCCTGTACTTACGCCGGGCCTCCTCCAAGCGCTTCAGGCCCGCTTCGGTCAACCGTACATAGCGAGTTGCCTCTGTCCTCAGTTGCATTCCAATTGCTTCTCCCCAAGGATCGTGCCAGCGGGCCGTTTTGAGGGTCGAGCCGTGCTGAATGTGCCCCAATTAATTGACGCAATCACCCGAAGTTGATTCAGTTTGATTCAAATTGGGCTTCCATGCTATCTAGCAAGTTTGTATAATGGCCCTGTTAATCTGATTTGTATTTGGCTGCACAGGCAGCGAATCCTGCATCAAGTCCGATTCAGAACAAACCGATTTTCGGCTGGCGGGCAAAATCAGATTGTAATAAGCAATCAGGCCCCCATGGATGCCCGCTCGGCAAGAAGCAACGACGATGTCTACAGACACAACCCAGATTTCAGCCTTCTCCCAGCCGCTGACTTCGAGCGAAAGCGAGGCGCGGGAGATCATCGCGGCGTGGAGCAGACAGCATTTCCTGGCCGCTCAAGACCTTGCCTCCAAGATGGTCATCGAAGAGATGACAACGTCTGTGAGCCAAGTTCATAAGCTTGTCAGCCAGTGCCAGATTCGAGAAAGGGAGACCGTTTCGCAGCCCTATACAGGCGGTCCGGTGGATCAAGGAATGTACGTAGATGTGTGGGCTGTTGATCTCCCTATCGCACCGTTTGGCGAGGGTAAGTTCACCTGGAAGATACCCGGCTCAGAGCACATCGAAGACTGTGACACTTGTGGCACTTCCGGGCGCGTAAGCTGTTTGGTCTGTGGCGGCTCGCAGAAGGTAAACTGCACGGCTTTGGAATGTAGTTATGGACGCTGTACGCAGTGTCAGTACGGAAGACGCACCTGCAAGCCCTGCTCCGGAACCGGCAAGCAAACGTGCAACAATTGCGGGGGAAGCGGCTACAGGAATAGCTACGATTGGAATCAACGCGAGCCCTGCTACGCCTGTAGCGGAGGCAAAATCTCCTGCTCGGCCTGTGACGGTAACGGACACACACACTGCACAAGCTGCGACGGCTTCGGCAATTGCGGGCAATGCTCTGGAACCGGGAAGGCGCGTTGTACTCGGTGTAGTGACGGAACTGAAACCTGCGGGCGGTGCTCTGGAGCCGGACAGTTGAAGTTTAGCGACGTCGTGAAGGTAGAGGCTTTCAACATCAACCAGGCCGCGATTGACGACACGGCAGGGCTTCCTGAGAAACGGCTCTATGCCGCATCCGGCACGGAAGTATTCAAGCGGAGCGCGCCCTACTTTGACCCACGCCCCCTTGCCCCCACGTGCGTTCCTGAGATGGTGGAGAGGCTACAGGCGGCAACGGCAACGGCGCTTAAGACGGGGGCAGCGATTATGTACCAGCAATTTACCATCACAGCGCTCCCCGTGACCAGGATCACCTATCGCTATGCGAGCCTTCCGAGCAAGGCTCTCTGGATTTATGGGAACGATAGCCGCGTTCACGCTCCCGGTGCACCGCGAGAGCGCTCGCGCATGCTAATGCTCGCCGTTGGGCTTCTCCTCGCCCTGGGGATCATTCTCATGGCGCTATTACACCGGTAACACGAGCAGGGTGCGAAAGCGATAGCTCTGGCTCTATCTAAACAAAAGGAGAGAGAAAGTGGAACAGGCGAAAGATTGGTTTAGCAAGCAAAACGACTTACAGAAGAAAATCGTCCTCGTGGCAGCGGCCATCCTCACGCTGATGATCTTGTTCCCGCCCAAGGTCATCGTTCGCCAGATTCTTGGGCAGAGCACAACTCAGCCTGTCGGCTACCAGTTCATTTTCAGTGATCCCGCCGGGGCGGAGAAGCCGAACGTGCCTGCCGACGTGCCCGCCGAACTTAAAGAGGCCATTGACAAGGCGGTCACTTCCCATATCGAGTGGGGCAAGCTCCTGATCCAAATGATCGTCGTAGCCGGAGTGGCCGTCGTCGCCATGCGCTTCGTGGCGGCCCCGAATATACGAGGAGTAGGAAATATCCCCTCCTGAATTGGAGGGCCATTAAGGAGAGAACGACGTTGAGAACAGATCGACCCATGAAGCTTCTGCTGGCGTTGCTGCTCCTTTATGTTTCTCAGATTCAAGGGCAAACGCAGACCTTTTCCGTGCTGTACCATTTTGGAACCAACCCTGGCGACCCGATCTGGCAGAACGAGATCGGCCTCCTGGCCCAGGGACGCGATGGCAGCCTCTATAGCACGTCGCCAAGCGGCGGAAAGAACAACTACGGGACGGTCTACAAGATCACGCCGGATGGGAACCTGACCGTCCTCTACAACTTCGATGGCATCCTCGGCAGGCATCCGAGGGGCGGCCTGACGCTCGGCAGTGATGGCAACTTCTACGGGACCACCTATGAAGGCGGCAAGTATAGCGTCGGCACCATCTTCAAGATCACGCCAGAGGGAGCGCTGACCATCCTGTATAACTTTACCAACCGCAACGACGGGTCTTATCCGATTTCGGCGCCGGTGCAGGCCAGCGATGGGAACTTCTACGGCGTCACGACCTACGCGAACAATCAGCAGTCTGGCGTGCTGTACCGTATCTCGCCCAGCGGAGCTTTCTCGCCTCTGTACCTGTTCCGGGGAGACAACGGCAAGTTCGCCACCAGTCTGATCGCCGCGTCGGATGGAAACCTGTACGGAACGACACTGAAGGGAGACGCGAGTTGCCTGTATGGCACCGTTTTTAAGGCGACGCGCTCCGGTGCCGTATCTACGCTCCATAAATTCGATTTCGCTAACGGCGCCGCGCCGTACAATCTGATTCAGGGCAAGGATGGGAATCTGTATGGGACCGCCTCCACGGGGGGCACCTCAGGCGCCCTGCACCCTGGAATGGTTTATAAGCTGACTCTGACCGGGGAGTACACGGTCCTGCACGCCTTCAACGGCACCACCGACGGCCTCAACCCACACGCCGGGGTTGTAGAGGCTGTGGATGGCTATCTCTACGGTACAACGCCTGGCGGCGGAACCGGCGGCAGAGGCGTCATCTATCGCATCAGCCCGACCGGGGAGAACTTCCAGGTTGTCTATAACTTCCTCTCCAACAGGAGCACAGGCAGATTCTGCCGCGCGACCCCGATACAGCACACGAACGGGAAGCTCTATGGGACCACGGCCCAGGGCGGAACGTATGACAGGGGCGTGTTTTACTGCCTCGACATCGGGCGCAGCCGATGACGCGCCAATGGAATTTACAAGCAGAAAGGAAGCCTTACAATGTCGAAACGAATGAGCCTGGGCGTTCTTGCGATCCTCGTCTTCGCCCTCTGCTGGAGCGGCGTGCACTCAGCGGTATCTCAACAGGCCGCAGAGCGCAAATCGGCGCTGATTGTCGGTTATCCGAATCCGGCCATTATTATCGGAGGCAGCGGCACGCGCTACGGAGGGATCATTTATGTCTCGGTGTATCCGGTCAGCCCGGGCCAGGTCCCAGGACAGGGCGCGCAGCCCGTCGCGACCGCGGAAATGACTCCCAGTCAACGCTCTGTCTGGCAGCTTCCTCTGGGCGTGTACGAGGTGAGATATGGGATGCGTACCGGCAGCGAGATGAAGACCTTCATCGTTCGAGATGTGATTCTGCGCCCGGAGGGCGCGAGTTCGCTCACCATAGAGATGAACGCCGACGCCAAGACGACGATCCTCGGGGGGGACATGTCGGCCCAGGAGATGCAGGAGGACATTCGGAGCTTGCTGAAGGAGGTTTCGGATCTCAAGCAAGAGGTCAGGGATCTCAAGAAATAGGCCGGCCCATAATACGCGCATTGTTTGGCCAGGAGGTTCACAGAATGAAGCAAGTTTTTCTCTTGGCTCTGGCTGTCCCCGCAATCGGATGTCTGTCCATCGCGTGGAAGGAGGATGCCGGCCTGGCTCTCAAGCCCACCCCTGAGAGCAGAGCGCTTCTCGCGCAGGCCCCAACCAGGTCAGGCAAACTCACGCTTATACCCTATCGCCTGAGCGGCGACGGATCGGATCGCCTCCAATCGAGATGGGGATACTGTGATCCGACGAAGAGGTTAGTCCTGGAGGCCAGGTATGGAGATGCCGAGCCTTTTTCCGACGGACTGGCCAGGGTGGTACGCAACGGCAAATGGGGCTACATAGATGAAAGCGGCAGAGAAGTGGTTCCGTGCAAGTACGATGATATTGACGACTTCCACGAGGGCCTTGCGGTTGCGCAACGGGACGGTAACTCAGGCTATGTAGATAAGAGCGGGAAGGAGGTCATCCCGTTCACGTACTTCGAGCATCATGCCTCTGCCTTCTCGGAAGGGTTGGCGCGGGTGGAGCCGTCCGACTTTATGGTCGGCTACATCGATCGGACGGGGAAAGAGGTGATCCCTGCCCGGTACGACGCCGGCGAGTCGTTTTCCGAAGGTCTGGCTGCCGTGGGCATGGAGAGCGGAGACCACGACAAATGGGGCTTTATAGACAAGAGCGGGAGATTGGTCATTCCGTTCAGATACGACCGTGTTGAAGCCTTTGCAAATGGCCTCGCCAAAGTCGAGCGGGCCACCGAGGCCGGCTTTAAGGCGGGCCTCATAGACAGGACCGGAAAGGTCGTCGCGCCGTTAAAGTATGACGAGCTTGGCGAGTTCTCCGAAGGGCTAGCTCGGGTGAAACGTGGCGAGAGGGTCGGCTTCATTGACCGTCGTGGAAAAGAGGTCATTGCCCTCAAATATCGAGACGCCTCGCCCTCCTTTTCGGAGGGGCTGGCTTACGTTGAGACCGTGAGCGGCCAGGGACTGTACATAGACAAGGCGGGCAAGAAAGTTCTTGCGGCCCCCTATTTCCTGGCCGATCCCTTTTACGAGGGCATGGCGGCGGTGCGGCTGAAGAAGCAACGAACGAGCGGCTACATTGACAGGACGGGCAAGGTTGTCGTTCCCCTCAAGTATGACCACACCGGGCGTTTTTCCGAAGGTCTGGGGGCCGTGGAGCGGAACGGCAAAGTCGGTTACGTGGATAAGACCGGAAAGGTAGTGATCCCTCTCAAGTATGAGTACGGTACGGAGTTCAGTGGAGCACTGGCTACGGTAAAACTCAACGGCAAATATGGGTACATCGGGCGAGATGGCGCCGAGTATTTCGCGCCGTAGGGTTCCTATTCCCCTTGCCGGGGATGAGGTCTGGCCCCTCCCCTGTTCTTGGGGGAGGGGCTTGGGGTGGGGGCGAGAACGAAATGCCCCTAGATATGCTCACAGGGAAACGGAATGGGGGCAGGCTCAGGAGCGGAGCGCGCTGGTGCGCTTGGCCTCCAGCAGGCGAATGGCGGTCTCACGGTCGGTACAGAGGTCATGGACAATCGGCTGCTTCCAGCCCATCGCCTGCCATTCCAGCACGGAACGAATCGCATCTATCTTGGTCGCGCCGCCGGCCACGACCACCACCTTCGGCACCAGATAGAGTTGCTCGAAAGTGATCGAGAGCAAGCGGGTGTTTATAGCATCGACATAGCTCTCCAATTCGGCCAGCGTGGAGGCGGGCAGATACTTGCGGGCCGCCAGCGTGATAAACAGGCGATTGCAGAGATCGCCCACCGCGCAGGAGAACTGGCGGTTGCCGTTGTCGGAGATGCGCTCGATCAGGTCGATCAGCTTACTCAGCTCTGGCTGCAAGTTGCCCAGCATCGGCTCGTGCAGGCCGACGATGAAGCGGTGGCCGGATTTGGCGCGCACGCCGCCGATGCCGACCAGGGCCAGCGTCGGCACGCAGACCTCATCTTCCGGCTGCTCACCCGTGGGCGCGTTGCCCTGCCGCGCACGCTCTTCCCAGACCTGGGGCGAGATCCAGCGCCCCGGTCCCTCCGAGAGCCATTCGTGGATCATCTCCGGCGACTTGACGCCCACCGGCAGGCTCAGGCGGATAAGCTGCGCGTCCGGGAAGGCGCGGGCCAGCCAGGCACCGCTGATGTCGGCGTCCATGGCGCGGCGCGCGTCAGGGCTCTCCATGCTCCAGACAGTGGAGGCGATGTTGCCGTTCATGGAGACGACCTTGATGCCGCGCACGTTGCGTTTGTCGAAAATGTGCTTGTTGAAAAGGCTCTCGCAGGCATAGAAGACCGCCCGTCCCGAAGAGAGCGCGATGATTTCATTCTGCCGAACGATGGTATCCAGATACTCCGCGCAGAGTTGGCCAAGCGCCTGGTGCAGGCGATCATCGGCCAGAGAGCTCTCCAGCGACTCCTCGTGCCCGGGCGCATCGGCGACGATGGCCGACTGGAGCTCGTAGGCGGCGATCAGCTCCCGTTCCAGGTTGTCGGCGCGGGGCGGCTTAAACGGGGCATTCTCGTCAATGTGGACGCGTACAATGCCGGTATCCAGCGCAAAACGATAGAGCCGAGAGATGGTGCTGGCATCAATGTGTGCCAGACCGGGCTCAGATTTCGTCAATTGTTGCAAAATAGCTTTCTGCTCGAGGCGATCTACCAGCACCATCTTGGCGATGCGCGCTGCCAGACGCCGTTTATCGGCAGGATCCAGCGCCGGCCGTCGGCCGCGGCGCCTGTCCCCCGTTAGCTTCGTCGTCACGTCGTACTTACCTCCGAGTTGGACAGCAGAAGATTCCACCCGATTATTATAGATCATGCAAGCAGTGAAAACAATGCCCAACTAAGGGCAGAACGACCAAATTTGCTTTTATATGAAACTAACGCTATCCTGTGCAAAACAGTTTCGCCGCGCAAAATGCCCGCAGCAGACGACAGGCCCAGAGGTCAGACTGCGGCCCTTCCGGCTCGTATACCTCTGAAACGGACTAATCCAGAAATTGGCATACCTTCCAGCCCTTTCCCTCTGATCAGGGCTTAAGGGCGCAATCGCCTGGGAACCCGGCACCTGAACCTCGGTTTTTGCTGGTTTTTCTTCCAAAGTTTGCATTTTATATTGACACCTTTGGCAAATCGTGGTATAGTACTTGCGAAGGTATCCTTCTTTCTCGTCCTCATTCTAATGTCCCCAAGCGGGCTTGTAACGCTTGAGGTCAAAGCCCGGCTTCGATGAAGAGGCCGGGCTTCTTTTTGCTGCTGCCCTTTTCCCACAGGAGCAATGCGCCCTTGCAACCGGAGACGACGCCCATGCCCGTTCCCTCTCTGCGCGCCCTGGAGAGCCTGCCGCGCCTGCCAATAGCCCTGCTGCCCACGCCGCTGCACGCCCTACCCAACCTGCGGGCTGCGCTCGGCCCCAACACGCCGCGCCTGTGGATAAAACGCGACGACCTGACCGGCCTGGCGCTCGGCGGGAATAAAGCCCGCAAGCTGGAGTACCTGTTTGCCGACGCCCGTGCCCAGGGAGCGGACACCCTGCTGACCTGCGGCGCGGCTCAGTCCAACCACGCCCTGCAGACGGCGGCTGCAGCGGGGCGCTTCGGGTTTAGCGTCCGCTGCATCCTCTACGGCACGCCGCCCCCGCCGGAGGCGCCCGTCACCGGCAATCTGCTGCTGCACCGCCTTCTGGAGACGCCCATCCGCTGGACGCAGATGCAGGCGGGCGAAACACGGCGTGAGCAGGCGCTGCGGCGGACCCTGGCAGAGGAGGCGGAGGCGGTGCGCGCTGCCGGCGGCGTGAACTATAGCATTCCGACGGGCGGCTCGACGGCGGTGGGCGCACTCGGCTACGTGCGGGCGGCGCAGGAGGTCAGGGCGCAGTTGGAGGCGCTGGAGCTTGGCGAGGTCACGGCGGTCTTTTTTGCGTCCGGCAGCGGGGGTACGCAGGCCGGAATGGTCGTTGGGGCGCGCGCATTGGACTGGAGCCCCCAGCTTGTCGGCGTCGAGGTAGACCCGATACCGCCCGGCCCGGATGGCGTCTCGCCTTTTCAGCGTGCTGTCCTGAACCTGGCCAACGCGACGGCGGAGCGGCTGGGGCTGCCCGCCGATTACACCCTATCGGATATCGCGCTTTGCCCGGACTATGCCGGCCCGGCCTACGGCGTCCCGACACAAGAAGGCCAGGAAGCGATTCGCCTCCTGGCCCAGACCGAGGGTATCTTTCTCGATCCCGTCTATACAGGCAAAGCTATGGCTGCGCTGATCGGCTGGGTGCGTGCCGGGCGCTTCCGCCCGGACCAGACCGTTCTGTTCTGGCACACCGGCGGCGTCGCCGGCCTCTTCGCCTAAAAGCCTTTCAACAGGATGAACAGGATTTTCCAGGATTAACCGGATTTTCGGTAATCCCTCCCAACGGTGTGGACGTATCTCCTCAGCAGCAGGCTGCGTGAGATTGATCCACACGGCTGGGAGTGTCTACCGGATTTCTAAAACCCAACCAACCGAGTGTCTTTTCCTCTGGGTTAGGCTTCTGTCTGAATCCTGCTAAATCCTGTTCATCCTGTTGGTGTTTTTTGGTGTTTTTATTTGACGCCGAGTTTCTCCAGCGCCGCGCGGATCTCCGGCTCGTTGAAGCCGATACCGCGCCAGACGACCTTGCCATTGGAGTCAAGGACGTAGTTGGTCGGATAGGCCTGCACGCCGTACTGCTTGAAGATGGCGTAATCGGCTCCGCCAGGCTGTCCACCCATGACGATGTTAAACGTCCAGTTGTTTTCCTTGATGTACTTGTTGATGGTGTCTTTGTCGTCGCCGCTGTTGATGGCGATCAGGTCCATTCCCTTGTCCTTGAGCTCGGTGTAGAGCTTCTGCAAGTGAGGAAACTCCTCACGGCAGGCCCCTCACCCATAGAACCAGAAGTTGACCAGGACCGCCTTTTTGTCTTTGAGCGCGTCCGTCAGGGCGACATGGCCGCCGGTGGGCGTGGGCAGCGAGAACTTGGGAGCCTCCTTGCCGACGGCGACCAAGCTGGCCTCCATATCTTCCTGCTTGGGCGGCTGATAGAGCTTGGCCGTTTTGGGCGGCGTGAACGTGAAAGCGGCGGTCGTCAGCGGCTGATCTACCTGCACGTTGGAGAGGTCGGCAGTCAGCTTGATAGTATCCTGTCCCTGCTTGAGATCTATCGTTGAGCGGGTGACCAGCTTGGCGGGGCTGACATAGAGCTTGATCGTGTGGGAAATGGGTTTCTCCGCAGTCGCTTCGATAACCTGGCACTCTTTCCCTCCGATGGTTTCCTTATCCGCAACGCGCATCTTGTAGTCGGCCAGGTTGTTGGCCAGCCCGGTGAACTCCGGGTTGAAGAACATGCTGACGGGAAAGGCCCCTGGCGCGAACATATTCAGGCCATTGACATCGGCGTTTCGCTTCAGGTACTGGTTGTCGCTCTTCATATACATCCAAAGGGTTTTCCCATCGGAAACGACCGTCTGATTGGCCGGCGGGCCCAGTTCGATGCGTGCCAGGTTCGGCTTCTTCAGCTTGACCTTGCCCTCCATCTTCATGGGCTGTCCCTTCACTTCCTGGGACAGCGTCAGGTCCGCCGAGAGCGTTTTGGCGGCTTTGGTGGCCGTTGCCACTTCTTTGAGGAGCGCATCGGCCTGCTCGTCGGCACGGGCCGGCAGCGTACCGGCTCCGAGGGCGGCAAACAGGGCGGCGCCTCCCCAGGCGAACAAGATGGGTGGTCTTCTCATCTTTATTCCGCTCTTTCCCTTTCTGCGCGGTCCGGGCCGCGCGGGCTATATCTGAATTTATTATGGCATGACTGCGCTTATTTCCTGCCGGTTATCGCGTTTTCTTTGCGGGCGGCGAAAGCCTCGCCAGGCGGAGGCAGGGGCCGTAACCCTGCCGACCCTGGCAGTAGCAACCAAGGCACGAAGTCGGCCTTCGCCGACTCCATCCTCCCCTCTCCCGCAGCGTGGGAAAGGGGAAGGGGGTGAGGGCAGAACCCGCGCCGGCGGGTTTTGTGCCTTGGTTGCCGCGAATTCATTCGCCCGCCATCAGAACGCCTAAGAGGCGGGAACCGGGCCGAGTTCCTGTCCGCATTCCGGGCAGAAACGATAGGCCACGTTGGTGACGACCGTGCCGCAGGCGGCGCAGGTGCGCTTACCGGCCTCGGTATCGGTGCGCGGATAGTCGCCGCGCAGCAAGCGCCGATACTGCTGGCTCTGCGCCCACTCCTTGATCTCGCGGGCGCGCATGACGGGGAAGGGATGGACTTCCCAGTCCTCCATGAACTTCAGCACGATGAGGTACTTGAAGTACATGTTGAGCAGACTATCATCCATGTCCTCGTACTGGTCGGCCTGCTTGGTGAACTCTTCCGGGTTCAGGTCGTCCATGAGCCGCTGTGAGCCGCCCACGAGCTTGAGCAGGCCCGTAATGCAGACCTGCGGGTCCTGGATGGTCAGCAGGCCCGCGCGGTCGGCGGTCAACTCGGCCTTGCGGAACCACTCGAACAGGGCATAGGCCAGCGTAATAGAGAGTATTTTGCCGGGCATCGCAAAGATATCCATGCCTCTTTTCAGGACGCTTGCCAGCCAGAGGGCCATCGTGCGATAGAGCAGGTGCTCGGCTTTGATATGACCGAGCTCATGCCCGATGGCCCACAGGCGCTCGGAATCGTTGAGCAGGTCCAGCAGGGCCGTCGTCATGACGATGGTGTGCCGCTCCATGCCAAAGGTAACGGCATTGGGGATCGGAAGCTGCACGACGTAGAGCTCGGGCTCGGTCACATCCAGGATGGCGCAGGCTTCGCGCAGGTCGTTATAGAGGCGCGAATACTGGCGTGGGGAGACACGGATGCTATCGGCGACATAGAAAATGCGCATCAGGCGCTCCACGCCTAGCTCATACATCCATTTGATCAGGCGGTCGAGGCCGGGCGTGCGGCGCAGGGTCTCCAGCGCGGCGCGGTCGGCGGGATGCTCAAAGGCAGCGCTGGCGAGGCCGGGAAAGCGCACGCGCGGCGGCAGGGTGAAGGCGGGAGAGGCTTCCATCGGTCTGTTATTCTCCTGACGGCGGGTTGGCGCCGTTTGTACCCTCTTCTTGAGGCGGGTCGGCGGGCGGCTCTTCCGGGGGCGCTGCTTCCGCAGACGGCGTCCACTCGGATTTCGTCTGCTCGCCACTCTCCTCCGTTGGCGTCTCCTCATGCGCCTCCGCGATGGCCTCCGAGAGCATTTCGGAGGTCGGCTGCTCGTAGCTGGCGGTGAGCGGGGAGGGCTCCTCCTCCAGCGCGGGCGCCTCCGGCGTCTCGGGAGGCGGGATCTCGAACGGTTCCCAGGAGGAAGTGGGCGGCTCCGCGATGGCCTCCGGGCTTTCCGCCGTCTCCGTCGGCTGCTGTTGGGCCGGGAGGGGGAAATCCGAGAGGGCTGTCTCCGTCGGGGAGGCGAGGGCAGAGAAGTCCGGTAGCGTCTCCACTTTGGGAGGCGGCGCGGCGGTCTCGCCGGCGCTGGTGGGAGCCGATTCCTCAGACGGCGTGCTGAGTGGCTGGCCGCAGTAAGGACAGAACTTCGCCGGTTGATCCAGAACCTGGCCGCAGGCCGGGCAGAGGCTCTGCGTCGGACGGGCCGGGGCGGTCGGGCGTGCAGTCGTCAGGGAGCGGAACACCTCCACCATCGCCTGCGCGTGCTCGCAATTTGCGGGGCCATCCAGCCGCAGGCGGAAGTGCTGCTCGTTATTCAGGCGCAGCACCAGGCGACAGGCCGGGCCGGCGCCGAACGTCTCGACATCGGCAAACTCCAGGGAGACGATGTCGCTCAAGGGAAAGAAGTGCGGCAGGATCTCGCTAGGCCGTCCGTTTTCAGGATGGATATGCTGGAGGATGAAGCGGCGCTCGGTCAGACCGACATTGACAAAGGGCGCAAAAAAGGCTTCTGGCCCGACGTTGAGCTTGCCGCGCCAGCCGCCCGCCAGCCGCCCGCGCGCGAAGGCCAAGAGCTGCTCATCGCCTTCCAGGATCGTGCGCAATCCCTCGATCAGGGAGGCAAGCTCCGCGCGGCGGCGGGCCTTTTCCCGCTCCTGGCGCTCGGCCTCCCGGTCGGCTTTAGGTTGGGTAGAATTGACCATGACAGTTTCCGTTTCCAAATTATGGTTCCATGCAGTATTGGCAAACCTGGCCGTGTATACTACAGGTACGGAGTGGCCAGAAGGCAAGTTTCGTGGGATGTTCGCGGGGCCACTTGACTTTGCCATGCTACTGTCCCACGATGGTGTACTTGCCGGCGCCGCCTATCGAGGCGTAGGCGCGGCCCGCCGCTGTGTGATCCAGGGCAGCAGGACGTCCGTTAATGGTGAGAGTCTGGCCGGGAAGGCCGACGAGCGCCGTGACGCCGCGCGGCAGCGTTAAATGAAGGGTCATGCTGGCTCCCGTCTTTTCGGCGCGGACGTGGAGGATGCCGCGCGGCGTGGGAACGTCGCCCTCGGCCCAGGTCAGGTCGCCCAGTTCCGGCACGATCTCGGCCTTGGTAAAGCCTCCGCCGGTGGGCCGCACGCCCAGCACGCGCTCGGTCAGCCAGTTGGTCGGTCCCGCCGACCAGCCGTGGCACAGGCTGACGAAGTAGCCCGTGCCGTTGTCGGCCTGCAAGTGCGCGTGGAAGTTGTTCTTCTCCCAGCGCGGGTCGTAGCCTTCCCAGAAGGTGGTTGCGCCCTCGGCGAGCATCCCGCCCCAGTAGTCGCGCAGCACTTGCAGCGTCTCCGCCGTGTGTCCGGCCATGCTCATCGCGAAGATGACGTAGTTATTATAATAGGGCGTGGCGACGATGTTCCACGCCGGGCTGCCGGGTTTGAGGACCGTGTCATAGATGGCGCGGGTCTGCTCCGGGGTGGCGACGCCGGAATAGATCGCCATCGCGTTTTCCTGGCGGCGGTCGCTAAAGGTGTGCGTGTTCGGATCAGCCAGATATTGCTGCGCCGCCTCCGTCAGCTCACTGGCCCAGGCCGCGTACTTGCTGGCGTTGGCCGGGTCGCCCATTTCGTTGAGCAGGAAGACTGCCTCCCGGACCGCTTTGACCAGGAACAGGTGCGTGGCGGCGCGGGCGAGGGGACTATCGCCGTTGAAGTCTGGCGACCAGTCCACAAACGGCCAGGCGCCGCGCTTATTGGCGAAGACGCCCCGGTTGTCCAGCTCGCCCCGGAGGTATTCCAGCATAGAGATCAGCAGGTCGTGCTGCTTATTCAGGTAGTCGTAGTCGCCGATGTGGCGGTGGAAATCGGCCAGGCCGGCGATCCAGGCGCAGGAGTAGCCGGGAATGCCGTTGACGTGGGCGCGCGGCGACTCGGCGGCGGGCTGGCCGCCCTGCGCATCCTCGCGCAGCCGCCGCATCGTCTGCTCCATCAGGAAGGTATCGGCAAAAACGTTGTTGATGACCTCGCCGGAGACGTGCAGGTCGCCCATCCAGCGGGCGCGGTCGCGCTTGGGCGCGTCCCAGATGTCGTCCTGCATACAGAGGTGGGCGGTGTAGGCGCCCGTATACCAGATGCGGGTCAGCAGATTATCCGAGCAGGCGAACGCGCCCTTGTACTGCACCGGATAGTACAGGTGGTCGCAGAGAACGCTCGTAATGGCCTGCGTCTGCTGCGCGCCGGGGCCGGGCACGAAGGTGAGCTTGGCGTAGCGGAACGCGCTGTAGGGCGTAGCCGCCTTGCTGCCATTGGCGAGTTCCAGGCGGTGGACGCCGCCCCACGGCGCATTGATCGCCTCCTCCCGCGATTCGCCGGTCCCGACCAGCACCGTTGCCGGCCCTTCCGCCGTGATCTCGATGCGCCCGGAAAGCTCCTTGCCGAAGTCGAGGACGAGGCTGGGCGGGTCGGAGGAGCCGGAGGGCGCCAGATGCACGGCTAGGCGGGCCGTCTCCGGGCGCGTCAGCGTCTCGGTTCCCTCCAGTTTGCCCGCGCCCTCATGCAGATCCAGCACTTCCACGGGGCGCATGGGCAGGTGGGCCAGGTACGGCGGGGCCGAGGCCAGATATCCGGGCCAGCCCTGAAGCTGGCTGCTCCACGGCCCGCCGGTGACAGGCGCGAGGACGGTGGCCGGTTTCCAGGCCGAGTCATCAAAAGTCGGGGCCGTCCAATCCGCAGGGGGGGCCTCCGTCGAGACCTTCCAGTTCGCGCCGGTCAGCAGGGCCGGCTTGCCGTCGAGTTCCAGGCGGGCAATCGCTCCCGCCGGGCCGCCCGCGTTCGTGGCGCGCAGGGCGATCACGTTCTTGCCGGGCGCAAGATAGCGGGTGACATCCAGCCGGTGGACGTGGCTCCAGACGAAGTCATCCTTGGGGTCGGACCGCGTCTCGTCCACCTGCTGGCCGTTGATAAAGAGGGTATAGAAGTTGTCGGCGGTCACGTAGAGCGCCGCCGACTCAGGCTTTCGAGGAATAGATATCGTGCCGCGCAGATAGACGGTTTGATTATCGGCGGTACTATCTGCCCATATCCACTGCGCGTCCGGGCCGGTTTGCGCCGGCTTTGGCGTGTGTTTGGGCAGGGGTATGCTGTAGGTCGGGTCCAGCGTGGGCGGCATCGGGCGCGGCGGCTCGTCGGCGCGCAGGGACAGGGCCGGCCCGCCGAGAGCGCAGCCGGCCAGCACAACGCGCAGACAGAGGGACAGCAGGCCCATAGCCCGCCTCTGACGCACGGAGGGAAGAAAGGAAATAGCGGCGATCATCGGAACACTCCTGACAAAAGCGTTACGGCATGGCGAGTATAACAAACGGGGCCATGTGCCGTCAAGCCTATCGTGGGCAATGTCAAGCAGTTCCTTGGCCGACCGACGACGTGTGCGGTTGAGTGTCTGCCGTTGCCGTCCGTGAGGCGGGCTTTGCTAACGAAGGCGCAGAGGCGACAGGGGAAGATAAGGATCGGCAGCCGCCCACAAACTTTACAATCCTCTGCGTGCAAGGGAACGTTTATGACGTTAAGGACGCGACCTGCGGTCGAGTCCGGTTAATCCAGGCTTCCGCCGCGATGAGGTGCAGCACAAAGCCGATCCAAAACGCAGTGCCGAAAAATTCGTAGGGCGTCAGCCCGGTAGAGCGGCTAGTGGCGAAGAAAATGCCCACGATAGGCCGAATCGTAGCGACAGCCAGGCCAATAGAGAAAGCCCGAATCATCCACTCGCGGTGGAGCGCGATTTCGCGCCGCAGAATATGCCGAAAGGCGTTGCCCAGCGCGAATAAAAAGAACAGGGCAAACAGCGTTGTTGCTGCTGCTTGATTGACGCCGCCGATAGCCGGCATCCCAAAGCTCATCACAAGCGCCGACACGCCAATCACCATGCCGCATAGCAGGACAATGCGCCCGCTCCAGCGGTGCCATTGGAGATGACGCTCGCGCAGTGTGTGGCTAAATTGCAACGGCCCCAGCACCACGAAGAGCAGGCCGGGCAGGATGTGAACGAGCGTCAAAACTGGATAGCGCGCAAATATATCATCCAGGGCCGCGAACTTCGCCGCTGTGGGATTGGATGCGCCAGCGGGCGGAGTGTAGCCGTGGATGAGAATAGGCACGAGATTCACCGTCCGCCGTACCGCGACGGCAGCGCCAATCAGCGCCAGAAAGATGACCGCGCTCCAAAGCGCGCGCCGGACGCGAATATCAGGTGCCAATTGATCCTCTCCGAGCGCTCACATCTCTCGAAGTCGGCATTGTAAAGCCGACGCCGATCATCCAGATAAAGGCGGGAAAGCGACCTAAAGGCAGCAGGAAAGATGCCTGGGGAAGAACCAGGCTTAACGTCGAGAGTTCCGCAATCGCCGCCAAAATCAGCCCCAGGTAGACAAGCCAGCGCGGCAAGAGCCGGGCAAACGCAGACGGGACGGTTACTCCCGCGAGAAGCAGTCCCAGGGGCACAACATGCCCCACTCCACCCGTCGCAAATCCGAGCAACTGAACGGTACGCATAGCGCCGACTTGCTCCGCGATGCCTGGCTGAGAGAGCGCCCAGCCCGCCAGCGCGGAAGCTGCCAGGAAGATCGAGGCGGCAAACCCTCCAAAGAGCGCAATGGACACGCCTGCCACATTCATTCCCCAAAAGTTCAGCCTGCTCGTAACGGTCGCCGTGAAGATCCCAAGCGGGATCGCCGCGCCGAACTGCAAGAAGGCAGCAATGCGAACGGCGTCTGCGTGCTGCAAGTAATAAGCCTGGGCAGCCGTGATGGGAGCGTAGGGGGTAGGAAAGCGTGTTCCCCCCGTCATGACTCCCATGACTAACTGACTGGCAATGAACAGAGCCACGAATACGATGCCTAACCCACCTAACGAGGGACCGCGATGATGCCAAGCAGCCATTCCTTGAGTTTCGGGCGTCACTTGTGCCATGGTATGCTCCTCTGATAAGGCTCCCAACCTATAACCTAGTCTCGCAGTGAAGCGGCACGCTCTGAGGCGCGCAAGAGTCTATTCCCGTGCAAATAAGGCATACTATAATGAGAGTCCAGCCGATTTTCGTTTTACATCGTGCCCAACGAAAACAGCGGGCACTAGGTTTCATCAATGCGCAAAAATTCTTCGGAAACTCCAAAATCGGAAACCGAGGCGACCTCCCGATGCGCCCGTCCCTATAACCTGGGGCGTCGCAAGCTCGCACAGGATGAAACGCGCAAGCGGATCCTGGAAGCCAGCGCCGCGCTGTTAATGGATCGAGGCGGACTTGCTTTTACCATCGAGGCAGTGGCGCAGGCGGCCTCGGTAACGCGGCAAACCATCCACAACCAGTTCGGGACACGAACGGACTTGCTTGAGGCCGTTTGTGAGGGCTACATCAATACGGAGGCCTTTGTGAGGATGCCTGAGGTCTTCCAGCAACGCGATCCCCTCAGCGCCAGCGACCTCCTGGCGGATATCTTCTGCCGCTTCTGGGGGACCAACCGGCTGTTCCTGCGGCGTATACGAGGGCTAGCTTATGCGGAGCCTGAATTAGAGGGCGTCATTCGCGCTCATGACAAGCGGCGACTCCTCGCGCTGCGAGGCTTTGTCGCGCGCTACGGACTGGATTTAGAGGGGAGAGCCGGGCGGTTAGTTGGGGTGATGTTCGCGCTGACAAGCTTTGAATTCTTTGACGCGCTTGTGGAGAACGCTTCCCAGGAGATAGCGGCTTCGGAACTGAAACAGCTTCTCAGGCTGTGCATTCAAAACCAGTAACTTATCCCCATCCCTAGAGCGTGTGATGCACTTGGGTCCTCTTGAGGAGATAGGCCAGCCGCTCATTAGAGGCTTGGTGCTCGCTAGAAAGCGAGCACCAAGCGGTCATCAGCCTCCAAGTCCTCTCTCGAAGCAGGCAAAAAAGGGCATAACA
>DASRGZ010000084.1:0-4637 GCA_035650735.1 Chthonomonadaceae bacterium
CGCTAGAGGCACGGAGACACGGAGGAGTCACGGAGAAAAACAAAGAGAAAAGCCCAGATTATTTAGACAGGATGGACAGGATTTTCAGGATTACACAAAGGTAGAGAAACAAGGCTTATCTGTGAGGTTGAAATCCAGTTCATCCCGTTCATCCTGTCCAAAGGCTTTTGTCTTTCTCTCTTTCTCTTGGCTTTTCTCTTTGTTTTTCTCCGTGACTCCTCCGTGTCTCCGTGCCTCTAGCGTTAGCGGGTGGTTCAAAATTAATGGCCGAACAGGCGGCCCAGGATACCCTTGTTTTCGCCGTCATGGAGATGCTCGCCCATCGTTGCGGCAAACTGCTTCAGCAACTCGCGCTGCTCCGGTGTCAGCTTGGTTGGCACCTGCACCTTCACGATGACATACTCATCGCCCTTGCCGCGCCCATGAAAGTCCGGCAGGCCGCGCCCGCGCAGCGTAAACGTCTGGCCGCTCTGTGTGCCCTCCGGAATCTTCAACTCCTCCGTGCCGTTAATCACCGGCACCTGGATGGTATCGCCGAGGGCGGCGCGAGCAAAGCTGATCGGCACCTCGCAATAGAGGTCGTTGCCGCGCCGCTCGAAAATCTCATGGTCGCGCACGTAGATGACCAGGTACAGATCGCCCGCCGGCCCGCCGCGCTCGCCCGCGTCGCCTTCACCGATCAGCCGCAGCCGCATGCCCGTATCCACGCCCGCCGGCACCTTGACGGGGCGCTCCCGGATCTTGCGGACGCGCCCGCTGCCGCTGCACGTCGCGCAGGGGCTGGTGATGACCCGGCCCGTGCCGTGACAGCGCGTGCAGGTTTGCGTGCTGTGGAACGTGCCCAGGATCGTGTTTTGCGTAAACTGGATCTGGCCGGCTCCCCGGCACTGCGGGCAGGTATCCGCATTCGTTCCGGGCCGCGCCCCGCTGCCCTTGCACGTATCGCACGTCTCCATGCGCGGGAACCGGATCGTCTTCTCCACGCCAGTCGCCACCTCTTCCAGCGTCAGCTCCAGGTCTTCGCGCAGGTCGTCCCCCTGAACCACATGGCTGCCCGCACCGCGCCCGGCGGTCTGCGCGCCAAAGATAATGTCGAAGATATCGCCAAAGGGACCACCCATGCCCGCGCCGAACCCGCCGGGGAACCCCTCCGCGCCGACACCGTTCAGCCCTTCCTGGCCGTAGCGGTCGTACTGCCGCCGCTTGTTCTCGTCGCTGAGAACGTCATAGGCGGCCTGGATCTCCTTGAACTTCTCGGCCGCATCCGGTGCCTTATTCAGGTCGGGATGATACTTCTTCGCGAGATTGCGATAGGCGCGCTTCAGCTCTTCCGCGCTGGCGGTGCGGGAAACGCCCAAAACCTCATAGTAATCGCGCGGTTGTGCCGCCATATTCTCCTTTGCTCCCTGCATAAGACCGATCTCTTCACTTACCGTAGTCTTGATCGCTTAACTATTCGCCAGGTTTCCATTCCTGTCGGCACTACACAAGAAAGGCTGGCCGCCGCCAACCCCTTTTACTTGCAAAGCGCAAATTCCATGCCAACGCGCCACCCCATCAGCACCCAGCCTAGCCGTCGTTTAAGAGAGCCTGCGAGAGGCAGCCACGCGGGATGACAGGCTTTCTTCATCCTTCATCCTTCATCCTTCCGCCTTCATCCTTTTCCCAAAGAACGGGAAAGACGCTCGATCTCCTCCTGGGACAGGCCGGTGGCATGGCTAATCTGGATCTGCTGGCTGCGCCCGGTAGTCTGATCCACAGCCGAGACATGCACGATACCGTTAACGTCAATATCGAAGTGGACCTCGATCTGCGGCACGCCCCGGAGCGCGCGCGAAATGCCGGTTAGGTGGAAGTTAGCCAGAAACTTATTGTAGACGACTAACTCATGCTCGCCCTGGTAGACCTTGATCTCCACCGAGGTCTGCCCGTCACGGGCGGTCGTGAAAACCTTCTTGCCCTGCGTCGGGATGGTCGTATTGCGCTCGATGATGTGGACCATCTGCCCGCCGAGGGTTTCAATGCCCAGCGAGAGCGGCGTCACGTCCAGCAGCAGCACGCCGGTTACTTCCTCGTTGAGCACGCCGCCCTGAATGGCCGCGCCCAGCGCAATCGCCTCCTCCGGATTGACGCCCGGATATGGTTCTTTACCGAACAGCATGCGCGCAAGTTCCTGCACCGCCGGCATCCGCGTGGAGCCGCCCACCAGCAGCACGCAGTCCAGATCGCTCACCTTCAGCCGCGCATCCTCCAGCGCCTGCAATGTCGGCGGCACCAGCCGCTCCACCAGATCGGAACACAGATGCTCCAGTTGCGCCCGCGAGATATCCAGATCCAGATGACACGGGCCGTCTGGCCCGGAGGAGAGGAAGGGCAGGTTCACGTTGGTCTGCGGGCGGCTGCTAAGCTCAATTTTGGCTTTTTCCGCCGCCTCCTTGAGCCGCTGCATCGCCGAGCGGTCGCGCCGCACATTGCCTCCCGTCTGCCGGGAAAATTCTTCGGCCATCCACTCCATCAGGCGCGCGTCCCAGTCGTCGCCGCCCAAACGGGTGTCGCCGCAGGTCGCCTTGACCTCAAAGAGGCCCTCGCCCAGTTCCAGGATTGAGACATCGAACGTGCCGCCCCCCAGGTCCCAGACCAGCACGTTCTCCAGGTCTTCCCGATCCAGGCCGTAAGCCAGCGCGGCGGCGGTCGGCTCGTTGATGATACGGATGACCTCCAGTCCCGCAATCGTGCCCGCGTCTTTGGTAGCCTGGCGCTGCGCATCGGAGAAGTAGGCCGGCACCGTGATGACCGCCTTCTCTACCCGCTCCCCGAGATACGCCTCCGCGTCCGCCTTGAGCTTCTGCAGGATCAGGGCTGAGATCTCCTGGGGCGTCAGCCGCTTGTTGTCTATCTCGACCGTATAGTCGGAGCCCATCTTGCGCTTGATGCTGCAAATGGTGCGGTCGGGATGAGCCAACGCCTGGCGCTTGGCCAGTTGGCCTACCAGACGCTCGCCACTTCGGGAGAAGCCGACCACCGAAGGACACAGCCGGTTTCCATCCGCCAATGGGATGACGGTCGGCTGATTCCCCTCCATGACCGCCACCACCGAGTTGGTGGTTCCCAGGTCAATTCCTACGATCTTAGGCATAGAGCGCGTGTCCTTGCAATTTCCGGGCAGTATTCGGGCCGATCTATTCCTCTTCTTCCTCTTCGGTCAGACCGGCTTCCAGCTCCTCTTCCTCCTCCTCATCATCCATGAGCGCCGGAGAGGCCAGCGGGAAGGCATCCAGAGCATGGAATACATCTTCGGCCTCTTCGGGCGCTTCCTCCTCCTCTTCCTCATGGTCGGGCTCTGCGCTGCGCAGCGCGGCCAGTTGCGCGGCGGTGCGCTCCGCCTCCGGCTCCATCACCAGCACCGGCCCGGCGCCGATGATATCTTCCAGCGTCGGCTCATGCGGCTTCAGCTCCGCCTGCTGGGCCGCCACCGTCTCATCCTCGATCATGCGCGGCACGATGGCACCTGCCGCGATCTCTTCCAGGGCAATGGTGAGCGGATTCGTGGATCGCGTTTCGATCAGACGGCGCGCGCCATCCTTAAGTTGCCGGGCACGCTTGGCCGCCATGATGACCAGCGTGTACTTGCTTTCCAGATTGTCCAGTTTGTCGGGATTAGGATAGATGCTCATGGAACGGAAAACTCCTTTTACCAGAGACGCACACCGCCGTTCCCCTCGGTGAGAGCGGAACGCCAGGCAATAGACCTATCTATAAGCAGGAGGGCTCTCTCCAGACATTGAGATCGCCATCCGGCACAGTATTCTACCACAAGAGGAGGGGTTTGCGAAAGAGGCGGCAATCGTCTTCCGGCTGCCATTGCCTCACAAAGTTATTCCATTTCCCGCTGTTCTTTGCCCCTCTAACCATAGAAAGCAAAAACAAGCGCCTGCAGCTCGAAAGCCGCAGGCGCTTGCGGAAGATAAATCTGGCGGCGCCCTATTTTCCCGGCAGGTTGCCCCGCGAGTATCGTCGGCGCAGAGGACTTTCACGACCGTGTTCGGGATGGGAACGGGTGGAGCATCCTCGCCAAGGCCACCAGAAACCCGAAAGCTTTGAGAAGCGCCCGGCCCAAGCCACCCACGCTTGGCAAAGTCCCAAGCCAGGCCCGCCCCACAAGCGGGGGGCCAAGCGCTCCCAGAACAGCGCAGAGTGCAGTCCAATCGGGTTGAGCTTCGGACCACCCTGCCAGGGGACCTTCTGACCAACCCACCAGTGAGCACAGAGACGGCCTCTGCCAAGCCTCTCCACACCCCAAAGGCTTCCCGTGTCTCAGAAGCCCCACCTCTGTCTCAGAAGCTCGGCTTCTGTCTCAGAAGCCCCACCTCTCTCCCAGAGGCCCGGCTTCTGTCTCAGAAGCCCCACCTCTGTCTCAGAAGCCCGGCCTTTCTCTAAGAAGCCCAGCTTTTCTCTAAGAAGCCCGGGCGGGAGCCAACTCCACGTGTCAGAGGGTGCTCTAAAGCCCTCGGTCACTTAGTACGGGTCCGCTCAACGGGTCGCCCCGCTTCCACCTCCCGCCTATCTACCCGGTCGTCTGCCGGGGACCTTACCAGCTTTAATGCTGTGGAGGGTCTCATCTTGGGGCGCGCTTCGCG
>DASRGZ010000085.1:0-5856 GCA_035650735.1 Chthonomonadaceae bacterium
GATCTGGAGCACCTTGCCGGTGCGCTTAGCTGTCCGGGCCATCTTCTTAGCGTCCTCTACGGTGTAGGCCATCAGCTTCTCGCAGAAGACGTGCTTGCCTGCCTCCAGCGCGTCTATGGCGATGTGGGCGTGGAGCGGCAGCGGCACGGTCACGAGGACGGCCTGCACGTCTTTGCGGTCGAGGAGGCGGCGGTAATCGGAGTAGGCGCTGTCGTCGTGGACCTGGGCGATCCTTTTGGCGGCGTTCAGGTTCGGCTCAAAGATGTCGCAGACCGCCACGCACTGCACGCCCGGCACACGGATCGCCTTCCTGAGATCGAACTGTCCCTGCGAGCCAGGCCCGATAATGCCGATGCGCAGCGGCTCGGCCTTCGTCTCCGCCGCAGTCTGCGGCTTCTCGTCGGCCCCGGCCCAGCCTGCGCCGAAGCCGAGCGCGGCGGCGGCCAGCGCGGATTCCTGCAGAAACTCCCGGCGGGAGAGCGCGTTGATACGGAAACGTTCCATGAAGAATCAACCTCCAGCTTAATCCCAATCGGTGCCGATGCGTGTCAGACAATATGTCCCCTGCGGGTCAGGGAGCGCGAACAGCGCCTTAACGCCCGGATGGGCCTGGCAGTAGGCGCGCGCCCATTCCACACCCTGGACGGCAAAGGCTGTGGAGAGCGCATCGCCTTCGGCGGCATCGGGCGAGAGGACGGAAACAGAGTATTCGCCGCCGACCGGCTGCCCGGTGCGCGGATCGAACAGGTGGCCGACGCGGGTGCCCTCCGCCAGAATGAACTGCTCAGCGCTGCCCGAAGTGGACAGGGCCGCGTCCCGCAGTTGCACGACGGCCAGCTGTCGGCCCTCCTCCTGCGGGTCGGGGATGCCAATGGGCCAGCCTGCGCTGCTCGGCGGCTTGCCGAGGGCGACGATAGAGCTATAACCGCTATGGAGCAGCGCGCAGGAGATGCCGGCGGAGCGTAGGAAGTCGGCGGCGCACGCGACGATAAACCCCTTGCCGACCGCGCCCAGATGCAGCTCGATCTCCGGGGTTAGAAAACGGATGGTCTGCTGCGCCTCATCCAGTTGGACATAGCGCCATCCGATTTGTTGCACGATGGCCGCGATTCTCTCCGGTTGGGGCGGCGTCACCCTCTCGCCGCGCAAAAGCCCGCGCCGGAAGAAGCCCCACGTCCGCACGAGCTTGCCTGCCGTCGGGTCAAACGCGCCTTCCGTCTCCAGGCTCAACCGGCGCAAGCGCACAAGCAGCGCAAAGAGGTTGGGCGCGACCGGAACCGGCTCCTGATAGGCGCGGGCGTTGATCTGGCTGACATCGCTCTCCGGCAGGAAATGGCTGAGCTGCTGCTCCAGCCAGCCCACCCGATCCAGCGCGTCATACGCCGCATGCTCCACTGCCTCCAGGTCGTCGCCGCCCGCATAGATCTCGAACAGGCTGCCCATCGCCGGCCTTGCCACATGGATCAACTGGCGGTTCATGGCCTCAAAACGTGTTATCCACATCCACCGGACGGCCCGTTCGGGCCGATTCGACCCCGGCGGCCAGCGCGGCGACGACGCGCGCCCCGTCCAGCACGGTCGTCATCGGCTCAGCCTTGCCCTCGATGCAGTCCAGGAAGTGCTCGGCCTGCTCCGCCCAATGATGCACCTGATGCGTGTCGTGGACGCGCGGCCTGTGATCCTTGAACTCCGCCTTGAAGTCCCGCGCGACCACCGTGGCGTGCGCCGCCTCGTCGTGCCGGTAGAGCCTGCCGCCCCAGAGCGTACCCTGCGTGCCGTACAGGACCAGGTGCCCACCGATGGGCGCGTAGCCGCGATTGCCGCAGGCCGCAATGATCTTGCCGAGCGTGCCGTTCTCAAAGGTGAGGGTCATCACGTAGCAATCGGCGATGGGCATCAGGGGCTCGGCTTTGTGGTTCGCGTAGGCAAAGACCTGTTTGACCTCGGAGCCGAGCGCCCAGCGCATCAGGCCCAAAGGATGGCAGCCGCCACCGAGCAGGATGTCCTGCGGCGCGGCGGGGTCGGAGCGCCAGGGCGTGCGCCCGTTGGGGCCATAGAGGTAGTGGAGGTTCGAAATATAATCGCCCTCGGCCAGCCAGGCTTCCCCGATCTCGCCCGCCCTGTAGGCGGCGACCATCGCCTGGTAATCCGGGCGGAAATGGTAGACGTGCCCGCCCAGAAACGTTCGGCGCGTCTCGCGCACATCCTGGACGAGCCTGGCCGCGTCCTTGCGCGTGGTACACATCGGCTTTTCGCACAGGACATGCTTGCCGGCGCGCAGAGCCGCATGGGCGTGCTCGCCGTGCAGGTGGTCGGGCGTGCAGATGGAGACGGCCTGAATATCCTCGCGGGCCAGCAGCTCCTCCAGCGTCCGGCAAAAGACCGGCACGCCAAGCTGCTGTGCGCGCGTCCGTCCTTTCTCCTCATCCACATCCCAGATCGCGATCACTTCGGCGCGCGGGTCTTCCTGATAGCCGCGAATATGGCCCTCGCCTGCATCGCCGCCGCCCCCTAGCACGCCGATACCGATTTTGCCCATTGCTGCTTCCGACTTCCCTCCTCTTTGCTGCACTCGACGCCGGGCACGGAAAGTACCCGGCTATATGGCCTACGGCCAAGCGCCCTAGCGGACGCCCCATTGCGGAAGGCTCTTTCCGCTCTACGAAGGTATCAACCTAACGATAGGTCGGTTTTTCCGTCCGAAGGACGGTTGGCGGCGTAGCCGCCCTAGAGACGGGTACTTTCCGTGCCCGGCTATATGGCCTAACGGCCAGACGTCCTCGCGGACGCCGAAAACAGCGCCGAAAACGCAATGACCTTGCCAATAGAATGCTATTTTCCGTTATTGCTCTCTTCAGGTCGTTTCCGGGCGGAAGAGGACGATGCTGGCGGTCAGGCCGTGAATAAAGCTTTTGCCTCCTACTGGCCCTAGCTCGCCCGCCGCAAAAAGCCTGCTAGCAGCGTCTCCGGCACGGCCTCCAGCACGCCGCGCACATCGTGGTTGGGCAGGTCGAACAGGCGGGTGCCGCGCCCATTGCAGCTAAACAGCAGGCCGCCTGTGGGCGCGGTCTCGTCCTGAGCGGCAAGATGCATCCGCAGGCGCAGGTCTTCGTCGGCGGTATTGGCGTTGCGCACCTGGAACTGCACGGTCTGCCCGGGGCGCACGCTGTCCCCGATGGCGATGGCCCCGCTGGTCGGGTCGGCTCCCAGCACCGCGCGGATCAAAAGGTCGTCGCGCTCAAACGAAAGTCGCCGCACTCAAACGCCGGCTGGTACTCGTTGATGACTATGCCGATGAATAACCCGTTATGCACGAGCTCCTGCTCCTCCGGCGCCAGCGCCTCTAGCGTCTCCCGTATGACTTCCTGGGCAGGCCGCCCGTTCAGCGTGCGGATCAGGTTTTCTTCGGCGCGCGTCACCAGCAGCGAAGAGCCGATAGGGCGGCATCCCTGGTTGACGACCGTGGCAACGCGAATAGGCCCGGCCATGCGCAGGCCGACCACGCCGTCCTCCACAACCCCATCATTCAACAGCAAGCGGTTCTGCCCGAACTGATGCCCGCCGCTGGCGATACCGCCGACGAGCGGCACGCCTGGCAGGAGCGCCTCAAGCGCTTGCAGGAACTCCTCGCGCGTCGTGAAGGGGTCGCCGAACACCAGGCAGGCGCGCGTCGACTCCAGGCGCGTTCCCCGCAGGCCCACGCGGCGGCGCAGCAGGTCCTCACTTTCGGGAGAGAAGAGCAGGTCTTCCCACTCCTCATTACTGATATGGAAGGGCGTGAGCGTGATGCCCGGCAGTTGCCCGGCCAGCACGCTGATCCCTGGCTCCCCCTCGATCTCCTTGTCCCCGCCGATGACGCCCTCGCACGAGCAGCCGATGAGAGCGCGCGGCGCCAACTCACGGCGTAGTTTGGCGGCCAATGCAGCCGCCTCATCAAGATAGTGCTGAGTGAAAAAGACAGCCAGCAGGTCCACGTCTCCCGGCAGTTGATGCTGCACCGAGGCGGCGAGATGCTGGACCGCCTCGCCGACGTCCTCGCGGCGACTTACAGCGGCGGCAAATCGCATGGTTACCTCCCGCGCGCCCCATACAGGCCCCAGAACAACGCCAGAATGGGGTCGCCACTTTGAGTTTCGTTCCCGCGCCATAATTTTCCTGCCGGAGTCAGCGTTCTTCCATTGGCCCTCACCTCGGCCCTTCTTGACCTAACCCCCCGGCCCCCTTCCCTACGAGGGAAGGGGGTGTGACCCGGCTTCTCCGTTGTCCCTCTCCTAGAGAAGGAGAGGCCCCGGCTTCTGCTCTCTCTTCTCCCTTGGAGGGAGAAGGGCCGGGGAGGAGGGGAGAACAAGGCTTCTCTTCTCCCCTCTCCTTCAAAAGAAGAGAGGCCGGGGATGAGGGCCGCAACCATCCCAAGTTGGGTCCCTCCCTTCCCTTGTAGGGTCGCTAGTAGTCCATCCAGGTAGAACGTTGGCATAGCCTTGAGATAGACGGAATGCTAGGCTTATCTCATTACCCATACAAACTTTCTACCTTGAAGGAGTACTAGGTGTCGCCAGGCGGAGCGCCGAACCATTGCAGGCGCGACCCTAGCAGTGGGGTTAGGGGGTGAGGGCAGTAACAGTGGGCCTACCTCGTCTTTGGCAGCGTGATGGGAGGCGGGGAGATGTAGAGGGGAACCGGGGTCACAGGGTCGTCCGGGGAGGAAACCATCCTGCCTCAACTATCCGGTATGCCTTTTCACAAAGGATGGGAAAAAATTAATACCGAGTATTGATAGATCAATGGGGAGTGATATAATGCGTTCGGATACCGTTGGCGAATTCAGCGGGCTAAGTTCGGAAAGCCGCAATAGCGGACACTTCCTTGCAATCAAGCTTTCCTGGACACAAGGAATCAGGTTGCGGAACGGTGAATAAGAAGCAAAGCCCTGTGGAAGAAAGAAGTTGCTGTCATGTCCTCGGCCCGTCGTCGCATCAAACGTACAGTTCCCGTAGCCAAGAAGCCCGTGTCTGCTTCCCCGGTTGCTTCTCGCCTGCACAGCAAATGGCGGGCAGGCTCTGTCGCACTTCTCCTCTTGGCCGTCTTCGCGCTGGCCTGGAAGTTCACTCCGGCTCCTTCTGCGTCTGCCAGTACCTCATCGGCTTCTGCCGCGCCGGTTGCGCTGGCTTCGCTCTCCGATGCCCCCGTCGAGACCGCGTTGCTCACCCCTCCGCTTCCCCTCATTACCCCCACCAACGCCCCGGTTCCTGACGCGGTGAAAAACGCGCTTCCCGCCTCTGTTCCCGCGCAACTGGGCGAACCGGGCGCAAAGTTGCGGCGGGTGGTGGACAAGAAGATTGCAAACGGGATGGTGACACTGACGCTCAAGGATGAGCAAACCGGCCAACTCTCGACGATGACTCAGCCGCTCGGCACAAATGTCAGCACGGTGGAAGCGGGCGGGGAGGAGAAAGTCGTTGCCTCCGCTCCGGTCGTTAAGCCACCCGATCCAGTCAAGGACGATTTCCCGACCACTGGCATTGAGAAGGTCCAGGCGGGCATGACGGTTCCGACGCGCAATCCTATCACAGGCAAGACCGAGTTCAAGAAGGTCGTCCGCATCTTCAAGCACACCGTCTATGAGATCGTCAAACTCGAACTGACCGATGGAAGCCCAGGCAAAGTGGTGGACAGCCTGCGCGGGACGCCGCAGCATCCGTTCTTCACGCCTTCTGGCATGGTGGCGATGGGCGAGTTAAAGCCAGAGATGAAGGTCATCACCCGGCGTGGCCCGCCACTCGTGGTCAAGTCGGTGACGCGCGAGCCGCATCCCCAAGGCATCCCGGTCTACAACTTCGAGGTCGAAGGCGACCATAC
>DASRGZ010000086.1:0-16104 GCA_035650735.1 Chthonomonadaceae bacterium
TGTCGGCGGGCAAGACATTGGCGGAGCCGTGGAACTGCGTCGCATGTACGTCCGACAGGATTTTCGGCGGCGTGGAATAGGCAGGGATCTTGTCAAGGCGCTCGTGGCGCATTGCGGGGCGCAGGGTGTCCCGGTT
This sequence comes from Chthonomonadaceae bacterium, assembly GCA_035650735.1. Classification (GTDB taxonomy): domain Bacteria; phylum Armatimonadota; class Chthonomonadetes; order Chthonomonadales; family Chthonomonadaceae; genus DASRGL01. The sequence goes on from DASRGZ010000086.1 coordinate 137, forward strand.
ATCGAGTTGTGGACGGCGCGAGAGGGAGCAGGCCGCAAACTGTATGAGTCAATCGGTTTCCAGATGGTCGCAAACCCGGGAGAAGCGTTTGCCAACGTGGAAGCCGTCACCGGATATACGCCCGGCGAAGATGAGATTCGGATGCGCTTACAACTAGACTGATTACCAGTCAGAGGTCGGTGTAGAGCAAAGCAAGTTTATTCTCCTGAGAAACAGGCCTTTTCAGGCCAGTCCTAACAGTGCTGAGATGGAGGAGAAGCCATGTCCCCTAAATCCCTCTTCATTTGCGCCGCCCTGTTGGCCGTCACAGCCTCAGCGCAGGCGCAGGTTCATTTCCGTAATTTCCGCAATACGACCGGCTTGAACCTGATTGGCGGCACGACCGTAGTCGCTAACAAAATCCGCCTCGTCCCTGCCCGACGCGATAGCCGGGGAAACCTCTGGACGCAAAGGGCCTTCCCGGTGACAGGCGGCTTCCGCGTCTCCTTTGCGTTTCAGTATACGCATCAGGGCGGCAGCACGGACGGCAACGGCAATCCCGCAAACGACGGTCTGCTCTTCTACATCCAACCTGTCAGCAACGCCTTGCAGCAGGATATGGACGTCCCTTCCAAAAGCCTGCTCCTCTTCTTTGACGGCTACAAGAACTACGATACCGATGATGTCAGCAGCAGCCGTGTGGAAGTGCGGCTGAACACGAAACGCCTGGGCCAGACGGATGTGGAGCCGCTGGGCATTCGCTACCGGGAAGGCAAAGTCGTCCATGTCCGCCTGGAGTATGACGGCTGCCGCCTTGCCCTCTTTCTCGACAATAAGCCTGTCGTTACCTACTCCAACGTAGACCTGAGTGCTATCAGCCCGGGCTATGTCGGGTTTCACGGGATGGGCGGGGATGCCTACGCGGATGTGGATATACTCAACTTCCACTTCGAGTCATTACCCTCCCGATCCATCCTTCCGTCCGCCGTTGACGCTCGAAACCAGTGAGGAGGTAACGTTAATTCTGGCGTCGCGTCTTGGCTCTGTCGTCGGGTCGCATCAGGAGCTTGCCCATGTCGGAAGAGAATCATTTGAGAGGGAATAATCAGCCCCCTACCATCCAATCGGTAGCGGCGAGCCTGACGGAGAAGGCTGCCAGCGATTTGATTGCTGTCGCGCAAGCCACGCCAGAGGACAAAGCAACGTGGCAACCCTTTGCCGATGTGCGCCCCATGCTGGAACAACTCGTCGAGTGCTGTCTGGCAAACAGGATGTGGACCAACATTCTGCAAACGCACGTTCACGCAGTCCTGCCGGAAGGGGTAGCAGCCCAGGCGTACAAAGAACTCGATACTATCGCCAAAGCCACAGCACACTTACAGGAAACCAGCCACCGACTTGCCGAAGTCATCCGAAATATACCGGATGCCGACTTGCCTGTTATCGTTCCCTTCCCCTGGAAACTAGAAGCCGGCAAGCCGCTTGCCGAGTGCTGTCTGCACCCCTACTGGAACATGAGCGTGCGCCGCGCTAGTTGACAGGGTATCGCTGCCAGAGGCAGCAGGAACTCGGAAGGACGTTCTTGGGTCAACCCGATAACCTGGCGTCGAAAGACAAAGGGGACAACAGCCTTCCGGTAAAGCGGGGAACGGAGAGAAGATGCTGAAACCGTGGCTCCGCAAGACCGGCGTGATAGGGCAAAGGCTGGATTGCTTGCAGTCCACTCTCCGGGGGGTTATGTCCAAACCCGTCGGCAGAGCATCTGAGGACGACGACACGCGTGCGGTGGCCCCAGGTTGATGGGCCGCACAATCGGTCATTGTATCCCCAACTTCGGCGAGTGTACCACCGAACAATGAGTTCGGGCAAGAGCGGCGTGGACTGCCTAAGTCAGGCTACACGCATCCTATCCACAAAACCCGGGCGCGCCTACGGGTCACGAGACCGAAACGGGTAAGGACGCCCAGACACGGGCCTCCCCAACCGGGTTCCCCAAAAGGAACCGGCGACAGAGTTCCCATAGTAGTCCGAGGGCGGGAAAGCCGTCTACAAGGCGAAGGGGAACAGGTAACTGCGCCCTCAAGATTGGGAGGCAGGCGAGATGCGAGACGCCGAAAACAGTTTGGGAGGTCCTCGGAGCTAGAGGCAAGCGAGGACTGCCACGGGAAGACCTTTACCGCCAACGGTTCACCCCAACGTTGTACCTGCGGGCCTACGGTCGCATCTACTTCCTACAAACCAGGCGACCCGCGCGCAGATTGAGATGCAAACGTCGCATCTACTTCCTACGGTCGCATCTACCCAAACGAGGGGGCCATGCCCCAAGGCACAACCGAGGAGACCGTGGATGGAATGTCCCTGGCGGCAGGAGTAATCCAGGTCTCGCGCCCCCTCGGACGGAACTGGGAAAACGGCTCCTTGCCGAGGAATGCGAAATCTGGGCGTCAACGGAACGGGTGGCAGTTCACCCTATCCGAAAACTGGCAGATGGGAGGCGCAAGAATGGAAAGAACGTCCGATGTGGATGCAGAGTATGGCTGCACGGCGTCGGAAAACTCTGGTCTTAGGTCGAACCTGCCATGAGGACATCCCCAGGGTAGGCCGATACGAAGGCGGAAACCGGAAGGAAGTTGCTGGAGAGCCGGGATGCCTAAGAGGTCGTCGCGGCGACGAAAGACGCGGGTGGTTTGCCTGGGCTGTCACCATCAAATCCAATCCGGGCGCTACGATGGACAGTCTTGACCCACGACTACTGGAGAGCCTCGTGACAAGGAAACTGTCAAGCGGGGTTGGGAGGGGGACGATTGGAAAAGTGCCGAAAGGTAACTCGCTGGTCGTCTACCCTACGTCAAGCACGGTTCGGAGGGGGCCGATGGAAAAGGAGCGGCAATGCCACCTCGCCAGCGGCCTACCCAATTACCATTTGGGACAGATCAGTTATATTCAGACGTGTACGGCGATTGGGAAGAGCACTGCGATGCCGGGCCGTTCGGCGAGGCGCTAGGGAGTTCATAGCAACCGAAGTTATTTATCTCGATTAGGGCTTGACTAGCCGAATTTCGATGGGAGAAAGGGAAGGAGAGGAGGAAGCAATGCAATTTACCGCTGTGTATATGGAAGTGCCAGAAGGATACATTGCGTTCGTAGAAGAGCTCCCCGGAGCGAACACGCAGGGCAGAACACTGGAAGAGGCCCGCGAAAACCTGAAGGAAGCCGTGCAACTGGTTCTTGAGGCCAATCGGGAGCTTGCGGAGAAGTCTATTCAGGGACAGAAGGTGACCAGAGAACCGTTCGAGCCAGCAGCATGAAGCGTCGCGACCTCATTCGCCACCTGGAATCACACAACTGTTACCTGCTCCGTGAGGGAGGCAAACACAGCCTCTACGTCAACCCCAGGGATAATACAACATCGACAGTGCCCCGGCACAATGAGATCAATGATTTCCTTGCCCGGAAGATTTGTCGGGACTTACATATCCCAGAGCCATAAGGCTAAACGTGGCTGTACCCGACCATATCCCCCGCTGTGTTCTGCGTAAGCGTAATTTGGATTAAGCCGCGCCTACGGCTTAACCAGTTGCCGCCCGGTGCGGTCTAGGTAGTGCAGGCGCTCGCCCGGGCAGCGCGCCGCCAGGAACTCGTCTACCGCCTTCTTCGCTCCCGCCCAATCCCCGTAATCATCCAATTGAATGATGCCTCCGGGACTGACCCGGTCGTAGAGAGTCTCCAGGCAGACCTTGACGCTCTCATACCAGTCGCCGTCAATATGGAGCACGGCAATGCGCTCGATGGGCGTGACCGGCAGCGTCTCCTGAAACAGCCCCTTCACGAAGACCGTCTGCTCCAGCAGGCCGCAGGCGTCGAAGAGGCTCTGCACCTCCTCTAGCCCTGCCCGAAGCTGTCCGGTGAACTGGCTGGCGAACTCATAGTCCGGATCGTCCTGGGTGGGAGGGGGCAGCCCCTCGAAGGTGTCAAAGACCCAGAGCTTGCGGTGGCTGCCCCGCGCCTGGAGCGTCAGGCCCATCAGGGCCGCGCTGCCGCCCCGCGCCGTCCCGCACTCCACAATATCGCCGGGAATGTCGTGGGCGAGGACGTGATTGACCGCGCCATAGAGTCCCCGTAACCGCCGTTTGTTGCTCATTGTATAGGGCGCGACACGGCGATAGAACCGGGCAAACTCGCCCGGCAAGAGCGCGTCCTGCGCATCGGCCAGTCGTCCCGGAATGTCGAGCAGACGCCGGCGTATCCTGCTGCCCAGCGTGGGATAGGCGGTAAATTCGTGAACGCGGTTACTCATTCGTTCCTCCGGCGAGCAGCCGGCAGTAGACCTGCTCCGTGCCGCGCGCCATAGCCTGTAGACTGAATCTTTCCTGCTGCCGTTGGCGTCCCGCCGCGCCCATGCGCGCGCGCAAATCCGGATCGCGAACCAGCACATTCAAGGCTGCCGCCAGCACCGCCGCGTCCCGCTTCGGAACCACCAGGCCGCTCTCGCCATGCGCGACCAATTCCGCGTTGCCGCCGCTCTCGGTCACGACCATCGGCCTGCCCAGCGCCATCCCCTCCAGGATCGCCTGGCTGCACGCCTCCTCCCAGAGCGAGGGCTGCACCACCACGTCCAGCGCCGCCATCACTGCCTCGCTATCCCCCCGCCACCCCAGGAAACGGACGCGCTCCTGCAAGCCATTCTCGCGCACGGCCGCCTCCACCGCTGCCCTGTCCGGCCCTTCGCCGACCACCAGGCAGACGGCGCGCGGGTCCACCGCGCGCATCGCCTGAAGCAGATAGCGATGGCCTTTCTCCGGTGCAATCCGCGATACAATGCCGATGAGCGCTGTCTCTGCCGGCAGATTCAGTTCTTCCCGCAGGCGAGCTGGCGCGATTTCGCGATCAGGAATGGGGACGGCGCCATGCACCCGCGTCACGCGCGCAGGCGCAATGCCGCCGGCAAGCAGCGCGTTGCGCACGGCATCCGAGACGGCCAGAATGTGGTCATAGAGGGCCGCGCCGTAGAGATAGCGCTTTAGCCCGCGCCAGGGCCGGACGACATGGCGCGTCAGCACGACGTTGCGCTGGCCGACGCGCCGCGCTGCCAGCGCCGGGATCAGATAGTCCACCGAGTAGTGCGTGTTGATGAGGTCGTACTGTCCCCGACGCAGCGCCCGCACGTAGGGGCTGAGCGCGCGTAAGTCATGCTGACTCCGCACCCTGAGCGGTACCACGACAAAGCCGCGCTCCTGCGCCCGCTGCCAGACCCAGCTATCGGGCACGGCGGCGATCTCGACGCAATGCCCCCGCTCCCGCAGCCCGACCGCCAGATGGAGGATGAATTTTTCAATGCCGCCGCTGTCGTTTAAGGCGCTGGCAATCTGCAATATCTTCATGGCTTGCTCCGGCTCTGGGCGTAGTTATATCCAATCCGGTGAATTTCTTCCCATATGCGCTGCACCTTGAGGTAGCCATACGATAAGTATTCCCTCGGACTTGATATTAGAACCCATCCCAAAGCGGCAACGCAGTGCAAAGACGGCCAGGGACGTTTGCTTTTATGCGGCGTCCACGCCGATTACCTCGGAGATATGGCCGACGCCATCCCGCTCCATCAGGCGCAGCAGGCCCTGGTTAATGCGGCGGGGAAGGTAGGGGCCTTCGTAGATCAGGCCCGTATAGAGCTGGACGAGGGAGGCGCCTGCCCGAAGGCGCGCATAGGCGTCCTCGGCGGTGAAGATGCCTCCCACGCCGATGAGCGGCAGGCGGCCCTCCGTGCGCCGGTAGAGATAGCTGATGACCTCGGTGGCGCGCTCCCGCAGGGGCTTGCCGCTCAATCCCCCCGCCTGCTCCATGCCGGCAAACGCGCCCTCGCGGGCGATGGTGGTATTCGTGGCGATGATGCCCGCCAGTCCAAGCTCCAGCGCCACCTCCGCCACGTCGTCCATGTCGGCGTCGGCCATGTCGGGCGAAATCTTAACAAAAAGGGGCACGGGCCGCGTGCCGCGCTTGGTCGCCAGCCCCTGCGCCTCCGCCATCAGCGTGCCCAGCAGCGCCGTCAGCTTGCCGCGCTCCTGCCACTGGCGCAGCCCCGGCGTGTTGGGGGAGGAGACGTTGACGACGATGAAATCGGCCAGGCGCGACAGGCGGCGGAAACTGGTGCGGTAATCCTCTAGAACGGCCTCCTCGCCGCTGACGAGCTTGGTCTTGCCGATATTGATGCCTAGCGGCACCGGCAGTGGGCGCGACCGCCGCCGCATCTGGGCGATACGCTTTGCCACGACCTCCGAGCCCTCGCTGTTAAAGCCCAGGCGATTGATCAGCGCCCCCTGTTCCGGCACGCGAAACAGGCGCGGCTTGGGGTTGCCCGGCTGCGGCTGTGCCGTGACCGTCCCGACCTCCACAAACCCAAACCCGAAGTGCGGCCAGATGGCGACCGCCCTGGCGTTCTTGTCACAGCCTGCCGCCAGGCCGACCGGATTGGGGAAACGGATGCCGGCCACCTCCGTCTGCAATTTAGCGTGCGTAAACACCCGGCGCACGGCGGGCAGGCGCGCGGCGGTGGCGAGCAACTCGATGGTGCGCTCATGGGCGGCTTCCGGATCCTGAGCAAACAACAGGGGCCGCAGGGCACGGCGGTAGATCATGGTACCTCTCAGAATGGCTGGAACAGCCTTACAAACGGGAACAGTCTCACAAACCGGAAGGGACTTCCCTTTTTAGCAGGTGGATTCCTCCTGAGCGGACCTATTCCCCTTTGTTGCCAAAAAACGAGGAAAAACACGCGAAACGACTTGACAATAAGGCACTAAAGTGGTATTATAATGGCACACATATAAGGATAGACGTTCCCGCCGGCGCGGCAGCCGCAGCCAGTGCAATATTACCCTTCAAACATTGGAACCGTAGCGCAGATGGGAACGACGTATACGCAGTGAGGTGAGTGATCATGCGAATGGATAAACTGACGATCAAGGCGCAGGAAGCCATACAACAGGCGCAGTCGATCGCAGAGCGCAATCAGAACGTGCAGATTGACGTCGAGCACCTGCTGGCCGCGTTGCTGGGGCAGGAGGGAGGCGTCACCACGCCGCTGTTGCAAAAATTGGGCGTGAACACGGGGCTGCTGGCGCAGCAGGTGAACGCTGAGATTGGCCGACTGCCCAAAGTCTCCGGCGCCGCCGAAACCGGAGCCAGCCTGACGCCGCGCATGCGCACCGTGCTGAACACGGCGTTCCAGGAAGCGGAGCGAATGAACGATGAGTACGTCAGCACGGAGCACCTGCTGCTTGCCATCGTCGCCGATAACCAGGGGCCGGCGGGACGGCTGCTGCACGCACAGGGCGTCACGGCGGATAGGCTCCTCCAGGCGCTGCGCGACATACGGGGCGGCCAGCGCGTCACCGACCAGAACCCCGAAGAGAAGTACCAGGCGCTGGAGCGCTACGGACGCGACCTGACCGACCTGGCCCGCAAGCAGAAGCTCGACCCGGTCATCGGGCGCGACGAGGAGATCCGGCGCGTCATTCAGGTCTTGAGCCGCCGCACCAAGAACAACCCGGTGCTCATCGGCGAGCCGGGCGTGGGCAAGACGGCTATCGTCGAGGGGTTGGCGCAGCGGATCGTCGAGGGCGACGTGCCCGAGGGTCTGAAAGACAAGCGCGTGATCGCGCTCGACCTGGGCGCGCTGATCGCGGGCACCAAGTACCGGGGCGAGTTTGAAGATCGCCTGAAGGCCGTGCTGCGCGAGATCGCCGAGAGCGAGGGACAGATCATCCTCTTCATTGATGAGATGCACACCATCGTCGGCGCAGGCGCGGCGGAGGGCGCGATGGATGCCTCCAACATGCTCAAGCCGATGCTGGCGCGCGGCGAACTGCGCTGCGTCGGCGCAACCACGCTGGACGAGTACCGCAAGCACATCGAGAAAGACGCGGCCCTGGAGCGCCGGTTCCAGCCGATCTTTGTCGACGAGCCCTCGGTGGAGGATACCATCGCTATCCTGCGCGGCCTGAAAGAGCGGTACGAGGTGCATCATGGCATCCGCATCACCGATCCGGCGCTGGTGGCGGCGGCGGTGCTGTCCCACCGCTATATCACGGATCGGTTCCTACCGGACAAGGCAATTGATCTGATTGACGAGGCGGCCTCGCGGCTGCGCATCGAGATCGACTCCATGCCCGCCGAGATTGATGTCGTCGAGCGGCGCATCCGGCAGCTGGAGATCGAGCGCGTCGCCTTACAGAAGGAGACCGACCCGGCCACCCAGGAGCGCCTGGCCAAGCTGGAGCAGGAGCTTAGCGAGCTGCGCGAAGAGAGCAGCCAGCTCAAGGCCCGCTGGGAGAACGAGAAGCGGGTCATCGAGAAGATCAGCAAGACCAAGCAGGAGATCGAGCAGACGCGGCTGCGGGCCGAGGCTGCCGAGCGCGAGGGCGACCTGGCGAAAGCCGCTGAGCTGCGCTATGGCACCCTGCACGAGCTGAACAAGCGGCTGGAGCAGGAGCAGGCCGAACTGGCCCAGGTTCAGGGCGGCGGGCAGGCCCTGCTGAAAGAGGAAGTGACCTCCGACGACATCGCCGAGATCGTCGCCAAGTGGACCGGCATTCCCGTCAGCCGCCTGATGGAGAGCGAGCTGCAGAAGCTCCTGCACATGGAGGACCGGCTGCACGCCCGCGTGGTGGGGCAGGAGGAGGCGGTCATCGCCGTCGCCAACGCGGTGCGCCGCTCGCGCTCCGGGCTTTCCGACCCGAACCGGCCCATCGGCAGCTTCATCTTCCTGGGGCCGACCGGCGTGGGTAAGACCGAATTGGCCCGCGCCCTGGCCGAGTTCCTCTTCGATGACGAGCGGGCGATGGTGCGCATTGACATGAGCGAGTACATGGAGAAGCACACCGTGGCTCGGCTCATCGGCGCCCCACCCGGCTACGTCGGCTACGAGGAAGGCGGCCAGTTGACCGAGGCAGTTCGCCGCCGGCCTTACAGCGTCATTCTCTTCGACGAGATCGAGAAGGCGCATCCGGACGTCTTCAACGTCCTGCTTCAGCTCCTGGATGACGGACGCCTGACCGACGGCCAGGGCCGAACGGTGGACTTCCGCAACACGGTGGTCATTATGACTTCCAACATCGGCAGCCACATCATCCGGGAGATGGCCCTCTCCAACCCGCAGGAGATGCGCGCTCGGGTCATGGAGGCGGTGCAGGCCCACTTCCGGCCCGAGTTCTTGAACCGGGTGGACGAGATCATCGTCTTCCAGAGCCTCTCGATGGAGCAGATCAAGGACATCGTGGAGATTCAGTTGGGTCTGCTCAGGAAGCGCCTTGCGGAGCGGCATCTGAGCCTGACGCTGACGGATGCGGCCAAGGAGGCGCTGGCGATGGCGGGATACGACCCGGTGTATGGAGCGCGCCCGTTGAAGCGGGCCATCCAGCGCCAGATCGCCGACCCGCTGGCGCAGAAGCTGTTGGCGGGCGAGTTCAAGGAAGGCGACCACATCGTAGTAGATGCCGACCCGGAGGGAAGGCTGGTCTTCCGCAAGCAGGAAGCGCCGGAACCGGTCACAGCCTAACGCCAAATACGCCCAGTACAATGAGGGGACAGGAGTGCATTACTCCTGTCCCCTACTTTCCTTATGCCCGCTTTTTACCCGCTTGGCGTCGTAGAGCCGTCCTCACCTTGTCCCCTTCCTGCCCTTCTGATATAATGCCCCTATGGACAGCCTCCAGGCGCAGTTACAGACTGAGGTCGCGCAAATCCTTGCCCTCCTTACCGAGCTTACCGGACTGCCCTCACGTTGGAGTGGCAAAGTACCACTCGTAGTACAGGCTGATTTCAAGGGGCGCAAGCCTTTCTCTTGTGATATTCTGCTCGATGCCGAGCTTTGCCAATCTGACCTGCGCTGGCCCACTATCATCCATGAGGCGTTTCATGCCATTTCTGCAGGTTACCATCCGACCGACTACCGTGCATTTCGGGGTGGGAGGAGGGAGTAGTCGAGCAATTACAACACCTGTTTCGTAGCGACATCCTTGCCCGCCTTCAAATCGCTTTTGATGCTCAGGAATTTAGCGAAAATGACGAACGACATAAGTATAATGACTACATTCTCGCCCTGGAGCGACTGCGTAACATCCTTTCCCTGGTACCAGAGGCGTTTTATCTTGAACTGCTCAAAACGCCCATCAAAGACCGCCCTGCCTTCGTCTTAGGGCGCGGCTACCAACTGGACGAGCAGCCGTTAGTCGAATTTGTCCGAGTTTTTTCTGCCTGTAATGCTACGCTCAAAGGCTTTATCTGAGGGAGTTACCGACGATGTAAATTGATCGAGAGGAAGCGCGCCGCTGTTTGACCCGGCAAGTTCTCAGCGCCAAAACGCTTCCTGAAATCGAAGCGGCCAAACAAGCCCTGCGCAATTGGATCACAACCTACCCAGAAGAAAGGGAATGGATGCGCGACGGCTTCGCGCAGCTTGCGCAGATGCAAGAGATTGCTGAAATTGAGGAGGCAGAACCTACCAGTCCAACTGAGTGCGTCCTCTAGAAGTGTTCGCTGGCGCAGCGGAGGATCTCTATGGACTAAGTGGCCGCATTTTCGCGTGCCAGCGTTATCTTGTGGAGGAGACTCCTATGACCACCCAACTCTATGAAGCGCGCGAACGCCTGCATAACCAGGTACTCGATGCGACGACCCTGCCCGAAATCGTGGCCGCCAGACAAGCTCTGCGCGACTGGATTCGAGCGCACCCGGAAGATGAGTGGCTGCTTGTCCCCTTCCTGCTTTCTCCACTTGTGAAGATCGCTGGAACACTCTGTGCTGAGACCCCCGTTATTTATTGTGGGGTTGTGTGCAGCGGCAGTACAGCGGGCGTCCTGACTGGACATCCCCATCCGCTCTGAATCTATCGGCGCGCCCTCTGGGGCCGCAGGCAAGCGTGGAACCGAACAGGAGAACGGAAAATGGCTGTCACGAGCTACGAAAAGCGCGTCCTCTGCGATAACTGCGGCCGCTGGGTCAGCCGCACGCGGGTGGATGCCGCGACCTTTGAGCGCCTTGTCCGGCAACAGGACCCTGATGAGGAGGATCTCTTCGAGGAGGAGTACGAACATCCGGTGGCGGTAGTGGTGACGCACGTTCCCGTCTGCGGACACTGCCAGGAAGCAACCTGAGTCCCTGCCCTCACCGAGAAAGGGGCCGCAGCCCCTGCCCTGCAAAGAAGGGAATTCTGGTAGTCAAAGGAGGGAGCCACGATGCGCCTGACCTATTCTGAATACCTCCAGTTTTGCAAGCGCTATTACTGCACGTTCTGGCCGGACGAAGAGTTCCGCGTGCCGGTCGAGGTGGAAGCTCCGGATGGTTCGGGCATCTGGACGGCCTATATCTCCGGCAAGCGGTTTCACGAGGCCCTAAACTGGATCGCGCAGCAGCGCCGCCAGCCCACGACGACGCCAGCCGTTCCGACGCCGGCGCCAGCCCCGGTCGTCATCACACAAAAGGCAGCTTAATAGCTGGGAGGTCTCGTGTTCCTGATCTAAAGCAGGCGGTCGGGGGGCGTGAGGGCAGCTTCATCGGTACTGCGGAGGCGTTCGGCCAGGCGCGTGTAGCGGCGGGTCGTCTTGTCGTTCCTGACGGCCCGCCCGATGGCCCGCTTGTCCCCCACCAGCAGGCACAGGTTGCGCGCCCGCGTCAGGCCCGTATAGAGCAGGTTGCGCTGGAGCATCATATACTGGCTCGAATGCAGCACTAAAATGACAGCTTTGTACTCTGAGCCTTGACTTTTATGGATGGACAAAGCGTAGGCAAGTTGAAGCTCGTCGTAGTCGGCGAAGTCGTACTCGACGATGCCTTCCGGGAAGCGCACCGTCAGCAGTTGGTCTTCGGGCTTGATGTCGGCAATAACTCCCACGTCGCCGTTGTAAACGTTCTTGTCGTAGTTATTGACAAGCTGGATAACGCGGTCGCCAATGCGGAAGCGGCGGGAGCCGCGCACCAGCTCCGGGCGGCGTCCGGTGGGGTCGGCGGGATTGAGGGCATCCTGTAACCGCTCGTTGAGGTAGCCGACGCCGAGCGTGCCTTTGTGCATGGCTGAAAGTACCTGAATGTCGTCGCCCCGATATCCGAGCGCGGGCAGCGACCTGCGCACCAGCTTGACCACCTGCTCGGCCCCCACCTCAGCGCCGCTCTTGACCAGAATGCGCAGCGGGAACCCCTCCGGATCGGGCATCCCATCGGGATTTAGCTCTCCCTTTGTGCGCATCTCCTCCAACTCCTGAGGCGTTGGCTCGCGCGTGAGGTCTTCGACCTCGACAAACAGGCAGTTATAGCTCCCTCGCTCTTTGGGCGGGACGAGCAGGGGAAACTCGCCCTTGCGAATGCGGTGCACGTTGGTGACGATCAGGCTCTCCTGCGCCTGCCGGAACACCTGCGTTAGCCGGATGGAGGGTACCACGCCGGAATCCAGCAGGTCGCCAAGCACGTTGCCTGCCCCGACCGACGGCAGTTGATCGCTGTCGCCGACGAAGACGATCTGCGCGCCTTCCGGCACGGCTTTGAGCAGGTTGTTGGCCAGCACCGCATCCAGCATAGAAACCTCGTCCACGATCAGCACGTCGCAGGGCAGCGGGTTGGTCTCGTTGTACTGGAAGCTGTGGGTGGCCGGGTCGAATTTGAGCAGGCGGTGAATGGTCTGCGCGTCCCGCCCGGTCACCTCCGAGAGCCGCTTGGCGGCGCGTCCGGTCGGCGAGACCAGCAGCAGCCGCTTCTTCTGGGCCTCAAAGGCGCGGGCGATCAGGTTTGTGACCGTGGTTTTACCAGTCCCCGGGCCGCCGGTCAGGACGAGGATGCGGTTTTCCAGGGCCAGCGCGACCGCCTGCTTCTGCTCCTCCGAGAGCGCAATCCCCTGCGCCTGCTCCTGCTTTTCCAGCCAGGCCCGGATCTTCTCCTGCGAGAGCGGCTTGCCCGGCGGCGTGCTCAGGCGGCGGCGGATCTGTGCGGCCAGGCCGATCTCCGTATAGTAGAGCGCAGGATGGTAGAGGGCGCGCATGGGACGGCCCGCCATCTCCACCTCCGGCATGTCCTCGGCCAGCACCGCCTGCGATGCGACCATCGTCTCCAGCACGGGCACGAGCTTCTCCGGCTCCACGCCCAATATCTCCGCCGCCGATTGCAGCAGCTTCGGCTCCGGCAGGTAGAGATGGCCGAACTCGGTCGCCTCCGAGAGCGTGTAGAGCAGGCCCGCCTCCAGCCGCCGCTCGCTGTCGGGCGCAATGCCGAGTTGCTGGGCGATCTTGTCGGCGGTTTTGAAGCCGATGCCCCAGATGTCCTGCGCCAGTCGGTAGGGATTTTCCGTGACGGTGGCGATGGCCTTGTCGCCGTAGGTCTTGTAGATTTTAACGGCGTAGGTCGCCGAGACGCCCTTCTCCTGGAGAAAGAGCATGACGTTGCGAATCTCGCGCTGCTCGTCCCACGCCTTTTGAATCATCTGAACGCGCTTCTCGCCAATGCCCTCCACGCGCAGCAGCTTGCGCGGCTCCTGCTCGATGATGTCGAGGGTATCCAGTCCGAATAGGTCCACCATGCGCTTCGCCATGACTGGCCCGATGCCCTTGATCAGGCCGCTGCCCAGATATTTCTCAATGGCAAAGGCGGTGGCGGGTTTCGAGGTGCTGTGGCGCTCGACGGCAAACTGTCGCCCGAACGCCCGGTGCGTCACCCAGCGCCCCTCGCAGAACAGGCACTCGCCGACGATGGGGTTGGAGAAGTTGCCGATGATGGTAACGAGGTCGCGCGCGCCTTCCACGGCGAGGCGGGCGACGGTGTAGCCGTTCTCTTCGTTGTGGAAGGTGATGCGCTCCAGGATGCCCGTCAGTGACTCTAACGGATACGGGCGCGGGGCCTCCGCAGCGGGCACAGATTGGGGTGAGCGAGCAGTCTCCGGCATGGTTCTTCTCAGCGCATGGATGTCTCCTTTAGTATACTACATGCGCGCCGGCCCTGCCGGAACCGCCGTGACCGTTCGCTCTCCCCAGAAGCCAAGGATGCCTGAAATGCCCCGGCTGGGTCAGGAATCTACCCGACCGGGGCGTTTCGCGCCTAGACTTAAAACTGCGTGTGCGATTGCAGCCAGAACACGTTGCGTCCGTTGGCCCGCGCGTAGCCGGTCTCCAGCCCCAGTTGGGGCGTCAGGCGGTATCCCAGGCCCACCAGCGCGCTGCTGCTGTGGCCCAACTCCCCCGTGGAATCGTGCCAGTAGTAGGCTCCCACGAACGGCTGCCAGTTGCCCAGCTTGGTCAGGGCCAGCTTCCCATAAACAAACTGGAACGGCTGGGAAGAGCCTGCGACAAAGTCATACTCGGCGCTGAGCTGTAGGCCGCTCCACTCCTGGCTGAAATCCAGGCCGTACGCCATCGTGTGCGACGTGGAGTACGTCAGGCCACGGCCCAATCCGACGGAGACCCCCAGCGTGGATTGCGGGCCTACCCTGCGCCCGACGCGCAGATAGGCGTTGGGCGTGCGCCGGCCCTGATCGTACTGGAGCGAGGTCGTATAGTCCATGCGCCCATGCGCCTGTCGGTACATGAGGCCGTACTTAGGCTCATATTCCCACTCCTGGGAGGCAAAGGGCACATAGAATTTGCCGGCAGTGAACTCACCTCCCGCCCCGTGAAAGCTGTAGTACGCCTCGACCGGCTCATGCAGTGGCGTGCCGCGTCCCGTATAGAGGTCGCCGATGCCCACGGCCACATGAACGGCCTGGTCCTCCCGATGGCTCCAATCCAGCGAGAGCGTGGAAGGCAACGCGAAGCCAGCCCCGGCCCAGGCGCCATCGGTGTTGCGCGCGGTCGGCCCGTTGATATTGGTCAGGCCGAAATACAGGTTCGCATGGAACTGAAGCGCTGTGGCCGCTCGCCGGGGCGCCGGCGCTGTCGCCTCCGTGGTTGCGCCTGGAGCGCCCGCAGCCGCCGGTTTTGCCGGGACCGTCTCCGCCGCGCCGGGCACGCTGGCGCTTTCCGCAGCAGGCTTGCTCACCGCGGGCGCCGTGCCGGACGCCGAAGCCACCAGTGGCTTTTCTGCGGGCGCACCGGCTTCCGAATTATCGGCCCACGCCCAGATAGGAAGCAACAGGACGCCGCAGAGGCTGCCTATCATCACATACCTGAGTTTCTTGCTTATCCCTCTACTCATGCCTCAACTCCCTCGCCAATTCTCTCTTACTACAAAGCTCTCTTCCGGATTAAGCGCCTGAGCGTAGCCTTCCCTTTGCTCTTCCCAGGCGAGACCTCACAAATTTAATCCAGTGCGATTATCGCCATTTGCCCGTAAAATTTCAGATACCAGAGGCATAACGCCACGAAAAATAGGGGCAGGCGAGTACCATAAAGGAGGTATTGACGCGCTCTTTTCCGAAATCCACCGCGAAATGGCGGCGATAAGGTTGCAGGTTGCCTGTATTGCAGCGTGAGGAGGAGACAGCGATGGAATACCGGGCGTTAGGGCGTACAGGCGTTCAGGTCAGCGTGCTGTGCCTGGGATGCATGAACTGGGGGGATACCCAGAGCGGTACCAGCGAAGAGGACTCGATCCGTATCATGCACCGGGCGATGGAGGCGGGCATCAACTTCTTCGACACCGCCAACGTCTACAGCCGGGGCGTCAGCGAGGAGATCACCGGCAAGGCGCTGGCAATGGACGGGCGGCGCGACCGCGTGTTTGTGGCCACCAAATTTTACAATCGAATGAGCGATACCGACCCCAACGCCTGGGGAGGGCACCGCTTCCATATCCTCAAGGCGTGCGAGGACAGCCTGCGCCGCCTCCAGACCGACCACATTGACCTCTATCAGATGCACCGTCCCCACCCCTCCATCCCCATTGACGAGACCCTGCGCGCCCTGGACGACCTCATCCGGCAGGGCAAGGTGCGCTATATCGGCACCAGCACCTTCGCCGCCTGGCAGGTCGTCGAAAGCCTCTGGGCCTCTAAGGAATTGGGCCTGAACCGCTTTGTC
>DASRGZ010000087.1:0-17042 GCA_035650735.1 Chthonomonadaceae bacterium
TGAGCGGCGAGCGCTTTCTGGTGGCTCTGGAGCGCAATCTCGTCGGCCTGCTCACGGGCGATGCGGTACTCCTGGGCCAGCCCCTCCACCGAGAGGCCCATGCTCAGATAGGTATCCGGGGCGTGCTCCATCAGGTAGGGGTTCGGTCTGGTGGTCGGCCCCATGAAGGGCACCAGGCTCATGCTCTCCGTGCCGCCCGCGATAATGGTCTCGGCCTGCCCGGTCGCGATCTTGGCGGCGGCGGTCGCGATGGCCTCCAGCCCGGAGGCACAGAAGCGGTTCAGCGTCAATCCCGGAACGCTCTGGGGCAGCCCGGCGCGCAGGGCCGCGACCCGCGCCACGTTCATTCCTTGCTCGGCCTCCGGCATCGCGCAGCCAAGAATGACATCCTCTACCTCTTCTGGCGCGATCCCCGGCGTGCGCTCCAGCGCGGCGCGGATCGCCACCGCCGCCAGGTCGTCCGGGCGCGTATAGCGGAGCGTCCCTTTCGGCGATTTGCCGATAGCCGTGCGGGCCGCCCCCACAATGACAACTTCTCTCATGATCGTATCCTCTTGGCCACTGCCCCCTGGTTTGTACCTAACCTCCGGCACCCTTTCCCTTTGCCGTCTCTTTTTCACGGAAGGGAGGATAATAGCGCGGAGATTTTATGCCCTCATCTTCACTCGCCCAACAACTCTATTGTACAACATCTTGAGTGACTTGAGAATGCACGGGCAAAACGGAAGGCCGCTTCGATTGCCTCCTCAGCCTTTCAGTCCCGTCAGGGCGATGCCGCGCACGAAGAAGCGTTGTGTAAAGAGAAAGACCAGCAGCACCGGAAGAAGGACCAGCATCGCCGCCGCCATCTGTAGCGGCCAGTTGGTCGTGCCAAACGAGTCCTTGAACAGCGACAGGCCGACCTCCAGCGTCCGCATCTGCGTGGTACTGGTTACCAACAGCGGCCAGAAGAAGTCCGTCCACGTCGCGATAAAGGCGAAGGCGGCGAGCGTCGCCAGCGCGGGCGCGGAGAGCGGCAGGGCAATGCGCCAGTAGATGCCGAAATCCGAGCAGCCGTCTATGTGCGCGGCATCGTCTAGCTCTTTAGGCAAGGTCAGGAAGAACTGCCGCATCAGGAAGATGCCGAACGCGCTGGAGAGGCCCGGCACGATTAGCGCCCAGTAGGTATCCAGCCACCCAAACCAGCGCACGACCAGGAAGGCCGGGATCATCGTCACCTGCCCTGGAATCATCATCGTTGCCAGGAAAAGAAAAAAGACGAGGTCGCGCCCCGGAAACCGCAGCCGCGCAAACCCATAGCCCGCCAGCGAGCACAGCGCCAGTTGCCCGACAACCACGCACACGGCCACCACCACCGTATTCCAGAGGAAGCGTAGGAACGGCGTCGCGTCCATGCCCAGCACCTCGGCATAGTTCTCGAAGTGCCACTGCCTGGGAAACAGGTGCGACGGCGTCGGCAGCGCGCCGTGCGAGGGATGCAGCGAGGCGAGCACCATCCACGCGAACGGCGTCACCGTCAGCAGCGCGACCAGAACCATCAAGAGATAACTGACTGCTGCGCGTAGCAAGCGTTTTCCTCCAACACTAACAGATTAACCAGGGCTATTCTGTTTGCTTTTCGGGCGGCTGAAGCCGCAGCAACCAGAGCACTAAGTCGGCCTTCGCCGACTCTGTTCTCCCCTCTCCCACAGCGTGGGAGAGGGGCCGGGGGTGAGGGCTTGCCGCAAATTTATTCGCCCGCTACCTGCCGCAGACATCGCGGACCGCCTTCAGATAGGTCGTGCCGTGAACCGTGTCAGGCAGCAAGTAGCTGCCTTCCGTCCACTCGTTCCAGGCGTTGATAGTGATCATGCGCCGCGTTGCCTCGCCGCCAGTGGCAAATGCCTTAGCATGTTCCAACGCCTCTCGAAACGCTTCGGGCGTGTTGCCTTCCAGCACCGCCGTCCAGGGATAGCCGCGCGGCTCATACCTATCGCTCTGTATTGTGCGCGGGCTGGGATCCCATCCCATCGTCACGTTGGGATGGTAGGGCACAGCGAACTGACGACGATACTCTTCCCACAGCGCATAGTTCCGCGCCGCCGCTTTCGCGTAGCTGCCCTGTGGAAAACCATCCGTACTCGGATCGTAGTGATGCACCCAGGTATAAGAGGTGACGCTGGAGAAGCCGAGCGCGGCCACGACCTGCTGCGGGTCTTTCACTTCGATCTCAGCAGGCAGCACACTGACACCCCACACGATGGCGTTAAGATGCAGGCCCGGCAGCCCGGCGGCGCGCGTTTTGGCGCGGAAGCTGTCCAGGGCTTTACGGGTAGCGCCCAGCCCGCCTAGCCCGAAGATAAACGTTCCCAACTCGTAAATGGAGAAATACGGCTCTCCTGCAAGGGTCAGGTAGTTCGGGCGCGAAAAGTAGTGCGCGATCACGTGATCCGTCAGGCGCTCAAACGCCTCCCGCGAGACGCGACCGGAAACCAGCGTCTCCGGGCGGTTGAGAAAGTTGGCCGGGTGGATATTGAGCCAGTCGTGGTTAGCCCACATCAGCGCAAACTTGAGGCGGCGATTGTTGGGCGCGTGCAGAAAACCTTTCTCTAAACCATCCTGCAAGAACGGCCCGTCCTCGTACCAGTACCAATCGTAAAGAAAGCAGGTGACGCCGTGATCCGCCGCCAGGTCTATCTCGCGCGCCGCCCATTCCGGATCGGACTCATCGAAATAGCCCCAGGCAGGCACGATGGGCTGGCGATGGCTCGGGAAGCGCGGACGCGCGGCCTTCACCAGTTCCCACTCCGTCCAGCCTTTGCCATGCCAGGCGTCGTTGCGCGCGTCCGGATGATACTGCGGAAAGTAGTAGGCCGCGACCTCGCAAGCGTCCTGGCTCCTGTTATCCGTCTCAGCATTTAGCGTCACGTCCGTCTCCTTCCTTTGCCGGCGTTTGCATGTCCGGTTTTATACGCTATCATGGCCCGGCTTGCTCGTTAATGCAGGCTGAACTCCTCCATGCGCTTGCTCACGACCTTAAACTGTACGATGGTCACTGCCAGGATAACCAGGAAGAGGACGTAGCTCTGCGCGCTTGCCATGCCCATATGGAACTGCCGCCACGCCTGGTTGTAGATGTGGTAGCCGACCACATCCGTATGCCGCACGGGGCCGCCCTGCGTCATCATATAGATGGGCGTGAAGACCTGAAAGGCGCTGATGGAGGAGGTAATCAGGATGAAGAAGGTGGTCGGCAGCAGCATCGGCAGCGTGATATGCCGGAAGGCGGCCCAGCGGCCCGCGCCATCCACGGCGGCGGCTTCGTAGAGGGCTTCCGGAATGCCCGCCAGCCCCGCCAGAAACAGCACCATGCGCGGCCCCAGCCCGGTCCAGATGCTCATGAAGATCAGGGCCGGCATGGCCCAGACGGTGCTTTGCAGCCAATCTATCTGCGCCCAATCATGCAGGCCAAGCGCGTTGAGCGTCCAACTGATCAGCCCATGTTCCGGCAGATAGATGAACGTCCAGACCATCGAGAGGGCGACGGCAGAGGAGACGGCGGGCAGGTAGTAGAGGGTGCGGAAGAAGGCCACGCCGCGCAGCCTTTGATGTACCAGGATGGCGACCGCCAGCGCAACCGCCATGCCCAGCGGCACGCTCACGACCGCATAATAGGTTGAATTCCAGAGCGCATTCCAGAACAGCGGGTCGTGCAGCAGATGGACGTAGTTCGCCAGGCCGACAAACGGCTTATTATGCTTTAGCACATCCCACTTGTGCAGGCTCAGGTAAAACGCGAACAGGATCGGAAACAGCACGAACACGGCCAGGTGCGCGAAGGAGGGCAGCACGAACAACCAGCCCGTCCATCCTGCGGCGCGGCGTTTTGCTTTTGCGGGCGAAGGAACAACCATGCTTTTACTGCGTCCGAAGTTTGCCGCTCGGAGATGGCCTCAGGCGGCGCTCTCCAGCCAGGCGGTAAGGTCGGCCAGGCTATTGAAGTTCAACAGCGCCGTGCCCAACTCCTCCAACTGCTCCGTAGAGAGCGCGGCGATACGCTCCTGTACACTCGGCTCCAGTTCCCCGATCTTGCTTCTAAGCAGGAGAAGAACAAACTTACGCGCCTCCTCCTGACGGCCTTTTTCAAGTCCCTCTTCCATCCAACTGGTCACGATTTCCATAACGGTCTCCTGTTCCGGGGACATGACTGCCTGCAACTCCTTCTCAAACGCGCGCTGCTCCTGCGCGTTCAGGCGCAGGTAGGTATCCACAAACCCGGAAATCAACTGCATCCGCGCCGGATCTAAACGCAGCGTCGCGAGCAAGCGTAGACATTCCAGCTTGACCTTCGGCCTGTCTTCCGGCGCGATCCGCATCTTAGCCATCAGCGCGCTGGCGACCGGATTGGGCTGCCGCACGAAGTCCCGCCAATTTAATCTATTCAACTGTATCACCGTATACCGGAAATCCAGCACGACCCGATCCGGGAAAGCTACCTGATACTGGTCAGGTTCCGGGCGCAGCGGGGCATCATACGAGAAGAGCGCCACCGGATAGACCGGCAGATCGTACTTCTCATGCCGGCGCGCAAAGTACCGGAACATCCGTTTTGCGAACGCCTCCTTCGCCGATGCCTGGTTCTCCACATGGATAAGAAAGAACGATGGCTGCCCGCGAAACTGGGCCTTGACGACGATATCGGCCTCGTGCTTCTCTCCGGAGGTGACATCGGTGAAGACCTCTTTATCCAGGAATTCGAGCGTGTCGCGCTCCAGATAGGCGCTCACGTCGGGCAAAAAGAGGTCTACAAACTCGACGAAGAAAGTGGTCAGCAGTTCCTTGAACAGCCGGCCATGATCTACCATAGCCTCATTGTACCTTAAGGGTTGCCGCTCATTGCACGCCCAACTCCGCATCCACGCGGCGGGCCGCCGCATGCAGCGCCTGTGGAACGGGCACCCTGCCGACCAATACCTCCTCCATCATCTCTTTGCCGATGTCCTCGACCTGCGCGTAGCTCTCCACGCGCGCCCCCCAGGGCGCGATGCCGTACCGGACGTTATCCAGGAACACCGGCTCCAGCGCGTTGGCATGCCGCCGCGCCTCGGCAATCTGCCGGTTAGCCGAGATGCCGATGCCCAGTTCCGCCTTCTTCCGCTGCACGAACGGGCCGGACATGAACTTGACGTACTCCCACGCCTCGCGCGGGTGCCGGCAGCCTTTGGTGATCGCGTAGCCCGACTCATAGATGACGGTGACGCGCCGCTTTTGTTGCGGCAGGCCGACCACGCCAACATCGTCCATCCGGATGGTTTCGCTGGCTCTCAGCCCGACGATGTTCCAGTGCCCGCTGATCTTCATCGCCACCATCCCCGACGCGAACGGATCGGCCCCTTGCGCCTGTGTCTCCGAAAGCGAGGGAGCTAGATGCTCCCGAACCAGATCGGCCAAAAACTGCACCGCCTCGATGGTTGCCGGGCTATCCAGGTAGCCGGTCGCATGCGTGCCGTCCGGGGAAAGCACGTCGCCACCGTTCTGCCAGATCCAGGTAATCCAGCCCGGCATCCAGTTCTCCAGCAGGAAGCCGTATCGCGTCGGGTGCGGGGCGCCTTTAGGCCAGACGGTCAGGCGGCGGCACGCCTGGCGGAAATCCTCCCAGGTCCAGCCGTCTTTGGGGTAGGGCACGCCAGCTTTGTCGAAGAGGCGCTTGTTGTAGTAGAGCATCATCGGTGTGAAGTCGGCGGGTAGGGCGTACAGATGTTCGCCGCGGCGGGCCAGGTTAAGCACGTTGGGATAGTAGGTGGAGAGGTCCAGATGATCCTGGCGGACGAAGGGCGTCAGGTCGCGCAGCGTATCGTTATCAATAAAGTCGGCGGCGGAGGAGGCATCCAGGCTCATCACCTCCGGCTCCGTCCCGGCGACAAAGGCGGTCAGCAGCTTGGGAACGTACTCGCCGCTGCCGGGAATATGCTCCGGCTGTATCTCGATGTTCGGGTGCAGGCGCTGCCATTCGGCCATGACCTCGTTCTGGAAGCGGTTCATGCTCGGGTCGGCGGAGGCTCCGCCCCAATCGGCCACATGCAGCACGACACGCCGCGCCGTCTCGCCGCGACCACGCGCGCATCCCGCCAGCCCGGCCGCCGCTGCTGCCAGGCAGACGAACAGCGCGCTCCACCAATGCCGCCAGACACGCGGCTGCTTTTGTCCTGCTCTCCTGCTCATGTCTCCTACAGACCTTCTAAACCGGCAGGCTAACCCCCGCCGCTCGGGAGCCTTCAGCTCGTTGCCCGCCTACGCGGGCAAATCATCTTTGTCGCCCACCTGGGTGGGCGACGGGCTGCAAGCCCCACAGCGGCAGGGTTTAGCCTGTCGCTGAACAAGCCTGATGGGTCTGCTTCTCCTCCCAATCCCGGAGGGCGGCCTGCAAAGCCTGTATCGCCTGCTCTGCGCAGTAGAACCGATCTGCAGATAGCTCCAGTTCCGCCGCGATCTGCGCGCTCTGGATCTGCCGCGCCTGATCCAGCGCCCTGTCCTGAACCCGGTCGGTCAGCAGGGAGCCGCAGGCGATGGCGGCACTACAGCCGAACACCTTAAATCGCGCTGCGACAATGCGGCGCGTCGTCGGATCGGCCTTGATCTGAATTTTCACCATCAGGCCGCTCTCCGGCGTGCCGACGCCGCCGGTGCCGACGCTGGGATCGCTCTTATCCAGCCCGCCGACATTGTGCGGGTTCTGTACATGTGCCAGGACTTTCTCGCTGTAGGGCATGGCAGAGGCTTCCTCTATCGCTCTCCAAGCGGAGACAGTTCGCGCAGGCCATTCACCGCCTCAACGCAGCGCCCGATCACGTAGTCCACCTCTTCTTCCGTGTTGAAGCGGCCCAGGCCGAAGCGCACCGCAGAGAGAGCCAGGGCGTCAGGCAGGCTGATGGCCTTGAGCACATAGGACGGCGTGACCTCGCCCGAATTGCAGGCCGAGCCGGAGGAGAGCGCCACGTCGCTCAGACGGGCCATCAGGCTATCGCTCTCCACCCCCGCAAAGGAAAGGTTCAGGTTGCCCGGCAGGCGCTGCGTTTCATGGCCGTTGATGGTGACATCCGACAGCGCACTGCGCAGGCCGTTCTTAAGCTTATCGCGCAGGAAGGTCAGCCGCCGCCTCTCCGTCTCCATCTCCTCCTGGCAGATCTGAGCCGCCTTGCCAAAGCCAACAATGCCCGTGACGTTGAGCGTGCCGGAGCGAAAGCCGCGCTCGTGGCCACCGCCGTCCATCTGGATCGCCAGGCGCACCTGCGGATCGCGCCGCCGCACGTAGAGCGCGCCGATGCCCTTCGGCCCGTAGAGCTTGTGTGCGGTGAAGGAAGCCAGATCAATCTGCATCTTCTGCACATCTATGGGCACTTTGCCCAGGCTTTGCGAGGCGTCCGTGTGGAACAGCACGCCCTGCTCATGGCAGAGGTGACCGATGGCGGCCACGTCTTGCAGGACGCCGATCTCGTTGTTGGCGTGCATGATGGAGACGAGGAGGGTCTGCTCCGTTATGGTGTCGGCCAGCTCCTCCAGATCGATCAGACCGTCCGGCCTGGGCTTGAGGTAGGTGACGCGGAACCCCCGCTTCTCCAGGTGCTTGCAGCTATCGAGGATGGCCTTATGCTCGGTCTGGGCCGTGATGAGGTGACTGCCTTTCCCGGCGTAGGCTTCGGCGACGCCTTTAAGAGCAAGGTTGTCCGACTCGGTAGCGCCGGAGGTAAAGACGATCTCGGTCGGATCGGCGCCAATGGCGCGGGCGAGGAGGGCGCGGGCGTTCTCCACGGCGGCTTCGGCCTCCCAGCCCAATTTATGGGTGCGGCTGGCGGCGTTGCCGAAGCGCTCCGTAAAGTAGGGCAGCATGGCTTCCACCACGCGCGGGTCGGTAGGAGTCGTGGCGTTGTTGTCGAAATAGATAGGTGTTCGGATCATGGCCTGCCTGCCTTGCTTCCAGCAAAAGGAAGATAGGGCCCGCCACAACGGACGGGTCGGAATGACAACATTGTACCTTCCGGCGAACAGAATCGCAAACGCCGCGCAGAGCAGGCCCTTGCGCGATTCCTGTACTCCGCAGAAGGAGGAAAAAGCTACGTGTCGGATACTAACGGCAACCCTGCCGATAACAGCGCCGATCCCATCGGCGTGACGCTCCCGCCCGACCGGGCGCCGGACGCCGGGCGCTACGCGGAGGAGGCGGCGATCCCGGAGAAGGCGCGGCATATCGGGGAGACGGTCCTGGGGCCGCGCGCCCAGGAGACGGATCAGGGCAGTGGACCGAACCGGGAGAACTTCCGCGCCCTGGCCGAGGCGGGACTGCTGGCCCTCGCGCTGCCGCGTGAGTACGGCGGGCTGGAGGCTTCCGGCGCGACCCAGCGCGAGGTGACGGAAATTCTGGCCTCCTTCTGCGGCGTGACCACCTTTACGCAGGCGCAGCATCATGGCCCCTCCCGCATGATTGCCGGCGGCCCCAACGCAGAACTGAAACGGCGCTTGCTGCCCGAGCTGGCGAGCGGGCGGATGCTGTGCGCCATCTCCTTCGCGCACCTGCGCCGGCCCGGCCCGCCCGTTCTGACCGCCACGCCGGTTCCCGGCGGCTACCGCCTCAACGGGAAGGCGCCCTGGGTGACAGGCTGGGGCCTGATGAACCAGGTAGTCTTCGGGGCGACATTGCCGGACGGGCGCTTCGTCTATCTCTGGTCGCCGGCTCGACGCGAGGAGTTCCCAGAGCTATTTGCCGATGCCGGCCCGGAGGATGGCCAGTGGGGCGCCCTACGCGCCTCCGCCCCACTGCCGCTCTGTGCGATGAACGCCTCCGCGACGGTGGAGCTGACCTGTGAGAACTGGTTTATCCCGCAGGCGCACTGGCTCTTCGAATCCGACCGGGAGACGCTGCGCCGCAACGACCGCAACGGCGTGCTGGGCGCGACGGCGATGCCGCTCGGCTGCGCGGCGGCCAGCGTGCGCGTGCTCTGCGAGACGGCGGAGCGGCGCTCTATTCCCGCTATTGGCCGCACGGCGCAGGCGCTGGGCAGAGAATGGGAGGAGGCGAAGGCGCAGGTGCGCGCATGGAGCGAGCGCTCGGCAGAGGAGAACTTCTTCGAGAACGCGGTGCGCATCCGGGCCTGGTGCATTGAGCTGGCCGTGCGCGCCGCCCATGCCGCCGTGGCCGCCAGTAGCGGCGCCGCCAACATGCTCACCCATCCAGCGCAGCGCCTCCTGCGCGAAGCCATGTTCTATACCATTCAGGCGCAGACGCACGAGGTGATGGACGCGACCCTGGCGCGGCTGGAACGCACGCCATGAGAAAATGAGGAGCGCGCAAAAAAGAAACAGCCTCTTCCTTCGTGGCAAGAGGCTGTTTGCTTGAGTGAGCAATGCATTACCGGCGCCGTCGCTTCAGGGCGATAAGGCTGCTGCTCATGCCGATACCAATAAGCAGCCCGACGGTGCCGGGCTCGGGGATGGCTGTGGCAGTAACCAGACCCGTAAGGGCAGCGGCGTCGCCACCGCCGGTAAGGGTGAAGATCACATCTGCATCGATAGAGGTAATGGGCACGCCCGAGGTCGTAGAGGCATTAAAGGGGCCATAGGTAAACGAACCCGGCCCAGTGGAGGTTTGTGAACCGCCTATAGGAATGCCAGCCGACGAACCATTGACGGTGGCATCGGCCACCCCCGCTCCGACCGGGGCGATGGTTACGCCATCACCGGTGGCATCGGTGATACCACCGGACAGGCTATTGGTTACGATGCTGCCTGTGGGCAGGGTTGGGGAAACTGCCTGCGTGAAGAAGAAGGCGAAGGTTGAGGTGGACGCAGTGGGATTGGTCACTCCAAACGCATAGGAGAGGAAGGGATCTGACATCGACTGCGCCCTGTCAACTCTCATAACAGTCCCATCCTCCAGCGTGATCACCTGCGGCGCCGAGAGGGTGAATATACCCGGCGCTGTCTGGGTGAACAGGTTGCTCAGATCGGCGACCTGCACACCGTTCTCTTGGAGAATCAAGGTTGGCCCGCCGGTCACCTGCGCCATTGTCGGGGCACGCACGGCTAGCGCCAGCGCGACAATAAGCGCCAAACACAACAGCTTCCTCATGCTTCTCTCCTTTCCTGATCAAGGTCGGTACAGGCCATTGAGAAAATGGTTACCGCCATTCTCTTCAATGCAAATAACGTGCCAAAGATAGGTATTTTTGACATTAATCCTGAAAGTTTTTCTTGGTTGGTCCCTCCGCCAGGCAGCGCCGTTCCGGGGAATAGGCTGGACAATTGCCCAGGCATCGCAGATCGGTTCGCTGAATTTGATGGGAAAGGAAAATCGTTGCCTGCGCTGGCTCTAGGGCATAGGCCCGACGCAAGAAAAACAAAAAAGCAGGCGACACGCCAGTTTGTATTTTTCTGGCGTGTCGTCTGCCTGTGAGCTATCAGTTACAGTGAACGGCCCTAAGCGTTCGAACTGATTTCACTCATTAGTCGGTCAGATGCAGTATGATGAACTTATCCGACCGATGGCCGGCGTAGTCAATGGCCGTGGCGTGGAACAGGTAGTCCCCGGCAGGATAGACGGGCAGATACCAGCCGACGCCGCCCGTGACCAAATTAGTCTGGGAGAACGTGCCAAACAAGTTCGTATCCACTCCCTGGAGGCCGACGTAGTGGATGGGGGAACCGTTGGCCGTCACACGTATACCCACAAAGGCCAGACCAGGGACTCTGTGGTAGTTGACGTTGCGGGCGGAGAGAGTCGCTCCATCCGGCAGGGTAAAGCTAATCGTCGGTGGTGCCTGCTTCACGGTCTGGGCTTTCGCCTGCGTGCCCATCGTCAAACCCGCCATCAAAATCAATCCAGCCAGCAATGTTCCCACTTTCATCGAAGTCCGTTTCATCCTTTTACCCTTTCTTTTTGTTTGTAGGGAGGAAGCGCTCATCGCTTCCACAGTCTTTTTCCATGTTGATAGAGCAATTGAAGCTAGCATCCCTGACAGGAAACGCTCTTTTATCAACATGGGGTCTATGTATATCCGCTATTGCGGTAGGTAAGAAGCGAATACTACACCGGCCATGCGTGATCCGAGCGCACGGCCAGAACCAGGGCACGCAAGGTACGAGGTAGGCCCGACACAGCGGACGCATACCAGCGAACCCGGCAGATGCCGAGAGGTTTACCGGTGCTTGGGTGTTAGATTAGGGATCGTAAGTCCGATGGAGCGGGAGGATGCCATATCAGATGGCTATATCGGAGCTTTAACTTGGGTACGTGCAGATGATGCCGGTACGCGCCAGACCCCATCCGGAGCGTCTGTCAATCTTCTAGTAGGGAGGCGGATGCCGACGCAGCTCTCTTCGCTACGCTCTATGCGCCGCTCCCAAATTCCGGGGACAGCAGTTGAACCACATACACCATCACAAACACGATGGATGTCTCTCCTAACCTCGACCCTCATTTTCGGCGCCTTTGCTGGCGATCTTTAGGGCCACCAATAAAATTTGCGACCGGACGAGCTTTTTGGCTAAGTGAGAACCCTTCGCATTGCGCAGTAGGACCGAGTTGCGCTCAGCAGGACTGAGCGGATTCTATTAAGCACTCTTAGAGTTATAGGTAGGAAGGTGAGTGCGGTTAGTCGTCAGGGACTAACCTACGGGACTTGCTATGGACAACTGATAAACTGCAGAAACAGAAACACCGGTTTGCCGGTTCTCCGCAATCACTCAGTTCAGCAAGGGAACAGCAGTATCGGAGGATATGAGTGGGGACTTCAACAAGCGCGATTATAGCATACCAACAAACATATTACAAGAGGGTACGAAAAATATTACAAAAAATTTTTGGGTGGCCGCACGCATCAGGGATTGCGGAAGCAGCCCCATGAGTGCCGGAGCCCTGGGGGCAGAGCCTTCAGGGGCGGATAGGTAGCTTTTAGCGACGGAATGGAGTTCCTTCGCTATAGGGCCTTATGGACCGTGTGTCCCTGCGGGACACTCTCTGCTTGTCGGCAGCCGGTACGTGTCCCGGAGGGACACCCAGCCGCAGGCTCTAAAGCGAAGGGCTTTAGCCCGTCGAAAACAAGGGTCCGCCCTTGAAGGGCAGAGCCGGACGGGTCGGGTAACAAAAAAGCCCTCGGCACATAACCGAAGGCCTGGATGGAGAGTAGAAGGAAGCAAGAGCCGCTTCCTGGAGCCTCTCCCCTCGTTCCTAGAACCTCTTTAATTAGAGGCAGAAGGAAGCAAGAGCATTAACGGCGCTCCCCCAGGGGCACCCACTTCCGATCCCTGGGGCCGACGTACTCGGCGCGCGGGCGGATAATGCGCTGGCCCGGCATCATCTGCTCCATGATATGCGCGCACCAGCCCGAGGTACGGCTGATGGCGAAGAGGGGCGTATAGAGTCGAATGGGCAGGCCCATCTCATGGTAGCAGGAGGCCGAGAAGCAATCCACGTTAGCGTAGATAGCCTGTTTGCCTGCCGCCAGGCGCTCCGGCGTGTTGCTGAGCTCGTCCACCAGCTTCTCGATAGCCGTCGTCATCTGGAACCATCGGAGGTCGTTGTGGAGCTCGCCCAATTTGCGGCTCATCTCGCGCAGGTGCGTGGCGCGCGGATCGGGGGCACGGTAGACGGCATGGCCAAAGCCGGGAATGGGCGTGCGCTTCTCGCCGGTCAGCTTGGGGCGCACCCATTGGTCCACTCTATCCACGCTGCCGATCTCCAGCAGCATGTTCATGGTCTCCTCCGCCGCACCGCCGTGCTTGGGGCCGGCGAGCGTGCCGATGCCCGTCACAATGCCGGAATAGAGGTCGGCCTGCACGGAGACCGTGACGCGGGCGGCAAAGGTGGAGGCATTAAGCTCGTGGTCGGCGTGGAGGATAAAATCAATATCCAGCGTTCGGACATCGAGCGGATCGGGCTGCTGCCCCTTAAGCATATAGAGGAAGTTGCCGGCCAGGTTGAGATCCGGGCGCGGCGGAATGGGCTCCTGGCCCTGACTCAATCGCTCGATAGCGGCCACGACGGTAGGCATTTTGGCCTGAAGGCGCGCGGCTTTGCGCAGGTTGGCCTCCGGCGCGTTGTTGCCGGCGTCGGGATCGAACATCTCTAGGGCTGAGACTGCCGTGCGCAGCGCCGCCATCGAATTAGCGTTCCTGGGAAAGCCGCGCAGAATCCCGATCACTTCCTCCGGCAACGCGCTGTTGTCGGCGATCTGGCATTTGAAGGTGTCCAGCTGCGCCGACGTCGGCAGGTCGCCATGCCATAAGAGATAGACCACTTCCTCGAACGTGGCCTGCTCGGCCAGATCATGGATGTTATACCCGCGGTAGTAGAGATTTCCGTTGGGCTGCACATCGCTGATGGCCGATTCGCCGACGACAACTCCCCTCAAACCATCGCCATGCGTGGTCATGATATACGTACCTCAGTTCCGGTGGATTGAAATTGGCGACTTGAGCGCTATCTGCCAGAATGATTCTAGCATGATTCTCAGGGGGAATGCAACGGCGCAGGCCGCTTCCGGGCAGGGGCATCGCCCGCAGCGCTTTGCCCTTCGCATCGAAACAAGCGAGCCTACCGGCGAGGAGAGGAAACGGGGAAGCAAGGGATATTCGCCGCTCGGAAAAAAACGTGGTGGAGAGGCGGCATAGCCGGACCTCTCCACCCAAATAAGAGGGAGTATGGGCACAAATCTCCCTAATTGAATTGCTCATTCTGTTAGACGCTGCGCGCGCCGAATCTGTTTCAGCGGCGCCTATTCCCGTTTGGAGAGAGACAAGGAGGCAGAACGCTCCAACAGCCTCTTGCCCCCCGAACGCAGGACTGGTATAATAGCGAACAATGAACCCTATTGATTCTGCCGATAAGGCCGGTCCCGTCTTTGGTATGCGCCACCCTTGGCTGCGCCTGCTGCCTGTGGTTTTGTGCCTGCTATGTCTTGCGCCCGGACGGCGCGCGGCGGAGAGCGCGCCGCCGGTTCCGATAACGCAGCGCCGCATCAATGAGATGGCTGCCGCGCTGGAGGAGGCACGGCGCACCCTGATCGCAGAGACGGGCCTGCGGCTGCCCGGAGAGGCGCTGTCGCACTATCTCGCGCGCATTGCCGCGCCGCTGCCTGGCGAAACGCCGGCCCGGCATAGGGCCCGAATAACGGGATACCTGGCCGCATTGCAGCGGGCCACGGCGCTGACCGCTTCCGGCCGTCAGGCGCCGCATCTGCTGGATGACCGCCCGGCCAACCGCCTCGCCTGGGAGCAGGCGGCCAGCGCCCTGCGCCATCTGCCCGGCCACGTTGCCAGGCTAGAGGCCGCCTGGCAGCGCTGCCGGGAGAGCCGGAATCCCCCTTCCCGCGAATTCGTCGCGGAGCTGGGAGAGAGCGTGCACCTTCTCCTGACCGCCTATGAGAAATTGCGCGACGCGCAGCCTTGAGCTTGCCCACGCGCCAAAGGAGCCGCCCCAACGTGATACGGAGCCCACTGCCGGAAAAATCGCGCGCCGTCCATCCTGAGTGTGAACCCTCCATCGCCACTTCCCGACTAAATAAGAGGAATATCGAGATGGACGTGAGCTTTGCGCGTCGCGCTCTCTATAGGTCGATTTCCCGGGCTGTCCGATATTTTGCGCTGAGCAGGGGGAGCGGGTTGGCGCTGCTGCTGGGCGGTTTCCTGGCCGCCACGGCGCTTGCGGCTTCCGGCGCGCCGCCCGTGAAGGGGCTCGCTCCGGCTCCCCTGACGCTGGCCGAGGACGCGGTGGCGCAGATGGCGGAGGGGCGCTATGCCGAGGCGGCGGAACAGGCCCGCAATGCCCTGAAATATGCTCCCGACGATCCGACTCTTCACGCGCTGGCCGGGGCCATCCTGCTGAGCACAGGCGACATCAAGGGCGCTCTGCCCGCGTTTCACAATGCGACGACCTGCGACGCCAACGACAGCCTGGCCTGCTACGGCCTGGGGCTGGCGCAACTGGCGCACGGCGAGCGCGCCGCCGCCCTGGCAAGCTTCCAGCGTTCTGCGCGCGCCGGGGGCGACCCGGCCTACCTGCTGGTGGCACAGCGCTATACGCAATGGCTGGACGGCGTGCAGATGACGCTGGAGGGAGTGGGCCTTCCGGACGATTGTATGCCTGCCATCCAGGCTCTGCAAGGCCTGACTGCTGCGCGGCAGGGCGATGCCCGGCGGATAGCGGAGGCCCTGCAAACGGCGCTGGACGGGCTGCCGGGCGATATGATTTCAGAGCCGCGCGGGCTGTTGATGACCTTTGATAAGGCCAGGCCGCTGGATACCGCCGCCGCGCCGCTGCCCGAAAGTCAGGGGCTGCACCCGCAGATACCGAACGCGCGGGCGCTAAGCGGCAATATTACGCTGACGCCGGAGGGGCTTTCCTCCAGCGTGGCCTACGTCGCCTATCAGGTGGACGGTCAGCCGACCGGCTTGATCAATACGCCGCCCTTTCAATATACCTGGGACTCGCGCACCGTCCCCAACGGCTGGCACCTGCTCTCCATCGTCCTCTATGATCAGGGGGGGCGTGAGATCAACCGGGCGGAGCGGCGCATCCGCACGTTCAACGCGCATGCCAGCGTCCTGGCGGGGGCGTCCGTCGAGCGCATGGCCCATCTGCGCAGCGCGCTCTGGAAGGCGCTGGCCCTGCATCCCGACCGGTGCGCCTGCGCCTATCTGCTGGGAACGGCCTGCCGCGCGCTGGGCCAGCCAGCGGAGGCGCGGGTGTGGTTTGCGCGGGCGGCGGCGATCCATCCGAGCTATCGGGATACTCGGCAGCAGCTGGCGGCGCTGGGCGGGCTGGGTGAAGCCGGCGAAACGATTTTCGGCGGGCCTGCGGATGAAAAGGTGGTCGCGCTGACCTTTGATGATGGCCCCAAGCCTGGCATTACAGAGCCGCTGCTGGAGGTGCTAAAGCAGAATGGAGTTCAGGCCACGTTCTTCGTGGTCGGGAAGCAGGTGGCTCTCTACCCGAACCTGGCGCGTCAGATCGCGGAGGCGGGAATGGAGGTCGCCAATCACACCTATTCGCATCCGAACCTGATGGGGCTCTCCGCCGAGGACATCACCCGCGAGATATTGCGCACGCAGGCGGCTGTCGAGGCGGCAACCGGCAAAGTGCCCCGCTTCCTGCGACCTCCGGGCGGCAACTGGACGGCAGAAGCGGCCAGAACGGCGCGGCATTGGGGCCTGACTCCCTGCTTCTGGACGGTGGATGCCTACGCGGCGGAGGTGACCGGGCCGCAGCAGGTGGCGAATCTGGTGCTGGGACAGGTGCGCCCCGGCTCCATCGTGCTGATGCACAACGGCAAGATGAGCACCGTGCAGGCGCTGCCTACGATCATCCGGGTGCTGCGTGAGCGCGGCTACTCGTTTGTCACTGTGGAGACGATGGCCCGGCGCCTGGCGGCCGTCAAAGCCGCCGCGCGTGCCGCCGCCCACGCAAACGCTGCATCTAATTAGACCTACGGCCAACCTCCGGGCCATAAATGACCCGTCTCGTGGGCCTGACGGCCAACCGTCCTGCGGACGGAACCCTCGGCTAGAGGCAGCGTCCGCCAGGACGCCTGGCGGCAAAGCCGCCCTACAGACGGGTACTTTCAGTGCCCGGACGGATTAATAGGAAATCGTTTGCGAAGAGAATCCACTCTCCAGGAGGGAGCTTGACCATGCAGATCCGTTTCGGTCGCATCGGCAGTGTCGTCGCTCTCAGCGCCGCACTGTCGTTGGGGATCGCCCATACTCCGGCACAGGCCGCACCGCCTGACAATGCGTTGCTTGGCGTCCGTCTGATGTCCACCTACCGGGATGTGCTTCATAAATTGGGCCAGCCCCATGAGATCCAGGAAGGCGCTCCGGTTACGCCTGCCGCGCCGAACACTCCAGGACAGCCTGGCGCCAGAGGTCCGGGTATGCCCGGAATGGGTTATCCTGGCATGGCTCCGGGTATGCCCGGAGCCGGCTTCCGTCCCCCGGGAGCCGGCATGGGCGGACGCGGCATCGGCGCTCCCAGCGGTCCCCCTCCCGGGATGATGGGCGGCTACCCCGGCATG
>DASRGZ010000088.1:0-21746 GCA_035650735.1 Chthonomonadaceae bacterium
ATCGAGGATGCGGGCGGCCACACTATCGTTCTCGCGCACCAGGCCCAGCAGCAGGTGTTCGGTGGAAACATAGTTCTCGCCGAGACGTCCGGCCTCTTCCTGAGCGAAGAACACAACGCGCCTTGCCCGCTCGGTAAATCGCTGCCACATGATTTCATCCCTCACTTTCCCCGGGTTCGGGCTTACGGGGCAGCGGATCGCCGGACTCGCTTGCCGTCAATCGGGCGGCGGGGCCGGAGCGCGCTGCGCCGGGCAAAGAGGAACCTCAGAGATCTGCCTATTCGCCGCGACGCAGCCGGACTCCTGCCTAGACGCGCAAGAGGATGCGCCAGAGTGGCTTGCGCAGCGGCGCCTCCGCAGAGGCCTTGGGACGCTGCGATGCTGCTGCCGGGGGAACCGAGGAGACATCCCTTTCGCCCCGAATGGCGGCGCGCACGGCCTCTGCCGTGATGCCCGCTCCCCGCAGAACGCTGCCTGCAATGCCTTCTTCTTCGAGCACAAGGCCCAGCAGGACGTGGGTGGTATCCAGTTGTCGGTGGCCCAGCGCCTCCCGCTGTTTTTCCGCCAGCTTCAGTACCGCCTGGGAGCGCGAGGTTAATTTCAGGCCCGACTCCATGGCATGATTGCCGCGTCGGCAGCGGCTTTCACAAGTCTTATAGAGAGCGCCACAATCGTAGCCCAGAGATCTCAGGAGGCGCGTGGCGGAATTGCGATGGCGTAATAGCCCCAACAACAAATATTCGGTGTGGACGAAGCGGTGGTGGTGTCGTCCTGCGGCCGCTTGCGCGCTGGCGAGCAGGCGATCCACGCCCTCAGTTTGACCGGGTCGCATAGATAGGAATCCACTTTTAAGGAAAATTGCCTCCTGCGTTCGACCTTAGTGGGCGCGCAGCGCAGCCTCTAATTCCTGCACGACCCGATCACAGTCCGCCTGAGTGACGACCAGCGGCGGGACAAAGCGCAGGATGGTGTCGCCGATGGCATTGGCGACGATGCCGGCCTCCAGCAAGTGGCGCAGGATAGCTTTCGCCGTAGGTGTCGCAAGTTCCATGCCAACCATAAGCCCGACGCCGCGTACTTCGCTCACCCTGTCAGAGAATTGACGCTGGAGCTCGCTCAGGCGGCTGAGGAAGTAGGTGCCGACTTGGGCGGCGCGCTCCATCAAGCGCTCACTCTCAAGCACGTCCAGCGTCGCAAGCGCGGCGGCGCAGGCGAGCGGCTGACCTGCAAACGTCGAGCCGTGATCGCCGGGGGCGAGCGTGGCAGCCGCTTCGCCGCGCGCCAGGCAGACGCCCATCGGGAAGCCGTTGGCGATGCCCTTGGCCATCGTTACGATGTCGCCGGTGACGCCCGCGCCCTGGCTGGCAAGGAAGTGGCCGGTGCGTCCCATACCCGACTGCACCTCATCCAGGATCAGCAGCACCTCCGCCTCGTCGCAGAGGGCGCGCACGCCCGCCAGAAACTCCGGCGTGGCGATCCGGATGCCGCTCTCGCCCTGAATCGGCTCGATCAGCACGGCGCAGGTGCGCTCGGTAATCAGGTCGTCGAGCGCGTGCAGATTGTTCAGCGGCGCATAGCGAAAGCCCGGCACGAGCGGCGTAAAGGGAAGCTGATATTTGGGCTGCGCCGTCGCCGTGACGGTTGCCAGCGTGCGCCCGTGGAACGAGCCTTCGAAAGTGACGATCTCGTGGCAGGGCTCACCACGCTTGCGCTTGCCCCACTTCCGCGCGATCTTGATGGCGCACTCGTTGGCCTCCGCGCCTGAATTACAGAAGAACACCTTCTCCATGCCGGTCAGCCCGCAGAGCCGTTGGGCGAGGGGAGCCTGGAGCGCATTGTGGAACAGGTTGCTGATGTGCGTCAGCGTCTGCACCTGCCTGGCGATGGCTCCGGCGACGTGCGGATGGCTGTGCCCGACGGAGACGACAGCGATCCCGCCCAGGAAGTCGAGGTACTCGCGCCCAGCGCTGTCCCACAGTTTCGCGCCTTCACCGCGCACGAACACGATCGGCTGACGCGCGTAGGTTCCCATGACATACTCGCGATCCAGCGCCATGATCTGCTCGGCGTTTACGTTTGTGGGGGCATCCATATTCTGCGGATGCACTAGCTCTACTGTCACGGTCTTCTCTCCTTCCTCGTTTTCGGGTAGTGTACCCATAGAGAGTTGATACTTCGTCGCCGATGACCTTATCAACTCTGTAGAGGGACACTACCCGTTTTCGGGTGACTCGGTATCAACTTCGTAGCATGGTGCCGATGCCGGTATCGGTGAAAATCTCGATGAGCAGGGCATGGGGGAGGCGGCCGTCAATCAGGTGCGCGCGCTCGACACCGCCCTCAACGGCGGTAATGCACGCCTCCAGCTTCGGGATCATGCCGCGCTCGGCGGCGCCGCTGGCAAGCATCTGCTCGGCGCGGGCCACATCCATTTCATGGATGAGCGAGGACTTGTCGCTGTAGTCGGCATACAGCCCCTCCACGTCCGTCAGGATCACCAACTTCACCGCGCCGACCGCTGCCGCGATGTGCCCGGCAACGTGGTCGGCGTTGACGTTGTAGCTTTCGCCGTCCGGCCCGATAGCCACCGAGGAGATCACCGGAATATAGCCCTGTTCACCCAATAAGTTTAAGATTTCGGCGTTAACCTGCGCGACTTCGCCGACGTAGCCCAGATCGCCTTGCGGCGACTCCATCTTGTAGGCCATGATCAGGTTGGCGTCCTTGCCGCTCAAGCCCACCGCTTTCGCGCCTTGCTTGTTCAAGAGCGAGACGATGCCCTTGTTGGTCTTGCCGGCCAGCACCATCTCGACGATCTCCATCGTGGCCGCGTCGGTGACGCGCAAGCCGCCCACAAAGGTCGGCTCGTGGCCCATCTGCTTCATCAGCGCGCTGATCTCCGGCCCGCCGCCGTGCACCAGGATCGGGCGGATACCGACGTAATGGAGCAGGGCGATGTCCTGCATGACCTGTGATTTCAGGGTTTCATCAATCATGGCGTTGCCGCCGTACTTGACGACGATGGTTTTGCCGTAGAAGCGGCGCAGGTAGGGCAGGGCTTCAATCAGGACGGCGGCGCGCGCCGCCGGGTCTAAGGTCGTCACGTATGATACTCCGCGTTGATTTTAATATAATCGTAACTGTAGTCGCACGTCCAGACGGTGGCCGACTCCTCGCCGGTGTTCAGGTCCAGGATGATCTGTACTTCCCGGTTGGTCAGGTAATCGTGGGCGGCCTGTCGGTCGAACTCCACGCTGCGGCCCTCAGAACAGACTATGAAATCGCCAATGCGGGCCTCCACGCGGTTAGGGTCGAAGGGCACGCCCGCGCGCCCGGCGGCCATCAGCAGGCGGCCCCAATTCGGGTCGTTGCCGAAGAGGGCCGTCTTGACCAGGGGCGACTCGGCGATGGTCTTGGCGATGCGGTGCGCTCCGGCCTCCGTCGCCGCGCCCTGCACGACGATCTCGACCAGCTTGGTCGCGCCCTCGCCGTCGCGGGCGATCTCTTTTGCCAGTGAAACAGACAGCCGCGTCAGCGCCGCCACGAAATCTTCGAACGCTGCGCCCTGCCGGGAGATCTCGCCCTGGCCCATGCCTGAGGCGAGCAGAAGGCACATATCGTTGGTGCTGGTATCGCCATCCACCGTCACGCTGTTGAAGGAGGGGGCGACCGCGCGCGCCAGCGCCTCCTGGAGCAGCTCGGCGGGCAGGCGCGCGTCGGTGGTCAGGAAGGCCAGCATGGTCGCCATGTTCGGCGCGATCATGCCGGAGCCTTTGCACATCCCGCCGAACCGGATCGGCGCTACCCACTGGTCGGAGTCAGCTTCGACGGCGCGCAATTTCGGGTAGGTATCGGTCGTCATGATAGCTCGTGCCGCCGTCAGGTCGGTATCGCCATCGCGGTCGAGCGCGCCGACCGCCGCCTCTATCCCGGCCCGCAATTTCTCCATCGGCAGGAGGTGGCCGATAATGCCGGTGGAGGCGGTCAGCACGGCATCGGGAGGAACGCTCAGGTGGCGGCTGACCCACTCGGCCAGCGTGCGGTTGTCGGCATCGCCCTGCTCGCCGTTGCAGGCGTTGGCGTTGCCGGCATTGATGAGGACAGCCCGCGCCGTGCCACCCCGCACGATACGCCGTGAATACTGCACGCACGCCGCCTGGACCCGGTTCGTGGTGAAGACGCCCGCGACCGTCGCCTCGCTATCGCTGACCAGCAGGCACAGGTCTTCGCCCTCCGTCTTGAGGCCGGCGCGCACGCCGGAGGCGACAAAGCCCTCCGGGAACGTGACGCCCGCGCCTTCCTGCTCCTTCCAGACCGTGATCATGCGTTTCTCCTTGCTAAACCCGCGTGACGCGAGGCGGACTGCTAATCGGCTCTACCTCTTCCTGCGGTCCCATGGGCAGCCTCTCCTCTTCTCGATACGGTTCCTCGCCTTCGACCTGGAACTGCGCGGCATACAGGCGGGCATAGACGCCCTCTAGAGCCAGAAGCTCTTCATGGGTGCCGCGCTCCACGATCCGGCCTCGCTCCAGCACAAGGATCTGGTCGGCGGCCAGGATCGTCGAGAGGCGGTGCGCGATGGCGAACGTGGTTCGGCCCGCCATCAGAGGAGTCAGTGCCGCCTGGATCAGCCGCTCGGATTGGGTATCGAGGGCGGAGGTCGCCTCATCGAGGATCAGAATGCGCGGGTTCTTCAGAATAGCGCGGGCGATAGCAATGCGCTGCTTCTCGCCGCCCGACAGCTTGTAGCCGCGCTCGCCAACGACGGTGTCATAGCCGTCGGGGAGAGAGGCAATATGGTCGTGGATGGCGGCGGCTTTGGCGGCGGCGATCAACTCGTCGTCGGTCGCATCGGGACGCCCATAGCGCAAATTGGCCCGGATCGTGTCGTGGACTAAGTACGTCTCCTGGGTCACTATCCCGATGATCCGCCCCAGCGACTCCAGCGTGACCGCGCGCACGTCGTGCCCGTCAATGGTCACGCGGCCCGCGTCCACATCGTAGAGGCGCGGAATCAGGTAGGTCAACGTCGTCTTGCCCGCACCGGAGGCGCCGACGAGGGCGACCAGATCGCCGGGCCGGGCCGTAAACGTGATGTCATCCAGGGTCGGCGTCTCCTGATCCGGCTGGTAGCGGAAGGAGACGTGCTCGAAGGCGACCTCGCCGCGCACCGTGTGCGGGTCGAGCGGCACGGCATCCGGCGCGTCCACGATCTCCTGCTTCATATCCAGGTACTCGAAGATGCGGTCGAAGAGGGCCAGCGCGCTGGTCACCTCCACCTGGACGTTCAGGAGGTTGGTGAGCGGGAAGAAGAGACGCCCTTGCAGGGAAGTGAAGGCGACGATTGTGCCCAGGGTCAGGTGCCGGTCGCCGCGCGCCACAATCAGGTAGCCGGCGAGCCAATAGACGAGAATCGGGGTGACCGAGAACGTCAGGCCGATCAGGTTGAAGAAGTAGCGCATGATCATGGACTGCTTGATCTGGGAGTCGGTCAGCGCCTGGTTCTCGGTCGTGAACTTCTCCAGGGCGAGCGCCCGCCGCCCGCTGACCTTGGTCAGCAGCACGCCGGAGACGGAAAGGGTCTCCTGCATGGTCGCGTTCAGGTCGGCAAGCTGGGCCTGAACCCGGCTGCGCACGCCGCGCGCGTAGCTGCCGATCCGGCCCGCCAGCAGCGCGAAGAGCGGCAGAACACCAACGCTAAGCACCGTCAGGCGCCAGTCCATGTAGAGCATGGCGATCAGGGTGGAGAGAACGGTCGTAACGTTGGAGAGCACGTTGGCCGCCGTGTCGCTGACGACCGACTGGACGCCGCCGACGTCGCTGATCAGCCGCGACTGGATCTCGCCGGTGCGCGTGCCGGTGAAGAACCGCAGTGACATGCCCTGCAAATGGTCGTAGAGTTGGTTGCGCAGGTCGCGCATGATGTCCTGGCCGACCACGACCGACAGATAACCGTAGCCGAGCGCGGCGGCGGTGCCGCCGATCGTGGCCGCGAGCGTGTAGATCGTATACCGCGTGACTACGCCCAGGTCGTGCCCGAGCAGCCCCTGATTGACGATGGTGCGCAGGTAAAACGGCGACAGCAGCCCCAGCGCAGAGGAGACGAGCACGGCCAGTACGGTCCAGACAAGCTGGGCCTTATAGGGAACGAAGGCGCGGACGACCCGTTTTGCCGTTCCTGGATGGAGCGGCTTTCGTTGGCCGTCGGACCGTGGACCACCCATCATGCGTACGCTCACCGATTTGGCCTCCGTAGGGCGCGCCCATCCTCATCGCAAATCAGAGGATGCGCCGTGCGGTTCTCATTCTCACAGCGCCATTGGTTATCCACAGTTCTCACGGCCACAGCCCTCCGAAGTCCAGGCCGGCGGTCTCCTCCAGACCGCACATCAGGTTCATATTCTGGATGGCCTGGCCCGCCGCGCCCTTGACGAGGTTATCTATCGCGGAGAGAACGGTGACCCGGTTGGTACGCTCGTCTACGGCCAGGCCGATATGGCACATGTTGCTGCCGAGCGTGTGCTTTGTCGCCGGCAGGTGGTCGGCAACGACGGCAACGAAGGGCGCATTGGCATAAAATTCTGTGTAAAACCTTAACAAATCGTTCGTCTTCACCGGCTCGATCAAGCCGGCGTAGCACGTCGCCAGGATGCCCCGCGTCATGGGAATAAGATGTGGCGTGAAGGAGATCCGCACCTCCCGCCCGCTCTGCTGCGAGAGGACCTGCTCGATCTCAGGCGTGTGGCGGTGCGTTCCGGCGACCTTATAGGCGCTGACGCTCTCGTTGGCCTCCGGGTAGTGGTAATCCAGGCCGAACTTCGCCCGTCCCGCGCCGGAGACGCCCGATTTGGCGTCCACGATAATCGTCGCCGGGTCAATCAGGCGCTTGGCGAGCAGTGGGGCGAGCGCCAGGATCGTCGCCGTCGGATAGCAGCCGGGATTGCCGACGAGCTGGGCGCCGCGTATCGCCTCCGCATAGAGCTCCGGCAGGCCGTAGACGGCTTTCGCGCTCCACTGCGGGGCCGCGTGCGCCGTCTTATACCACTGCTCGTAGGTGGCCGTATCCCGGAACCGGAAATCGGCGGAGAGGTCAATGATCTTGCAGCCGGCTTCCAGCAGGTGCGGCGCGGTCTCCATCGCCTTGCCGTTCTCCTGGGCCAGAAACACGACATCGCACTGAGCGACCTCCGTGCCGTCGCCGTAGCCGGAAAAGCGCAGGTCGGACTGCTTTGCCAGGCCGGGAAACGCGGCGGAGAGGGGCTTGCCCGCGTAGGTTTCCGAAACCGCCATTCGCAGCCTTACCTGCGGGTGGCGCAATAACAGGCGTACCAGCTCTCCGCCGCCATAGCCCGACGCTCCCACAACGCCCACTTCCACCATAACCCAAACTCCTCTCCCAAAAGATTCCAACAGGATGAACAGGATTTCTCAGGATTTACAGCATAAGGGCCAGAGAGAGACACAAGCAGGGCTTGTACGAATGCTCAATTAGTTTTAGAAATCTTGTTCATCCTGTTGAAGGTTTTTCTCTAGCGCAGCGGGTGGTTAAAATAAAAACAGCCGCGCGGAAGGAACCGGCGGCTTACGAGGGTTAAAAATGAAACAAGCCGCAAGCCCCCGCTTTCGGGTCAGCCCACGGCTCTCCAATCGGCAACAGACGTCCAGCGACGCGCGGCGTGGGCTAGCTCCCGAGACGCTCGCGGCGACGACGGCTCACAAAGGGATAGGCGGTTGTCGCGCTGTCTGCCGACATAAAAACAGTATCCTTACGGAAAAGTAGAGCCAGTATACCTCGGAAGCGGCGGGCTGTCAACCCTCCGAGGCCGATTTTGCAGGATTTCCCGGTTCCGGACCCCAGCCGCCCCCGCCCGGCGTACGGATGGAGAGCACGGTTCCGGCAGGGCAGTGGCGGCTCCATTTGCCCGGCATCGGCTGTGGGGCCTGGCCTGGCTCGGTTAATGTCTCCGCACCCGGCGTTCCCGGTGCTCCGCCGTTGGCGCCAAAGGGCGGGTGCGTGCGCCGCTCGGCAAGCAGGGAGACGCGCGCCTCGGTGAGCAGTTCGATCCGGCGTATCAGCCCGTCGCCGCCCCGATGGAGGCCCGCGCCGCCCGTGCCCTGAGCGATGCTGTATTCCTGGACGCGCAGGGGATAGTGCGATTCCAGGGCCTCGACGGGCGTGTTGCGGGTGTTGGTCATGTGCGTGTGGATGGCG
Source organism: Chthonomonadaceae bacterium (assembly GCA_035650735.1). Taxonomy (GTDB): domain Bacteria; phylum Armatimonadota; class Chthonomonadetes; order Chthonomonadales; family Chthonomonadaceae; genus DASRGL01. The sequence goes on from DASRGZ010000088.1 coordinate 8,213, forward strand.
GAAGCGCCGTCGCCTGCCGGAGAGGCGCCCGCGCCGCCGGCCAGCGTCTCGTAATAGGCGAAGGGACGGTGGCGGAGGGCGTCATAGCTGCCGATGGTCAGGTTGTTCATGGTGCCCTGGCTGGCGGCGGGCAGACGGTCGGGCGCGGCCTGGGCCAGCGCTCGGAGCAGCACGTCCACGATGCGCTGGGAGGTCTCCACGTTCCCGGCGGCGACGGCGGCGGGAAAGCGCGCGTTGACGATGCTGCCTTCCGGCGCGATGACGGCGATGGGCGCAAAGCAGCCCTCGTTGGTGGGTATCTCCTCGTCTACCAGGCAGCGCACCAGGTAGTAGCAGGCCGAGCGCGTGATGGCCTCTGTGGCATTGAGCGACCCCTTTACCTGCGGCGCGCTGCCGGTAAAGTCGAAGATCGCCTGCCCGGAGCGCCGCAGCGTCGCGGTGACCGTGATGGGGATGTTCGCTGTGCCCGCGCCGTCATCGTCCAGGACGTCAGTGGCTGTGTAGGTTCCGGGCGGCAGCGAGGCCAGCGTTTTGCGCACGACCTCTGCCGCGTAGGCGATATTCTCGCCTGTGCGCTGTCGGAACTCTTCCAGGCCATACCGTTGCGCAAGCGCCTGTAAGCGCCGTATTCCCGTCTCGTTGGCGGCGACCTGGGCGGAGAGGTCGCCTCGCCGTTCGGCGGGCGTGCGCGAGTTGGCGCAGACAAGGTTTAACACGTCCTCGCGTACCTGGCCGCGTTCCACCAGGCGCAGCGGCGGCAGGATCAGCCCCTCGTGGAACAGCTCGGTCGAGAGCGGCAGTGAACCCGGCGACAGCCCACCAATGTCGGCGTGATGCGCCCGGCTGGCAACGAAGCCCAACAGCGTTCGCGAGGCGGTTTTGGGGCTTTGCCCTCCACTGAGGTAGACAGGCGCGACGAGAGTCAGGTCTGGCAGGTGGGTGCCGCCGATGCGCGGGTCGTTGCACAGCCACATGAGGCCGGGACGCCAGGGGATAGCGTGGCGGAGCCGTTGCAGCATCAGGGGCATCGCGCCGAGATGGACGGGGATATGCGCGGCCTGGGCCAGCAGGCGTCCGCGCGCGTCGAAGAGGGCGCAGGAGTGATCCAGCCGCTCCTTGATGTTGGGCGAATAGGCGGTACGTTCCAGCGTAGCGCCCATCTCCTCGGCCACCGCCGAAAGCAGATGCCGCCACACCTCCACCTGCACCGGATCAAACGTCTGTCGGCTCATGGCAAGAGAATTATTTCGCATTCCGGCAGGTCAAACCTTCCGAACAGCCAAATTAGACAGCCGCGATAGTGATGATTACAAGGTACTTCCGTTGTCGGCGCTTTTGCGTTTTTGGCGTGCGCAGGCCACCGAGCCGGGCAATAAATTACCCGTCTGTAGGGCGGCTGTGCCGCCAGCCGTCCTGCGGACGGAACAACGAGTCTATCGGCAGGTGGCTGCCTTCGTAGAGCAGGAAGAACCTGCCGCGACAGGGCGTCCGCGAGGACGCTTGGCCGTAGGCCACATAGACGGGTAAATTATTGCCCGGCGTCGAGTGCGGGAAAGAAGACGCGGAACGCCATGATATATGGAGCAAGTTCGGAATGAGCAGGCAAAAAGCTATGATATACTGTTAACGGAGGTGAAGCAGAATGGAGGAGAAAGCTCCATCGCAGCCCCGGCTGAAAATTGCCGCTGACTACAAGGCGGCTATCGAAGAGTGCCTGGTTGAGATGAGACGCCTGCACGAGCAGATGGATAAAGATCAGGCAGAAATAGAGCGATTGAAAGTGGAAGCGCGAATGATTACGGCTCATACCGATACGGTCTTAGACAAGATTGAGGCACAATTAGACGCGCTTCGAACGGCGGCGTAGTAGTGTTATATGGGAGAAATCAATGTATAACATCGTGCGGCTTCTTGCCTTGATGTTATCTCTACTCTTGCTGCTTCTTCCATTGCACGGTTGTTCGAACGGACGGCGTTCTTGTCGGTACTTAATTCCCAGCGGCTATGTAGGATTCGTTCGCATTGATTATGGTGTTTCAGGTGCGCCTTCTCTGCCGTTGGAACAGGGCTTCCTCCTCTTCCGCATTCCTTCGACAGGCTACTTACAGACCTCTACAGCATTTGTAGGCGGGAGAGGAGAAGATGAGTTCTACTACGTTACAGGAAACCAGCGGCAGCAAGTGCATGGCGAAAGTGATGGTTATCCCACAGGCTCACAGCCACCGATACCTATGGTATGGGGGCGCTTAGTAGGCGGTGGAAGGGCTGAGTCAGTATACGAGATGTTTTTCATTGGTACGAAAAAGCAGTACGAGGAATTTGGTAAAAAACATCGGAACTCGGTAGAGTTCCCCGATATTCCACTGCGTTGAGCCTAATTTGACTGACTCACCAAACAGTCGGTACAAGGCCACTGTTGACGATGGAGGAGTCACGAGTAATACAGGGACAGCTATGTTCTAAAGCTACTGAGTTACATGCGCAGTATGCCCAGATGGTTCAACAAAATACAGGGACAGCTATGTTCTAAAGCTACACCAGCAATGATCCGGTCATGGATTTCAGGAATAGCGCTTAACGCATCAAAGCGCAGTACATCCTCAGCACGGAAATCCACGAAGACGAATTGAGCACTGGACTTTAATCGGGCAAACTCCGTCGCAAAATCGAGTGGCTGTCCTAACTTTACATTAACGTAATAGAGTTCCGCAAGCACGATACTGGGCAAGTAGATACGCGCTTGCCCTTGTTCGCCAGCACGAAAAGCAGCCAGGGCATTTGCGCCCAATTGTGGCATCCCGGTCAGGTACCAAAAGAGAGCGTGTGTATCCGCGACGTATTCAATCAACGCCGCCTTCCTCCAACTCTTCCTTCCACTCGCTGCGGATTTCCTTTAGGGCTGCGTCGAGGTCAAAGTCCGGCGGGAATTTATCCCGCCACACGCCATACAACTCCTGATAAGATTTAGCCGCTGGCGGAGCGGCCCCATCCGGCAAAAACGTGACGAGAACGCGCGCTTCCTCTACCCCGGCAGGCATCTCCGCCAGTTCAATCTTGCCGTGCCTATAAATTCCCTCTATCGTCGTTAGCATCGCTGTTGGCCTTACAGCTTGGGCGTGAAGGAGGTACCGCAGCCGCAACTGCGTGCCGCATTGGGGTTGCTCCACTTCCAGCCGCCCTCCAGCAGGTTGGCAAGACTATAATCCAGGGTCGTTCCCTCAATAAACCGCGCGCTCTTCCTGTCCACCATGACCTTGAGGCCCTCTATCTCAAAGACGAGGTCGCGATCCGTGACCTTCTCATCCAGGGTCATGACATAGGAGAGGCCGGAGCATCCGCCGCCCTTGACGCCGACGCGCAGCCCCAGGTTCGGGCTGCCCTGCTTCTGCATCAGTTGCTTGATCCGCGCAACGGCGGCAGGCGTGATCGTCAGAATAGGCCGTTGTACTTCTTGAAGCGTATCCGTCATGGTTCCTTTTCCTCGCAATTGAAGAGAGGGCCGATCCAGGCCCTCCCAACATAAACAGGCGATCTCTATGGATTGTACCGGATTTAGAGCATTCCGAGTTCCAATTTGGCTTCGTCCGACATCCGATCCATCGTCCAGGGCGGCTCCCAGATGACGTTGACCTCCACATCCGAGACGCCGGGTATCGCCTGCACTTTCGATTCGACCTCGACCGGAATGGATTGCGCGGCGGGGCACATGGGCGAGGTGAGCGTCATCTGGATATGGACGCTGCCGTCCGGGTCCACGTTGACGTCATAGATCAGCCCCAACTCGTAGATATTGACCGGAATCTCCGGATCGTAGACCGTGCGCAGCGCCTCGATAACCTGCGCCTCGATAACCGAAGCCTCAATCGGTGACATTTCCGCCATTGCGCTCGACTCCCTTAGAGCGTCTAACACAACCGTACTCCCTCTGTCTTGCAGGGTGAGGGCCGGGGTGAGGGTAGGGCCTTACGGCCAGGTTTTGTTAGGGACTTTTATTCCGTCGTGACCGGCTCGTCTTTGTTTTCCAGGGCGGCGTGCAGCGTGTGCCAGGCCAGGCTCGCGCACTTGACACGCGCCGGGAACTCGCGCACCCCGGCAAAGACGGCTAGCTTCCCCAGCGTTTCCGGGTCGGCCTCCGACTCGCCGGTAACCAGGTCATGAAACTCTTGGAAAAGGGCCTCCGCTTCCGCTTCCGTCTTGCCTTTGAGGGCGGCGGTCATCATCGAGGCGGAGGCTTTCGAGATGGCGCAGCCGGAGGCTTCAAAGCGGACATCCTTGATAACCCCGTCTTCCAGCTTGATATAGACCTTCACCTGATCGCCGCACAGCGGGTTATACCCCTCTGCCTGCCGATTCGCCTCCTCCAGCTTGCCGAAGTTGCGCGGGCGCTTGTTATGGTCTAAGATGACCTCCTGATAGAGGTCTCGCAAATCCGACATTAACCAAATACCTCCACCACCTTGTGAAGTCCACGCACCAGCGCATCCATCTCCTCCCGCGTATTATAGCAGGCCAGGGACGCCCGCGCCGTCGCCGGAATTCCGAAACGCTGCATGACCGGCTGCGCGCAGTGGTGGCCCGTGCGTACCGCGATCCCCTCCTGATCCAGAATGGTGCCGATGTCGTGCGGGTGGATGTCACCGAGCACAAAGGAGAGGATGCTGGCCTTGTTTTGGGCCGTGCCGATGATCCGCAGGCCCGGAACTTCCCGAAGACGCTCCGTGCCATAGCGCAGCACGTCCTGCTCGTGCGCGGCCACGTTCTCCATGCCCAGCCCTTGCAGGTAGTCTATCGCCGCGCCCAGGCCGATCCCACCCGCGATATGCGGCGTTCCGGCCTCGAATTTATACGGCAGGCCGTTGTAAAGCGTTTTCTCAAAGCTGACGTAGCGGATCATGTCGCCGCCGCCCTGGTAGGGCGGCATCGCCTCCAGCAATTCCGCCTTGCCGTAGAGCACGCCGATGCCCGTCGGGCCGTAGAGCTTGTGGCCGGAGAAGACGAAGAAATCGCAGTCCAGCGCCTGCACGTCCACCTTGAGATGATAGGCGGTCTGCGCCCCATCCACCAGCACCGGAACGCCCTGCTGGTGCGCCAGTTCGATGATCTGCCGGACGGGATTGATCGTGCCGAGCGCGTTGGACATCTGCGTAATGGCGACAAACTTCGTGCGCAGCGTGAGCAGCTTCTCGTACTCCTCCAGCAGCAGCTCGCCCGCGTCGTTCATCGGGATCACGCGCAGCCGCGCGCCCTTCTCCTCGCAGAGCATCTGCCAGGGGACGATATTGGCGTGGTGCTCCATCGCGGAGATAATGATCTCGTCTCCCTCCCGAATGTTTTTCCGGCCATAGCTCTGCGCCACGAGGTTGATACCCTCGGTCGCGTTGCGCGTGAAGATGATCTCGTGCGCGTCGGCGGCGTTCAGGAAGCGCTTGACCTTGACGCGCGCCTCCTCATACTCCCGCGTGGCCCGCTCGCTCAACTGGTGGACGGCGCGATGGATGTTGGCGTTGTCCTGCGCGTAGTAGCGCGCGAGCGTGTCTAGGACGGCCTGCGGCTTCTGCGTGGTCGCCGCGTTGTCGAGATAGACCAGCGGCTTGCCGTGTATCTGCTGCTTCAGGATGGGGAAGTCTTCTCGGACTTGCCACACATCAAAAGGAGCGGGCTGGATCGGCTGGCCCTCCAGCGCGTCCGCCCTTACCGCGCTTGTCATTTCAAAAGCTCCTCGGTCTCATGGCCTCCGGGCAGTTGCTCAAAGAGCGCCTGCTCCAGTTGCGCCCGCACCGGCTCTACCTTGATGCGGCTGATGATCTCGCTGGCGAAGGCGAAGGTCAGGATGTTGCGCGCCTGCTCCTCGCCGATGCCGCGCGAGCGCATATAAAAGAGCGCGTCCTCGTCTAGTTGACCGACCGTCGCGCCGTGCGTGCAGCGCACGTCGTCGGCAAAAATCTCCAACTGCGGCTTGGTGTTGATCTGGGCGTCCTCGGAGAGCAGCAGCGTCTTGTTGGTCTGCTTGGCGTCGGTCTTCTGGGCGTCGGGCCGCACGAAGATTTTGCCGTTAAAGACGCCGTGCGCCCGGTCGTCCAGGATGCCCTTATAGACCTCGTGGCTGGTGCAGTTGGGCATGGCGTGGTCAATGGCCGTGTGGTTATCCACCAGCCGCCGCCCGTTGGCCAGGTAGAGGCCGTTCAGCGTACACTCCCCGCCCTCACCGTTGAGCCGCGCATAGACCTCGTTGCGCACGAGCGCGCCGCCGAGCGTGATTGAGTGCGACGCGAAGTTGCTGGTGCGCTCCAGATGGACGCGCATATCGGCGATATGGAACGCCTGTAGGCTCTCGCGCAGCACCTTGTAGTGGTCTACGACCGCGTTCTCGCCCAGGACGATCTCGGTGACGGCGTTGGTGAAGTAGACCTCGCCGTCCCATCCGGCGTAGCTCTCAATAAGGGTGGCCTGGCTGTTCTCTCCAGCGATAAAGAGCGTGCGCGGGTAGGAGACGGTCGGCTTCTCCGGCGCGGTCGAGACGTAGAGCAGATGAATGGGCCGCTCGACGATCACGCCTCTCGGAAGGGAGACGAACGCCCCGTCTTCCAGGAAGGCCGTGTTCAGGGCCGTAAACGCCTGCTGCTCGAACTCGGCGTACCGGGCCAGGTGCGCCCCTACCGCCTCCGGCTCGGCCTCCAGGGCTTCCGCCAGGCTGAGAACCTGGACTCCCTCCGGCAGATATCCAAACGTCGAAAGCTCCGGCGCATAGCGGCCATTCACAAAGACAAGCTGGCAGCAGTCCAGCCCCGGAAAGGTGAACGCGCGCAGCCGCTCCAGCATTAGGCGCTCCGGCTCTGCTGGCGCCGGGTGGAACGGCACCTCCAGCAGCGGGGCGATATTGGTAAACCGCCACTCCTCATGGTGCCGAGTAGGAAAGCCCAGTTCGCCGAAGCGCGCGATGGCCTCCTGGCGTAGCGCCGTGAGCCATGCGGGCGCGCGACCTGCCGCCTCCCGCTCCCTCCGCGCAAAGTCGGCGAGGTACGTGTCTTTGGTTTCGATGGTTCCGATCATCTTGGACACTCCCTCGTTACGCGCCGACCAGCGCGGCTTTCTTGGCCTCGGCCTCGATCCAGCCGTAGCCCCGCTTCTCCAATTCCAGCGCCAGTTCCTTGCCGCCCGACCGGACGATGCGCCCGCCCGAAAGCACATGGACATAATCCGGCACGATATAGTTCAGCAAACGCTGGTAGTGGGTGACGACGATGATAGCGCGGTCTTTGTTCCGTAGGGCATTGACGCCGTCGGCCACGTTGCGCAGCGCGTCAATGTCCAGGCCGGAGTCCGTCTCGTCCAGGATGGCGAGCTTGGGGTCCAGCACGGCCATCTGGAAGATCTCGTTGCGCTTCTTCTCGCCGCCGGAGAAGCCTTCGTTGACCGGACGGTTGAGCAGGCTCTGATCCATGTGCAGGATCTTCAGCTTCTCTTTGACCAGGGCCATGAAGTCTATCGCGTCCAATTCTTCCTCGCCGTGATGCTTGCGGATGGCGTTGACCGCCGCCTTCAGGAAGTAGATATTGTTGACGCCGGGAATTTCGACCGGGTACTGAAACGCCATGAAGATGCCCTCACGGGCGCGCTCCTCCGGGTCGAGTTCCAGCAGATTGTGCCCTTCGTAGAGAACCTCGCCCTCGGTCACCTCGTAGGCTTCCCGCCCGGCCAGAACGCCCGCCAGGGTGCTCTTACCCGAACCGTTCGGCCCCATGATCGCGTGCACTTCGCCCGGATTGACTGTCAGATCGATCCCTTTTAAAATCTCTTTATCGCCAGCGACTGCCCTGGCATGTAAATTCTTGATCTCCAGCATACTCATGGTTGAATGCGTCCTCAATTCTAATGTTGGCTCTATGTCTATAGCCCTTATACGCCCAGCCATTCTCTACCGCGATGGAATAGAATTCCTTCGCTCTGTGGCGTACCGCCCAGTGTCGGCCTACGCCGACACATCCTGCCGATAGGCTCTGTGGTGTCCCCGTAGGGGGACACTGAGCCGAAGGCTACCCAGCGAAGGAATTCTATTCCATCGCTTTTTTACCCTACGCTGCCTTCCAGGCTGACGCCCAGCAGCTTCTGGGCCTCAACGGCGAACTCCATCGGCAGCTCGCGGAAGACCTCCTTGCAGAAGCCGTTGACGATCATGTTGACCGCGTCCTCCGTGGAGATGCCGCGCTGGTTGCAGTAGAAGATCTGGTCTTCGCCGATCTTGGAGGTCGAAGCCTCGTGCTCGACCTGGGCGGTGCTGTTCTTCACCTCGATATAGGGAAAGGTATGCGCGCCGCACTTGTCGCCGATGAGCAGCGAGTCGCACTGGGAATAGTTGCGCGCGCCCTCCGCGCCCTTGTTGATCTTGACCAGGCCGCGATAGGTGTTCTGGCCGCGCCCGGCGGAGATGCCCTTCGAGACGATGGTGCTGCGCGTGTTCTTGCCGATGTGAACCATCTTCGTGCCCGTGTCGGCCTGCTGGTAGTTATTGGTCAGGGCCACCGAGTAGAACTCGCCCACCGAGTTCTCGCCGATCAGCAGGCAGCTTGGATACTTCCAGGTGATCGCCGAGCCGGTCTCCACCTGCGTCCAACTGATTTTGGAGTTGACGCCCTGGCATTTGCCGCGCTTGGTGACGAAGTTGTAGATGCCACCCTTGCCTTCTTTGTCGCCCGGATACCAGTTCTGAACCGTTGAGTACTTGATCGTGGCGTTGTCCAGGGCGACCAGCTCCACCACCGCCGCGTGCAGCTGGTTCTCGTCGCGCATTGGAGCCGTGCAGCCCTCCAGGTAGCTGACGTAAGCGCCCTCGTCGGCGATGATCAGCGTGCGCTCGAACTGGCCGGTATTCTCCGCGTTGATGCGGAAATAGGTGGATAGCTCCATCGGGCAGCGCACCCCCGGCGGAATGTAGCAGAACGATCCGTCACTAAAGACCGCCGAGTTCAGCGTGGCAAAGAAGTTATCCGAGTAAGGCACGACCGAACCTAGGTACTCGCGCACCAGATCGGGATGGTTCTGCACCGCCTCCGAGAAGGAGCAGAAGATGATCCCCAGCTCGGCCAGCTTATCCTTGAAGGTCGTCGCCACCGAAACGCTGTCGAACACCGCGTCCACCGCCACTCCGGTAAGCCGCTTCTGCTCATCCAGGGAGATGCCCAACTTCTCGAACGTCCGCAGCAGCTCCGGGTCTACCTCCTCCAGGCTGCCAAGCTGCTTTTTGGGCTTGGGCGCGGCGTAGTAGATGATGTCCTGGTAGTTGATCCGGGGATAGTGGACGTTGGGCCACGTAGGCTCTTCCATCGTCAGCCAGTGCCGGTACGCCCTCAGGCGCCACTCCAGCAGCCAATCCGGCTCGTTCTTTTTGGCCGAGATCAGGCGGATGATCTCTTCGTTGAGCCCGCGCGGTACCGTTTCGGCCTCGATGTCAGTGACAAACCCGTATTTATATTCGCGACTTGCAAACTCTTCAATGGTGTTGGTAGCCGTCGTCATAATCTCTCCCTCACTACATGCGGGCTGTTTCCCGGTGCCGGGCCTGCGGCTCCCGGCCTGCCATAAAGGTTATCGCCGCACTCTCTCCCTCCTCATCCCGGTTGATCTCCGCCAGGGAGATCAGGTCGAGCATCTGGAGGATTTTGGCGTTAATCCGCGCCAGCGGCCTGCGGATGGTGCAGCGGTCTAGCTGCTCGCAGCCGTTGTGAGCGATCTTCAGACAATGGATAATGGCGGGCGGCCCGTCAATGACTTTAATGACCTCGCCGACGCTGATTTGATCGGCGGAGCGGGCCAGACGGTAGCCTCCGGTCGGACCCGGCGTGGAGAGGAGCAGATCGGCCCTGGCGAGCTTCTGTAAAATCTTAGCCAGCAGTTCCATTGGGATGGCGTACCGCTCGGCGATCTCTTTGGTGTTGACGGCGCGGCCCGGCTCTGTCCGTGTCAGGTAGGACAGAGCCAGCAGGGCATAGTCCGTTTTCTTGCTCAAGCTCAACATTGCACGCCGCTTCCTCTCCGACCAAAACGGTCTCCGACTAAACCAGTCGGATATAGTGTACCATAAAGCGGCGGTCGAATCAATCAATAATCCACAAAGTTTAGCCCGGCTAAGAAATTAATACGGCTTTTTGACCTAACCCCCCGGCCCCCTTCCCTGCTTCGCCGCTAACGCGGCAGGGAAGGGGGGGACCCGGCTTCCCCGTTTCCCCTCTCCTTGAGAAGGAGAGGGGCCGGGGGTGAGGGCCATAACCATCTCCAGTCGGGTCCCTCCCTTCCCTTGTAGGGAAGGGGGCCGGGGGTTAGGTAAAGAAAGGCCGCGGTATTTGGAATGGAGGCATAAACTCCTTGACAGCGGGCCGTGCGTCCTCTATAATCGGCCTTTGTAGCAACGGAGGAGAAGGAGGGGCGTGATGAGCGAAAAGATCGTGCTTATCGGCGCGGGCAGCGCCATGTTTACCCGGGGACTTGTCGCCGACCTGATCCAGCGCGGCGGTGAGACGGAACTGGCCTTGGTGGATGTAGACCCTTCGGCGCTGGAGATTGCGGAGAGATTGGCTCGCAAGATGATCTCCGCGCGTGGGGTGCAGATCAAGCTCGCGGCGTCGGTGGATCGGCGTGACATGCTCAAAGGCGCCACGGCGGTCATCTGTACGGTGGGCGTGGGCGGACGGCGGGCCTGGGAGCAGGACGTTTTCATCCCGCGCAAGTACGGCCTTTACTATCCAGTCGGGGATACGGTTGGGCCGGGCGGCACCTCGCGCGCCTTGCGCATGATCCCAGCCATGGTGGATATCGCCAAAGACGTTCTGGATCTGGCCCCCAATGCCCTCTTTTTCAACTACGGCAATCCTATGGTGCCCGTTTGCCGTGCGATACGCAAGGCGACCGGCGCTCCTGTTGTCGGGCTGTGCCACGGCGTCTTCGGCGTGGGCCATTACCTGGCCGATGTTCTGGGCGTGTCCCAGGCAGATCTGCATTATACAGCCATCGGCATCAATCACCTGACCTGGTTCACTGAGGTTCGCGCCCATGGCGCCGACATGAGGCCGCGCCTGCGCCAGATCGCGATCCAGCGGCTCTCGCGCCGCTTCCCGGAGTTGGAGTTGGGGACGCGCTTTGGAGAGGCGGGCACGGAGGAGCGCGGCGAGGCGACCTCCGCCGACGACAATCCCTTTAGCTGGTACCTGCTATTGGCGTTCGGCGCGTTTCCCGCCGTCCTCGACCGGCACGTGACCGAGTTCTTCCCGGAGTTTTTCCGCGAGGGCCACTACTACGGCAAGACGTTGGGCGTGGACGCCTACAACTTCGAGAATACTATCGCCGGGGGCGACAAAATCTTTGAGCAGATGCGCGAACTGGCGCTCTCTCCCGACCCGCTTCCCGCGGACTACTTCGACCGTATCGGCGGCGAGCATGAGCAGGTCACGGACATCATCGACTCGATCCGTCAGGAGCGGCAGAGCCTCTATTCGGCCAACCTGCCCAATACCGGCCAGGTGCCGAACCTGCCGCCGGAGGTTATTGTCGAGAGTCCGGCGATTGCCGATGGGGCCGGGCTGCGCGCGATTGCCCAGCCGCCCCTGCCTTCCGGGATCGTCGGGACGCTGGCGACGCGCTACCAATGGGTCGAAACCGTCGTTGAGGCCGCTCTGGAGGGCAGCCGCGAGAAGTTCCTTCAGGCGCTCGTTCTCGACGGCGGGGTGAAGTCGCTTGAGATGGCAACGCGCCTCGCCGACGATCTGCTCGACGCACACGCCGCCTATCTGCCGCAGGGTCTCCGGCCGACCTCCGGGCCATGAATGACCCGTCTGGAGAGCGGCTAATGACCTCACCCCCGTCCCCTCTCCTTCTCAAGGAGAGGGGAGAGCGCTTATTTAACTCAAGTTGCTACCTTGCCTCTTCGAGAAGGCAAACGGTGATGCAAAAGCCGGTTTCCAGAGCGATTCTCTCTCAAACGTGTTCCTAGGTAGCAACTTGGGTTATTTAGTCATTCTCTTCCTCAGCACCATACCACGCATAGGCGTCGAGAAGGCTCTCCCGGCCAAGGGAGGAAAATGAAAAGGCCATCCATCGTATGGCATATCCTACCAATGACCACATTATGGCGAACGAGGAGGAAGTTGTCAACAGATCATTTTTTGGATGACCAGCGCTATCAGCCGGAACAGCCTAGTTCTACAGTAGTATTTAAGTGACGGTCGTCAGTCTTCGTTTGTAGTGGTAGTATCTGGCGACCTCCTGATGCGTTCGCCTCCACTGGGACCAGAGAAGCCAGTGACGAAAGGAGACAAACGGCTGCCAGATCAATCGGCAGAGCAGACGACGCACTTCCGGCACACTCAAGGGCACACCACTCCCCGCTGGCTTTTGAAGTGCCTGAGCGAATTGCCGGGTTGGGAGCGCCCCCCTTTGAGCGGGCTGTCTTCTCCCTGCATCCGGGTGACGGCCAGATAGGCATGGGCCAGCCTCGCCAACGTGATGTGCCGATACCAACCGTGCCAGGAACGCACTTCATACTCTCCAAGCCCACTTCGCCCTTGGCTTCTTGTAGACAGCATTCGATGCTCCAGCGGGTTCGGGCCACCCGAACCAGGGTGGAGAGCGGCGTCTCAGACGGGGCATAGGTGATATAAGCGGTCTTCTCCCCAGGATCGGCGAGGCTGCGACGAACCAGCATACCGCGCTCCCATCCTTCGGGGGAGAGGCTGTTGACCCGCACATACGCCCAGTCGTACAGACGCGGCCCTTTGGCTCCCTCGCCCGCCGAGAGCCGATGCCAGGCCTGCTCGGGCACTTGGGAAAGGAGCGTCTTGACCCGGTATTGTTGAAACCCGATCCAGACACTCTCCTGCCCGCAGACAGCCATGACATAGGATTTGCCTTGCTCTTCCAACCAGGAGCGCAGGGAGCGATCATTGCCGTAGACGGCATCGCCGGTGACCCAACCGCAGGGCACGTTGGCCCCCAGAGCGCGCGCCAGCATGGCTCTGGCGATCTTGGGCTTGGTGGCAAAAGGCAGGTCCTCGGGCACTTCAGCGGCCCGACACCGGTCCGGAGCGTTGGTCCAGTCTTGGGGCAGGTAGAGATGCCGATCCAGGAAGGCATGTCCCTTCGGGGCCGCATAACCCGGAAAGACGCCGATCTGGCAATTCTCAATGCGTCCGGCGGTGCCGCTATCCTGGCGGGCCACGCCGCAGGATTTGACGCCTTTCTTGAGAAAACCGGTCTCATCCACGACCAGCACCGCATCGGGATCGCCCAGATGCTCCAGAACATAAGAACGCAGGTCATCGCGCACCAGGTCCGCGTTCCAGACGGCCCGATCCAGGCAGTGCTGCAAGCCGTAAGGCGTGGCATAGCCTGCCTGTTCGGCTAGTTGCCAGCCGTTCTTACGCTCGACCGGGCTGAGCAGACCACGCAGATAGGCGGCTAGGCGTTGGCGGGCTTCCAAGCGAGCAAAGCGCGGAGCCAGACGATGAATTAAGCTGTTAAGTTGATCGGCCCAACGCTGCACGGTAGT